>NC_017934.1:2230671-2974229 GCF_000147715.2 Mesotoga prima MesG1.Ag.4.2 | reverse complement strand
TACAATAAATCTTTCCGAAGCAATTACTACTATATCAGACTTAACACTCAGAAAAAATAGACAAATTTTGTGTTCCACTATAGAAAGGGGCAGATCATTTGTCTGCCCCTACATGTGAACGTTAAGAATTGGAAACTATTCTACTTTTATTGCCTGAACTGGACAGGAGTCTGCAGCATCCTGAGCACAAGCCGCTTCCGTCTCGGGAACAATAACCTCGGCCTTTCCATCATCATTCATTTTGAAAACCTCGGGACAGATTCCCTCGCAAACTCCACATCCAATACAAGTATCTTTGTCCACGTAAACCTTCAACGTTTACACCTCCACCAGAAAAATCATGTGAATTATATCATGCTCTTGCATTCTTCTACGATAATCTTGGCCATTTCAAGGCCAACCCTTTTCTGACCTTCAGTCGTGCTTGCTCCAACATGAGGAACACATATCACATTACCCAACCCGATCAATTTCCTTCTAAGTTCGTCAGAGGGGGGCTCTACTTCAAAAACATCCAGGGCAGCTCCGGAAACCTTTCCAGAAACTAACCCGTTATATAGGGCCTGCTCATCTATCGTTCCCCCTCGGCTTGTGTTAATGATGATAACGCCGTCTTTCATCGCTGAGATCTCTTTTTCACCAACAATGTGTTTCGTTTCGGCTGTTAAGGGAATGTGGAGCGAGATGACATCTGATTTATCGAATAGAGAATCCAGTGAAGAAACAAGTTCAATTTCCATCTCGGTTTCCTTCACAAATGGATCGTAAGCACAGACATTCATTCCAAAAGCAATAGCCCTCTTCGCGACTTCTCGGCCTATTGCCCCAAATCCTATAAGACCAATCGTCTTGCCGAATATCTCTGTACCTTTCAGTTCCTTCTTTTCCCACTTTCCTTCCTTGATGCCGTACGTACCTCTTGGAATGTGCCTTACAAGGCTGAGAAGCAAACCGAAAGTGAGTTCGGCCACCGAGATGGCGTTGGCTCCGGGTGTGTTTCTAACCATTATGTTGTGCCTTTTCGCAGCCTCAACGTCAACATTGTCCAGTCCAACTCCGGCCCTTGCAATCAACTTTAGCTTCTTTCCGGCATCGATCACCTCAGAGGTTACCTTCGTTGCACTTCTCACGACCAAGATCTCTATTTCGGGCATCTTCTTAAGCAACTCATCTTTATCTAGATGCTCAGCAGTTATCTCGAACAGCTTGCTGTCCTCAAGGATCTTCATTGCATCCTTGTCGAGAGGATCGTTAGCGTGTAGTCTAAGCATCAAGCGCCCTCCTTCTCGAAAATCTCCATAGCAACTCTTGCTCCGGTTCCGTACTCCACCTTGAATCCTAGCCTTCTGAGGACTTTCTCGAGAGATGTCAGGGCAATAATGACATCGTAGTCCGACATATACCCGAGGTGGGCTATCCTGAAGATATTTCCTTTCATCGAACCCTGTCCGCCGGCTATCGTTACTCCATATTCGTCTCTCATTATGGAGACTATTTTGCCTCCGTCGACACCTTCAGGCACCTTGACAGAAGTAAGCACATTTCCCGGCCTCTTGGAGAAAAGCTCCAACCCCATGGCTTTTATGGCTTCTCTCGTTGCCTTTCCCATTAGTTCGTGTCTCGCCCACACGTTTTCCATTCCTTCTTCGAGAAGCATTTTTACGGCAAGACTCTGCTGATAGATCAGGTTGACAGCTGGCGTCCATGGAATAGGATCCTTCAAGTATTTCTTCAGGTTGAAGTAAAAACTGGTAGAACTAACGTTCTTGGACTTTTCGATAGCTTCTTTACTGAACGATATGAAAGCCAGTCCAGGAGGTAGCATAAAACCCTTCTGAGAGCCAGATACAACTATATCAAGCCCCCAGTCATCGGTAAGCAAACGTTCGGCAACTAAACCACTAATGCCGTCTACTGCGATGAGTTTGCCCGCTTTCTTCACAACTTTACTTATGCCTTCGATATCCATTACTGTTCCAGTAGATGTTTCGCTAAGGGTTGTAAGAACAGCAACTGCATCGGGGTTTTCATCCAGGGCTCTTTCAACCATTTCCGGGGTGTAGAAGTCTCCATAATCTCTTTCAACCAAGACTATCTCCGCACCGAAAGTCTTCGCAAGTTCAACCCATCTCTCGCCAAACTTTCCAACGCTACAGACTATTAACTTCTCTCCGGGATTGACTATGTTTGCAACGGCCATTTCCATCGCTCCCGTACCGGAAGAAGCAAGGATAAAGAGATCGTTTCGTGTCCTGAAAACCTCCTTCGTCCCGTTTACCGCGTCTTCAAAAATCTTCTTGAACTGCGGAGTTCTGTGATGAATCGTATCCTTTGCACCCTCAAGCAGAACGTCGACAGGAACAGGCGTCGGGCCTGGAGCAAGTAAATAGTTCTTCTTGATCATCTTTGCCAATTGGGCCACCTCCAATCCAATCTGGTTTGTAATGGGTTTTTATACTCAACGCTACAACATAAAATTGACCACAAAAGATTGCTTATGAGGGGAACTGTGGCTCATCTATAGTTTAGAGCACTGCAGCCTCCCTGACAACGCCCTGTATTCTCAAATTAAGTCTTTAATTGCTCTTAAAAGCATTCCATCACTTTTTTGCTTGGTTTTGCTCCTCTATCAATCTTGTGATGCAATCTGCCACACTCCACGGACATTTCCTAAAACGACTGTATAAGAACGAGAAATTTCTGGCACTTCGAGTGTTAATATCAGACAAGCAAATAAAAAGCTTGAAGGGGTGAATTTTTTGAAGCATTTTGTCCTTCTGCTATTGATATTGCTTGTATCCGTTCCATCGTTTGGTTCTTCTGCAATTTTCCAAAAGTCTTGGGGAGTTCAGGGAACTAAGAATGGTCAATTCAGCGATCCGCAAGGGATTTTCGTTGACGGAAAGGATTTAGTCTACGTTGCTGACACTTTGAACCACAGAATTCAGGTATTCGACAAAAACGGCAAATACAAAACCTCATTTGGAAACTATGGCAGCGAAAACGGAGAGTTTCTCTTTCCTCACGATATAGTTGTAGATTCAAAGGGCTTCATCTACGTGGCGGATTCTCAGAATGGAAGAGTACAGAAGTTTTCAAGCAAGAACAAGTTTGTTAAATCTTGGGGAGGCAAGGGACCGGAACCCGGTCAGTTCGATGGACCGATGTATCTTGCAATCGACAGATCTGATCGTTTATACGTTGGTGATGCGTTCAATCAAAGAGTTCAGGTATTCGACAATGAAGGAACACTTATACTTACTGTGGGAGCGAAAGTCGGGATGTTTGATGCAATGAATCCCGGGAATCTTGCAACAGTATCTGGTCTCAATGTTGACAACAATGGATACATATACATCTCGGACGATATAGTGAGAAGAATTCAGAAGTATGATCCCGAGGGAAACTTTGTTGCTGAATGGGGCTCCGGTTATAGCGGAAAATGGGGGCAACCCGGAGGGTCAACAATCGATAGCTCTGGTAATCTTCACTACATAAATAAAATGAATAATATGGTTGTTGTTCTTGACCCGAAAGGCAGCTTCCTTTTCGAGTGGGGAGGTTCAGGAACAGCACACGGTTTGTTCACGAGACCGATTGACCTCTATTTCAGTGATGATGGCTCAGTGTTTGTGCTTGAGCAATCGGGCAACAGGATCCAGAGGTTCGGCATTTCTTACTGATGGAAGATTGAAGTAGAACAGATTCAACGTGAGAAAAGCGAGAAAATAAAGGAGGTTAGTTTTATGAAAAAGTTCACTATTCTATTGTTGTTGGTATTGTCGGTTTCAAGTATTGCTCTTGCGCAACGGCTATTGCCTCAGGACAGTGCAAGGTTCATAAGCATTGTCACAGAGGGAACTTTCAATAACTTTCCAGACAATTTGATCGGTGAATCATTTGAAGCGTTCTTTGAAATGCCCAGGTGGAAATATTCTAAAGAGGGAACCGAAAACATTGTCGAGTTCAGCGGCAACTATCTTGATGAAAATGGTGAAGCGGCAACGGTAAAGATGCGCTTCTCAGTCAAAGAAGAGGATTCAACCTTCATAATGAATTACTGGGAGATCAACGGTGTTCCTCAGGATAACAGTAATCAGTTCGCTTTCCTGGAAAAAATCTTCCTGCCGGAAAGAGCAGACGTCGCAATCTCAATAGTTAAGGACGGCTATTTTTACGATTATCCTGAAAAGATAATCGGTGAGTCTTTCAGCAACTATTTCTCAGATGGGAGCTGGGATTACTTCGTTACCGCCGACAATCAGGATGTCGTTGAGTACATCGGCTTTCTTTACGAGGAAGATGAAACTGTAGAAACGGTTTTCCAATTCACCGTGAACTTGGATGAACGTACTTTCGACATTGAGTATCTGGGAATAGACGATGTCTCTCAGGACGATGCAGCTATCGACTCGCTGCTTGCTTCGATAATGGACTCCAAGATCACCGAAGTCAAAAACTCCTATTTCGATGTTTACTACAACTGGATGACCCTGGGTGAAGCATTCGATGGCTTCTTCTACGAACCACATTGGGACTACTTCGTTTCAACTGACGATCTCCATATAGTTGAATTCTACGGAACATTTGACCTAGGAGGGATTCCCGCCGAAGTATATGCGCAATTTGAAGTTTATGAAGACGGTACCTTCGATCTTTACTACTGGGAGATAGACGAGCAATACGAAACTATAAACGCGTTTTATCTACTTCTAGAACTTATCTACTACTGATAAACAACAACAGAGGGCCCACAAGAGCCCTCTGTTTTTTTGTGTAAGTTTTGAGGTAAAGCAGTATCGATTGATCCAGGATGTATGCGCTTTCCTTTGCAAACACCATTTCCCTCAATCAGCAGAACTTCCAAAAATCATGCAAGCTTCCGAAAGGTTCAGGTGAGAATTTCGTTTACGGAAGCAATCTACGGATCCGTCAAGGTGAGAAGGAGGTTTATATGAGAAGGATAGATTTGTTCTTGCGTTGATACTGCCGGTGCTCTGATTTCCGGAATATTGGTTTTTGGGAGATCCTCGGATATTTCTCGCAGAGATCTTGACCTTTCTACATTTTCTGAGATCAGCCCAATATTCACCACTACAGCCCTATCGAGATTCAACGTCAAGTCAAATAATCCCGCTCATGTTACAATTTGAGGTTCATTTTTCGATTTACAGCCCTTGAGACTTTGGTCTACCGGCAACCACATGGCTCTTTATTCTTCGGTGCAGGCATTTACTTGCGAGCTGAAAGTACTTCCCCACACAAGGAAAATAAGACGGCTGGCCTAGAATCGGCCGGACCACCCGTAGTAGCTCTCGATGAACTCGGAACATATGAGGCAAGGGCTATGACCTTTCCCGACTAAACAGGTGGCAGAACGATTCTCACCAGGCCGGGATGCATCTCGCTTGGAGCGAACTGACATCCGAGTTATGCAAAGACTCTCCGCAAGGTGTTCGCAAAATTTCGGGCGTTGAACCGATAGGAATACTTGGAACAACAAATGACGAGCTTGAAGAACGAAAGGTCATGACGGCGAAAAAGCATATGTTGCAGTAGAAGGGAACGTTTACCACGTGATCGAGCTTGCTCTTTGGAGAAACGGTTATCATCAGGGTCAACCCCATGGTGCCGGACGAGAACTGACTAGAGACATTCTCGCAGACTCTCCACATGGAACCGCCGAAGTCGAGAAGGATATTTGGTAGGTCTGCTTGTCTTCACTCGAGAGCAACTCTCAAGATTCAACGGCATTGAAGAACCCAGGCGGCTGGTTTCTCACAACGGCGCAATATTCGATGTTACGGATCTAGAATCCTGGGAAATCGATTCTGGGGTAGACATAGGTGCAAACGCCACAGCTTCTGAAATAGAATTGCTAGAAACACCGGTCAAAATTGGCTACCCTGTCATTGATGAATAGAACCCATGAGAAGGGGTTCTATCTGAACCATCCTGTGTTTCAATCTTAAATGTTGGTTTGCTTATCGCGCAATTGTCGGATGAAAGGCAAATTACTGTGTTGTTGTGGGCATGAGCAAACTAAGAATTCGCGAGAAAGAGTTCTTCAATAATAAGCGGGGCTCAGAAGTATCAGTTCTTCCTGTAGTGGCCATGTCACAGTTGGGCCGCGCGAATTTACTTTCCAAAACATGAAGGAACTCATCGATTATTCTTAGATAAGCCAGTTTGGACTCTCCTGACCTCGTACTCATTAAGAGTGTAGTCCTTCCCGCCGACTTCCATTGTTATGCTATGTGGAAAAGGATTTTGAAGAATCGTGTTAGATTCGCCCTTAATAACTCTTCCAGGCCCACTTGCTTTTCTTTCTATTCCGGCTTCAATAAGAAGAGTTTGGAAAGACACGATTTCAGGAACTGTGCTCAAGTAATACATGTTCGCTCTCTTTATTAGAGCAGGATGATTAGTAAAAGGCCCATTTAGATAGACGGCAAGTACCTCACAATCTTCGCTCGGGAGAATTTTCTCTACGACAAAGGAGCCATTGAAAACATGGTCGGCAAAAGATATCTCTACTTTCGTCTCAATTCCTCCTGCATCAACGACTCTAAGACCCATTAGTTCAGTGATAAAACTTTCTTCGGTCTTCCTGATGAAATTGCGCCCATCTTTTTGATCCGTAAGAGCCGTGAAGAAAATATCCCCTTTAAACTTCCTCAGCTCTTCGACGAAGCATCGTTCAAGTTTGAAACTTGAAGGAACGAAAGCCAGTAAATACCCTTCCAATGAATCGCCGGGAAAAACGAAATCCACGTTATAACCAAGACTTCTAACTGACTTATAGACCGGCAAAATTCCGTCTATCAACAAATCGAATTTGTTGTTCAAATTGTCCGTATCATTTATCCAAAAATTCTCATAGTCAATGTAAATCGCCGCTTCTCTTTGTGGAACAACAACACTCCAGTCTGTTAATTTTTCTATAGCTTTTGAAAAAGCTTGTGCACGTTCAGTGGGTTCACCATCATAGTCGATTAATCCAGTATGAAATTGCTCTGAACCAAAAGGCAGTTGCCTGAATCTGAAGATCAGCGATCCGAATGCACCGTGTGCAAAAGACTGCTTTACCCAAAATGACAGCTGACTGCTTTCGTATGAAGGATTCACAGCGCGCCAGTTAACCCTTCCTGGCTGTTGTTCCATGACAAGAAAGGGCTGTTTCTTGAGGGAGCGCATCAGATCATGGTTGAGAGCTTGAAGATCTGGATCGTAATCCCCTACAATGTAGTTGTCCCATGATACGAAGTCGATAGAGTCTGAAAGCTTCTTATAGTCTATCTCCGTAAAGTTCACCATAAGATTGTGGGTTATAGGTGCTTCGCTCTTTCTCATGATGATCTCCCTCTGCAGATTATGATAGTCTATCGCAGAATCAGAGGAAAATCTCCTATAATCTAGTACCAGGGAAGGGTTTGGCGAAGTAAGAGTCCTTCTCGGCGGTTCTATCTCTTCCCAGTCATTGAAAATCTGACTCCAAAAAACCGTTCCCCAAGCCTTGTTAAGCTTATCGATTGAACCATACTTTTTCTTCAGCCAATCCCTGAACGCAACCGCACAATTCTCGCAAAAGCAGACTGTAGAATTGTGACATCCAAATTCATTATCAATTTGCCATGCAACTATCCTCGGATCGTTACCAAAGTGATCGGCAAAAGCCTCGACTATTCTTGATGTCTCCTCACGATAGATCTTCGAGTTGAAACAGTAATGCCTTCTACTGCCACTTGCTATGACGAGTCCGTTGACATCCTTCTGAAGTATCTCAGGGAACTCTTTCGTTAGCCAGGGTGGAGGTGTACAGGTAGGAGTTCCCATAATCACTTTTATTCCTTCTGAATTGAGAAGATCAACCGCTTCATCGAGAACGGAAAAATCAATTTCGCCTCGTTTTCTCTCGACTACGCTCCAGGAGAATTCTCCTATCCGTACTACGTTGATCCCGATTTCTCCCATTGTTCTTACGTCTTTTTTCCAACGCTCACGAGGCCAGTGCTCTGGATAATAAGCCGCTCCAAACCAATTCATCCCTTAACACTCCCCACTGTAAGTCCTTCTATGAAGTACCTCTGGAAAAGAAGAAATACTACCAGAGGGACGACTGCTGCAATTATAGACCCGGCAGCCATAACATTCCAGCTCGTAATCCACTGACCCTGAAGATTTACAAGACCTAAGGTAACAGGCTTGAATCTGTCGCTTTGTATCAGTATTAGAGACCAAAGATAGTCGTTCCATATCCATGTGAACTCGAGAATTCCCAAAGCTGCCATAGCAGGTACTACGAGAGGCAAAACGATTCTTCTGTATATCAAGAAGTGACCGGCTCCGTCAATCATCGCAGCGTCGAATATACTTGCAGGAATTGTCTTCATGAAGTTCCTCAAAAAGAAAGTGCAGAAACCAAGCTGAAATGCAATATGAAAGAGAATAACACCGATATAGCTATCGTAGATTCCGAAAGAGATCGACATACGATATACCGGTATTAACAGCATCTGAAACGGAATAAGCATGCCGCCCACAAAAATCATCAAAATAGTTTTGGAAAGTCTGAAATCGTACCATGCCAATGCAAATGCGCCCAGACTGGAAAGAAACAGCGCGCCAAGAACGGAAGGCACCGTAATTATAAATGTATTCATAAAGTATCTGCCCATATTGGCGTCCTGCCAAGCAGTTGCGTAATTCTCGAATCTTAGTTCTTTTGGTGGTTCCCACCATCTTCTTCCCATCATGAGTTCATCCATGCTCTTCACTGAAGTAAACATCGTTATGACAAAAGGCATTAGCCAGACTAGCACCAGGAGGGTGGCGAATATGTAGAAAAGGGTCCTCTTCATTCGCTTCCGACCTCCTTTTTCAACACATTCCGCATATATACCACAATGAATACCAGAGTAATCAAGAACTGAATAGTTGCAATTGATGATCCGTAGCCCATCCTGTAATTGTTGAATGCCTTAATGTACATGTAGTTCGCCATCACAGATGATGAGTAGAAAGGTCCGCCGCGTGTCAGAACATAGACAATATCGAAAGCTCTGAGAGAATCGATAACGCTTACCGTAACGGCCACAACGGTCGCGGGCTTGAGCATCGGAAGCACGACGTTCCAGAATCTCTTCCAAGGACCAGCGCCATCAACCGTGGCAGCTTCAACTAGTTCCCTCGGAACTCCCTTAAGCCCGGCAAGAAAAAGAACCATAGCGTAAGAAATCTGCCTCCAAGACGCTGCCATTATCAGAGAGTAGGTTACTACCGAGGGGTCGCTCAACCACGAAACACCTTTGAATCCCAGCAACGCCAAAAAACTGTTCAAAACGCCGCTTCTTGGCTCGAGAATCCAGGACCAGATCTGTCCAATGACAACGAACGAAAGGGTCATAGGAAGATAGACAAGTGTCTTGTAAAGCTTGTTTCCCCGAAAGTTCTGGTCTAGAAGAAGAGCAATCCCCAGGCCCGCAGGTACGCATACCACCGCAAATCCAATCAGCCACTTAATATTGTTGATCAAGGAAACAATGAAATATGGGTCTCTGAACAATTCTCTGAAGTTGTCCAGGCCAATAATATCTTTGGACATCGAGACCCCGTCCCAGCTGGTGAAGCTGAGAAGAAGCGTACTGATCAATGGATATATGACCCATATAGAATACATCGTAAGAGGAAGGGCAAGGAAAGCCCATGGAACCCATCTCTTGCTTCTCATTATTTCCTCCAAATGAAGGGTGGGTCCTGCCGACCCACCCTGTACAGAAAGCCTTATTTGTAGATTCTGTTTCGTTCGGCTTCGAGATTCTTTAGAATCGTATCGAGTCTGGAAGGGAAGGTCATGAATTCCACAAAGCCGTTCATACCTGCATTAGCCATTTCTGGATCGGTATCCCGATCGTAGAACTGCATTACTCCGTCAGATGAAAGTATCATTTCCAGGCCTTTCTTAGCATGGTCGTCCGGTGCGGGAACATGCTTATTGGCAGCCAATCTTCCAAGTTCCGTGGCAAAGTATTCTTGCGCTTCCTTCGAAGCGATGAATTTGAGGAATGTCTTGCCTGCCTCTTTGTTCTTGGCATTTGCCGGCATCATGAAGCCGTCGATTGGTGTGTCTTCGTAAAGACCAAGATTACCATCAATAATAGGGAACCTGAAGAAGTCAAGATCATCCTTCACATCAGGTGGAGCAACATCCTTTATGAACTGCCCCATCAGGTACATGCCTGCTTCTCCTGTGAAGAGATAGGTGGCAGCTTCCTGCCATGTGTAGGATGTTGCATCCTCAATGAAATAACCGTTTTCTACAAGCTGTTTCCAGTACTCGAAAACCGCCTTCATCCCATCGTCAGTATATGGGATTTCTCCGTTTGTCAGCTTTAGAGCGTAATCGATTCCGTTAACTCTCATGTTCAGGTAATCAAAGACCCCGGCGGCAGTCCATAGATACTTTGTCCCAATGGTTATAGGGATCATGTCATTTGCCTTCAATGTCTCACAGACGTCCAGAAATTGCTTCCAAGTCAGGGGTACGGTGATCCCTAGTTCTTCGAAAACGGATTTTCTATAGTACACACCCCACCAGTACCATGATTGAGGTAGGAAATAAATACGATCTTCGTAACTAGAAGCGCTAACAAATGCCTTTGGGAAATCTGCTTCAAATCCATTCTCAAAGATATCACCAATTGGTTCGAGAAGATCCTTGCTGGCAAAATATCTCATTCTTTCACCAGCAAACCAGGTGACAACGTCAGGCGGATTGGATGAAGTAAGCCATGTTCTGAGAAGCACTTTGAAATCCTCATGTGCAAACGTGTTCACGGTTACCTCAAAGTCCGGGTACATTGATTCGAACTGTTGTACAAGTTCCTCAAAAACTCTCTTCGGTTCCGGGTCAGACATATAGGAATTCACAACCAGTTGTTGAATCCCTAAGCCTACCAGAGCCACCGAAACGAACAGAATGACCAACAAAACTCTTTTCACTTTCGCCACCTCCTGTTTACGCGCTCTTGCGTCGTATGAATTCCGGTGTAAAGACCATTTTTCTTACCTCGTCTCCCAATATTGTCTTGAAAGCTTCTTTCACCATGCTACGAATCGGAATTCTTAAAGTTGTTATGCCAGCAATTTCGGCCATATAAACATCGTCATAGCCAATAACCTTAACTTCACTTCCTAGTTCTACTCCCCTTTCTTCCAATGCCTTCATCACTCCCAGAGCCATCATGTCGTTGTAGCAAAAGAAAGCCTGAGGAAGTCTCTGCATTTCACTAACAGTTGCACAAGATGCCTTCCAATCAACCTCACAATATATCACTCTGTCTTCAGGCACATGTCCAAAACCTCTCATAAACCCTTCCATTCTTCCTCTTGTAGTAAACTTGCGAGGATTCCCCATCATCATTACAACATCGCTAATTCCAACACTCTTGAGATAAGCTCCTGCCTTCGCCGCACCTGTGATTTCATCGATGGAAACCTCCGAAATTTCGTCGTTTTCGAAATGAACGCCGAAGGAAACTACTTCTGTTCCCGAATTAATCACATCAATTAAGTGAGAGCTCTCATATCCCTCAGGAGCTACCAGGATTGCATCAACCTTTATGTCCAGAAGCGACTTTATAGCCTTTCTCTCCTGATTAAGCTTCTTGCTTGTGTCTGAAACAATAATGGCCATATTGTTCTCTTCAGCAAGGTCTTCGAGATCTCCAACCACCTGTGAATAGAATGGGTTCCTGATATCGGAGACCACTATCCCAATTCTGCCAGTCTTTCCACCCCTGAGAATTCTCGCATCTTTGTGAGGCTCATAGCCCAGCTCACTTATTGCTCTTAGGACTCTATTTCTGGTTTCATCGCGTACCGAATCCTTAGAGTTGATCACTCTAGATACTGTCATCATGGATGTGCCGGCTTTTTTTGCTACTTCTCGCAAGGTGGCCCTTTTCACAAACGATCCTCCTCTGCTTGTTAACGTTAACAGTTAACGTTAACATTATACATCCGATTATTCGGTTGATTAAACCCGTATACTCCTGATCCGGATGAAAGAGGAGGAATCTGGATCGAATGAAGGCGATTTTCTTTCTTAGATGCAAAAAAACGACGTGAGCGATGATTTTTCATTGGCGTTAGGAAGAAATCTGGACTTTCTTGATGAATTGATTTTTTATGAAAGAAGCAGGATTTCCGCAGTTTTAGCTTTCAGTGCTCCATGCCTTAATTTCTTGAGTTTCTTGCTTGTTCACCTTGAAAGCCTGGTGAGTCTGAGCGAAGGCAGTTGTCGATATGGCAAATTCCTAAGATAATCTCGAGAGACGATCCAGAAGATCGTTTGGATGCCTGAAGGCGAACCGATTATCAGACCAAGCTAACCCTCTGCACGGTCCGAGCATGATAGAAGCGAATCGTTGCTGTCTTTGAACAAGAAAGGATCAGAGAAGTTGTTGGAAATCTTCCGTAAAGCTGCTGATTTACAAGAAGAGTTTGTATCCATGAGAGATTCTTTCTCTTTGAGTCAACTCCATACAAGTATTTTGGATAGTTGGGGTTGCAGTGTGCCAAGAAGGCGAAGAAGGAAACTTCAAGCCATGCTTAATTGAAGATGAGGGAGGGCCCCTCGAAGCCGCCATGCAGGTGGAGGCTTCAAACCACCGTAAGCTGCTGTGGTAAAGAGCCATGGTAGTGAACGTTACGGGAAAAGGCGGGACAGTGATCCCGTCAGGTGAGTACCAGAGGAGACGAATACAAGTGAACCACCGTGAACGTGTCGTAACAACTACTAGTGTCATCTAAACCGGGAGGTGCAACTATCCCGGGATAAGTCTGGAGGAAACCTGCTTACTGTCCAGATGGTGACCGGCATATAGGTGGCGTGACCCTGGTACAGGCTTTGATTAGGAACTTGGGAACCTGGATCTGGATGTTAAGGGAAAAGCCGCAAGTGGAAGAACCCACGAGGGTGAAAGTACCGATGCCAGATTCAGGGGCGGAACAGTCCGTAGTAGTGATGAAGCTCCTGTAATGGGAGTGGAGCAAAGGGACTGTGTTATCCAGTTTTGTTGGTTAGTCAACCAACTCTGTGCAGACAACCGAAAGGGAGGAACTGTGAACAGAGACAAGGAAGGAGCCAGCAGACAAGATGAGGTCGTATGAAATCCCCAAGAAAGTAGTACTGGAAGCATTCAAGAAAGTGAAAGAGAACAGAGGGGCAGAAGGAATAGACGAGGTAAGCCTGGAAGAGTTCGAAGCCGATCTTGACAACAATCTCTACAAGATTTGGAATCGAATGACCTCGGGCAGTTACTTTCCACCTCCAGTAAAAGCTATAGAGATAGAAAAGAAGAGTGGAGGAAAGAGAGTACTGGGAATCCCCACAGTGGGGGACAGAGTAGCCCAGATGGTAGCCAAAATCTATCTCAATCCCCTGGTAGATCCATACTTCCATAAGGACTCCTACGGATACAGGGAGGGAAAGTCAGCGATAGATGCCCTTGAAGTAACGAGGCAGAGATGCTGGCGGTATGACTGGGTACTGGAATTCGACATTAAAGGACTGTTCGACAACATAGACCATGAACTACTAATGAGGGCAGTCAAGAAACATGTGAAGATTCCATGGCTAATACTCTACATAGAGAGATGGCTGAAAGCACCCTTTATGCAAGCGAATGGAAGAGTCGAAGAGAGGAGCAAGGGAACGCCACAGGGAGGGGTAATAAGCCCTGTACTGGCTAACCTCTTCATGCATTACGCCTTCGACAAGTGGATGGAGAGAACTCATCCGGATAAGCCCTTTGCCAGATACGCGGATGATGGAGTGATACACTGTAGAACTCTGGAGGAAGCCAGGCTTCTTCTTGAAAGTCTGAAAGAAAGAATGGAAGAATGCAAACTGGAGCTTCATCCAGAGAAGACCCGTATTGTCTACTGCAAAGACGATAAAAGGAAGGACGAGTATCCAAACACAAGCTTTGACTTTCTAGGATACACCTTCAGAGTCCGTAGCTGCAAAGACAGAAATGGGAGAATCTTCTACGGCTTCAATCCTGCAGTGAGTGAACAGGCAAAGAAGGCGATGAGACAGAAGATCCGGAGAATGAGACTTCAAACCAAGTCATACCTGAGTATTGAAGAACTCTCAGAAAGAATCAACCCGGTAATAAGAGGTTGGATAAACTACTATGGACACTTTCGCAAATTTGAGATGTATACAGTACTGAGTCGGCTACACAAAGCCTTAGTTCAGTGGGTAAGAAACAAATACAAGAAAAGGAGAGGTCGTACAAAAGCGGGTAAATGGCTAGAAGCTCTTGCTCGCAGGGAGCCTCATCTATTTGTACACTGGACGATGGGGATATTCTATTCGGCTGGATAATGGGAGCCGGATGAATCGAGAGATTCAAGTCCGGTTCTGAGAGAGCCTGGGGGTGAAATCCCCCTGGGCTACTCACCGATTTCCTTGCGTAATGGCCAGAGCTGTAGTCCAGGGGACCTTCAAAGTTTGGGTTGCAGGATAATTTGCTATTTGAATAGGGGGAGCACAGGGATAAAGAAAACTGTCCCACCAGGACTTGAGCTTCTCTTGGCATCGACTCTTGTTTATGCCGTAGGGCAGCAGTTCAGAGGAAACAGGAACGGTCTCGGCCTATCTCTTCAAGAGTGCCCGGGTTTTGTTGATGAAGATGAAGTCAAAGTGAGTGAGTTGTTTCCAAATGAAGGGCAGACGCTTTGGCATTGGCTGAGTGACGGCAATCTCAGGAGGATGAATCGCCCGACAAAGACAAGGGTCATCAAAGAAACTTCGCCAATCGCTGAGGCTGGAGTTCAGTTTCGAAAAGGAGGGCGAAGCCCCTCTTCTTCTATATCAGGTAGCGCAAGTACTGATTGATATTCCCGGGGAAGTGATTTCATGTTCTAACCCCATGTAAATGATTTGCATCAACTTATTCCTAGGCGAAAAATGAATCAAAATCGCATAACCAAATGCTACGAAGATCGTCCCCACTGGCAGGATGAAGATCATTAGATTGGTGTATGAACCAATCCTTGCATGGTATTCTGCAGATGGATTCAAGAACCAGTATGGATAGAAATCGCTTAATGCATTGCGACCGACAGACACGGCTGCGTATCCAAAATGATGAAGAAGTTGCAACAGGGGGTAGAAAAACTTATGGGAGCATCTCTCCTAAATTAGCACCCAGTTTATGATTCCACCGAGTGGAGTAACACAGTGAACGAGAGTGTCTGCAATTAGAGCTACTCCCTTCGGCTGATGTAACCGGATAGGAGGAGAGGGTAAATACGCATGTAACGGTTATCCAGAGAACTGAGTCACCGTTTACGATTCGCAATACTTAACCGACTTTGTGTGATTTCCAGCCTTTCCAGTCAGATACAATATTCAGAAAGGTAACTATCGAAACGATCAGGTTAGTCTGCAATGTGTAATAATTGAATTTGGCAAAAGCCTCAGAAGGCCTTCTGGAAAGTAATAGCTGCAGAACGACTCCCAAAACGGTAACGAATAATAAGACAGACCTGAAATTTGCTTTTTACACTCTTCTTCAATACAGGCCCACCATGTTCGGAGTGCGATTTTCTGGTACGGTTTTTCCTGATTTACATTATTCTAAGCCAGGTGGGCGTTCAGAATACGATCTCTTTCTTCCTGAACCAACGCTTCACAAATGATTGCGACTTTCGATCGAAAAGATTTAGACGAAACAGCATTTGAACATAGATATTTCGTTCATTAGATTGAGTCTCGCTTATGATCTTATTTTTTGAAATTAAGAAGTATAAGGTAGATGTTACAGAATTTTCAAAGGAGGAGACCAATAAATTTATTCGATCTGATCTCACAAAAACTCAATGATGAAGATACATCTTCAGAACTCGCGAAATCTGTTGGAACTACTCCAGATAAGGTAAAGAAGGTAGCTCAGCTGGGACTGCGGCTGGTGTGAAAGTAGTACCTGTTAATCTCTATTGCAACGTGCCTGAATAAACTCATTTAGTGACATTAATGATGTCAGGTCTGTCAGAAAGATCTACGAGCGAAATCCCGCGACCTACTGTACATGTAGATTAGAATTCTTCATGATGAATCCAAGAAGCAAGCTGTTAAGCACATCCGGCTTCTCAAATATTGTCACATGACCGCTATCAGGAATAATTGCGAACTCGGACTTCTGGATTCTATCCGCTATGGTCTTGGAGAACTTTTTGGGCTTAAGTATATCCTCTTCCCCACATACTACAAGTGTCCGACAGCTAATTCTTTCAAGAAGGTCGGTCATGCAAACGTCCCCTAAGAAAGTTTCGTATAGGGCAATCTGCCCTTCAAAGTAATCGGAACTGGCTTTTTCAAGGGCCATCGCTCTCTCTTCGAGCATCTTCAAGTTCTTTCTAATGAATGAATCACCATAGATTGTCGGTACCATGTTCCAGAAGAACTTCCTCGGATCTCCAGCTTTCGCTGCATCCTTCCAGCCTCCAACAAAAAGCTTGAGAACTTCGTCGAGCTCACTTACCGAATCGATGATCGAAATCGATTTAACGGCTTCTGGAAAATCTATTGCAAATCTGAGGGCCACTTCTCCACCGTATGAAGTGCCTATCAAATGCACCTTTTCGATTCCCAGTTCCTTCATGAGAAGTCTTGCCTCTTCCGCATGTTCTTTGAATGTGTATGGACCTTCGGGTTTTTCCGAGAGAAGCTGCCCCTTGAAGTCGTGTAGAAGAACCCTGTAGCCAAATCTCTCAAACACACGTGACTGAAGCGACCAGCTGTTCACTGAAGCCATGACTCCGTTGAAAAAGGCGACGGTTTCTTCTCCCTCTTCATTGCCTCTTATCTCATAATAAAGCTTAACTCCATTGATTGTTTTATAAGCCATTTTATTCTCCTTTCGAAATTCTGCCGTTTAGTGACATGCCATGAAATGTGGGATTGCGACATTGCTGATCAAAATGCCGATCACCAAATGAACTGATTGCTTCGCGAAAGAAATCCCTGAGACCATTTAAACAATTATCTAGAATGGGCCTTTCTTCATCGGTAGCAACAGCAAAGTACTTAGCCATCTGAATATCTATAGAGAGCGAATTCTAAGGAAAACTCTCTACTCTTGCAGGGTGAGGCCTACTCACAAGGTAAAACGTCTCTTCTATCGTGTCATCCATCAGCCAACGTTTCTGATCGCCCAGGATAAGCAAGATTGCGTTCCCATAATGTGCCACCGCTCTTCCTCCAAGTCCTTCCGAAAGCTTTTTGTAGTGGTCGATCATTTCATCATCATTCAGAACCTTAGAACTCTGTCTCTTTATCTTTACTCTGGGCTGAAGTTCGGAATCTGAGCCTTCGATGTGAAGACCGGAATCACAGGCAAATACAGGTCTATAGGAAAAACGAAAGTAAATTTCCGCCTTTGCTCGTGAATTGTCCAGCGGATTTGATCCTGTCTCTTCGAGAACTGGAAGATGCTCAAAAGAAGATAAATCCTTTAACTGCAGCTCCAATTCGAAAAGCATCTTCTTCATGCTCATCTCTTTAGCCAGATTTCGTGTGCCGTAGGTTATTTCTAATGATGCATCACCTTGATATCATTGTATTTCTTCTTATGATAACACTCTCTCCCCTCTCAGTTCCAACCTCCAGATTAGGCGTCGTTAAATCGCTCTCCACATACTGCAAGTCTTTGGATGGGATTTTCTGTTTGTGAGATTACTGGAGCCCTCAAAAGATTCGATCAGAGCCGACAAGTCGCCTAATCCGCAGCACAGATCTTTCTGGTGACGATATGCTACTATCTAGTTAATCTTACTACGGGAGCTCTAAATGGAGAATCTGCTAGTTGCTACGGGTCTTGCATTAGATGCATTCGCCGTTTCGATTTGTACAGGAATATCTCTTCCTGGCGTGACAGGAAGGCATGTTTTCAGGGTATCTTTCCATTTCGGGTTCTTCCAGTTTGGTATGCCGCTCATTGGATTCTTGCTTGCAGCAGGCTTCAGAGATTTCATTGTGGATTTTGATCACTGGATAGCATTCATTCTGCTAGCAATAATTGGAGGGAGAATGCTCTACGAGTCTTTTGAAAACCAGGGAGAGGAAATTTGCAAGGATCAAACCAAAGGGCTGACTCTGATCTCTCTCTCAGTCGCCACATCGATAGATGCATTAGCCGTAGGTAGTGCCTATGAGTTTGTAGAAAAACCAGTTATAGAGACTGCTAAAATGACTGGGGTGATCACCGCTTCGCTTTCGGCAATCGGAGTAAGTGGAGGTCAAAGGATCAGCCAGAAAATGGGCAGAGCTATGGAGGCAGTGGGGGGAACAGTGCTGATAGCAATCGGCACCAAGATACTTCTGGAGCATCTGTTCTAGGTCTCTTTGAAAGCCCTCTCAATAGTGCCAGCCAACTGACTGCCGCTCTCCAAAAGCTTCGGCTCTACCTCTTTGATATCCTGCTTAATTTGAAGTCCTTTTAGGTTCTTTGAACCCAACACTTTTGCTCCCGCCTTTTCAACTTCTTTTCTGAACCTCTCGAGAGCTTTAACATTGCTCTCACCGGCTCCAACTCCCACAAGATAGACATGCTTACCTTTCAGATCTCCATTCCTTACGAATGTATTCATCTGAGGTGAAGGATGCCACGCAAAAATCGGAGTGAAAAGAACAATCAAGTCGAAACTTCTTACATCGGGCAGCGGCTCTTTCAAAGCGCTTCCTAAACCCAGAAGAGCGGAGAACCCAGAAACAGATTTCCTGGGTTTTAGATCCTCGAGTTTAAAGAGCTTTGCACCGCAAGAACCTGCAAAACTTTCTGCGATAGCTCTGGTAGAACCCGATCTACTGTAATACACTGCGGCAAATTCCATTCTGATGAGCCTCCTTCTACACTAACAACCGGCCGTTAGAAACAACATGGTCGATGCTAAGATCTCTGTGAAGAAAAACAATACTGGCGATGCCGCCCTTCTTCAGTGTTCCTATCCCATTTTCTGCAAGATGGAAGAATCTGGCAGGATTAATCGTGAAGGGTCTGAGAGCCTCATCAATTGGAAGTCCTTCTTCACTTATAAGCTTTATGAAGCTTTTCATAAGAGTGTCGACCGGTGCTGGTTTTATTCCCACGAGGTTCTTCTCGCTATCGAACTTCGGAAGTGAACCAAGCCCGTCAGATGATACGCAAATTCTGTCGAATCTGATCTTTCTTCTGTAAATATCGCTTAGAACCAGGTGTGTGTTATCCTCATTTGCAGTTATGTCTATATAGCCACCCTTGCTGCTCACCCAGTCAATGCCCTGAGAAAGGAGCTCTTCAGTACGACAGATATGAGTTGGAATCAACTGAGTTGGACTGAGGGTACCATCTGAAGTAGCTTCATAAAGAGGCTTCAACTTCTCCTGACCATCTCCAAGATGTAGAACAACAACTCCTGCCTTGCCTGAGAGCATTCCGGCAACTCGAGCATCCATTGCAAATCTCTGCAATTCTTTGGCGCTCAGATTACTGCTTCTATGATCGGAGATCGCGACTTCTCCAACGCCAATGATTTCCGGTATCAGGACTATGTCCCTCATGATGTCTCCGGTAATCGTCTTTAACGGATACCTGTATGAACCGGTAAGCATGAACGCGTTCAGTCCATCGTTTTGAACGTCTCTGGCCTTTGCAAGGAGAGATATGTGATCTCTCGTAATACCGTCTGTACCTAATAGGCCGATTACGGTAGTAGTACCGACTTCGAGAAACTGCTTCGAGCTACCTTCTGGGGTTCTAGTCGAAAAGCCTCCTTCTCCCCCTCCACCGATAAGATGGACGTGGCCATCAACAAATCCGGGAACTGCGTATGCATCGGAAAGATCAAGAACTCTTCCATTCAATGAAACTATTGCAGACTCATCAATTCGCTCATCTATCTCTAAGATCCTTTCACCCGAAACAAGAATATCCTTTTTTCCAAGAGGCTTCGGTGTGAATACTTCAACGTTCTTGAACAGCGTGATCATTTATTCCTCCTTTTCGGTTCTATAGGATTCAACTGCCTCCATTGCCAGATCTCGCATATAGTAGTAGTCCTCAAAAGATCTAATAGCAATGATATCTGGCATGAAAGCCGGTGATGTATCGGAAGTTGTTCTCCAGTAAGTGCTTGAACAACTTACAGATATTCCGGAGTTGGGTAAGACGAATCTCTTCACTTCACCATAATGCCTCGGACTGCCTCCCGTTGGTTCTCCCACAAAGATCGCATTTGTGCGCTTTTTCAGAGAAATGGCATTGAGAACTGCCGAAGAGAAAGTTCCACGATCGATTAGAACGAAGAGCTTGCCCGTTCTGTTCAGCCTCCAATCTATCATCATTCTTAGGATGAAGGGTTCCAGAATGGCTGAGCTACCTCCTCCGTTTCCTCTAAGATCAATAACTAATTTGTCTACTGCATTGGTCCATGTAAAAAGAAACATTTCGAAGTTGAAAAAAATGAACGGATTTCCTTTTTCTGAGCCACATGACGCGTAATGGAAATGCAGTATCTTTGAGTCAGGGTAATACTGATACCAGTACTTCCTTCCAATGTAAGTTCTGTCGATTTCTTCTATTCTCTTCTGAACCCACTGGAATCCAGTATTCTGAGGCTCAACGAGTACTTCATTGACAACTCCGTTGTTTTCCACCTTAAGAACCAGATTTCCGTCTTTGTCGGCAAGTCCAAGACCCATCATGATCTCGGGTTTGTTCAAATAGTCAGAGTGAGAATTCATGAAACCCCATTCGTTGTCGTGAGACACAACTCTTCTAAGGGCTTTCAAAGCATCATCAACTTTCATGCCGGATATTTCGAGGACTTTCGAATTAAGAAGTCTCTGTTCACTCTCCGATGTAGCAATTATGTAGAGACCGTCACTGAACCAGTAAGTATATATCGGATAGAGCGTGGAACTTCCTTGAGGATAGACAACCGTATGTCCATCTCCAATCGATGCAACGATTTCCGTCAGTCTTGTGTAAATTTCGTACCATGACAACTCTTCAAGACTTTGCTCAAGGGCTTCAATCGAAGTTTGAAAGACCCCCCGATCTATCCTGAAGAAGGGATTGGGATGAATGCTGATCAGCCTTTCTTCAAGATACTCGATATCCTCTATCCAGTCTTCGGAAGAGAGATCAGCGAGATTCTGTACTGAAAATGTGGCTGTCCACATGATCAAAATGATACCTATAAACTGGATTCGCTTCATCTTCACCATCCTTTCAAGTTTCGATGAGATTGTACCATCGACTGAAGTTCTATCGGTACCAGCAAAGATGAATTTTACTATCGAACTATGGAGCGGAGATTCTGTATAATCCTAATATGAAGCTTCGGTAGCGGTCAGCTTTGCATAATGTTCAGTGAGGGCGAACGGAAAGGGGAGTATTGCGTTTTTTACATAGGAGGATTGGATCATGTTTCTTTTGTGGACAGCTTTGGGCTTTCTTTCCGGATCAATAATGTACTCAAAAATCCTCTATGAGAAAACTACCGGTAAGAGAATATCGGAAATCGCCGACGGCAATCCCGGCTCATCAAATGTAATTAGAGGCGCAGGTATTATTCTGGGGTTGATTGCGATGGCACTTGACTATTCTAAGGGGTATTTTCCTGTATTGCTAGCGTGCTCTATTGGGGATATTTCAGGCCTAGGACTTGTCCCTGTCGCGATTTCGCCCGTCTTGGGACACGCCTTTTCCCCATTCCTGGGAATGAAAGGAGGAAAGGCAGTCGCGGTTTCTTTCGGTATTTGGTCAGGATTGACCTTGTGGGTCGGGCCGACGATAATCGGTGTGTTAATGTTGTTTTTTACGTTTATTCTGGTACCCAGCACAGATGGTTGGAAGGTCATTCTAAGCATGTTTGGCCTTCTTGCACTTCTACTTGTTCAAAGAAATTTGGTTCTTACCCTGACATGGATACTCAATACTTCTCTACTTGCCTTCAAGCACAGAGATCAGTTGGTCTTTCCAATAAAGCTAAAGTTTTTTGGAGGGAAGTGAGATGGGCTTTCTTCAATCTCAGTCTATCTCGATTTCTGTCTTTCTCGGAATCATGCTAGTAATTACTCTTTCAAATCTTTTCGTGATTAAGAGAATGAGTCGCTTAAAGAAAGCCATTCCTGGACCAATGGTTTCCATTTTGATCCCCGCCAGAAATGAGGAGAAGAATATCTTTGCATGTGTTACGTCTCTCCTTAACCAGGACTACAGCAATATCGAGGTAATAGTGCTTGAAGACTGCTCTTCCGACAGGACGATGGAAATCCTGCAATCACTGGCAAAGAATTCCGACAATTTAAGAATAATCAAAGGGAAGGCGTTGCCCAAGGGTTGGCTTGGTAAACACTGGGCATGCAATCAACTTTCAATGGAAGCAAAGGGGGAGATCCTCTTTTTTACAGATGCGGATACTGTGCACTCGCCGTCGACTGTCTCCTTTGCAGTCAAAGCAATGCAGATAGAAGATCTGGATTTGCTTTCGGCGGTAGTCAAAGAAAGAACCGATACCTTGGGAGAATTGTTGACGGTGCCCTTCATGGTGCACAGCATATTGTCGATTTTCCCCTTGGCCTTAGCCTACAGAACCAAGTTTCAAGCACTTTCTGTCACCTGTGGGCAATTCATGATGTTCAGGAAGAAGTCATATTGTTCTATTGGTGGACATGAGTCCGTAAGAGACCATGGAGTAGATGACCTTTCTCTTGGAAAGCTGATTAAGAAGGCAGGAATGAAGTGGAGGCTTTACAATGCCTCAGACCTTGTTGAGTGCAAAATGTATGAGAGTTTCAAAGATGCTTGTGTGGGTTTTCTCAAGAACTACTTCGCCCTATTCGAATATCGCTTGATTCCGGCGATTTTTGTTTGGACATGGATACTTACGATAAACCTTTTCCCTTTGGTAATGTTAATTCTATTCATTTCCGGTGCGGTTACTTCACCTACAATTGGCATTTCCTCAACGGTTAGCGTGTTGTTTTCAATAATCTTCTGGTTTCTCGCAAGTGCGAAGTTCGGTCTTTCGCCTTTAGTTGTCGTTTTATATCCGCTTATCGCAACGATCTCATCTATCATTGGTTATCTATCGATTATCTTTCACTTCTTTGGATGTACGAAATGGAAAGGTAGGGCCCTTGTAAAGAAGAAATCACGATTTATTTAGTGAAACAGATCGGTACGGCCCAACAATAATGTAAAATGTTAACGCACGACAAAACTGTTTGGGGAAGGTTTCTCTTGAAGCATTGGAAATTCTGGTTGGTTTTTGCTTGCGTCATTGCCTATGTGTTTTTAATCGAACCTAACATTTTGACGGTTGAGAGGCTTACTTTTTCCGATGACCCCTCAGTGAAGATCGCCTTTTTTGCCGATATTCATATATGGACGAAAAAGCCGCTCCACGATCGTATTCTCGAGAAGTTCGCGGATGAGGGAGTCGATTTGATTCTTTTTGGCGGAGATGTTCTGGCTCCGTACACGGATATGGAATACATGGAGAGCTTTCTATCCGAACTTACAGCAATTGCGCCTGTATACGCAGTTTATGGCAACTGGGAAGAGTCGGAAACGACTACGATGCAGAAAGTGTATGAGGAAGCAGGAATAAATGTTGTTCATGCAAACTCAGCTAAAATTCAGATCTCAGATAAGAAACTGGGACTAACGGGAACTCCTTCACATCACTACTTCTCATGGACAAAGTTTCTTCCGGAAGATGACTACGATCTCAAGATACTGATGGTTCACGCTCCAAATCTTCTTGAAGAACGCGAAGACGTTTTGAAGGATTTTGACCTCGTTCTTGCTGGGCATACTCACGGCGGTCAGTTCTACATCCCCTGGTTAACTGAAGCCATTCTTAAGAGCACAAGACGCTTCAGCGGAGATTTCTTCAGAGGTCTCTATCAGATCAATGGGACAAAGGTCTTTGTAACTCGAGGAGTTGGCGGCTGGTTTCCTGGCAGACTCGCAAGTCTACCGGAACTTGTCTTCATTGAGTTCTAGTAGTGTCAGCTCCAATAAATCTTTCTTATCCGTATTTCTGCCGACTTTGATCTTTAATCAAATCCCCAAAGCGGCTTCGAATCTATTAACGGCCGTGATATAATCAATCAAATTTCCATTCTCCTGTTGGAGGCTATTATGTTTTTTGCGATAATACCTGCTGTTGTTTTCGGCTGGGCTTTGGGTGCGAATGACGCTGCAAACGTATATGGAACAGCGGTTACTTCAGGTCTCGTAAAATACCGCGTCGCGGTGGTGCTCTCTGCTATTTTCATAGTTATTGGTGCGCTCCTGGAGGGTTCCAGGGGACTGGAAACAATCTCCAGTGTTAGCAGTCAGACACTTCTAACTGCTTCTGTAAGCACAATTGGAGCTGCTCTTTCAATGACAATAATGACATATCTGGGAATCCCTTCCTCTTCCTCCCAAGCAATGATGGGGGCAATTCTGGGGATAGGGATCCTAAACTCAACAGTTGACTGGTCGGTTCTAACTAAAGTAGTCATCTGCTGGATAGTCACCCCTATAGGGGCAGCCATTGGTTCATTCTTTCTCTACAAGTTATCTGCGATTCTATTCAGAAGAATAAAGACAATACAGGCTCAGGATCTTTCACTTAAGATTGGAGCACTGATTATAGGTGCGTACGGCTCATATGCTCTTGGTGCAAACAACGTCGCTAACGTCACCGGCCCGTTAGCAGGCATAATTCCCTACGAAACCGCCGCGCTAGTCGGTGGACTAAGTATTGCCCTTGGCGTCCTGACATTCAGCAAGAGAGTTATGCTCACTGTCGGAAAGCAGATTACGTTGCTCGATCATTTCTCCGCTGTGATAGCCGTGCTTTCCCAAGCGATAACTGTGTGGGTTTTTGCTGTAATAGGAGTTCCAGTTTCAACTTCTCAGGCAATAGTTGGTGCAGTAATTGGTGCAGGCCTTGCAAGAGGTTCCAGCGACATTAACTTCAAGATCCTACGAAATATCGCTCTAGGATGGTTACAAACTCCGTTGATCGCCGGATTCGTATCCCTTGGGCTTTATTTGATTGTCAATGCCGTTAAGGGGCTCTTCTAACTAGACTCTTCTTTTTAGAACGATGATTTCCATACGGTCGGAGCAATCCTCCGAATAATTAGCTATATCACCAATCGAAAGAACCAGTTCCCGCAGCTGCCTCTTCTCGGCAAGTGTGAGATCCATTTCAAAGATCCTTTTTATAAGTGCCCGCTCGTGGCTGTCCTCAACGTTCTCGAGACGTTCCGTTTCTTTTATCATCTCCTCGGCTACACTCAACTCCTGAAAGAGGTTTAGGGCTGCCTCCTTCGATACTTCATATGTTTTAATTGCCAGCTGAGCCTGTTTTAGCAGATCATTCCTGAGCTCTGGAGGTACCGAGAGATGTTGCAGTATTATCTGGTCAACAACATTTTCCGCTTCATTAGCCACCTTATCGAACGTTTCTGCAAGGCCGAGAAAATCTCCACGAAAATTGGGGAGGAAGGCCCCTTGATACATGGAATTTTCCATCTCGCGCCTCTTTGCATCTGCAGCCGATTCCATTTTTCTTACCTCTTCCGCGTAAATCTCTATCGACATAGAATCCTCACTCTCAATGGCAAGAAAGACCTTTTCAAGGTTCTCCAGAGTCTTTGAGATGAAATCCAGGTGCTCGTGGAAAAGTTGAATAATCGCCACTTCTTTCTTACCAAAAAACATTAGTGGTCCACCTCCGGGCTTCAAGATACTTGCAAATCCACTAGAGTCTCTGTTTTCCCTCACTTCATCACACCCTAAGAACTTGATTTTCTGTGCAACGCTTGACAAACTCTAGTAGATTCTATTATTTATATATTATGCCACTTTTATCCCAGAGTTATCCGGGGTAACTTGATAAGATGATGATGTTTGATCAGTGATGATTGTTAATAAGTATGAGAAGTAGCACTTTATCCATTTTGAGATCATTCAAGCGGAGGTTCATAAGTGAAAATTCAGGGCTATTCAAAGGACTTCAAGCAAAGGATGTTAGACATTCAGTTAGATTACGAAAGAAACCATCCGGATGCCGAGAAATTCACAGCTGACGATTTCAGAAATCCCTTGCTGAACGGGAGAAAGAATATTCTTCTGGCAGTCGATAATGGAAGGGTTCTGGGATTCTCAAGATTCTTCGCCCGGCAGAATTTCTCAAGAGAGTTCTTTCATCACATTTGGCTCGAAATAATACTCGAGCACTTCGCAGATCCGGATCTAATGTCTGCCCTTTACAAAGCTTCGATTCCTTTGATTATCGAATCCACGAAGGGCTTCTTTCCGGCCGCGGGGAAGCGAATATGTGTAAAAATTGCCGACACCGAGAAGACTAAGAGTGATTTCTTTTCCTCTGTAGGATTCACTCACTGGATCGACTTTATTTACATGGAGAAGGATCTCAGTGAAGAGATTTCTTCTTATAGTCTCCCTGAAGGTTTGAATATCGCAAAGCTGAAACCCAGAAGAGAGCCGGAGATTTTGCAGTATCTCAGGGTTGAGCAGATATGCTTTCCCGATTCCCCACTAGAATACAAGTATCTCAATTACTTCTTCAGTAGAGCCGAATGGAGACGAGAAGGCGTAATAATTGCCGCCATCGATGCCGGAGGAAACATTGCAGGAAGTGTAATGATTTATCCCGATGCTCAAAACAGTGATAAGTGCTACACTGAGGAAATCTTTGTGGTACAGGAGTGGAGAGGAAAGGGTGTGGCGAGAGCCCTTTTGGCGACTTCTCTTACATACCTTAAGAAACTGGGCAAGACACGGGCAATTCTATCGGTGACGTCTGACAGAACCTCGGCAAAGAAGATCTATGAAGAAGCCGGATTCAAATTTCGGCTAAAGAGAAGAGTTCTCGCACTGGAAATATAAACGATAGTTATCAACTCCTGTTCACCTACCATTGCCTGACGGCCCAAAGGCGTCAAGGTATTGTGATAAACGAGTGAATTGCATAGTTACTTATGATCGAACACACACTTCTCTTGTTTGCACTCTGTCATCATTATCTATCACACTCTCAAGCGGGAGGTGAGTTCATGGAATCATCCGAACTTCTCTGGGAAAGCAGCAATGAGGAATTGAAGGCCGCTTGTAAAGTTCTAAACACCGACTATGTCTGTTTGACATGTGAAATGTCTTTTAAGAAGGGAGCGATCTTTGGGAATCCCGATGAAGTTCTTATGGACGCCGAAATGGCAGCGAAAGAACACAGATCTAGAAACCGTGTTTCGCCCTTTCACTCTATTCTCATGCATGAAAGGAAGTACACCGGACTCTCGGAACACCAGCAGACAATGATTGAGTATTCTTGCGCAGCACTGGGCAACAAATAAATTTCAAAAGAACTGAACTTGAGTCAACTACACGTTAGAAATCATAGATCCGGACTAAGAGAAAAGGCTAGACAGGCAAAGATCTTTCTTCTTCTTCACGAGATGATTGAACCCAGGGTAAACAAGGAAGACAGAATAGTAGATGTACATGGAAACGCAGCTACGGTAGATGAGCGGTAAGCGGTTACTGAGCGTGAACGAGCGGACGGCTCGCGAAATAGTTCAGTGATTCCGGTACGATGATCAGATTTCCGAAGAGGAAGAAGGACAGGTAATAATGCCATGGGAGATCGCAGGTGTTTGTGAGCCAGGGCTGAGATGCAACAAGGAAGAGGTAAACGAGAAGTTGAAGAGATTCTGCGATGATTAGTTCTCCTGAGGAGATATCTCATTGAATAGGGCTTGAGAGAGAAAGTCCGACGGTAGTTTATACTGACTTGTATTCTAATGAAGGCAAAGGTTTTGTTAAGCCACCTCCCGTAATCCCTTTTCAGCCGAAATAGTTGAGATCGCTATAATAAGCTTTTACAGTTGTTAACAATTCACGATGGTATAATTATATTAGATATACAAACGAATAACTATTTCAAACGGAGGTGTTTTTTTGAAGCTGCTAACCAAAAACGAGAAGATCACTATTGATCGATTTGAGAACATGGAAACTGCCGAGAGGGAAATCGGAATCGACAGAATCGTGGACTTCCTTCATACTCACCTTGAAGAGTACGGTGACGATAGAAAAGCAATTTGGAGATCCATTGAATATGCCTTCTCGAACGAAGCGGGTAAAGGTGGCTTCGTTCTTATTGCAAGACATGGAGAGAGGATTCTTGGTGCTTCTGTAGTAAACGACACGGGGATGAAGGAGTATATACCAGAACACATACTCGTTTACATCGCGGTTGACAGAGAAGCCAGAGGCATAGGCATCGGCAAAAAACTGATCAAACAGATAAAGAGAACATGCAACGGCGATATTGCCCTGCATGTTGAAGAGAATAACCCTGCAAGGTTTCTCTATAAAAAGATGGGATTCAAGACAAAGTATGCAGAAATGCGTTTTGCTCAAGATTAGTCGAAGACCCTATAGTTCTATGAAAACAACGTCAAATGTGAGAGAATAAATATAGATAATAATAGTCGGATATTAATTGGAGGTCTGATTTATGTCTGTAGAAAATGGAAAGAACGTTCTAGTTGTTTATTACTCTCATGACGAAAGTACTAAGTCAATTGCCGAATCAATTGCAGGCGAAACCAATGCCGATCTTCTCGAGCTAAAACCGGTGGAAAAAAGTGGCGGAAGAAAAGTGAAGTACATTTGGGAAGGGGAGAGTGTTAGCATGGACCCTGTGCCGGATCTTGAACCTTTTTTGCTTGATCCCGACAGTTACGACCTAATTTTTATTGGTTCACCGGTTTGGGCAATGAGCTACGCACCGCCAGTCGAAAGCTTCATTAGAAAAACTAAGCTTTCCAATAAAAACATCGCTCTATTTTGTACCCATGAGGGCCTAATGGGAATAGTTTTCCAGGAGTTGATGAGCAAGCTTTCGGAAAACAAAATTGTCGGTGCCATAGATTTCTACGATCCAATAGGTTCCGGCGTAAAGTACGCAGCCAACGCAAGTGCAAACTGGGCCAGACAGGTCCTGAAATCCCTGTCCTAGTATGAAATGAGAGTTACTAAAGATGGCTCTTGTCTTTAAAGCGAGGCAAGAGCTTTCCTTTTCAAAACTGATGATTTGTCTTTTTTGAGAGTGTAAAAATTAGATTAATCTAGCGGTGCGATTCCACGTTCTGTCGACCACTTTATTCGCCTTCCAATTGCTCACGGAAGT
The DNA here is from genome assembly GCF_000147715.2 of Mesotoga prima MesG1.Ag.4.2. Lineage (NCBI taxonomy): Bacteria > Thermotogati > Thermotogota > Thermotogae > Kosmotogales > Kosmotogaceae > Mesotoga > Mesotoga prima. The sequence goes on along the minus strand of NC_017934.1, from coordinate 2,944,949 downwards.
TCTGATATGCCGAAGAAATACGGTATAATCTGCGTGAGGTCTTTTTTCATGGTATGTGGGAGTTGATTCTAATGGAAGATTACAGATGGATCTACCTGGCCATTCTTCTGCAAGCAGCCTTGCTCGGCACGGTGCTTTTCTTTGGGGACACTTTGTTTCATTCTTCTGTTGAAAGCGAGTTTGCTAAAGAGGTTACTGCAAAGGAAATCGGTAGCTCCTTGCTAAGTGATTACTTGAAAGGCTTTGAAGATCGCTCGCTTCCAGAAGAGTCAAGGCTTACCGGATATTTGATTGAGGACATAATAGTTTTCGAGGGGACAGGCAACTATACAGTTCTGCTTGCTTCCATCTCGGTTAAGCCAACCGATATCGATAGCTGCTTATGGAATTCTTTGGGTTCAAGAGAAGGTAGCTGGATAAAAGACATACGGCTCTCTGTCTATTTGGAAAGAGACCAGACGGGCAGGTTTACAATTGTAAAAACCGTTCCTGCTATTTAGAAAAGATATCGACACAGTTTTTGCCGCTATTCTTTGCCGTGCACAGCACACTGTCGGCTCGATGTATCGTTTCGTCGACACTATGGTCGTTTTCTGGCAAACGTATTATTCCTATGCTCACCGCTGTTTACTGCTTTTCTTGGCAGATTTCTCTCGGCTGATCAAGTATTCTTTCCCCCATCGGCCTGGCATCTTCGAGGGATACTCCGGTAAGGATAATTAAGAATTCACCGCCTCCCCACCAGACTATTCGTTCACTGCTTCTAATGATCTTCTTAACAGATTCAGCAAGCTAAGAAAGCACAGAGTCACCACAGACACGACCGGAAGAGTCATTTAACTTCTTAAACCCGTCTACACCCGTCATTATGAATGAAAGTTGGAGAGGTTTCTTTTCGCTCTCTCGATTTCTGCTACCGAAAACTTCTTTAGTCCATACCTGCCAAGTGCTCCCGTGAGAGGGTCGTCAAAAGTTATCCTTGTCATCTCGAATCTGTTTCTTATTCTGTTGATTGCTTCTGCAGCATGGACTATAAGAACTTCCGCCAGCTCAATGGCTTCACTACTAAATTCATCCGGCTCTGTGGATATCGTTTGGAAGACCCCGTATCTTCCAACAGATTTGCTGAGAGCCGATCTGTATTTGCTACTTCTCGGTTTTGCCTCCCTGCCCTTCGAAGTATCTGGAAAGACTGGCGTCTTGCCTTCTCATAAGGTCCTGCCGCCTACCCCCTTCTCTTTGCTGTAGCGGACTTCACCGTTGTCAGAAACAGGTTCGGTTACTCTCTTAACAACAAGGTTTTCAAGCTCTACAATATCAAGACCGGGCATATCGAACTCCAGAATTTTCTTAGCATCCACGATCAGATCACAGACATGTTCACTTGCGGCCTTTGAAAGATCAAGAGCGAGTTATTGGAGTTTTCTAATCTTCTTCCTGTTCTCCCAAGGTTCTTTATTCGTCATCCTCTATCCGTTATTTCAACAAAGAATTTCGCACATCCAAACCTGAAACCTTCTCGTCGTTATCGATAACCATACTCCTGAAACATCTCTCGAAATTCTCAGACTTCACAAACTCAACAAAGCTCTCTCCCCCAGGGTAAGAGACGGAATCGGAAACTCTCAACCCCGATTCCCTGGCTCCTCTATTGAGGAACACGGAACCCGAATAAATGTCTTCGAAGCAAAGGCCAACAGGTGAGTTTTCAGTAATTGCCATATCATTTGAAAGGAAGAAGTTGCGATGTCTATCTTTCGCCAAATGTCTTTCCAAATCCACTAAATACGATCTTAGCCGAAGCATCTCCGCTCCTTTCGGCATGACCTACGTAATTTCGTTCTTTCTCAGAATTTTGCTGCCTAAAAGCGAAATTTACAAGCCTCTCCATCCCATGATCTATAGATGAGCAAAGACGATTCCCACGCCGAGGATCGACGGGAGTCCTTCAAAATCGAGATCCTATTCATCAAGACCATGGAACAAGCGGTCGAGTTCCTTAATTTCTTAAACTTTTTCTGCGTAATTTCTTCATTTATCACTGGGAGAACAGGTTCTATCCTCTTGGTCTCTCTGGCTTCAGAAAAGGAATCACAGAGTCGACATATCAACATAGAAATCGCTCTTGCTATACATTTGTTCTTCCTTCTATCTAGTTCTGAGGAGTACAACGCTGTACGAAACAAGGGAAACACTCTGGTTGAACGATACGTTTCGAGTTAGTATAATCTAGTTGCTCGTATTAATGTTTAGGATGAGATCATTGTGAAAAAGACCTATCAATGGACAACGAAAAGCATCACCATAATCGTCGTTTTGATTTTACTAAAATCTCTTGTATTTTACGGCTACACCGCTGAGCTAGCAAGGCTGTCAGTGTTGCTCGGGACTATTGCATGGATGGCTTTCCTATTGCTCTTGTTCTGGAATGTATTCAATGGCAAGTTTTTTCTCTTATATTGCATTATTTCATGCATACTCTTTGTAGATTTTTTATACTTCCAGTACTTCGGGTTTCTCCCTTCGGTCAAGGAGCTTGTGCATGTCGGTCACGTCGGTGCAATAAGTGAAAGCATAGTCTATGTTCTCCATCCAATAAGTTTTGTCTTTATCATTGATCTCATACCTGTTGGACTATACCTGAGAAAGAAGCAATCTAGACAGGACGAAACACCCATAAGGAAACCAACCTACCCGGACAGAATTATTGCCTTTGTCTTACTCATTAGCCTTTTAATACCGTTTTCCTCGGAAAGCCTCCAATCTTACTTTGTCTTCAACAGATATGGAGTCTTTGCCTACCATATGTTTGATCTTGTTAGGGTGATTCCGGGAGTCGATGGGGGGATAACTGTTGACGAAACAGTCTCTTATAATGGCTACGTGAATAAAATGGCTGAGCGGGGTAAATATTTTTCCGTTGCGAAAGATAGAAACATCATTGTTATTCAGCTCGAATCGTTTCAGGACTTTCTTGTCAACTTCGTTTACAACGACCAGGAGATAACACCTAATCTTAACCGGTTGGTTTCGAGTGATTCGATCTATTTCGATGAAATCTATCAACAGGTTGGAGCAGGAAACACCTCTGACTGCGAATTTGTAATTCTCAATTCAATGCATGCACTTGGTGATGTTTCAGTTTATCAGACTCGGGAAGAGAATAGCTTTTACGCTTTGCCGTCGCTTCTGAAATCCAAAGGTTATTTTCCGGTTGCCTTTCACGGCAATAATGGTTGGTTCTGGAATCGCGAGAAGATTTATCCTTCATTGGGATTTGACGATTTCATAAGTCTCGAGGATATGGAAAACGATGAGATTATTGGTTTTGGTTTGAGCGATTCTTCTCTTTTCAAACAGACACTGGGATACCTAAGAGGAATCGAAGAGCCTTTCTTCGCGTTCATTGTAACGCTTACAAGCCATAATCCCTATGAAATACCTGAGGAACTGAGAGCAATTGAACTCCTTCCAGAACATGAGGGCACTCTTTTCGGAAACTACATTCAATCGGTACACTATACCGATGCTGCTTTGGGCGAATTCATTGAAGGACTCAAAGAGGCCGGCCTTTACGACAGCTCACTCATTGCTCTTTATGGAGACCACGCAGGGCTATATCCTTTCAACAAAGAAAACAAAGATATATTGAGTGAGCTTCTCGCTTGTGAGTACGATTTCGTACACGCTATGAACATTCCACTCTTATTTCATATTCCCAATTCTAATCTCAATGTCCTGAACTCCAAACCAGGCGGTCAGATTGATTTCTTTCCCACACTGCTTAATCTCATCGGGATCGTAGAAAAGAGCGGAATACTGTTCGGTCGAGATCTTCTTAATTCGTCGTCGGGATTTGCCGCATTCACTCATTATGTTCCCGAAGGCTCATTCATCGACAATAACAGGATTTTCATAATGTCCAGCGACGGAATTCTCGATAACAGTGAAGCAATTGAGAGAAGAACGGGTAAAATGATCACCCCGTACAGCTGCCTGGACGGTTACAAAGATTCTATACAGCAGATACAGGCTTCGAAATATTTGATACTAAATAACTCTATTTCAAATCTAATGGGTGTTAGCAACGAAAGAGATAATTGATTCTGAAAGGTTAAACCCAAGTAATCTTTACATTCAGGTTATGTAGCCAGATATTCCAGCACTAGGTCAGCTTCAAAACAATTCTCATCAGAATTCAATATGCTCCGTGCAGGTTTTCTCTGGTCATTCTATCCTGACTTTCCTTTCGAGTCTGACTATTCCTTGAGACCAGTTCCTACAAGGCTTTTCACAAAGAGATTCTGCAAAAGAAAGAAGACTACAAGGGTCGGAATCACCGCTACCATCGTACCGGCCATAATGATTCCCCAGTTGTTCGCCGACTCAGCATCGATAAGCATCTTGACTCCGATCTGCACTGTTTTCATCTTGTCTTCCATCGTAACTATCAGCGGCCAGAGATAAATGTTCCATGAATAAACAAAGTTTATGATCGCGGAGCCTGCAATAATCGATTTTGAAAGAGGCAAGAGGATTTTTAGAAAGTATTTGATTGGTCCGGCTCCATCAATTCTTGCCGCATCCTCAAGAGAAAGGGGGATAGTCATGAATTGCTGTCTCATTAAGAAAGTGTTTGTTGCACTCGCCATGAAAGGTATGGTGAGGGCCCAGTATGTATTCACCCATCCAAATTTATTCATTAAGGAGAACAAGGGGACGATCATTATCGTCTCCGCAGGCAAGAATAGAGTTGCAAAGAGAAACCCGAAGGCGAGCCCTCTTCCTGCAAATCTGAAGTTCGAAAAGGCATATCCCGCAAGTGTTCCAGTAACGAGTTTCCCAAGAGTAATCGCAAGCGATACAATTGCACTGTTCAGAAGTAAACGCGCAAAAGGAACTGTCTTGAAAGCATCGAAGTAATTCTGGATGTGAAAGGCCGTAGGGAAAAACTTCGGTGGAAATGAAAAGACGCTTTGAGGCGGCTGAAGGCTCATGGTTATGGCCAAAATAACGGGCATAATGAATATGAAAGATACTGTGATCAATATTATCTCTATGATTATTGTATTAACTAACTTCCTAGTGGACTTCTTCATGACTACACCTCATTGATAGTGAACTCGTCTTTCCGCAACGGTGAAGTAGACTATTGTGACTACGACCATTATCATGAACATTATTACGCTTTGCGCCGAGGCGGGTCCTCTTTTCTGATAAGTGAATGCGTCAAGATAAAGCCTATATATCATATTTGTCGTGTAACCTCCAGGACCGCCCTTCGTCATTACATCGACTATTGCAAACGACGTGAACATCGTGCTGACAATGTTCATAATGACCAAATAGAATGTTATTGGTGAAACTAAAGGAAATATGATTCTCCAGGTCTTTTTCATGACCCCTGCTCCATCAAGAGTCGCTGCTTCAAGAAGGTCTCCCGAGACGTTCTGAATACTTGCAATATAGAAGATCATATTGAAAGGCAAGATCTTCCACACTGTCGCAAAGATCAACGCGTAGAACGCGTAAGGCTTTGACGTTAACCATTCAACCTGAAGTCCGAATAGTTTCATGAATACATAGTTTACGTGGCCAACAACCGGGTTCAAAAGGAAGGTCCAAAGGGTGCCGGCTATCGCCGGCGAAATAGCATAGGGCGCGAAGAGAAAGGTCCTGTAAAGTTTCGTTCCTGGAACGTTCTGAGTGAGGAGCATAGCGATTATGAAACCAAGGAAAATTGATAATGTAACAGAAAGCCCGACATAGATGACAGTTAGTTTCACTGAGGAAATGTACTGCTCATTGTTGAAAAGGTTTATGTAATTCTGGATTCCCACAAATGTCGTTTTGTTACCAAAAGTAGATACCCTGTAGAGACTCATTCTAAATGCTTCTACTGCGGGATAATAAATGAATAAAACGATAATCAGAAAGGTAGGTACCAGCAGAAGGTATGGTAACCACTTTCGCATTCTACACCTCCAGCATCAAGCGGAGCGGGCTGATCGCCCGCTCCGACCAATAAAAGAGCATTAGTAATTGGCTTCGTTATAGTCGCGAATTGCTTGAGTTGCTCCATCTTCAGCGTACTTCAGCGCCTCGGAAGGAGTCATTTCTTTAGCGATCATCTTTTCAATCGCGGTTGTTACCACGGTTCTTATCTCAGGGAATGCTCCAGTTATTGCTCCGTTAGTGTTGTAACTCTGGACTGAAAGCAAAAGTTGTAAAAGCGCTGTCAGGTGATCGGGGTAATCACCGTAATACCCGCTGGCAACGAGTTTCTCAACGGAATCCTTTCTAACCGGGAAGTATCCAGTAGCTTTGTGCCATTCAATCTGCTGCTCGGTGCTAGCCATGAACTTGATAAACTCCCAGGCAGCCTTGGTTTCTTCGTCTGGATGGCCATCGATCAGCCACAGACTTCCACCGCCTATGATAGCTCCTCCAGCTTTCGAATCAGAGGGTCTTGGCAAAAAGACACTACCAAGCTCAAAACCATTCGTCTCGGCGGATTCCATCATCAGGGCAACATCCGAAGTGGAAGTCATCAACATTGCCGCTTTTTGCGAAATAAACAGGTTTCTTGCAGCGGTCCAGTCTTCAAACTTCGTGTTTATCATTGTACCTTCCTGCGACATGGTATTCCACCACTCGAAGATCGCCAGACCTTCAGGAGTATTGAAGACTGCCTTCGTGGGTCTTCCGGTTCTGCCATTGTTCTGATCAATTAGCGGGGCGTCCTGTGCCGCCAGTAGTTGCTCAAAGAACCATGAATTAAGAGATACGGTAAATCCTGCCTGCTCCACGTTTCCAGCCGAGTCCTTTATGGTCAGCTTCCTGGCCACTTCGATGAAATCTTCAAAAGTAGTCGGAGGATCATGCGGATCTAGACCGGCCTTTTCAAAGAGCGACTTGTTGTAGAAAACGATTGCGTTTGATGAATTGAACGGCATCGAATAGAGTTTGCCATTTACCCGGTAATAGTTGAGAACCTGTGGCATGAACTTTCCGATATCAAATGTCGGGTCGGCCTCCATCATCTCTTCAATGGGGATTGCAACTTCGCCGTCGATCATCATCTGAGTTCCGATTTCGAATACCTGAACCACGTGAGGAGCTGTCCCAGCCTGCACAGCTGCGATCATTTTGTTAAGAGTATCTCTGTAGCTTCCGGTGTACTGAACTTCGACTTCAATGTCGGGGTGTAACTCCATGAACGCATCTGCCTGCGACTGCAGGAAATCGATTCTCCACCCACCCATTGCATGCCAGAACTGGATAGTAGTTGCTGAGAGAATAAGTGAGAACATCAAAACGACCGAAACAAGAAGAAACTTTTTCAAAAGAATCACCTCCATAAATTGGGATAGAATCTAGAGCTGAAGCAACTTCTCAGTTACACAAAGAAAAAAACCGCCCCCGAAAAAGGTAGGCAGTTTTCTCTTCGTCAGTACCACCGTATTTTCATTGTACAATAAAGCTTACAAAAAACAAAACAAATAGTCATACTAATTATTCTTTGTTCCTTACGCGATAATCGAGAAGGAGCTCGTCAATCTCTTCAATCTTTCCGCTTTCTGCCTTCCAGAAGTCCTGTGACATTGTCTTGTTCAACTCTTCAACAGACCTTCCCTGTTGCTCAACCCAAGTATAGTACTTTAGGTTGTGCCATCTCAATCTATTATCCATAGTCCCCTCGAATATCCAGTCTGTCTTTGCACCAAGAACATATGATTCAAATCTGTGCCTGGCTTCATCCCTGGTGAGTTCACCATAGGTTTTGGACATGTTTTCCATCACAGAGTGGTAGCGGTCGATGTTATCAGTCGCAATAGTCACGATGTTGTCTTTGTTGCTCATTTTGTAGTACTTCGCCATCTTTATCGCACCGACAATGTTCGCTACTCCTGAAATACCAAAAATGTCGGCCATTGTATCGACATCATCTGCTTTAAGAAACTCTTTCAGGAACTTCTTACCTTCTTCGTCCGTCATTACCTGAAGAAGTTTCTTACACTCGATATCGTCAAGCGCAACAACTGCATCGTTGTTCATTACATTGTGAATCCATGTGACGTGTTTATCCCCGATCCCCTGAATGTCGTGACCTCCATAACCGTTAAGTGATAGAGTCGGACATTGCACAGGTTCTCCAGCAACGATTTTAACTTCGGGATACACTTCCTTTATTCTGTCCCCACATGCAATAGTTCCTGCCGAACCCACCGTTGCCACTACTGCCGAAACTCTTCCGTTGCCAAGCCCGAGTTCGTCCATCATTTCCAGAATCGTATTTCCAGTTACGTAGTAATGAAATCTATAATTACCGAGCTCATCGAACTGATTGAGCACCCGTACTTTTTCCGGATTAGCCGCTTTAAGTTCCTTCGCCTTATCGTAGATTTCTTTCACGTTTGACTCGCACCCTGGAGTTGCGAATACTCTAGCTCCGTACTCTTTAATGATGTTGAATCTCTCCGCCGACATTTCTTCGGGAAGAATAACCACAGAGTCAAACTTCATTCTACAGCCGACCCATGCACCACCGATTCCATAGTTGCCAGTAGATGGCCAAACCAGAGTATGGTAAGTAGGATCCACTTCTCCTCTCAACACTTTTTCCATCAAAATCGAATACGTTGCTCCTACCTTGTGACTTCCAGTTGGGAAGTCTTTCCCATACAGTACAACGATATTCGCATCTACTCCAGTGAACTCCTTTGGAAGAACAAAATAGTAGATCCTGTTATCGATATCTCTCCAGGAAATGTTGTAAAGGTTTATCGGATCCAGGGGATCTTCCTTTCTCATCTTCCATGCAATCTCTCTGGTTTTTCTATCGATCTTCTCTGGATGCAACATTTCCTCGAATGTTGGACCGAGTACGAACTTACCCATGCTAATCCTCCTTGTTTACCAACAACTATTCTTGTAAAGACGACCCATTTTCTAAGAGCTGAAGCACATATTCTGGGGTAACCGGAATCCTTCTAACACGCTTTCCTATTGCCATAGAAATAGCATTGGCAACTGCGCCGGGTACCGGCATCAGCGAAGGCTCTCCTATCCCCTTCGCACCGTAAGGACCTTCTGGAAAGGGATCCTCCACAACATCAATGACCAGTTCTTTTGGAAGTTCGTGGACAGTCGGAATAATGTAAGTGTTGAAATTATCGGAGATGATCTTTCCGTCCTTTTGCTTCATGTCCTCGAATATTGCGTATCCCATCCCCTGCGCAAAACCGCCTTGAATTTGGCCAACCACTCCTTCAGGATTGACCGATCTACCGACGTCATGGGCTGTGAAAGCTTTGATAACTTTGCTGTAGCCTGTCGCCAGATCGACCTCGACCTGAACGACCTGGCTTGCATATGAGTAGGTGACGTACGCCTCCCCGATTCCGTTGTCCATATCGAATTTCAGTTTAGGCGTCTCATACCAGCCTGTTTCGAAAAGTTTCACATTTTTCTTGTAGGCATGTTCGACTACTTCATCGAATGACAACTTATTTTCATTTTCGCCATAAACACAACCATCTTCAAATCTCACAGATGAGAGTCGGCAACCAGTGAGTTCACAGAACACAGAGGCCAATCTCTCCCGCAGAGAAGCACAGGCGCTTTTCACCGCGTTTCCGGAGTAAATGGTAGTTCTCGATGCTACTGTAGGCCCGCTGTCCGGAACGAAGGCGGTATCAGGTTGATGAACAACAATCTTGTCCATACTCTGCCCCAGTTCTTCCGCCGCGATAATTGAGATCACCGTCTTGGCTCCCTGACCCATTTCCGTCCCACCAATTCTCACTTCGACAGAACCATCCCTGTCTATCAGCACGTGTGCGCCGGATTTGTCGAGAGCCTGACCTCCTGCACCGAGGCTGACCCCATAGAAGATGTGAGAGAGACCAACCCCTCTTTTGACTTCTTCACTAGACTTATTGAATTCCTCCGTCTCTTTCACAAGTTCCTTCCATTTCGAAGCCTTCTTAACTCTTGAAAGCGTCTCCGGAGCACCAACGCTATTAACTAACAGATGATCGGTAGAGGTCCTAGAACCCGGTCTAAGAGTGTTAATTTCTCTGAACTCCATTGGGTCGAATCCCATCTGGACAGCAATATCATCCAACATGCTCTCAACCGCAAAGAGAACTTGAGGAGAACCGAAACCTCTGAAGGCTCCCGGAGGAACTTTGTTTGTATACACTGCGTACACATCGACGTCAACATTTTCTATTTCGTAAGCTCCGGCCGCATGAACAAGCGTTCTGAAGATAACTATCGGAGTAAGGGTTGCATACGCTCCCATATCCATGTATGCCTCTATCGTCATCGCTTTGATTTTCTTTCCTTCAAGGGCAACTTTGTAGTGAGATTTTATGGGATGACGCTTCGAAGTTGTCTGGATGTCTATTTCTCTTGAATAAATCAGTTTCGCCGGCCTTCGAAGGTTATTGGCTACTATGGCTGCATATGAAGCGACATAAGAAGGAATGTCCTCTTTTCCTCCAAATGCACCGCCGGTTTCGGTTTGGATAACTCTTACTCGGCTCATAGGAATGCCCAGGACATTCGACACGGCCCCTTGCACATAGTAAGGACATTGCATTGTTCCGTAAACAGTGAACCCGTAGTCAATGTCGGGCACCACTATTACTCCCTGGGTCTCCATATAAGCCTGCTCCTGATAATGGGCGTAGAAATCTCCTTCGAATATATGTTCTGAATTCTCAAAGTACTTCGAGGCATTCCCTTTACGTATTCTTCTTGAAACGCCTACGTTGGACTTACCATGAATAACGATTTCATCCTTAATTGCCTCTTCTATTGTTAGAACCGGCTTAAGCTCTTCGATCTCAACATTCACAAGATCGGCAGCTTCTTCGGCTATCTTCTTGCTGCTTGCAGCGACTACAGCCACTACATCACCGTAGAATCTAACTCTTTCGCCCTCTTTGACTAGACAAGGCATGTCTTTTATCACATCGCCAAGCTGGTTCTCTCCGGGAACGTCTCTCCAGGTGAAAACACCCTCGACACCGGGAATCTTTTTTGCGGAAGAAGCATCAATACTCTTCAGAACTCCGTGTGCTTTCTTTGCAATAACAAGAGCGCAGTTTACCTGTCTATCAAAAGACACATCTGCTGCGAACTTTGCTCTGCCACTCACCTTCTCGCGAGCGTCGACTCTGTTGATTTTTTTGCCGACCACCTTCTCGTGTCTTTCAGGCATCTTCACCCTCCTCAACGAATAGCGTGACGAAATCATTTTTTTCAACGTCGACAAGGCCGAGATTCGTCAGCTTCAGCTTGGGGATAACTGAAAGCTGCACAAAAGAAAGCGTCATGAAGAGATCGGGTAAAGTGCTACCCATAATCTTTGTAGCTTCTTTCAATTCTGTTAATCTTTCTGCGACTTCCCTACTGGTAAGATCCGACATCAGGCCTGCAATTTTCAAAGGAAGCTCGGATGTTATCTTACCGTCAACGACGGAAACCAACCCTCCACCCATTTCTATCACTCTGTTTGCCGCACAGACCATATCGGAATCATTCACTCCCAATACACCAAGATTGTGCGAATCATGTCCAACAGAAGTTGCTACTGCCCCCTTCTTTAGCCCGGAGCCCTTTGCAAACGCAACTGACATAGACTTACCTTCGCAATAGCGACAGACGGAGGCCAGTTTCAAGACGTCACTATCGACATCGCTGACAACACATCCATTCTCAATTTTTGCGTCAGCTATTGTGCCACCGGTGAGTACCTCGCTTCCAAGAAGCTCTATTACTCTGATTTTTCTTCCCTCAGCCTTAACTCTTAAGTCATCCTCACAAATCTTCTGGCACTTGAATGTATTCGTCCTTTCCTGTGGAAAACTCTTTGAGATGACATCAGTGACCAGTCTTCCATCTCTTGCTACTATTCTAGAATCTTTGAAAACGATTCTCGGATTGAAGGACTCTAGATTGTCCACTACTACGAGGTCGGCCTTGTACCCGGGAGCAATAGCACCCATCGATCTCAAATTGTAATGTCTTGCAGTGTTTATCGTGGCTGCTCTTATGGCGATTATTGGATCTATACCGTGCTCTATGGCCTTCCGAATATTGTAGTCTATATGGCCCTCTCTGATAATGTCGTCGGGATGCTTGTCGTCGGTACAAAATGATACGAAGGGATAAGTCTTCTCGTTTATTAGAGGGAGAAGAGCAACGAGATTTCGCTCTACACTTCCCTCTCTGATAAGTATCTGCATACCTCTGGAAAGTTTTTCTCTCGCTTCCTCAACGTAGGTGCACTCATGTTCCGACCTTACAAAAGCACATATGTAGGCATTTAGAGGCTTACCCAAAACTCCAGGAATGTGACCGTCTATCTTTTTGTACTTGTGTCGAATCAACTCAATCTTCGCTATTGAATCCCGATCACCGTTTATGACATCCGGGAAGTTCATCACTTCACCCAGTCCAAGAACTCTGTTCTGGAATTTCTCCACAAAACCTATCATATCCATTACGCTGATCCTTGCCCCCGACGTTTCCATGGCTGATGCGGGGACGGCGGAGGGGATCATGATGTAGAGATTCACAGGAACTCCCTCTGTGGACTTGATCATGTATTCTATCCCGGAAAGACCCATTACATTTGCAATTTCATGAGGATCGGCTATCGCTGTGGTTGTGCCTCTTGCTAGGATTGTCTTCGAAAACTCGACCGGTGAAACCATGGATGATTCGATGTGAAGGTGAGCATCGATAAGACCTGGGACCACATAAGAACCTTCAAGATCTATGACCTCGAGTCCATCTTCGTAGTCACCGATTCCAGCAATGCGCTTCTTGAAAAGAGCTAGGTTTGCCTCTTCTATCTCCCCGCTGAAAACGTTCACGATCTTGCAGTTCTTAAGAAGAACATCTGCCGGTCTGTCGCCACGTGCGACCGGTATTATGTCGATGATATTCGTTCCAATCGCCCCCCTTCAAGGACTTTTAAGCTACGAAAGCAAGACCCCCGAGGTGCAGGGGTCTTGTAATCACTCGAAAATGCTTGTTGCGCTTCTCATGTTGACTTCTTGCGAAAGCTTATCCATGAATTCCTGCAAAGCAATTGAACCCAGATCCTTCTCACTTCTCAGCCTTACCGATATGGTCCCGTCTTCTTTCTCTCTGTCTCCAACGATGATCATATAAGGTACTTTCATCAGCTGAGCCTCACGGATCTTGTAGTTAGTTGACTTCTGGCGATCATCGACTTCAACCCTGAAACCTCTGGACTTTAATTCGGCCGCAACCGATTCCGCATATTCTGCATGCCTGTCGGCTATTGGGATCACTGAAACCTGGGTAGGAGCAAGCCAAGCGGGAAAAGCTCCGGCAAAATGCTCAATCAAAATACCCATGAACCTCTCAACGGAGCCGAATATCGCCCTGTGAATCATGACGGGCTGATACTCTTCGTTATCGGGTCCAACATACTTGATCCCAAAACGCTCGGGCATCATGAAATCAAGCTGAATTGTAGCACACTGCCATTCCCTACCAAGCGAATCCTTTATATGATAATCGATCTTAGGACCATAGAAAGCTCCATCACCTTCATTTACCTTAAACTCCATTTTCTTTGCTAAAAGTGAATCTTCAAGTGCCTTTGTGGCGATATCCCACAGCTCGACTTCGCCCATGTAATCTTCGGGTCTCGTCGAAAGCTCTGCTCTATACTCGAAGTTGAATGGGGAGTATATTTTCTGAACGAAATCGATTACTCCCATTATCTCCTGTTGAATCTGCTCACGTGTACAGAATATGTGAGCATCATCCTGAACAAATCCTCTGACTCTGAACAACCCGTGCAAGACACCGGATCTCTCATATCTATGTACCTTTCCGAATTCAAACAGTTTCATCGGAAGATCACGATAGCTTACCGATGAGGACTTGTATACGATTATGTGCCCGGGGCAATTCATTGGTTTGACAGCGAACTGCTGATCTTCTTTCTCCGTGAAATACATGTTGTCCCTGTAATGATCCCAGTGACCAGATGTTCTCCAAAGCGCATCAGACATAATCTGAGGGGTGCTAACTTCCCTGTAACCATCTTCAACATGCTTCTCTCTCGAAAACTGAAGCAGTTGATTAAGCATCTCCGTTCCTTTAGGCAAAAAAACAGGCATACCCGGAGCATATTCGTAATTGATTGTGAAGAGACCAAGCGCCGGGCCAAGCTTCCTGTGATCTCTCTTCTTCGCCTCTTCTATCATCCTCAGATAGTCTTCGAGATCACTCTTTTTTGCGAAGGCAGTGCCGTAAACCCTCTGAAGCATCTTGTTGTTCTCGTCGCCCCTCCAGTACGCACCGGAAACGGATGTAAGCTTGAAATACTTTACCTTACCAGTCGAAGAAACGTGAGGACCCCTGCAGAGGTCAACAAATTCGCCCTGTTTGTAGAAAGTAACCTTTTCAGCACCGGTGTCCTTAACCAGATCCTCGATCAGCTGGACTTTATAAGGCTGATCTTCTCTCTTCATAAGTTCAATGGCTTCTGATACAGGCAGTTCGAATCTCTCAACCGGGAGATCTTCCTTAATTATCTTGCTCATCTCCGATTCAATCTTCGGTAAATCCTCTTCTGTGATTCTCGTCTCGCCAAGATCTATGTCGTAATAAAACCCATTTTCTATGGTTGGCCCGATTGCTAGCTTGACTTTCTCCTTGCCATACAATCTCATTATCGCCTGGGCTAGTATATGGGACATAGTGTGTCTGAAGAAACGAGATGACTCGGGATCTTTGTCCAAGACAAGCTTGACCGAAGCGTCTTTTTCGATAGGCCGTTCAAGATCCCAAAGTTCTTCGTCGACAATCGCTCCAAAAGCACGTCTTGCAAGTCCCTCGGAAATACCCTTTGCAATCTCCGCCGGTGTTATCCCTGATTCGTATTCCTTTATCGAACCATCGGGCAGTTTTATCGAAATTGCCATTTTATCCTCCTGATTACGGTATAATCGCTACAGCCTCGATTTCTACCGGCGCGTTTTTTGGCAGGTTGGAGACCTCTACTACGGCTCTGGCAGGTTTGTGACCCTTAAAGTAAGTAGCGTAGATCTCATTTAGAATCGAAAACTTACCCATATCCCTTACGTAAACGTTGACCTTTACGATATTATCTGGGCTCGACCCGCCGGCGGCGACTACCGAGAATAAGTTATCAAGTGACTGTTTACAAGCTTCTTCAAAATCCGTCACCATTTCGCCAGTCAACGGGTTGAGGGGAATCTGTCCAGAAACAAAGAGAAAACCTCCCGCCGCAACTGCCTGAGAATAAGGACCAACTGCTGCCGGCGCCTTGTCAGTATTGATAACCCTCAACACAGTAACACCTCCCATTTCCGTTAATTATATCACTTGAGAATGGATGAAGTCGCGCGATATGCACTTAACGGAAATCGTTTATCGAGAAGAAAACATGTAGAATCTATAAGTGTATGGTGGAAGAAATACTTGCAAGAAGGGCATTAACAAAGTCTAATATTCCATTAACAGATTTCACTATCAATCCTTACGTTGGATGCAGCGTCGGATGCATATACTGCTTTGCAAAATTCATAGGCTCTTTCAAGGACTACGGAGGAGTATGGGGAAGAGATGTGAGAGTCAGAAAAAACCTCACATCTCTTCTGAAAAGAGAAATTATCAGACATCCCAAGCGGCCAGTTTTTCTCAGTACAACCTGCGATCCTTATCAGCAACTCGAAAAGAGATACGAAATCACAAGAGCAATACTGAGAATTCTCGTCTCTCACAGGGTTCCCGTCTACTTGATGACGAAATCCGCTTTGATAAGGAGAGACCTCGACTTGCTCCAGACCGCGGAAGGCGAAGCGAAAGTTTTAGTAACGATAACAACGGATAGAGAAGATGTGAGGAAGGTTCTTGAACCGGGTTCTTCTTCCTTTGAAGAGAGACTCGAGACAATCGATCTCTTAAGAGATAACGGAATTCAGACGGGAGCCTTTGTAGGACCTGTTCTTCCTATGAACGCGACAAGAGTTGCACTTGAACTATCAAAAAGAGTCGAAGAAGTCCATCTGGATCCTCTGAACTACTCCTTTCAGGTAAAGAATATCTTCTTGAAATTCGGCTGGCAATCCTGGCTTGAGAAATATACATTTCAAGAGGTTGAAAAAGAATTCAGAAAACACCTTCACCTGATCTAGCTAGAAAACAAATCCTGCCGCTATGTAAGGGAAGAAACTCATCGATTCGAGAGAAGGTGTGAAATCGAGATTTACTCCACCTTCAAGAAAGAGGCCAGAATCCGATAGGCCTAAACCAGCTCTAACTCTCGCTGGGACGTCCCATCCTTCGATACTTCCTCCGACTAGATCTATTAAACCCTTTAACTGAACTCCCAAACCGGCCTTCATGTAAAGAACGGTTATCGGAAGTTTCAGGTTCAAGCCTGCATAACTTAACATGGGATCGGCAAGCTCAAGTCTTCTTTCTGAAGGCCAAATCTGCGCAATCGGCAGATCGATAGATAACGGACCAACACTGGCTAGAAGAGAAAGCCGCGCACAACTTAGGCTCGTCTCATCTGACTGGGTTATATCAGCACCCACGCCCAGATCGATTTCCACGGCAACCAATAGAGAAAATGTGATGACGAAAAGGAAAAGACAAACCATTTGAACTGCTCTCACAAACAACACCCCCAGAAACCTTCAGTGCAAAGCCCAGTTTCGAAAACAATTATAACCCATGGATGCAAAGGCAAAGAAAGAAGTCGGTCTCTCCAATGGTAATAACATCAAGGATAATCGTCATTGAACACAGTGGCTCACACATGACCCGTAAGCAAAACAGTCTGTGCAAATAACGTTCCACACTTGTCCTGAAGAATGCCTTATTGTTGCGAGAAGTCAAAGTAGAGAAAGATAATCTAGAATAATTCAATTCATTTGATCCTCAAGGGCTATGATCGAGTTAAGATATCGACTCAAGGAATGCTATACTTTGCATAATGTATAACGCATCACGTTAATCGTTTATTAATCTTTCTTCTAAAAGAACGGGGCGGAATTATTACTGTCCCGCACATGGAGGTGTTTTGGATGAGGCTAAACAGGTTACTCGTAGTCGCGATTGTCTTGCTAATCGGGGTTGCGGCGCTGGGTTCAACGATTAAGGTTGCTCTTGTGGCGCCATTCACAGGACTGGGTTCTATTCTTGGTGACTACATCAAAATGGGCGCGCAGTTGGCACTCGAAGAGATCAATGCCGCTGGAGGAATCAATGGCGACATGCTCGAAATGGTTGTGTATGACGATGCGGCAAATCCGAGCACGGCCGCAAATGTTATCAGGAGAGCACTTTTCCAGGATAAGGTAGTGGCTGTCTTTGGACCGAACATGAGCAGTTCAGTCATTGGTGTTCATCAACTAGCACAGCAGGCGAAGGTTCCAATGCTTGTCGGAGCGACTTCCCCTTCATTCAGATATTCGGTGATTCCCAACGACTTTCTCTTCAGACTCAGAGCCGACGACAAAGTCAAAGTCATTCAGCTCGTAAAATATGCAGTAGAAGAGTTGGGCATTGAGAAGCCCGGAGTTATCTATGGCTCGACTGACTATTGTCTCGCTGCTCTCGATGTTGCTAAAGAGGAGTTCCCCAAGTATGGAATCGAAATAGTCGCAATGGAGCAGATCAAGGAAGGCGACAAGGATGCAACTGGTCAGCTTCTGAAACTAAAGAACGCCGGGTTCGATGGATTGATAGGACTTACACACGAATCTGAGGCTGCTGTAACAGTAAATCAACTCAGACAGTTGCAGATCGATGTCCCCATAATTGGGTTCTCTGCATGGGGCGTTCCTGCGTTCACAGATCTAGCACCGGAAGCAGCGATTGGTGTATACTCCGTTCAGGGATTCAATCCAATAGATCCCGATCCTGCAGTTCAAGCATTTGTTGAAGCCTATAAGGCCAGATGGGATGGCAAGGAACCAAGCGACCCTGGACAGGCTTACTATGACGGAATGTACCTTCTGGCAGATGCACTCAAGAATGTTGGAACAGACGGTACTAAGCTTGCTGAATACCTTGCGAATGAAGCGAACATCGTTGGTGTTCAGGGCGAACTCAAGTGCGACGAACACCACAACTTCACAAACGTCTGTCTAATCTCCCAGTTCGACGGAAAAGACTGGCAGATAATCACTAAGTTGTACTAAGCCTCTTTGCGGGAGGGGGCGTCCTGCCTACCTCCCGTTTACTTCCCTATAAGGAGTGTGAGTGATGCTTCAAGACATTCTCCAAAACATAGTTTCGGGGGCTTCGATCGGTGCCACATATGGACTCGTAGGACTCGGCGTGGTTTTCCTCTGGCTGACGATCTCAAGAATAAACTTCGCCAACATCTCGTCAGCGATGTTGGGAGCCTATCTGTTCTACAGTTTCTACACTCAGCTGAACCTGGGTTTTTTCATCTCTTTCGTTTTGTCTATTGCCATCATAGGGCTATATGGACTGGGGCTCAGAATATTCATTTATGAGCCAATCAGAAAGAGGGGCGGTGGGCGTCTCGAATTCGTCGTTGCCACACTTATGCTGTGCACTTTTTGGCTCAACTTTATAATTGTCACTTATGGGGCTCTACCAAAACCCTTCCCGCCGGTATTCGGAGGAAGCAACGACTTCATTTCACTCGGTGGCATAAGAATTCCCTCTCTCTACTTGAACATCTATCTTGTAATTGCAATTCTTATGGTTTTCATCTATTTTATACTTAACAAAACGCTTATTGGAAAATCATTCCGTGCAGCTGCTCAAAATAGAGAAGCGGCAGCTCTCATGGGAATCGACGTGAAGGTAACGACCTCTCTCTCCTTCATTCTGGCGACAGTCGTCGTGGGAATTGCCGGAATACTCCTTGCGCCTATTTACTTTGTCTCTCTTGAACTTGGAGGAGGTTCTATAGGGGTCAAAGGTTTTGCGTCGGCAGTACTGGGCGGATTGACAAACCCTTATGGAACGATACTCGGAGGAATATCTCTTGGTTTACTCGAAAACTTCTCGACCCTCTATATCTCTTCAACATATAGAGACGTAATTTCCTTCTCGGTTCTTGTAGCCGTTCTGATACTGAAACCTTCCGGGATATTCAACTGGAAGAGAAAGAAGATATAGGGGGCACAAGATGAAGAAGACGATTTTCGTAATAGGAGCAATTCTACTAATAATACTGTTCCCACTTTTTGTGAAGAACTCGTACCATCTTTACCTTATGAACAGAGCGTTAATTCATGCGATTCTTGCCACTGGATTAGTTTTTCTCACAGGGTTCGCTGGTCAAATCTCACTGGGGCAGGCCGGTTTCTATGCCATTGGTGCCTACTCCTCCGCTTATTTCACGGTCAAGCTTGGGATGCCGATCGTTGTTGGCATAATTGCCGGTATAGTGATTAGCGTTATTGCTGGATTCCTGTTGAGTATTCCATCATTCAAACTCAAGGCCTTTTTCTTATCTCTTGTAACCATTGCATTTGGCCAGATAGTCTGGATGCTGGTAATAAACTTAACGCCAATCACAGGTGGTCCTTACGGATTCTTTGGAATTCCATTCTATTCGTTTGGGGGCGTGATGCTATCCTTTGGGCAGGTCTTTTGGCTATTTGGAGGGTTATTGCTCCTTTCAGTTTTCATTATGTTCCGCATAAAACACTCGCACTTTGGTAGAGCTATGCTGGCTATGAATGATGATGACGTTGCTACCGAGACTTGTGGAATATCTACGAAAAAGCTCAAGATCGCAGCTTTTGGCTTTTCTGCAGGATTAGCAGGACTGGCGGGAGCACTGTATGCTCATCTAGCCGGTTTTCTCTCACCCGAACCATTCACCTTTTTTGAATCCTCAAATTTCGTCGCCATGGCCGTCGTGGGCGGTCTTAGACATATGAGTGGTGGAGTTGTTGGCGGAATAGGTCTTACGCTTCTTCCCGAGTTTCTGAGATTTGGAGGCTGGGAAAATTACTATCTAATGGTCACTTCTCTAATAGTGATTGTCATCGTAATATTTATGCCTATGGGACTTGGCCCTATCCTAGAAAGCTTATTCAGAAAGGTTTTCAGGGTAAAGAGAAACAACACAAAGACGTTGTAAGGTGGGGTGAAAATGGACATTCTCAGAACTGAAAATATGACCAAGAGATTCGGAGGAGTTGTGGCTAACAATGATCTGTCAATAGGGATTCCCGAAGGCGAGATCACAGCCTTAATCGGTCCCAACGGCTCGGGCAAAACAACGTTCATTAATGTTGTAACGGGAGTACACCCTATCACAAGTGGAAAGGTATATTTCAAGGATCAGGACATAACGGGGATGGAAATAAACAGGATTAGCAGGTTGGGTATTGCAAGAACCTTCCAGAAGATTCGACTCTTCGAGAATCTCTCAGTGATTGAGAACGTACTTGTCGCCAGAAAGTCTTTCTATAAATCCGGCCCTTTGAGCGTAGTTCTAGGAACTCCGAGTTTCAGAAAGGAAGAAAAAGAGAACAGAGAAAAGGCCATGGAACTTTTGGAGCTCGTGGGTCTTGAGGATAATGCTTATGATTCCCCGAAGGGTATGGCATATGGATTACGGCGTTGTCTAGAGATTGCAAGAGCTTTAGCTCTGGAACCTCAGCTGATTTTCCTCGACGAGCCTGCTGCAGGAATGACTAGAGATGAGTTCAAAGTGATAATGAACCTGATGATGATTCTCAAAGAGAAAGGTATAACGATTCTGCTCGTGGAACACACTATGGACTTCATCAAGGCTGTGGCTGACTGGGTATATGTTCTGAACTTTGGCCAGATAATCGCCAAAGGTACGTTTGATGTAATAGAAAAAGATCCGCTTGTTCTCAAAGCTTATCTGGGGGAGGATTGATTATGACTTTGCTTGAAACGAGAGACCTATCTGTCTCCTACAATGAAGTTCCTGCTCTCAGAAGAGTATCTATAAAGGTGATGAAAGGAGAAGTTGTTTCCGTGCTAGGCCCAAACGGAGCGGGAAAGACAACTCTCTTGAAGAGCATCTCTGGACTGGTCGGTTCTGAACCCGGCAGCAAAATTCTGCTGAACGGCGAGGAGATCCAGCATCTTGCTCCCCACAAGATTACTAGACTTGGAGTTATTCACGTTCCGGAAGGAAGACAGGTTTTCGCGGAGCTCTCCGTGCAAGAGAACCTAGAAGTCGCCGCCACCAGAATCGGGCTTTCTAAGGCTCGCCCAAACATTGAGAGAGTTTACGAACTCTTTTCCGAGCTCAAATCTAGAAAGAACCAGATGGCAGGTACTCTTTCCGGAGGAGAGCAGCAAATGCTTGCTATAGGAAGAGCGATCGTGTCCGATCCGGTAATTATGATGATCGACGAACCATCGATGGGTCTCGCGCCGGTAATCGTCAAAAGAATATTCGAGACCCTGAAGAAATTTGTCAAGGATACTGGCCTTACGATGCTGATAGTCGAACAGAACGCAAAGCTTTCACTTCCAATGAGCGACAGAGTCTACATAGTTTCTCAAGGTCAAATAAAACTTGAAGGCTCGGTTGACGAAGTGAAAAGCGACGAGCGAATCCGCGAAATGTACTTTGGTGGCAAGTAAGATGGAGTTTTCCTTAGATTACAGAGAAGGGAGAAGAGTCAAGTTGGAAGTGCCCGCGGGTCAAGTAATACTTCCCGCGATTTCCGCTGAGCCGGCTGAAGCCGGAAGCTCCTTAACCGAATCGATTTCAATGCCGATCGGCACTGCACCACTTACTAGTCTCGCGGAGTCAGCAAAAAGTATCGTGTTTATTGTGGAAGACCACACGAGGCATTCACCCGTACTGGAAACTCTGGACCTTCTAAGAAAACTCTTCGAAAGTCGCGGAATTTCGTGGGACAAAGTTTCTCTCCTTATCGCTACCGGAACCCACAGGCAGATGAAACCCGAAGAGCTTCAAGAAAAGTTCGGAGTATTCTCTTCAGATACAAGAATCGTTCAGCATAAAGCCGAAGAGACTGCCAAGATGAAAGATTTCGGGGAGTTTCTTGAGGTACCGATTCAAGTAAATGAAGCTATAGAGGCCGACCTCACAGTTGGAATAGGTTCCATTGTTCCTCACAGATTCTCCGGTTGGTCGGGAGGGGCAAAGATAGTCCTTCCGGGAGTCGCCTCATATGAAAGTGTCTTCAAATCTCACAGAATGGCAATATTGAAAAGCAAGGCAGACGTGGGAGTATTTGAAAATGAATTCAGAGAGCTGATAGACGAAACCGGAAGTCGAGTGGGGCTTGATTTCATTATAAATTTCTACTACGATATTAACGGATCAACTGCCGGGACCGTTGCGGGGAACCACGTGCTAGCCCTCAGAAAAGGGGTAGAGCTCGCGAGAAAGCAGCTTCTTCGGCAGTATCGCGAAAGGACAGATGTTACGGTCATTTCTTCCTTTCCTTCTGTAACTGATTTCTGGCAATGCGGCAAGGCTCTGTACACGTCGGACTTGATTACCAAAGATGGTGGGGATATCGTTATGGTTTCTTCACTTGACGAGGGTTTTGGAGACCATCCACTTTTCGCTTCTCTCTTAAAACTTGAGGAAAATGAAATTCTAGAGAAACTCGATATGATAACCACCGAAGATCCCCTCGCTTATGTAGCGGCTTACGCCGTAAGAAAAGTACTGCAGAAGAAGAAGGTTCACATTGTCAGCGACACAAAGTTTGCTGAGGAATTTGATGAGCTAGGATTACGTGTCAATCCAGATATTCAATCTGTAGTTGACCGATTGATTTGTCCTGGTAAGAGTGTTTCTGTCCTTCAGAACTCACTCGTGCTGCCAGAGATAACTACTGAGGAGGTATAGCATGAAACCAAAAGACCTTGAGTACATGAAATTGAACGGAACGCCATACTTCGACGATTCCCGTTGGGTCTGCCCTCTAAACTACGAAAACAAAATAAGGGGAAAAGACGCAAAAGACAGTATCTACATACACGATGTCACTCTCAGAGACGGTGAACAGACCTGTGGCCTTACATGGAACGAGGATCAGAGGGTAAGAATAGGGGTTGCACTTAACGAACTAGGTGTCAAATCCATAGAGGTGGGAATGCCGATTGTATCGGATGAGAACAAGAGAGCAATAAGAAGGCTAGTCGATATGAAGCTCGACTCAGAGATCGTTCCCTTTGCAAGGTCTTTGAAAAAAGACATAGACGAGTCTCTTGATTGTGGCGCTACCCGGGTGGTTATTGAGCACGCAGTTAATCCTTATGACAATGAACTCGTGTATGGAGTCTCCCCCGAAAAGCTCGTGGACAGAGTAGTTTCGGCAATACTTTACGCAAAGGAACAGGGCATGAAGCCTACTTTCATGGGATGGGATGCAACAAGATCTTCATTCGACTACGTTCTTAAGATATTCACAGAAGTGGCTAAGCAGGCGAAGCCGGAAAGTATGGTCTTCGTAGACAGTTTTGGTGTCGCCTCGCCATTTGCAATCGAATTCATCTTCACTGAACTTAGAAAGGCTATTCCCAACATTCCCTTTGAATTCCACGTACACAACGAATTTGGCCTTGCAATGGGATCTGTTTTCGCCGCAGTGAGGGCAGGCGTATCGGGCATTCATAGCTCAATAAACGGCCTTGGCGAAAGAACCGGAAACGTGGCCACCGAGGAAGTGGCTGCCGGTCTTAAGCTGCTAATGGGCATAGATACCGGTATTGATCTCTCGAAAATCGGCTACACTTCAAGACTGGTTGAGGACATCTCGAAAATTCAGGTCGCAAACAACAAACCCGTCGTAGGCAAGCGCCTTTTCTGGGTTGAATCAGGCATTGTAGTCGATGCAATAGACAAGTTGAATAAAGCAGGAATAAACGCAGCAATGACTCCGTACCTCCCTTCGCTGGTCGGTATGGGAGAAATACAGGTCAAACTTGGTGCCTTCAGCGGCCAGGCAAGCATAAAATACTGGCTGAAGAGACTCGGAATAGAGGCTAATGAAGATCAAATTGAAGAGCTGACGGAAATCGTTCGAAAAGAAGGCCGCATTAGAAACACAGTTCTTGAGATCGATGAATTCAAGAGGATAGTGGGAGACTTCATGAAATGAGCCTGATTCTAGTAATAAATCCGGGATCCACATCAACAAAGGTTGCGGTCTTCAGGGATACTGAAGAAGTATTCAAAAAGACTATTCCACTTGATGACGACATGCTTGATCTTCCTCTCTTTCCCGATCAGTATACAATAAGGAAGCGACAGATTGTAAAGGAACTTGATTTAAACGGGGTGAGACCTTCCGATTTAGCCGCCGTCGCAGCACGGGGCGGTCGGCTGAAACCTCTCGAGTCAGGCGTATATAGGGTTAATAAAGAGATGGTTGATGATGCCAGGCGCGGACTCCAGGGAATGCACCCGGCAAACACAGCAGTAGTCATAGCATCAGAAATGGCCGAGGAGTTTGGAATCCAGGCGTTCACTGTCGACCCGATAAGTGTTGATGAACTGGCCGAGTGGGCGAGATACACGGGAATAAACGAAATAAGAAGAAATTCACTTTCGCACGCGCTGAACATGAAGGCTGTCGCGAGAAAAGCAGCGACAAAACTGGGCAAGAATTATGAAGATGCCAAGCTTATAGTTGCTCATCTTGGAGGCGGATCCTCGGTGAGCGCTCATTCGAATGGGAGGATGGTAGATCTCTATAATAGCGATAAAGAGGGACCCTTTTCTGTGGAAAGAGCCGGCGCATTGCCCTCCCATGAACTGGCGGAGTTTGCTCGAGAGCGGGACGACTATCTGGACTACCTAACTCACCGGGGAGGACTATTCTCTCACTATGGAATGCGCGACGTCGAAAGTATAGCAAGAAGGGTAATGAAAGAAGAAATCGACAGTGCCCCTCTCGAAGCATATATCTATAATATCGCCAAGTATTCTTACAGCCTTTTAGCAGTTTTTGATGGATTTCCAGATGCTCTTGCCTTGACAGGCGGCGTGGTGAAATGTGATTACGTAAGGGAGAGGCTTCTTTCCAAACTCAAGGGGTTCAGAGTTCTTCTCTTCCCTGGCGAATACGAGATGGAAAGCCTTGCCGAAGGAGCCCACAGAGTTATTAGCGGATCTGAAGATGCCCTGGATTACTGAGGTGAAAGAGATGGTTAGTTCCCTTTCCGTTTTTACGCGTAAAGTAAAAGATCTAGACAAAAAAATAAGGATACTCTGCGTTCAACCACATGATAAATCAACCATTGAAGCAATAAGGTCGATCGCCGAATCGAACAGCAAGATCGAAGTGACTATGTACGGTAGTTTCGAAAAGATAAGTGAGATTACACCAGCAGAATTCTTGAAGGAGGTTCAAATAGTTGAAGGTGAGATGGAAGAGGAAAACGTCTCACGAGCGGCAGCCTCGGTAAATGGGAAAACGCCAGCCGTCTTGATGAAGGGAAACATCAATACGGCGGTGTTTCTAAGAACTTTATTCAGGAGCGAAAATGTAAAGATTGCCGGTAGGTTGATAAGCCATGTATCCTGTATGGAGATTCCGGACCACCCAAAACTACTCTTCATAACGGATGGAACGGTAAACGTAGCTCCTGATCTGAGAGAAAAAGCTGAGATACTTCGAAACGCGGCAGGTTTTGCGAGATCGATAGGCCTGAAGTGTCCTAAGATTGCAGTGATTGGTATCAACGAGAGAATATCGGTAACTAATAGAGATCTCATTGAAGCGGCCGTACTTTCGAAAATGGCCGAGAGGGGCGAGTTTGGAGAATGTCTTGTGGACGGACCAATGCCTCTCGATACGGCTCTGAAAAAGGAGGCGGCCCTAAATAAGGGGATCCAGTCGGAAGTGGGAGGGGATGCCGATATTCTAGTCTGTTCAAATCTCGAATCGGCGGCAAATCTTATAAAGGGACTTGCCCATCTGGGCAAGTCGAGAACTGCTGGTCTACTTATTGGAACGGGATTTCCAGTCGTTCTCACTTCGAGAAGCGACGACGAATTTGCGAAAATGGCGTCTCTTTCTATAGCAATTGTCAGCGCAGCGGGATGAGGTGAGCTTTGTGGCAGTGAGTTTTATGGTAGCCAATGACGATATTCCGGCCGGCGCAAAGGTTACCGGCCTGACGGGGAGGCTTGAAGAAACGATTCCGGCGTTAGTCGAAGCCGGGTTCAGATTCTTTGAACTTATGATTGCCGATCCAGGCAAAGTAGAGATAGAGAAGGTCAAACGTCTGGAGAGGGAGCACTCCGCAAAATGTATATTTCTTTGCACCGGGGAAATGGCAGGAACGGCCGGTCTCTATCTGAATCATATCGATATCAATGAGAGAAGAAGAGCTGTCAATTCATTCATGTCGGCGGCGAGAAAGGCTTATGAACTGGGCGTAGATCTAAATATCGGGAGACTGAGAGGTGTTATATGGTCGGATGGCCTTCAGAAGTCCCTAGACCGGCTGGCCGAGTCTCTTACAGAGATCGATACTTTCGTTAAGAATGAACTCGAAGGGCTTTCAGTTCTAATTGAACCTCTCCGGAAGGTGGTCTGCCCGATTCTGAACAACTGTCAAGAAGCCGCCGATTTCTTCGAGACGAGAGGGCTTAGCAGTTATGGTATTCTCGTCGATTCAGACCATTTTAATGAAGAGGTGGACTCTTCATTTGTGAGCTCTAATATTGGATTAGTGAAACACGTCCACCTTGCCGATTCCAATCACAAACCTCTTGGCCAAGGAACGATAGATTTTCACAAATTCCTCAACTTGTTGACACAGTCCGGATATAGAAGAAACTTCAGTGTAGAGGTCTTCTGTGATGAAGATCAGATCGAAACCCTGAATGACACCAGAATCTTTTTGAGAGAGTTGTCTCTTCTCAAGGAGGGATCGTTTTGAATAGATCGGCAGACACAAACCATTTTCATGGAATCCAATACCAACTTTACAGATCGATCAGAAACAGCATAGTAGAGCTGGAAATTCCCCCAGGTTCGAGGCTTACGATAGATCGGCTGAAGAGAATCTACGGGGTTTCTTCAACTCCAGTCAGGGGGGCTCTCCACAAACTAAAGGAAGACGGTTTGGTAGCACCTGGAATTGCAAAGAGTTTCTACGTTAAGGAGATTCTTGAAGAGGATGTGAGGAAGCTCTTCCCAATAAGATTTGTGCTGGAGAAGCTTGCGTTGAGTGAATCGATCTTTCGCATCGATAGGGAAACGATATCTAACCTAATAGTGAGAATGCGGAAGCATCTTGCGGAACCGGAAGAGACAAAGAATAACGTCCCATATGACATAGATTATAGGTTGCACAGAGAGATTTTGAGCAACTGCAACAATGAATACCTGATTGAAATGATGTCCAAAATCTCGATTCTCATTACGAGAATGCGTAACGTTATAAAGTACTATCTTCTTGAACAGCAGAAGGATTGGATCATCTGCGAAATGGAGGAACACTTCAAGATCGCTCAAGGAATTCTCGAGGGAGACCTGGAAAAGGCCTCGAACGCACTGGAAACTCATCTGATACATTCAATGGGTATGATTTGTTCTATTCTAGGATCAAACAACGTTGAATATACTGCTAGAGGAAGCTTTGTTGAATTGGAGGATTAACGATGAAACAGGCCATCATGCTATCCGTTAACGACAATGTCGCTACGGTGCTCGAGAAAGTCGCTAAAGGCGAAGAGATCGAGATGAAGGGCACCTCTCAAGTGGGAACGATAGTTGCAAAGGAGGAAATTCCTTTCGGGCACAAAATAGCCGTTAGAGACATCAGAAAGAAAGAGAGAATAATCAAATACGACAACAAAATAGGTGTAGCAACTGCAGATATAGCTACTGGTCAGCATGTTCACATCCAGAATGTTGCTAGTGAAAGAACCGAGATCAAAGAGGGAGGTGAACGGGCTTAAGCCGAAACCATGGAGACTTTCAAGGGGTACCTAAGAAGTGATGGAAGTGCAGGGGTCAGGAACCACGTTTTAGTTCTGCCAAGTGTTCTCTGCTCGGCAAATGTTGCAAGAAGAATTTCGTCCGCGGTTCCCGGATCGGTTGTGGCAAGCCATAACCAAGGCTGCGCACAACTTGGCGACGATTTCAAACAGACCAGAAGGACATTGATAAATACTGCTCTGAACCCGAACATAGCCGCCGTTCTCGTAGTTGGGCTAGGATGTGAGAGAGTCTCTCCTCACGAGCTTAGAGACATAATTCAAGATCATGGTAAACCTGCCGAGGTAATCATGATCCAGGACTATGGAACCGTTGAAGCAATAGAAAGAGGAATAGCGATTGTAAAGGATATGGTGAAGGAAGCTTCCAAAATCGAACGCAAAGAAGTTTCACTGTCATCGCTTGTATTGGGAATGGAATGCGGGGGGTCTGACTTCTCGTCAGGTCTTTCTGCCAATCCGGTAGTAGGTCAGGTAGCCGACTTTTTGGCGAAAAAGAAAGGAAGGGTAATACTATCTGAAACCACTGAACTGGTAGGCGCGGAGCACTTGCTCTTCGAAAGAATGTCTGATGAGTCCATGAAGCAGCGGTTCACCAAAATGCTCCAGAGAATGATTGACGAAAGTCTCAAGAACAGTCGCGATGTAGTTGACAAAGAGAACGTTCCTAACAACATCTCTCCCGGAAATGTCAGGGGAGGTTTGACTACTCTCGAAGAAAAGTCTCTCGGAGCCATGATAAAGGGAGGTAAAGTCCCCATTGTTGGTGTAAAAGAGTATGGTGAGGTAATTGATGCTGAACCCGGTCTTTATCTTATGGATACTCCAGGATATGACGTTGAATCCGTTACTGGTATGGTGGCGGGCGGAGCAACAGTCGTGCTCTTCACAACAGGGCAGGGGACCCCTACCGGCCACGCGATAGCCCCGGTCATAAAGATTACTGGAAACCGTCAGACTGCAAAAAAGATGAGTGACAATATCGACTTCGACTGCAGCGCGATCATCTATGGGGAAGAGACTCTGGAAGAGAGTGGAAGGAAGTTGTTCGATCTTGTATTAAGGATTGCAAACGGTGAACTGACAAAAGCAGAGGTTCTGGGGCAGGATGATTACTCGATCTGGAATGTGGGAATCAAATTATGAAATTGAGCGATAAAGAACTCGAAAAGCTTCTGCTAGAGCTTTGCAGCGCAAATACAACAAATCCTCCTGGAAACGAAGATCGAGCCGTTGAGATTCTTCAGAGAGTGCTTGTAGACAGGAACGTTCATATTGAGATACAGAAAGTCGCAGAGAATCGCTCAAATCTTGTCGCAAGACTTCAAAGAGACCCGGCCTTACCTTACCTTCTCCTGTCAGGTCACATGGACGTAGTACCGGCTGGATCAAACTGGGACTCGGATCCCTTCAAACCGAAACTTGTGGACGGCAAGTTGTTTGCGAGGGGTTCAGCAGACATGAAGGGCGGGTTAAGCGCCCTAACTGCAGCTCTAATAGATCTTTCGGAAGACAGCGATTTTTCTTGGAATGTTGCGCTCATTGCGACCTGTGATGAAGAAGTCGGCTGCTCAGGGATACGCCATTTTCTCGAGCATCAAACCTTTGACGTTTCAGGCGTAATCATTGGTGAGCCTACCTCCTTGAGACTTGCGACAGGTGAAAAAGGGGCGATATGGCTTAAACTGAAATTCAGAGGCAAATCAGCGCACGGTTCGCAACCGCAAAACGGAATCAACGCAGTTACAAAGCTTTTCAGTGCCTACACTGAGCTTTCTCAGGTTCTCGGGAAAATAGAAGGGCTTACTGAGAGCCTGAACATCATTCGAGGTGGATCGAAAGAAAATACCGTTCCCGATGAGGCCGAATGTGTTATCGACATTCGTTTTGCAGAGAACACAGATTCTGCAGAAATCATCGCTCTGGTAGATTCCGTTCTAAGCAAATACAATCAATCAGAGAGAATTATATTGCTCAACAGGGAGTCTTTCTCCTCTTCCGGCAATCTCACCGAATCTGTTAAAGAAGTGCTTAAAGAGAAGGCTATGAACGCAGAAGAGCTCACGATGACCTATTTTACTGATGGCGCCTTTACTGCATCGCAAGGGATTGAGACGGTAATACTAGGTCCCGGAAGTCCCTCAATGGCACACAGGTCGAACGAATATGTGGAACTTGAAGAAGTTCATATGGCCCGTAGGCTGTATTCAAAAATAGCAAGGAACTACTTTGAAAGGACTAGATAATTATGGGTAAACCCGTAGCATATGAAAACCTCAGGAGGCTCTGCGAAGAGATTCTTCTTTCCGAGAATTTCGGCATAGAGGCCGCTCATGAAATAGTGGACGTTTTGTTGGAAGCTGATTTGCGTGGCATTCCTTCACACGGTGTCGCAAGACTTGGTAGATACATAAAGGAAAGAGATAGCGGAAATATTCTGCTAGATTCCAAGCCATCGATAGTACATGATACTCCGGTTTCGGCCACAGTTGACGGTAATGGCGGTCCAGGACAATGTGTTTCCAACTACGCGATGGATCTTGCAATAAGAAAAGGGAAAGAATCGATGATTGGTCTTGTTTCAGTTAGAAACTCGAATCACTATGGCATCTCAGCCTATTATTCCGAAAAAGCGCTTTCAAAAAAGATGATAGGAATAGCGATGACCAACAGCTACCCTCTCGTAGTTCCGACCTTCGGGAAGGAGGCCGTTCTAGGCACAAATCCCTTTTCAGTAGCAATTCCTGGGCTGAAAAAGAATTTTATACTGGATATGGCTACTAGCGTTGTGACCAGGGGAAAATTAGAGGTTTACGATAGGCTTGGAAGAGATATTCCAAATGGCTGGGCAGTGGATGAAACAGGTAGAAACACAACCTCTCCCAGAAGGGTTTTGAACAACTTCAACAGTCGAAACCCCGGAGGTATTCTTCCTTTGGGAGGATCCGAAGAGGATTTTGGTGGTCACAAGGGCTATGGTATGGCCCTTCTCGTCGATCTCTTGTCTGCCGGTCTCTCTTTGGGTAGATGGAGTGCCGAAACTTATTCCGGCTCTCAAGCAGGTGTCTCTCACTTCTTCGGATGCTTCAGCCTGGAGCTCTTTGGTGATCGATCTTCCCTTATAGAACATCTCGAACACATAGTGGATGGGGTCGTTTCAAGCAAGAAGGCCGACGGTCATAACAAAATCTACTACCACGGAGAGAAAGAGGCTATGGCAAGAGAGAGAGCTGTGACTTCGGGCATAGATTTAGACCAGAAGACAAGGGACTCACTTGTCTCACTTGCGAAAAAACACTCTCTATCTATTCCCGTTGAGTTACTGGACTAGAACGAGATTTCAGAGCTGCTTAAATTCTAGAACACCAATACAAATACTAGCAAGGGTCTGAACGGAAGACGCTTGGTGAGACTGTAAGCGGAGATTATTCCGGCGAAATCGGCTATCAGGTCTCCGTACTCCGCCGTACCTTTCCCGGAAAACCAATCCCAGATTTCCTTTCCCACCCCGAGAGAGGCGGAGAAAACAAAACCGCCTATGTCACCCAAGAAGTAACTTGAAAGGCCATAGGCGGAATAACTTACAGAATAATGAATAAATTTGTCGTAACCCGTTACCGCTAAAGAAACGATAGAAAAAAGTAGAACAAAGACGACCAAAATAAACTCTCTCAAATAAGTATCTTTAGCCCCTGATCAGAACTCGTATAGCACTCCAAGTCCTACTGAGAAGAACTCGGGAAGTGGCCAGTAATCTCCACCCGGGAAATCACCTTCCTGTCGGGTCTGGTAATCCTTCACTCTATAGCCCCTTGCAAATCCGTTTAGGATGACCTTATCCGAAATCGGTGTCATAACCTGGAATCCGCCACCGATTGCAAGATGCGGCGCTCCGAGATCAAGAATTCCGATCTCCCAACTCTGTTCTCCGAAGTTGGAATCCTGGACGGAACCCACACTTACAAGCAACCTCGCCTTGAGATTGAGTGTCTCGAAGATCTGGAAATAAATGTCGGCGTTGAAAAGCCCTATCTTATTGCTTGGATACCTGATTGCAGCCTGAGCACTCAGCATGGCCCCAATCTTATCAGTAAACGGAAGCTGAAGAGAGAGATCAAAGGCACCGGCACCCCATCTCTCGGGCTGATAAACTGGATTAGTTGCATTAATCCCAAAAGCACCACCTATAAGCGCTTTAGGCGTAGAGAAACCCAGTGAGACCGCAAAAAGGAGCAAAGCTACTAAAGCGACTTTCTTCATAAATACACCTCCCCTTAATTATTGCAAAGCTATTGGCGTTATTCGCAGTATAAGACAGATTGATTATACCACAACACTACTGAGGTTCAAAGCCATTATTACTGCTCTATTCGGAAGAAAAAAGACGTACAGAGACGTTCATCCATCACAGATCTGCCTGCTGCCTCATTCTTCTCTCGACATCTCTCTTTGCTATATCTTCTCTCTTATCGAATAGCCTCTTTCCCTTTGCAAGACAGATTTCGACCTTTGCCTTCCCTTTATCATTGAAGTATATTTTCAAAGGGATAATGGTAAGTCCCTTTTCCTTTGTCTTTTGGTCCAGCCTAAGAATTTCCTTTCTGTGCATCAGTAACCTTCTCTTTCTGCGCGGTTCATGATTCCAGACATTGCCGTGAGTGTATAGACTAATATTGCAGTCAACCAGAAATATCTCGCCGCTTTCGATCTTGCAGTACGCATCAATGAGAGATGCTCCACCTAGACGCAGCGATTTCACTTCGGTTCCTACGAGCTCAATTCCCGCCTCATACGAATCCATAAGGTGATACTGGAAACGCGCCTTCTTATTAGTAACAACCGTCTTCATAAGTACCCCTCCGTTCTTGCTGAACGGAATTTATTTTAGCATGAGGGCCCGACAATTTTAAAAAAGGGATCTTCAGAAGATCCCTTTATATGGTCCACTCTGTTTTTCAAGAGAAAACCATGCCCAAGAGATTCTAACCTCTTTTCTCGTTTCAAATTGAAAGACTTCAAGTCAATTGTGAAAACAGTTGTCACACTGGAAGTCAGACCTTGTCAACCAGGAGGATCGCCGGTCTTCTCACCGTCGAGCCGTCGAATTCGTACTTCAGTTCTGGCCAGGAACTGGTCTGGGGGAACGAAATATTGCTGTCTCCAAAATCTCCAATCAATACCGTGTCTTCGGACTTAGTTCCCCTTATTGTGGGATTCCATGCGACGGCATTTCCCCTCTTGAGAATAAAATCGCTCTTGAGATTGCCGTGCACTTCTCTCGGCAGATAGCCAGCTACTCCACCCTGATGATGAAGCTTCCATTCCCCTCCCCTGCCAACGTGTTCGTAGGCCTCCACAAGCTTCTCAAAGACATTGGAAAGCCTCTCTCCCGGCTTTGAGGAATCGATTGCAACAGCATCCACAAAACAGTTCCGCTCGTGCTGAAGGCTGATCTCCTCCACAGGCTCGAACATGAACGATCTGCTGGACGAAACAATTAGCCCGCGCCTTCTGGCACAGATGCTTACAAATCCTCTCCTATCAAGTTTGACGTTTCGAGATAGGTTGTGCCTGTAACTTAGAGAACTGTCCTCGGAAAAGACAAGTGTCAGTATTGGTTCGATATCTCTCTTTGACATGGCTTCATAGAATAGACCTTGAACTTCGAGCTCGGTCATATTCCTCTTCAAACCCGGAATAATTGAAGAAAAGATATCATCACAATCTCTTCCGAGAGCTCTGTAGGTTTCTATCTCATAAACACTGAGGACTGTGCGCATTTCTGTTAGGTCAACGTATTCGCTGTCATACCTTCCGGTATCGGAGAGAAGCTTTCCTTTTAGCAGGTTGTCGATTAACCTCTTTTCACCATAAGTCTCAAACCAGTTGTACTCAAGAAATCCAAACTCACCCAGAAGCTCCTCGTGAAATTCGACTTCCTGTATCCTTTGCTTTTCAATATTGTTCGTGATAATGTAAACCCTGTCAAGTGTTACCAGAACCGATGCCTCGCCTTCCGTAGAATTTAGAGTAATATGACTCCTGGCTCCAAAAGTTACCCAAGAAAAATTGCAGCACTTGCTTATCAGAAAAGCACCGGCTCCTCTGGAAGATATCTCTTCCCTAAGACCATCAATTCTCCTTCTGAACTCTTCTATCAGCATTGAAACCTCCCTCCCGAACTCAGACTGCAACAGAGATCATTTCCAGTCTCTCAGCCTCTCAGGTTCTATTACTCTTGTTTGAGTTCCCCTGCGTGGTCTCTCCATGTACTCCTCAACTCTTTCCTTCCATCGCTTGTAATGATCTGTCCTCTTGTGATTTGCAGCTGCTTCCTCGGATTCATAGGCTTCATAGAGAAAAAATGGGATGGATCTGCTTTATCCTGAAGGAAGTCGAATCTCAAATTACCCGGCTCACTTACAGACTTCTTGTGATTTTCACGAGTGGCTTCTATGAATTTATCTAAAAACTCACTCTTGACTTGAATATCAACTACTGTAACTATCATCAGTACTCCCCTCCGATCAGCTTCGAAGATATCTCGTTGTGTCTCTTTATCAAACCTGGAAGTTCACTATCGATTACCCTTCCGTTCTGGACACGGATCTTCCCGTTTATCATGACCATGTCACTTTTGTGCGGATCACAGAGAACGAGAGATGCAACAGGATCGGAGAGTCCCCCTGACATAGACAGAGTATCAAGTCTAAAGGCAGCAAGGTCCGCCGATTTTCCAACCTCGACCGATCCTATGAAATCATCCATTCTCAATACCCGGGCCCCTCCAAGAGTCGCAAATTCAAGAACATCTCTGGGAGTGAGAGCATCGGCACCTTTCAAAACCCTTTGAAGCATCAGAGCATTTCGTATCTCCAAAAGCATGTTTCCTGTATCGTTCGATGAGCTTCCGTCGACGGCAAGGCCGATTCTCATTCCTGCTTCCTTCATTTCTTTTACACGGGCGATTCCCGATCCAAGTCTCATGTTTGAGGAAGGGCAGTGAGCCATGCCGCAGTCATGCCCGGCAAGCTTCTTGATGTCTTCATCGCTCAGCCATACGAGATGGGCGAACCAGCTTCGCTCGTTAAGCCAGCCGACCTTTTCCATGAAATCAACCGGTCTCAGTCCCTTCTTCTCGATACAGAAATCGTCTTCGTCCCTCGTTTCGGCGAGATGTGTGTGAAGAAGCACGTCGTACTGCCCGGCGAGTTCGGCCGTCCTGACCATCGACTCTTCAGTCACCGAGAAGGGAGAGCATGGCGCCAGAGCTATCCGCAGCATCGAGTGTTTCTCTCTGTCGTGATACTTTTCTATAAGTCTTACGGAGTCCTCTATTATCTCTCTCTCACTCTGAACGACCGTATCGGGGGGTAAGCCTCCGTCTTTTCTGGAGAGAGACATCGAGCCCCTGGTGGGGTGAAATCTCACCCCGGTACTGCGCGCCGCCTCAATTTCGCTGTCGATGAACTCACTTCTTCCCTTCGGGTGAAGGTACAACATGTCGGTTGTAGTTGTAACCCCAGACATCATCATTTCGTAAATTGCCACTTTGCTGCTCACGTATATCGCTTCATTATCGAGGTTCTTCCACCGCTCATATAGGAAGACAAGCCAGTCAAACAATTTCGCCGATGCGACTTCCTTTACGCTGCGGAATAGCGACTGATAGAAATGATGATGAGTGTTGACAAAGCCGGGAGTGATGATTCGTCCGGCCAGGTCGATCTCCACGTCGCCCGGAGGAGGAGTTCCCTTGCCGACATCGATTATTATTCCATCTTCGACGACCACATAAGCGTCTTTAAGCTCCTCTCTCTTTTCATTCATTGTCACAAGATAGTCTATGTTCTTGAGTACTGTTTTCAAACACTGCACCTCCGATTCAAACAGATTCGCCTTTATCCCTGCCGTTCAGTCTTATTACCTTCTGCGCCATTTCAGAGAAGACGTCATCGTGAGTAACTATTATTGACTGATCGAGCTCGCCGAAGAGCTCTCTGAGAGAATGGGCAAGCAACTCTTTCCTCTCCTTGTCGAGATTCGATGTCGGCTCATCGAAGACGGCGAACCTCGCCCCGCTAAGTACCCCCGTCATCGCAGCTCTCAAACAAAGAGAGACCAACACTTGCTCTCCTCCAGATAGATTCGAGAAACTTCTGACGCTACCGTCGCCGTATTCGGATGCTTTGACTGAGACTTCGTAGTCTTCGTTCCATCTTATTGACTCTTCGGTGCCTGATATTCGCTGATAGTCTAGGGTCGCCTTTTGCTCTATCGCATCACGAAATCCGGCGGTTATTCTCTCTCCGGTAAGATTGAGATTATCTCTAATCATCTCTGAGAGTTTGATTTTCCTGGAAGTCTTTTCACCGGCTCTCTTCTTGAGCTTCTTCTTTTCTTCCATCTCTGCGAAGTTCTTCAGCTCTGCCCGTAGAGAAACTATATCTCTGCCAATGGATATTGTTTCGTCTCGTTTGAGAGCATAACTTTCTTCGGCCTTTTTCTCGCCTGCCTTCAACTCTTCGAGACGGTCGTAATCGAAGCTTTTCTCAAGAGCAATAATTTCTTTTCTGAGGCCGGTCACTCCTGCCGCCTTCTTTCTGCATCTTTCGAGCGAGGCCCGGCAGAGACTTGAGTACTCCTCGAGATAGCCAGCAAGATTCACATACTTGTTGAATCCTTCATAATCGCTTCTGTTAATAACCATCGCTCTGCGAATCTCTTCGATCTCCGCTCTCAATCCGGGAAGCTTTCGGAGTTCCTCCGCAAATTCCTTAACGATGCTTTTCTGAGCATCGCTTTCGCTCGACCGGGAAGTGACTTCTTCTTCCGTCTTCTTCTTCAGTTCGTTGAGAGATTTGATCCTGCTCTTTATTTCTTCCAGACGCGAATCCCTTTCTTCAATCTGATTCTTGAGCGTGGAAATGTGTTTCTTTTGGAGCTCGAGCTCGGTGGAGGTATTTCGAATATCTTCCTCTACGCTCTCGCTCATCTCGTCTATCTCTCCTGATACTCCGGAAATCGTCGAAAGCTGGAGAAGGAAGCTATTTACTCTCTCCGTAAGGTCAAGCTTCTCTTTTTCTAGATTAGACTTTTCCTTTAGTTTTCTATCGGTCTCTTCTATTGTGTTGAGGATAAGAGCCCTCTCTTCCGCCAGTTTGCCAAGTCTCGCCGGGCTTTCCTTCACCTCTGCAATCTTTTTCGACAGCTCTCTTTCACCCGAAGCAAGCTGGTTTATAAGGCCTTCGATGTATCCTTCATAATCTCTTCTATTTTCGATGTTCTTGCATTTCTCATCCAGAAGCGGGCAGATGCCTACAGCGAGAGAGCCTCTGTATTCTACAAGCGCCTTTCTACGGGAAGCCATGCTGACAATGTCCTCGTTCAGCTGTTCCAAGAGAAGGACTTCCTGCTTCACTCTTTCTATGATTTCGTCGATTTTCGTCAGCCTTTCATTAAGTTCCTCAGAACCCTCCGGTTTTCCAAGGCTCCTTAAGAGATCTTCAAGAGCGGCCAACCTACGCTCGGGCTTCCTGTATTCTTCGATGATCACCTTAAACGCCTCTTTCCTTGAAATACTAAGGTTGTGGGTCTCTCTCTTCTTGCCGCCCTCGCGTTCCGCCTCTTCCATCTTAACTCTTAGCTCTTCTCGTTCCTTCTTCAGTTCTTCGAATTGCTTCTCGCTCTCTTCAAGTCTTTCCTCTGAATTCGAGAGCGCTCCGCTTAATCGGGCAACTTCTGTCTGAAGTTCAGCAATTCTCTTTTCAATAGCCGCTGAACGCTCGCCAAGGCCTTCCAATCTCCTTTTTTCGGCGCTCAGAACATTTTCTTTCTCTAGCAGTCTCTCATAGAGATCGTGACCTTCCCTGCTTCTGTCAACGATTTCTTTGGCCTCAACCGCCCTCTCTTTTTGCCTCAGGTTGCCTTTCAGCGAGGCGGCTTCGTCCCTCAATGACTTCATTTGCTGCTCAAACTGGGCTCTCTTCGAAGAGAGCTCTCTTCCTATTTCCTCGAGGCGCAGTCTCTCCGCTTTGACTTTATTTAGGGCATCTTCCAGAGACTTCAGTTCCTCTTTTGCCCTGGAAAGATCCCCCGAGAGAGTCTTCACCCTCTCTTCAACTTCTGCCTTTCTCTCCAATTGCTGCTCCATGAATGCTATCTCTCTCTCGATAGCTTCATTCTCATTCCTCAGGTCGGTGAGATAACTCCGCATGAAATCCGTTGAGATCTTCCTGTAAAGGTCGACCTGGAAGACCCTGTTGAAATAGTCCCTTCTTGCAGCAGGACTGCCGAGAAATTGATCGGCGATCCTGTTCTGAAAAGCTACTATCACGTTCTCGAATGTCTTCGAGATGTCCCCCTGAAGACCGCAGATGATTCTGATCTTCTCAATTACGTTCTCCTTCCCGCGGGCAATGAGAAGGTCTCCCTGATGCAGCTCGTGACTTGAACCCGTGCCGAAAACTTTCTCGACCCTGTACTCCAGACCGTCGTCGGCAAGAAAAGTCACGGTTATTCTCGACCTTCTCTCGTTCCACTTGATTGCGTCTTCCTGTTTGTCACGCAGTCCTCCTCCGAAGAGGGCCAGCCCGATAGCTTCGATGATCGATGATTTCCCAGAGCCGTTTCTTCCAAGGATGAGGTTTATTCCCTTCTCGAAGGTTTCCGAATATCTTGAGTGACTTCGGAAGTTCTCGAGATCTATCGAAGTGACTCTCAAGAGTCACCACCAACTATGGCTTCAAGAAGGGCATCTACAGATTCTTTGAACAGGTCATACCTCCCGTCTTCCTGGGACTGCTTCATCTTTTCTATTGCTCCCACAAGGTCCTCGCCTTTTGCTCCGAGTTCCTTCCACTCCCTGGAGCCGAGTATGACTTCTCGTTCAATGTCCCTCGCGCTCATCAGTCTGTAGTCGTCGAGAGTAATTTCTCTATCCGTTCTCCTGACTCTAACAAAGGCCTTAAGGGCTCCGGAAGACTCTATCTCTCTCTCCAAACGCACGGGATCTACGTAGAACTCTCCGCTTCCCGTTACCGTTACCAGTACTATGGCTCCTCTATGAATCTCGTGTTCATCGACAAACCCGTCTAGGTTGTCGCCTTCTCCGGGAAAAACTGCGAACTCCTGTCTTTCCCTCCTATGGGAGTCGTGAAAATCGGCTCTTCCGATCTCGGTATCGAATACGTAAAATCCCTTTCTATCTCTCTCCCAGACGTCCCAGTATTCGAGTGATCCGGGCACGAAGAAGAACGGCTCTTCTACAGGAAAGGCGAGTTGAGAATGCAAATGCCCACCCCCGGCATAGATCACCTTCGACCTGAGAATCTTCAATACTTCGGGCGACACAAGGCCTGGAATGAAGTTGTCGTTCCCGGGCGCGGTATGAATGAGAACAATATTGTCTTTGCCTTCAAGAAAAGAAGAAGCCCTGAGGATCATCTCCTCGGCCATGAAGCCGGGATAGCCAAGTCCAAACACCTTGAACCCTTCGATACTGACGTACGGAAAGACAATATCATTTTCTCCCTGAACCGGGCAGAGCAGTTCTAGATACTCTGTCTCTTGTAGAAATCTCAGCCAGGACTCGTTTGCGCTGAAACTTTTGTCGTGGTTCCCCTCTATAGCCAATACCCTGATCCCGCTTTCTTTCAGTCTGGAGAGGATGCTCTGTGTTCTTGCAAGAGTATCGGGATTTATGTCTCTCTTGTCAAAGAGATCACCCGTTATGAAGAAGGCCTCCGGCTTGTTCTGTAAGGCCCACTCAACGACGTATTCAAAGGCTGAAAAATAGTCTTCATACCTTGCAGACGAATACGGGCTGTTAGGGGAACCGATAGGTCTTCTCCCCAGATGAATATCTGAACAGTGAAGGAATCTCAATTCGATGGACTCACTTTCTGAATTCCAGAGGCGTTGCGGCGCCGGAAACATCTCTTATAAGTCTCAGGTCACCGGTCGTGATTGCGAAGAGCTCAGTCGTGTTGCATACGGTCCCACCGAACAGGTGACCTCCAACTGCACTTCTTGAGGGACCGGAAAGCGTTACATGAAGATGTGGAAAGGGTTTACCTCCCTTGAGAGAGACATTACCCGATATGTGGAGAAGTTCATGAGGAACTGTGACAAGTTCCTTCTCGTATTGTTTAGAAACCGAGTTGAACCAACCGATCGTGAAGTCTCTCAACATACCGATTCCGCTAACGACTATAAGCGAATGGAGCCCATTATCGGAAAGCGTCCGAACGAAAGTGTCTATGAAGTCCTCACCATCTTCGAATCGAAAGAGCAGTACACTCTCATCTCTTCCAAAAATCATCGAATCACCACCTATATTACGATTTTACTACATCTTTTTCATCTTACCGAACTCACAATCGATGAACCGCACATGGACTTCCCTCGGAGGCTTAAAAATGTCTCTCCTTCGTCACTCCCGATGATAGAATTGAAAAGTATTGTTTTCGCCTGGAGGTCCAATTATGTCTGGTCAGTTGCTTTTCTTCATCGTTCTCTTTTTCTGGGTTGGATTCGATATCTATCTCTTCTTCCTTCACAACAGGAAGATCAGCGAGAGACTCCAGGAGAAGCGATCAAAATACATCATGCTTGCCTTTGTTCTTTCGGGCATGTTCGGTGCGATTGCAGTCGATGGCCGTTCGAAGGAGGTCTTTCTCATGACTTTCCTTCCTCATAGATGGATAGGAGTGGGAATGATGATCTTCGCCGTCGTTATCCGTTTCTTCGTAGTGAGACAACTGGGTCCCGCCTTCGCAATTGATGTGGGCGCGCTTCCAGATCAGAAACTGAGAACCGACAGGTTCTACAAGGTCATTCGTCATCCGGCCTATGCAGCCGAGATCGTAGGTTTTCTGGGGCTTTCTCTGGTCTTCAACTATCCGTTGAGTTCAATCCTTGCTTTTGTCCTTCCAACAACCGGAATTCTTTACAGAATCTCTGTAGAGGAGAGGAATCTGAAAGTTATATTTGGAGAAGAATACAGAGATTACTGCAAAAAGACCTGGCGTTTGATTCCCTATCTGTTCTGAACCAATCGGGAGGTGAAAGAATTGAAGTCTTACAGAAAGGAGCTTTTCTTCAACACAAAGATGAGACGAGAGATAATCAATATCACAGACGATGTGGAAGGCGCGCTTTTGGAAAGCGGGATCCGAGAGGGACTTGTGCTGGTAAATGCGATGCATATTACGGCAAGCGTGTTTATAAACGACAATGAGTCGGGACTCCATCAGGATTTCGAAAGGTGGCTCGAAAGACTCGCCCCGGAAAAACCATATTCTCAGTACGAGCACAACGGATTCGAGGATAATGCAGATGCTCATCTGAAGAGAACGGTAATGGGTAGAGAAGTTGTCATAGCAGTAACTGAAGGAAAGCTTGACTTTGGACCATGGGAGCAGGTTTTCTACTACGAACTGGATGGCAAAAGGCGAAAGAGAGTTCTGATAAAAATAATCGGTGAATAAGAGCTCAGGTTCAACGGTTTTTGGAGGCATTATCAGATAAACCGGCTTAAACATCTCCAGAGAGCTTCAAGTTCTTCTGTTTGGCTTTGCGAGTCTCCAACATGGATGTTATGTTAGTAATAACATTATTATGGAGGTGCTATCGATGAGCATCGGAGAGGCATCACTAGATTCTCGTTCTTTTAAGTTTTCGAACGAGGGTTCGGTAGATGTTACATCTTTTGCAAAGCAAGTGGGGATAAAGCTGCCCGTCGTGATTTCCAAGAACGTTTGGAATGAAATGGTGAAAACTGACGAAAACGCAAGAATGTATGGCCAGAACGAAGAGAAACGTCTGGAAAGTCTTCTTTCAACATTGAGGATGGAGTTGCTGAAGGGAAAAGCCAAGGATCTCTCATTCACTTTCTTTATATGCAAGGATCCGAAGACAACCAGTTGCAGGCTTTTGAAAGCCTGTTATAAGGATAAGGATAATGGGGAGCGCTACTTGAAGATTTGTACCTATGACGAGGCCAGTTGATTCAAGATAGATAATGAGCTATATTTTACATTAGCGACTTGCTTTGGAAAGAGCCGATAGGCTATAATGAGCTAAATAATCGCGAGGTTTTCCTATGACTGAAGAGACTTTTAGAGAGAAAAACAGAATAGCTATGATGATGTACGGCAACGCCCTTGTTTCTTCGGGTGCTTAGCTGTACCTGAGAAAATAGAAGCAGGGCGTCTCAAAGGAGACGCCCTTTTTTTATATTCAGGAGGGATTTGAATGAAGAGACTGTTTGTGTTACTGGTTCTACTGGGAGTAGTGTTTGCGTTCGGTACGACGAAGATCAGGATAGGTGCTTCACCCGTCCCCCACGCGGAGATCCTTGAGGCTATAAAAGCCGACCTCGCTGAAAAAGGGTTCGATCTCGAGATAGTTGTGTTCAACGACTACGTGCTTCCGAACATTGCCCTTTCAACCGGCGAGCTTGATGCCAATTATTTCCAGCATCTTCCTTACCTTGTGTCCTTCACTTCTCAGAGGGGAATAAAGGGACTGGTTTCTGCTAAGGCTATTCACGTCGAACCGATGGGGTTCTTCTTGAAGAAACCTCTTTCGGAGCTGGTTCCGGGCGACAAGATCGCCCTTCCAAATGATCCAACTAATGAAGGCCGCGCACTTATTCTTCTCCACAACAACGGACTTATACAGCTCAAAGATCCTACGAAACTGGAGTCGACAGTTCTAGACATAAAAGAGAATCCAAAGCAGCTAACTTTCGTAGAGATCGAGGCTGGATTCATTCCCAGAGTCTACACAGACGACAAAACGGTTGTCGGAGCCGTTATCAACACGAACTACGCCCT
This sequence comes from Mesotoga prima MesG1.Ag.4.2, assembly GCF_000147715.2. NCBI lineage: Bacteria > Thermotogati > Thermotogota > Thermotogae > Kosmotogales > Kosmotogaceae > Mesotoga > Mesotoga prima. The sequence goes on along the minus strand of NC_017934.1, from coordinate 2,902,100 downwards.
TACTATCAACCTCAACGCAGTTACGGACGCGGAATTCATTGAAGGAGCCGAATCTCCTTATGCAAACATAATAGCCATTCGTGAAGTCGACAAAGACGAAGCGTGGCTGAAGGCACTAATCGACGCCCTGACAACGGAAAAGGTCAGAGACTTCATTAATGAAAAGTACGATGGTGCCGTAGTACCGGTCTTTTGAGGCGCAGTGTTTTGATTCTAAGGGTCGAAAAGCTAAATCTATCTTTTGAAGACAAATCGGGAAAGAGAAAGATCCTCGATGATGTGAGTTTGTCGGTCGAAGAGGAAGAAATAGTGGGAATCGTGGGGTTGTCCGGAGCAGGGAAAACTTCTCTGCTCCGAACCCTCAACCTCCTGCAGCCTGTCGATAGCGGTTCGATATTCTTCGACGGTCTTGACATCGTTGGACTCAAAGAGAGCGAAGTGCGAAATGTAAGAAAGAAGATTGGCGTAGTCTTTCAGAGCTTCAATCTTTATCGGTACAGGACTTTATATCAGAACATTGCCTTTCCTCTGAAGATTCAAGGTGTCTCAAAGAAAGAGATAGAAGAGAGAGTAATGAATATAGCTACAGAGCTTGGCCTGGAACACAGACTGAGAGCCTATCCTTCGCAGTTATCTGGGGGCGAACAGCAGAGAGCCGCAATCGCTCGCGCTCTCGTTATGGATCCAAAGATGATTCTTCTCGATGAGCCCACCTCGGCTCTCGATCCAAAGACGACCGGCAGACTTCTAGATCTCGTCGTAAGTCTCAATGAAAAACACGGCATCACTTTTATCGTTGTTACTCATGATATGGATGTTATCAAGAGAACTTGCGACAGAGTTGCATATCTGCAGAATGGAAAGCTGGACTTCTTCGGACCAACCCATGAGTTCTTCGTCAAGATAGAAAACAATGAAGTGAGTGACTTCGGTAAGCCCCTGGAACTAGAGAAAACTTTACTTTCGGCTAACAAGAAGATCCTTAGAGTTCTTTTCTGGGGTACACGGACCCATGAACCCGTTCTCTGGAAAATCGCAAAAGAGAACGATGTGATGATAAATATCCTCTACGGAAAGATAGAAGAATTCAAGAACGGTCCCTTTGGAACTCTAATAATCGGTGTCGAGGGCGAGAAACAGGATCTCTTCGTCGAAAAGCTAAGGGAATCCGTATTCTTCCTTGAGGAGGTATGCTGATGCTATCTCAGATTTTTAACGCAACTCTTGAAACTCTTTACATGCTACTTCTCTCGGGATTTCTCGCTACTTTTCTTGGCATTCCCCTCGGGGTGGGATTGTACCTGTGTTCGAGGTCTCGTGGGCTTAAAGGGCTTTACGCTTTGTTAGATCTCTTGGTGAACATTTTTAGATCGATTCCGTTCATTATTCTTGTTTTGCTTTTGATTCCCGTTACTAAACGAGTCATGGGAACGATAATCGGGCCGAACGCAGCAATATTCAATCTGACGATTGCTGCTATCCCATTCATGGCAAGGCTTTCCGAGAATTCCTTCAACGGCGTTCCCTCTGGAATCATCGATTCATCGAACTCGATGGGACTCAATAGATGGCAGATGGTCACAAGGGTTTTGATTCCGGAAACGCTGCCCGATCAAATTGGAAACGTAACCGTACTGCTGATCAATCTCGTCACCTACACGGCAATAGCGGGGGCCGTAGGCGCCGGTGGGCTGGGTCAGCTGGCAATCAACTACGGTTACTACAGGTTTCAGTGGGACGTGGTTCTTTACGCCGTTATCGTTCTCGTGGCAATCAGCCAGCTTCTTCAGTTCACTGGAGGCAAGCTGGCAAAAAGATTACGAAAATAACTCTGGTTCAAATATTTCAGAAGATTTCTAGATTAAAATTGCATCTTTCGTGCTCAGGCCAGGATGTTGTAAACTGGTATCGGGCGAAGAAACTGCTCGAAAACAGAAGTCTACTGAAAAGAGTACAACAATGAAGGGACTACCGATCGACATCGATACGCGAGTCAATTTGATGGAGATTGACCGTCTAGAGTGCGATGTTAGCGTATCACGATACAGATACCGGAATTGCCGCCTTCTGTGAAGGAGACTCCTTCCCTGACGAGTTGGCAAACTGTGAAGCTGAAAGAGAAGAGATAACTGAAGACGTCTCGAAATACGCGTGGATGCGAATCGAAGACCCTTATACTTAATTACGACTAGTTTTGTGGCGATAAATCGGAGAAATTTGAGGCCATACCGTGGATAACTTCAAGAGAAAAATACAAACTCATCGAAGGATTCGTTTACACAAGAGCAGAGGACAGCATCCGGGATGAAGCGAGTTACGAGATTTCCGGAGGAGACTTATTTTCGAAATTCCGCATATTTTTCGAACATCACAGCGATCACAAAAACGCTCGGTTTAAATTTCAGAGCGAAATCTTGAGAAGGATTGCGTTTGAGTGGCCAAATTGCTTTGGAATAGATCCGACTGATCGTTCTGGACTGTAACCGCGGTTAGCCGTCATCTATATCGTAAAGAGACTTGATATGAATGGAAGACTTGACCGAGTGTTGCTCATATCGATTTACAGGAGGGACAGAGCGTGAAAAACGGTGGATTGTCGCTGGAAAAGGGTAGTTCAAAACAGCTGACTATTAGAAGCCTTGTAATCGGAGGGTTTGGTTCGGTAGTAATCACGACCAGTTCCATGTATGTCGCCTTGAGGATGGGTGCCCTTCCCTGGCCAACAATATTCGTTGCGGTAATGTCCCTCGCAATATTGAAGGCGCTTGGAAGAACCAATCTGAACGAGATAAACGTTACGCACACCGCAATGTCGTCGGGAGCAATGGTAGCTGGTGGTCTGGCTTTTACGATTCCCGGAATCTGGATCCTTGAGGAGACGTCTGAAGTGGGTTTTCTTTCGTTGTTGATCGTCACCTTATCCGGAACTGTTTTGGGTGTCGTATTCACTTCGCTTATCCGACAGCATTTCGTGGAGAAAGAGAAGCTGCCTTTTCCCATGGGTGTGGCATCATATGAAACGGTCGTTGCCGGTGACGAGGGAGGAAGGAAAGCAAAGTATCTCTTCTCCACAATGGGAATTGCTGCAGTCTTCGTCGCTATAAGAGACGGGTTGGGCTGGATCCCGGCTGCCTGGTCTTCTGCATGGCTCTATTCGAAAAACATCTTCTTCGGCACATGGATCTCGCCCATGGCAGTTGGAATTGGTTATATAATCGGTCCCCTATTTACCGGTGTTTGGTTTCTCGGAGCGGTTCTTAGCTACTTCTTAATTATCCCCGTAGGAGTCGCTCTTGGCTGGTTTGAAGATGTCGCTACTGCCGCTGCGTTCAAAGACAGCCTAGGAATAGGGCTAATGGTTGGAACTGGACTGGGAATTCTTATAAAGGGAATCCTCCCTCGAGCAAAGGAGATATATGGGAAATCGCAGAAGCGTGAAAAGGGAAGGTTAGGAAGGCAACTGATACTCGCTCCTATCTTTTTTGCCGTGGTTGCCGTATTTCTGACAACATTGACGGAAATGACGCTAATTCCATCTCTCCTTACGATTGTTGGAGTTTGGCTTACAACGGCAATGGCCGCTTCGATTACTGGGCAGTCTGGTATCAATCCGATGGAGGTCTTCGGAATAATAATTCTCTTAGGGGTAAAGGTAGTGTCAGATATCGGCACCATTGAGGCCTTCCTCGTCGCCGGAGTTGTCGCAGTGGCTTGCGGACTCGCGGGAGATGTACTCAACGATTTCAAGTCCGGCTACCTCTTGAAAACTGATCCCAAAGCTCAGATTATAGCCGAGACGGTCGGTGGAGTAATCGGTGCAGTTGTGTCGGTTGTTGTCCTGTTTATTATGTTCAGGGCCTATGGTACAATGGGCCCAGGAACGGAGCTTCCCGCACCACAAGCGTATGCCGTTTCCACAATGGTCGGTGGTCTTCCCAATACTCCGGCTTTCTTCTTCGGTCTTATGATTGGAATACTGATTTATCTGATTGGACTCCCCGGGATGACCCTGGGAATTGGAATGTATCTTCCCATGGAGATATCGTCTGCCGCTTTTTTGGGAGGCATGATAAGTCTTATCTCCGTAAAGCTCAATCCGAAGTCGAAAGAGAACGGTCTGGTCATATCGTCTGGTCTTCTTGGAGGAGAAGGGATTACAGGGGTGGTTCTTGCGATTATCAGAGTGCTTACAGGAAGTTGACATTTTCGTCGATATGTTTGAGGAGTTGTTTTGAAGAGCTCTCATGTTTTACTCACAGTCCCTTATAGCCGAGCCAACATTTCTTTGAAGTGGTTGCTACTCGGCGCAATGATCGGGGTGTTAGGTTTTTTTCTGGTTGGTCAGTCAAGACAAAGAATAGAGTCCCCGTATTACGCGGATCAGTTTGCCGCGGCTCGCCTAATGGCTTCATCAATAGAAGAACTTTCCAGATTTCGTGAATCACTTGGTATAGAAATCGATCCCTCAGTCGACCCTAACTTGACAGGCCTTATAGGTCCCGAATTTACCGAAATTACAACTACTCTCGGCAATCTTCAGGCTAAGAGAACTTCAACGAACCCAGATTTTGCGGCGCTTATGGTTAAGTTCTTCAAACAACTGAATCTTGAGAAAGGTGATCCGGTAGCTATCGGTGCAAGCGGCTCCTTTCCGTCTCTTCTACTTGCGACGCTTTGTGCCTGTGAGACATTGGAGCTCCAACCGTTTGTGATCTACTCGATAGGTGCCTCTGAACACGGTGCAACTCACCCGGAGTTCACATTCGTCCATATGCTGAATCGCCTCGTAGAAGTCGGCCTGCTCAGAGATAGTCTCGTTGCCGTCTCACTTGGAGGCAACTACGATACAGCGAGCGGGATGTTTTTTCCGGGCGCGCGCGAACTAATGACCGATATCGCTCTGTCTTCCGGCAAGACTTTCATCTACGAAGAATCTCTTCAAGAAAGCATAGACAAACGTCTGGAGATCTATATCCAGGAGGCCGAAGGGCTTCCTTCTGTTTTCGTAAACGTGGGTGGTGCAGCGCCGAATTTCGGCAATTCACTTATTGCGACAAGTCTCGATAACGGTTTGCTTACAGCGTTCAGTTCGATACCAGAGGGCGATGAAAGAGGACTGATCTTTGAGTTTGCCGAACTCGGAGTACCGGTGATCCATCTCCTAAATATCAGAGATCTTGCTCTGGATAACGGAATTCCCATTGATCCAGTCCCATTTCCCGAACCAGGAGAAAGCGGCGTCTTTTTTGTTGATAGTTTCTCTTTGCCTCTAATAATCGTCTTTCTGAGCCTGATGGTTCTCTGTATCGTTGTGGGACGGGTGATTCATCAATGAACAACATAATTCTTGCAGGAACTGCACTTTTGATTCTTCTTTCAGCCCTGTTGGCTGAAAACATAATATCTAGAAAGCGTAGGGCGCGGCTCAAGTTCGTCGTTCAGGTAAACGGAACTAGAGGGAAGAGTGAAACCGTGCGGTTAATCCATGGCGCGCTAAAAGCCAACGGGTTTAGGGTTCTTGGAAAGACCACAGGGACTGTGCCTCTGTGGATTACTCCAGAGGGGAAACACGTAGAGATAATTCGCCATGGCCCCGCAAACATACAGGAGCAGTTTCTCGCGCTCAGAAAATCCCGGCGCGACAAATGTGACGCACTCGTTGTCGAATGCATGGCCATAAAACCCGAGATGCAGCTGGCAAGCGGAAGAATACTCGATGCAGACATCACGGTAATAACTAACACGTTCCCAGATCACATCGAAGAGATAGGAAGCACTGAAGAAGAAACGGCCAGTGTTCTTTCTTTATCAATTGCGCCGGGAAAGGCCTGTATCGTAGGAAGTGTGTCGCCCGAAGCCTATGAAAAAGTTAGGAAGACCTGCGAGAAAATCGAAACAAAATTGATTGTTGCGGCTACGTCAACAGAATACCTCTCTGGGTTCAAATTCATACCCCATGACGAAAATCTGTCGATCACAATCAAAGCTGCAGAGCTTCTCGGGCTTGACAGATCGCTGGCTATCGAGGGAATGAAAGAGGTTCTGCCCGATGTGGGAACCTTCCGGTACTTGAAGCTCGGAGGTAAAATGGGAAATGCCATTCTTGCAAACGCCTTTGCTGCAAACGATCTACACTCTACTTCTCTTCTTCTGGAAAAAGTGATGCGAGACTTTCCAGAGAAAGAGATTATCGGGTTCTTCAATTCTAGAGATGATAGGCCCGATAGGGCTGCAATTTTCGAAACGATGATCAGGAGTTTCGATAGAACAATAGTTAAAGGACCCCTTCCAAGAAGGATTTTAAACAGCAAGAACGTAGAGAAACTAGATGATCCGAGTCAACTGGATTCGCTTTTAGACGGAAGCGAGCTTGTGTTTGGATTCGGTAATATTCGCGGCCTGGTAAACTGGCTGAACGGTCTGGAGGAGATTTAATGAGTCCGGCTTTGTTTTCGATTGGAATAGTTATAAGTACTGCATTCTGGTGGGTGACGGGATTGTCTGCAGGTGGACTTGTGACTCCAGTCTATCTTTTCATTTTTATGGAACAACCGTTGAGGCTTCTATACACCTGGGCGGTCGGCCTTGTTACATTTCTCATCCTGAATCTTCTCCAGAGATATCTGATTCTCTACGGCAGAAAGAGGATGGCTCTTGGCATTGTTCTAGGTGTTTTCGTCAAACTCTCTCTGGATACCTTTCTGATGCCCAATCTTCCAGTCGAGCTGTTTTCAACCGTAATCGGCACGATTGTTCCGGGGCTCATCGCTAATGACTTCTACAGGCAAGGAATTATAAAGACTTCTCTTTCACTGGCCTTCGTAACACTGCTCCTTTGGCTGATCGATACATTGATAAGGACAGTAATGGTTATCTAGCAGTCATAGTTATCCGAAGATAACGAGCCTAATAATCAGAAACAAACTCGAGATTGCCAGAGAGATAACGGAAGAGGGGAATCCGATCTTCATGAAATCGAGAAAACTGTGCGTATTTCCGTACTCTTTGTTGACCATCTCAAAGCACATCACATTTGCAAGATGGCCGGTTACTGTTCCATTCCCACCGAGGTTTGCTCCCAAAGCAAGTGCAATCCAGAGATCATATTGAAGCGGATAGTGAACAGAGAGTTCAGCAACAATCGGAATGAATATCGTGACCACGGGAATGGCGCCAGTCACCATTGCGATCATTCCACTGACCCAGAGTATAAGCATAGAAAGAACTGCGGGGTTGCTGGAAAGACCTAACGCAAGATCGGAAAGTTCACTTGTTATTCCCGTGCTTTCAAGAGAATATGCAAGTGAAAAGAGCCCGATGAAGAAGAGAATGGCGTTCCAGTCGACTTCATTTGCCACCGATTCAAAGTCCTTTCCGGTATACAAAAGCAGAAATGCAGCTCCCAAAACCGCAAATAGTGACATTTCGATATCTACAATGCTATGAACTGCAAATCCAATGACAACAACTATCAATGTGCCCAGACTGACATACATCAACTTTCTGTTGGTTATTACTCCGTCCAGCTTAAGTCCTTGAATCTCATCTTTCTTGTCCGAAATAGATGAGAGACCCCTTAGAATTTTGAATCGCGAGATTAGCATTAGAACTATATATGTCAGTACAAGCGGAATAAACACAAGACTGGTGAAGGTCAAGAATGGAATCTTCGATGCGTTACCTATGATAATGTTTGGAGGGTCGCCAACAAGGGTCATACACCCCCCGATATTTGAAGCGAGAATCATAACAGCCGTGAATCCAAAAGGATTGAATCCTGCAGTATCTGCGACAAAGAAAATGATGGGCATGAACATGATCATCGTAGTCACATTGTCCAAAACCATTGAAAAGGCCGCTATAAGAGCGGAAAATAGCACCGATAGTAAAAGGATGTTACCTTTTGTCGCCTTCAAAGTCCTGACTGCCACATACTGAAAGAATCCCGTCGATTTAATTACAGCAACAATAACCATCATTCCTATTAGAAGAAATATGGCGTTGAAGTCCACGAACTGGGAAATTGTTTCGATTCTCATACTCTCGGAGACCTTGAGGGCCACAAGCATCATACCTGCGGTAAAGGCGATCAGTACCCTCCGTCTCTTTGAAAGTACAATAAGTATGAAAGTCAATATGAAATAAACTACAATGAAGATCCTGTCCATAAGTCCCATTGTATCTCAAAAAACTCAACAAATAAAGGGGCGTGCAACCTTTGGTTGGCCCGACGATGAAGATATTATGGCACTTTCCCTAGGTCTTGAAGAAAGATATCTCTAATATGAATGACATGATTCGCTCGACTTGTATTCAGTGCTGTGGATAATCACGATCGACGCTGAGCGGAAAATGATTCGATCGCCAACTCGAAGTTTACACTGCGAAACTGGAATCTAAGAGGGACCCAAAAGAACCTTCGTTTCGAGAGATGAATGAGTTATGATTGATACAAGATATTCGCTAAATGACGCTTACAAGCAATGAGGTGTTGTTTTGGAAGCAATTACGATCTGCCCCACATCTCGCTCTTCCTTGTTTTGGGCGGTTTTTATTCCGGAGTGGATGGGTCTTTTCGGTTCAGCAGCCCAGTAATCGGTAGAAATGGAGAGATTTTCGTGAACACTATGGACACAACATTCTCGTTCACCTCAAGTCTAGAATCCCACAGAACACTCTTCTCTTTGAAGTCAGTCAGCGGTGAATGGTTCAGCAGTGACGCATCCATTAACAGTGAGGGTGACCAACATATTGGAACTACTTCGAGAAGACAAATGAAACTTTCGAGTGAAGGTGTACTTCATGGGTCATTTGGAGGAACAGAGGAAGCGGGAGCCACCACAGTCAGGGTAAGTCCCTCTTTCGATGCCTTTGGCAACGTGTATTTTGGAATATATGTCGGTGTTCTCTACTGCATCTCTTCAGGCGGGAAGGAACTCTGGAACTTCGAAACCGGACGAGAGATCTGGTCGAGGTCTTTAGTCGGAATAGACAAAACAGTCTTTTTTTGCACAATGACAACCGGGGGGAGTGATTCAAACTACATCTTTGCACTTAAGGGTCGGGAGTTTCTCTGGAGAAATGAGACTGAGACTATATCTTCCGGCTTCTATTCCAGTCCGGCAATAGGTGAAGAGCGGACCGTTTACAGTACATACCATGATGGTCACCTTTATGTCTTTGATCCGGTAGACGGTTCCGAGAAGTGGAACCTTCAGATAGCAGAAAATCCTGAAAATTCAGCGATTGCGGCTAGTCCGGTAGTTGGAGATAAGGGGTTGATCTTCGCCCGTGCGTTCTATGGACAGTGGTAGGCAATATCCAGTGAAGGATCTTTGATATGGAGCACGGAGCTTGAAGATGAAATAGTGGCGACTCCGATTTCTTCTTCCAATGGTAATATTTATGTGATCGTACGTGGCGAGGCAAAGATCTTCCAACTGAACTCTTTTGGGCAGATTGAGTCATCCGAATACATAGGAAAAGACAGCCTGGGTTCACCTGTAACGAGTGAGGAAGGCGTACCGTATTATGCCGTTACTTCGAACGATATTGGTGGTAGGAGTAGACTGGGCGCGCTGAAGACGGGCTCTTCCCCTTCGGGTTCTTGGCCGCAATACGGATGCGATCAAAGCAGATCCGGAAGAAAAGTAGGTGTGTGATCCGATGAAGAGAAGACTCCCTGGAGACAAGCTAATCTGGAGAGCGCTGAGACCGATTCTCAGGGTCCCCTTCATTAAGAGATACAATCTCTATGGAATAGGCATGGAAAAGTTGCCCAGACCTCCGTTTATTCTGATTGGCAATCATGCTTACTTCATCGACGCCGTTTTGATCGAGGCCCTTACGAGCTTCCCAATAGTATGGGCTGTGGCCGCTGGAAATTTCGACAACCCTTTTTCGGGACCGATTTTGAGGGCGGCGGGAGCAATTCAGAAAAGGAAGGGTGTCCCCGATATCCCCGCCATGAGAAAGATGATTGAGGTCGTGAGCAACGGTGGAGTTCTTGGCCTGATGCCGGAGGGTTCTGTAACGTGGGATGGCGAGTTTGGCGAGGTTCCGCCTGGAACAGACAGGTTCTTGGAGAGGCTCGATGTACCGGTTGTCGCAGCTAGAATGAGTGGGGCATACCTTACAAAGCCAAGGTGGGCGGATCATCATAGATGGGGAAGGATAGAAGTGGAGTTCAAGTCCTTTGCCGGGAAAGAAGCGCTAGATTTCCTTTCTGAAGCTTCTGACTGGAGATGGCAGGAAGAGAAGAAGGTTATGTTCAAGGGCAGGAACAAAGCAGAAGGGATAGAGAAGATCATCTGGTTCTGCGAAAAGTGTGGTGAATTTCAGACGGTCAAAGCCTCAGGAGATTCAGCGATCTGTGATAAATGCGGAACATCCTTGACTGTAGACGATTATGGACTTGTCTCGGGAAGGACAGTTCCAGAGATCATCGGGATCCAGCGAGAAATTCTCGCTGAACATATTGCCCTAAACGGAGGAATCGAAGTGGGCGAGGGGACTGTTACGGAGATGGAAATTGGCAGTGGCGCCAAAACCAGTTATGCAGGAAGAGTCTCCATGAACAGCAGAGAATTGCGGATAGGAGAGAGAAGTTATCTTCTTCCCAAGATTAGAGGCCTCTCGAATTTCTTGAAGAGAATAACCGAATTCAATTACGAGCATTCCATCGTGAGACTGATGACCGGGAGCTCTTCGCTACTTCTCTTCTGGGCACACAGGTATTTCTCCCATCCACATGGTTCCTGAGTCTCGAACTCTAAACTACCACTGAAACCGTCCCTTCCTCACGATTATCTCTCTTTGAATTAGACTCGATTGCTCTCGAAAGCCGGCTTATTCCCTCTTCGATTTGATCATGCGGAACCCCCAGAGGATTGAGGCGCACGAAACTCCTGCCACTCGAATCGAACGTGAAGAGACTCCCGGGAGCGACGGCAACACCCTGTTCAATTCCTTCTTCCGCAAGCTTCCAGCCGTCCATAGAACCCGGCAGTTCTAGCCAGAAAAAGTTGCCCCCCTGAGCCTCGTTCACTCTTATGTAACCAGGAAGATGTCTGTAACAAGCTCTTTTCGTAGTCTCCCTTTTCTTGAGGCACAGTTCTAGATATCTTTTCAGGAAAGCGTCATACTCTCCTGTTGAAAGCATCTTGGCTGCAACGAGCTGGCTGAAATTCGGGACTCCAAGTGAGATCATTCTTACGGGCTCGATCAGCCTTTCGATCAATGCTTCATCGGCGATTATCCAGCCTATCCTGAGCCCTGGCGCGTAGGCCTTAGAAATGCCGCCGATCTCGATAACACAGTTATGGGTGTCGTAGTACTTGAGTGATTTGGGTGCAGGAAGATCATACTGGATTTCGGAAAACACAGTGTCGTCGATTATGGGAACCGAATACTGCTCTGAGAGTTTGACGAGGGCTTCCTTTTTCCTTTCGGGCATGTTTGCCCCTGTCGGGTTGTGCGAGCAGCTCATAGTGTATATGAATTTTACCCGGCTTCTATTTAACACGTTCTCCAGTGTAGAAAGATTCAAACCCTCCGAGTTCCTCTCTACAGGGATAACTCTGTGCTGAAACATTCTCGAGATGTTGATTACGTTAACGTAGGTCGGGTTTTCGATGACTATCGTCTCTCCCGGTCTCGCTAGAGCCGAGAATAACAAATAGATAGCTTCTTCGGTGCCCACAGTGATCAGCATGTTCCTCGAGTTTATGTGAAGTCCAGAGCTGTTCATTCTCAGGCAAAGATACTTGATGAGTTCCGGGTGGCCCCTTAGCGAAGGATAATTCAGTGTAGTGATCAGTTCCTCATCGGTTAGGTTTCCAAGTATCTCCTTCATCAGATCAACCTGATCGGCGCCTACGTGAGGCACACCTGTATCTAGACGTATGCAACCATCCGACAGACTTTTGAGAAGGTTTACCCATCTTGCCGAACCGGCCGGAAGGGTAGCCCATGAGTTGAGTTGTTCTCCCCAGGAAATCATGTCGAATTCCTTTTTTTGCGGATGGGCCGAAATTACGTATGTTCCACTGCCCGTTTTCGAAACCAGAAGTCCGTCCAGCTTCAGTTCATTGTAAGCCTTTACAACAACACTTCTGTTCAGCCTCAGCAGCTTCGAAAGCTCCCGTTCGGAAGGGAGTCGTGTCCCCTCAGGTATCTCCCTTCTTATTACTGCCGTTCTCAGTTGATCAACTAACTGCTTGAAAAAAGGGACTTCGGAGTTCCTGTCGATCACAATTTTCAACCCAATCATATAGTCCGCCTCCTATAAACGGATTATATGCCATAACTTCGATAGCACCATACCAGTTAAGAATAATTGGAGCGAACCAGAATGAATCCGTCAATGAGTGCTTGTATTATTGAGAATCCTAGGGAGATCGCTTTCGAGACACTTGGAGTGAATGGATCGTTCCATTTCTTCTTATGCGGTTTCTCTTTAGGAGGAATTACAACTATAGTCGATTTGATCGCAGATACTTCGTTACAATCAACGAATTATCCGATAAGACAATGCAGAAAGGATGACATATATGGAGGCAATTGTTAAACGGGTAAGAACAAGAGAGACAAGAAAACATGGAGGGGCTTTCACTATCCGATAAATCTTCAGACTGCCTTTTTGGAACGCGTTAGAACCAGTCCGGACTTTTCCTTTATTCGATGGTTGTTCAGGTAAATCCATCTGAAAACCGTCGATGCAAAATTCGCTTCGTCAGAAAGTCCGTTTGCCGAAAAATAGTGTATCTGAATTATTGAGATAGCAGCAAGAAGATAACCCAAGCTCTCCCGTTCGTCAAAAGAAAGAGTGTTCTCAAGGCAATAGCCTTCAAGCAAGTGAGGAAGCAGGTAGAGGAAGAGTGAAGGTGAACCCATTCTTGAAAACTCTGCAAAGACACTGTGAATAAGATAAGCGAGATCCAGCGCTTTCACTTCTCTGGTCGCGCAATCAAAGTCTATTATCCCAGAAACCTTTCCTTCGTGCACTATTATGTTGCCTGGATGATAGTCGCCATGGATTATCTGGACCGGAAGCTTGTAATAGAGCTTGTAGAAATCTGTGAAAAACTCTTCTATCATTTCCATATCTGATCTTGAAAAGAAAGATCCGGTCGAGTTGAAATACCTAATTGCAGAGGTGAGGGATTTCAGCAGATTAGTTCTTTCGAAGAAACTCCCTTCTGCTTCTTTAAGAACTCTGTGAAGCCTCCCGGTGAAGATTCCTAGCTCCTCCGCCATTTCGGGCGTGGCATTGGAAATGTTGGAATCGGCCTTTTCGCCTTCTATGTATGGAAACAGCGAATATACATATTTCCCTATCTTCACCTCGAACTCACCACTTCCCGAGGGAATAGGCGCAGATACGGGAAGCCCACTCTGGACAAGGTATTTAAGAAGCTCAGTCTGGCAAGATCTAGAAGGAAGAGATGCGACCCTCCTCTTCAATACGTAAAAAATACTGCCAGACCTCACAATGAAAGCTCTAGCGTTAGTCTTTTTTTCAAGTACGATTTTCCTCTTTAGCCCCCAGAACCTGGAAATCCGGGAGAAGGGAATACTCGACATGTTATCACCCCGGATATAAACATTGAGATTATACAACATTTCTGGTTGATTCTTCAGTCAGGATGTTGCTCCGGTTTCACCCTTACTGATCTCTTCCTTATTTTGTGAGCGATAATCGTAGCCGCCACAAGAAAAAAAGTTACAACGCCGGCCCAGAAGAAAGCGCTGCCTCCACCGGCCTTGTCGGCAATCGAACCCACAAACATGTTCCCGATAGGTGTTGACCCTGCGAAGACGAGCGAATATACGCTCATAACTCTTCCCCTAAACTCATTATCGGAATTTATTTGCATAAGACTGTTAGCAGTTGTTGTAAAGAAGATATTCGCAAATCCCATCAAGCCAATCAGCAAAGCCGAAAAGGCATAGGATCTGTTGAATGCCATAATCATAAAAAGCGATGATGTGATGAACGGAACGACAAAGAGTCGAACTCTATTCGGCCCTCTTGAACTGCTGCTTGCAACAATTAGCGCACCAAGCATGGATCCTACTCCCAGAGCGGACATCAAAAGACCATATCCTTGCGCGTCAAGACCAAGCTGATTTCTCGCGAAAACAGGGATTAGGACGCTGTAATTCATGCCAAAGGTACTCACAATAGCCAGAATGAGGGTTGTCGTAGTCAGTATCGGCTTACTAAACAGGTAAACTAGCCCTTCCTTGATATCCGGTATCACGGTTCCCTTTGGTCGCTTCTTTATTACAGGTTCAACGTCTATCTTCAATAATCCAAAGATCACAGCCAGGAAAGTCACACCGTTAACCAGAAAACACCAGCCTGCTCCAACCAGAGCCATAACGACCCCGGCAACCGCCGGGCCCACTACTCTTCCCAGATTCATTACTGTTGAGTTCAACGCGACTGCGTTCAGCACAACATCACGTCCCACAAGTTCAATCATGAAAGACTGTCTTGCAGGAATATCAAGTGTCTTTACCATCCCTAGGCCAAGAGCGAGAAGAAATATATGCCAGTACTGAACCGAATCTGTGAATACAAGAATTGCAAGAATCAAGGCCAGAATCATGGAGATCGTCTGAGTCAGCAGAACGATACTTCTTTTGGGAAATCGGTCGACGAAGACTCCTGCAGGTAGCGAAAATAGAAGCACAGGAGTAAACTGAGCAACTCCGAGGAGTCCCAGCAAAAACGGCGAATCGGTAATTGTCAGAACAAGCCATGACTGAGCAGCTGTCTGCATCCATGTTCCCATAACAGATATGAGTTGACCGATCCAGAAGTATCTGAAATTTTTAACTTTTAAGGCCGGAAAGGCTCTCCCCATTCTAGAGTGGAGCAAGCATAGTAAACTGTTAGCCAAACGAATCATCTCCGCGACTATTGTACTACATTTTCTGGGGTTATAATTGAATTGAAACGGTCGCAGCCAATGTGAACGAATGGATGTTCCAAGATTAGATCAAATGTATTCTAGACAGTAGAGCCCTAAGGTTCTTTCAAACCACCAGAAAGCATGGAAGGAGGCAGATTCAATGGATGATTTCAAACCACGCGTTCTTCGAAGAGCTGAGATGGAAAAAGAACTCGAAAAGCTCCTGAATGTAGAGGCGGAAATAAGATCAGACTCTTATCTTCTCACATTCTACTTCCCTATGGAAAACATGACAAGAGCCGATGCCGAAAGACATGTTAAGTCATTCATCCTTGAGCATTTGAGAAAGGACGAGAAGTTATCTGGAATGGGAAAGATCAATCAAAGAATTGTTGAAGCCGTTCTTACTGGTTTGGGAAATACAAAAGAACTTCGAAGAGGATTGGCGATTTTCGTTGAATTCCGCATGGGAGAAGACGTAAAAGCCGATGAGGTGATAGAAGGCTTGAGCATCATCCCTCTTTCACAGGTACCGGAGAAAGAGATATACATAGGCAAGACTTTTGATCTTGATCAGTTGATCTGGCTTTCAAGTTCGTCCATAGACGCCCTGATCGTATCGTTGGAGAGAGAGAAGTCATCTTTCTATGCGATGGATGGCAACAAGCTTTCGTTAATAAAGAGTATTGAAAATGAATTCATTAGGAAAAAGGAACAGGAGTATATGGAGGAATACTCTCCCTCACCTTCCTCAGGAGCGATGTACCACGGCAACGCTTCGGAGAAAGTCGGCAGGGCAAAAGAAGAAGAGAACCGAAGATTTCTTCAGAAGATTGCCTCACTGATAAAGAACGACGAAGATCTTCCAAAAGATGTTAACTATCTAGTCATCTATTACTCTTCTTCCTTTAACGAGACTATGGAGAAGTTCAAAAACGAAGCGAGGCAATTATTGCCTTATGCACACCCTGTCTTCGTCCAGAAAACCCTTAATCAAGAGAGGCAGCTACAGGAAGATGCCTCGAAGCTTATAGAGAGCGTGAGCAGAAAGATCCGAAGGGAATTTCTTCACAACGCGAAAGAGAATTTCGAGAAATACGTTGAAGGATGGACAGAAGTCTCTAAAGCAGCAAATGATAGAAGGATCGATACCCTTTTCATTAACCCAACTGAGAGAAAGAGGGGTTACGTGCTTGGGAGAGAGCTCGTATATACACATGCAGTCAAAGACAGCAGAGAGGTTAGAAACGTAGGTCCGTGGATCGTAAGGAGTGTCGTAAACAACGACGGCAAAGTAGTGGTGGTAGATAAGGAACTACTTGATTGCGAAATTGCCGCAAGGCTGAGATATTGATTTGAACCTACAGGAGGTGTGATAGTGAAACGAATTGCAGTATTTGTTTTGATTCTGGGAATGGCCTCGGCACTGGTTGCCACTCATTTCTCCGTTGGTATGGGGTTTGTTCTCAACCAAAACAGACAGACGAAGGAATTTGATCTCCAGTTTTTCGGGAGGACTCAGGTAGGCTGGATGTTGTTTAGCAAACCCGTCTTAGGCATTATTGCAGATGTTCCGGTCTTCGGATTCGGCTTTGAGGAAATGGAATTCTATTCTCTTGACCCCACGCAATCACTCATAGGACTTTATGCCGAACTGGGACTCGAAGATCTCGCGTCTTCTCTTCCGCCTGTCTTCTTCAAGGTAACGGCGATGACTGAACTGTCTAGCATCCTTGCAGCTCGAGACATAAAGTATCTTCCGCTAGTCTCCCACATCGGAGCAGGCTTCGACATGAGCGACTTCAGTCTCGAGCTGGCAACTTCAATCATAAATGTGGGATTCAACCTTGGAGATCAGCTGGCAAGACACTCGACGTTCTTTCCTCACTTTCATCTGGCAGGAAGATACAATTTTGATTTCTAGTGTAGACGGGCTAAATGGCCCGTCTTCGTTCTCTTCGAACTGGAAAATCGCGGGTCTGAAGCTGCAATTAGCACGAAGAGCATTCTCGAAATATACTTAAGGGTGCGTCCTTGATAGATCAGATCGTAATGTGGAAAAACGCCGCCAGGATAAGTTATTGGGGACAAAAGGTGAAACAATCTTTCTCCCTTGACTCTGTTCCGAGATTCTTCCATGCCTTCATGGTGCCTTCGACGACTTCAGGAAGAGTAGTCCGGGGGGTTAAAGTCAGTATTCATGCCTTTCCCCTGCGGCATCATGAGCCATGCGCTACACCCGCATCCCGATCTTTTCTCATTTGAAACGCACACCATGAAGCCTGCCTGATATCTTTCAGTCCGGGGCTTTCACAAAGCACCTAGCGGTGCTTGACCAATTATCCTTCTATTCATCTTTTATCAGCTGAAGCGAGTAAAGCTTTTTGTATTCGGAACTGGTCTTCAACAGCTCGTTGTGAGTTCCACTTGCAACAATAACCCCATTACTGATTAGCGCCACTCTGTCGCTCAGTAGGACCGTTGATAATCTATGAGCAACCATCAGCACGATTATGCCTTCAGATCTCAGACCCAAAAGAGTATTCTGAATTATTTCTTCAGTCTTTGAATCGATATTTGCCGTGATCTCATCAAGAATCAGCAGTCGTGGATTCGAGACAAGTGCTCTGGCCAGCGCGACCAACTGTCTCTCACCGCCAGAAAGCTGAATGTCTGCAACTAATGTGTCGAGTCCATTCTCGAATCTTCTCAGCAATACGTCCAGGTTTGTTCTTTCGAAGATGTTTTCCAAACTGGCTTTAGAAATCGATCTACCCAGGGTAATGTTTTCCAGGAGAGTACATTTTTCAAATAAAGTTGGTGTCTGCTCCACAAAGCCTATATAGGGTCTGAGTAATGCAGAATTCGATACCGGATCGCCATTTATGTAAATGGTTCCCGACTGGGGTTTTTGAAGTCCCATAAGAATATTCAGAGTAGTGGTTTTGCCGGCGCCGCTCTCGCCTACCAGCGTCGTGATTTCCCCTTTCCTCAATTCAAGAGATAGACCTTTTAGAATTTGCTTGTTGCCATAGCCAAACGCAATGTTCTCTAAAGAAATGCTCCGTACATCTTCTAACTTAGGACTACTGTTGCTCCTTTCTTCTTCAGGAGCTTCCAGCACCTCGATTGTTCTTAGGAGTCCTCCCCAGCTTTGCCTTAGAAGAATGTTCACCTGCATGAGCAGCTGAATAGGGTTGAATAATGATTGAACGTAAGCCCAGAAAGTCATCAGAATTCCTACGGTAATCTCACCCTTCATTACCAGGTAACCACCATAGGCAAGCAGTGAAAAGGAAATAAGTCCGTTTATCGACGTCTTGAGTGTACCGGCGATTTTTATTGACTTTATGAACCTCTTGCCCGCATAAATATGGTCTCCTTGAAAACGATCGAAGAAATTCATGACCCAGGCAAATGGCATAGCGATTCTGATCAGTTTCATATTATCGATTATGTTACTTGTGACTCCTGCCAGTTCGCCGAATTTTTCCCTCTCCACCTTGCTCCTTTTCTCCACCATAATATTGAAGAACATTATCACAAGAAAGGAAAACACGATGAAGCCTAGGGGCAAAAGAGTCAATTTCCAGTTAAAAGCAAACATGATTGCTAGAATCGCCGTTATTTGAACGACTCCCAATAACAGTATCGGGAACACCTGCGCTATAACAGTTCCTACAAGTTCCAGATCAGATATCAATCTCGATACGAGCTCGCCGGTTTTATTCTTGTGGAAAAAGTCGAAAGGAAGAACAAACATCTTTTCTAGCAACTGCTTTCGCAAATCCGATTTTGCCATGAGGGCCGTGGTTTCAAAAACCACCTCGCCAAAATAAGTAAATATCAAGCTTCCAAACCAGAGCCCGACGACAAGCAAAACGTACTTTACGAGAAGGTCCATGTCGCCAGAAGGGATAACTACATCTATTAGCAGCCTTATCAAGAGCGGAAAGACAACTGCAAGTGCAATCATCACGCCGACTAGAACTGCAGCCAGCAGTTCCCGTTTCCAGTAAACCTTGAACAACTT
The DNA here is from genome assembly GCF_000147715.2 of Mesotoga prima MesG1.Ag.4.2. Classification (NCBI taxonomy): domain Bacteria; kingdom Thermotogati; phylum Thermotogota; class Thermotogae; order Kosmotogales; family Kosmotogaceae; genus Mesotoga; species Mesotoga prima. The sequence goes on along the minus strand of NC_017934.1, from coordinate 2,883,146 downwards.
GAAAACAAACCTGCGAACTGTCTTTTTTTCATTCTCCATATTTCTCCCCCCCCCCATCGGGCTGTTGTTTCACAGGCCATTCGAAAATATCGCCTTCTTTTCCGCTTATTCTTGAACACCGGGGATCTGGTGAATCGTACGAATTATAGTAAGAAAAGGCTAGAGCTCTGCAACCTCCATTACATTGAGCAAACTTTACACAATCAAGACACTCTGAGATTTCGCGATTCGTTCTAAATGCATCAGCTTGTTTAGAGAACCAAATCTCTTCTATTGAGTTACGGAATACATTTCCATAACTGAAACGTGCCCTGTCAAGACCTTCTACAACATCGCACAGTAGAACCTCCCCATCTGCACCAATCTGCATTGCGAGTTTAGCACCACCACAACTGAGTGAACTAGTATATCTGTGCACCCCAAAGACAATCTCTGGCTTATTGCCATACTTTGATCTGAACGCTTCCACAACCTCCAATGCACTTTCAATCTGATCTCTGTTAGGGATCTCATTGATTCTGGCTCTTCCAGAAGGCATCAGAGTCACTATTCTAATCTCGCTTACTCCCAAAAATGGGAGGTTTTCTAATAAATATGGCAACTCTTCCAGATTCCGCCTTGATAGAGTTATTCTTGCTCGTGTAGAGACATTTGCACTCTTGCAGTATATGAACGATTCAATTGCGCTATTGAAGGCGTGTTTAGGTAATCCAACAATTTCCGACCACACCTCAGGATGCCACGCGTCAATACTTATCTGAATGTTCCTAATACCAGCAACAACAAGCTCATCAACTTTCTTCTTGCTCAGTAACAATCCCTTGGTAGAGAGCTCATAGGTTATTCGGCAACTTTCAAGATAACTTACTATTTCTGATAACCCTGAATGGGCAATCGGATCACCGCCTCCCAAACTTACATACTCTACCTTTCCGAGTTTTCTAGCATCTTCAATGATCGATATTACCTTCGCCGTAGGAAGGTAGAAAGCTTCGTTTTCGCTTCCAAAAGCTCCATAACAATATTCGCAATTGTAAGGACAGTAATTGGTTAATGCAAAGCCTATGCTGCTTATCCTTGCAGGAACAACTGGACAACTTTCATCTGCAGGAATGAAAACAAATTCATGCCAATCCTCCATAGTTGATAGCCTCTTCTCTAAAGCCATAGGCAGCATAACAAGGACATGCAATTCATGCAGTTTTTCTGCAAGCCTTGTTATATCATTTAGAATTGTTCTAGAATCTACTTTGTAAAGCTCAGACAAGAGGATGGCGATTTTGCTCATACTTCTAGTGCCATCACATAATGAAAGGAAGATAGCGTCGGTTTGTGTAACATAAAGTGCAACAGTTTTTCCAATGAACTTCAGTATTCCGCCTTTGTTAGTTTTTATCAAGTCAATTCCTGGAGAACGAAATGGAAAGCCTTCTTGTAAACTCATGCTCCTACCTCCTTGGTTTGACCTAACTAAACTGGACAATTGCCAAAATGGACAGGGCAGATAGCAATATCAACAAATTACCACGTTATTCCGCAGATGACAATAGCATCTCGACAGAAGCTGCAAGAGACAATTTCAGGAAAATCACTTGACAACATGTAATATCCCAAAAGCATAAAACCACTCCTTTATCAGAACAATCAGAACACTTATGGTCTGCTAGATGCAGCTACCAAATTATTCCACAAATGACAATCGCGCTCTCACAAAAAGAGCACAAAGACAGGTTCACTAAGTCAGTACTGATCTCATAGTACCCACTGAGCATCCTAACACCTCCATTTCTTTGTCAATAACAAACTCCTTCCACAATGTACACAAAGCACGAATTTGCCCTGTCCAACCAATTGCGGTTTAACATGTTTAACATGTTTGCAGAATCCACTTTATATTGTAGCATACTTGACTTATATTATGACTATAAACTACATTAGTGTTACATTATGCAATATCATGTGCTGAACACTACGAATGAGCTCAATATCTTGAGAGGTTATAGATCTTGTGAAAATTGTGAGCATGTTTGCAGATTTTTGGCCGGATTTCGAAGCAAGCTGGAAGTGCCTCACCCTTTAGCTTCGAAAGGATTTCACGTTGTTTGCCAGTCAGTTCACTTCTCTTGGAGAAATCACTCATATCAAAAGAGAAATGATCCAGTACATTCTCTCCAGTCCGTTTCTCATTCTCTTCCAACTTATCCCGTTGCGAGCTTTTCATTGCACATAAGTCAGCGAGTTAAATGCCGCCAATATACTGGTTCTTACGCGAGCTTGTTTTTGATGATTTTGAGTACTCCATTACGTGAGGAGGGCCATGCAGCGAGGAAGGTGTTAGTCTTTGTCTGCGAGAAAAGGCGACGATCTGAAATAGCTCCACAAGAAAGGTTGTTCGATGCCCGTTCTTGGTTGCTGGCAGGAACATACATATGGATTACTGACCAAATATCGTGAAGAGTGAATCTCGGGAAGAGGCATTTGCACTCCAAGATGCTCAAAACAAGCGCGGGATTTTGGAGCGAGATCCCGTGCAGAGGCATCATCGGATGACAGTATTAAGAAATTCTGGAAGCGTCCCTATTCGTCATGCTGAACTTGATTCAGCATCTCGGTATTGAGAGCCGCTGTGCGCTGTTAGAAGCGACACTCCGTTGACAGCCCCAGATCATGTACCCGTTCACCGATAAGATCAAAGACCAGATCCTGATCAAGAGCACATCAGGATGGCAAATTGAGTTGGTTCAAACAAGTTGATATTTTTCGCCGGGTGATTGCTGTCTTCTCTTCCTTAAGCTCCAACCAACCACGGCTATTAGAACAGTTGTCAGTTCCAAGATCCAAGTTGCAAAGTTGGAAGAACGGGTAATCAGTTCTCGGTTCACCGTTCTCCGAGAGGAGCATAGGGACATCGGTTCCAAGCGCAAGAACGGCTGGACGACACTAAGAGTCTCTCGCTCCGTTGGGCGATCAGAGTTTCTTTTAGAATCATAGAGGAAAGAAAAAAAGACGCTCTGAAAGCGTCTTCAATAAAAATTCTACCACGAGAAATTGTTAAAGTCAACCGGTCTTGCTGTTGACGGCAGGTTAAGGAATCTCACCCGGGAATCTGCAATCCCTTTGGTTTTGTCGATCTGAATCTATTATTCACATATCAACTACAGTGAGTCGTCGCAAAGAGTAATCATAGTATTGGATGAATCCAGAAACTCATCCAGCCGGTCCAAACCTTCAGCGAAGCTCTTTCGGCCCAATCCCATTCTGAAGAAGCCACCTTCGTAATCGTACATCGATCCGGGAAGAAGTAGAATTCCCGCGCTTTCCAGGACCACCGAGCAGAAGTCTTCGACGTCCCCTCCAACGAACTGTACAAAAGCTATGGGCCCTGCCTTTGGCCTCGAAACTCTGAATACCGACGAGTGCTTCTCAAAGAAGGGCGCAGCCCGATCCCAGTTCTGGACGACTATCGCTCTGTTCCTTTTCAGGATCTTGTCTCCTACACACAGCGCCTTCCAGGCAAGATACTCCGAGGGCGCGCTGTTGCAGATCGTAGTGTAGTGTTTGAATCTTGTCATTGATTCCAGGACGCTTTTGTTGTGAGATACAACCCAGCCGATTCTCAAGCCGGCCAATCCGTAAGATTTTGACATCACACCCAGTGCAAGAGAGTTGTCGGAAATGTCTGCAAAGGACTTCTGCTTTTCTACAGATTGATCAAGCTCAAGCCCTCTGTAGACCTCGTCGGAAAAAACGAAAATCCCCCTTTCTTCGGTAAAGGAAGCGATCTTCATCAGGTCTCTGTTAGGCACAAGGTATCCGGTCGGGTTATTAGGATTGTTTATCACAACCAGTTTAGTTTCTGGACGAACAAGATCCTTCAGTTCATCTACATTAAAGCTCCATTCTTCCCCACTTCTTCTCAGTTCCCAGCGGGTTATTTCACATCCTATTGCGTTGGCAACTTCGTACAGTGACTGATAAACCGGAAACTGGCAGATCACATGGTCGCCTTTCTGAAGAAAAACATTCATGAAGTTGAAGATAGCCTCTTCCGCCCCGGAATGAACAAGAACATCCTCTTCTCCAACAGTCGAGTACAGGCGGGAGATCTCCTTTCTCAATATCGGATTGCCCGAAACTTCAGTGTATCCAAGCCATGTATCGAGAAACTCGGACGAGCTGTCCCCCGCCATTTGCAGCAATTCTTTAATTGTCATGGCTTCGCAGTCCGACTGTGCAAGAAGATAAGGCGCACTAAACTCATGCTTTCCAAAGTAGACTTCCAGTTTGAAATCGTTAAGCTTCATTCTCTACCTCCCACACCATTCGATGAGCATTTTTAAGAAATCCATATAGGCGACTACGGTACGTCAGAATCCTACAATCAAAATGTAAGTTTAGGCTAAATCTTCACTCTTCGAAGGGAAAATCAATCACGAAGATATTCTTTCCATCCAGATGAGTGTATTCAAGCTTCAAGCCATGCGCCCTGAGGATTGACCTGACCACCCGAAGGCCCAGTCCGTACCCCTTAATTTGCTTGGCCTCCTCGAGTTCTTCGTTTTGAACGAAATCGATAGCTTTTCCCATGTTCGAAATCGAGAGAAAGGAACCATGTTCATCGGAAATCAGTTTGACCTCTACTGATCCGTCGGTTGTGTATCTGCAGGCGTTGTCGAGCAGATTGATGATCACATGCTCCAGCATGTAGCCGGAACCTCTAATCACTATATCTGGCGCAATATCGATTTCCAGATCTTTATCGGAATGAATCATTAAAATCTTTTCAATCGTCTGGAGCAAGAGCTGAGAGAAATTAATGAGATTTTTCTCGATCGGCAGTGAGCTCTCAGTGCGGGATAGAAGCAGATAATCTTCAGACAATCGGATGAGTTTATCAACTTCTCCCAAAGTCGATTTCAATGCTTCGCGCATTGTATCTTCAGAAAAATCCTTGGTAAGAGAGAGTTGTAGATTTGTTTTCATTACTGCTAGCGGTGTACGCAACTCGTGGGCAATCTTAGATGACATCTGCTTCGCATCTTCTATCAACTGTTCGATTCTGATCAGTGATTTGTTGATCTCACGTTCAAGTTTTGAAACTTCTTCGCCGGTCTTCCTAAGCTCGACTCGAGAGTTCTTCAGACCACTCCTGCTGATTCGCTCAAGCTGATTCCCTGCCTCTTCAAAAGGGTTTATTAGTTTTCTGGTGAACACCATTCCGACTACGCTGACAATCAGAAGGGTCAGAAGAGAGAAGATTACGATCGTCACAAAAACAAATCTGAGATATTTCTGAGACTCATCCAAATCGTAGAAAGTCACGAACTTTTCTTCCTTTCCTTCAATTATCTCAAATGAAGATCTAAATCGATAATCTCCTTTAGTTCCGCTTCCGGTTACTGCCTTGAAAAACTCCGGTTCGGCACGGAAACTGGCAATCGGAACTTCATCAGTGTAAATGGCAAACCCCAGATCTTCATCCCCGGCAAGAGTCAACAGTCTGTTCTCCTCGCCTGCGTATTTGTAAGTATTGACAATGTCATTGTGGAAGGAAATTAAGAGATTGTCTATTCTGCGCATCTCGAGATTTCTAAGAACGAAGAAAACGGTCAGTCCAAGCGAAACGACTATACTACCATAAGTAAAGAGGTACAGTAGAGTGATTTTCGACTTAACCGTCATCCCGCAATCTCCTCAACCCATACCCCTTTCTCGGTACCGTCTGTATAATATCTAGAATTCCTGCAGCCTCTAGCTTCCTTCTGATGTATCGAATGTAAACGTCGACAATATTGCTCCGAGACTCGAATCCAGTTTCCCAGATCTTGTCTGTAATTTCCTCTCTGCTAAAGACCGTTCCGGGATTCCTTAAAAAAAGCTCTAGGATCGAGGATTCTCTGGAAGTAAGCGACAGTTCCTTCTTCGAACAACTAAAAACACCGCTCCTTGAATCGTATGTCAACGGCCCATATCGAATAACAGGCTCACTTCTAAGTTGGTTCCGCCTGATAAGCGCTCTGACTCTTGCCTCAAGCTCTCTCAGGTCGAATGGTTTCGGCAAGTAATCATCCGCTCCTATCTTGAGACCTTCGATCCTACTGTCAATTTCCCCAAGGGCAGTGATGATGATTATTGGTACGTCGGAGCCGATCTCTTCTCTGAGGAAGCGGCAGAATTCATATCCGCCCATTCCGGGTAAGATCACATCAAGAATTATGCAATCATAGTTTCTCTCAAGCGCTAGATCCAGCCCATCTTCTGCATCCTGCGCAGTATCTACAAGGAATCCTTTGCGTTCTAGGAAAGCAGCCACATTCTCAAGAAGCTTCTTCTCATCTTCAACTACCAGTAACTTCATAGGACATCATTTCTTTCCGTTTTCTTTTCCCGGAGGTGTATTTGGCGGACCTGGATCATCAGGCTTTCCAGGATCTTCCGGTTTTCCGGGATCTTCTGGTTTACCTTGCTTTTCGGAAGGATGCTGATTTTCCCTTACCTCCTCAGATCTCTGCAACCCCTTGTTTATCTCTTCCAGTGCTTCCTCATTTGACTTTATACTAAGAGTAGAGGCAAAACTGCTTGCGAGCCTGAAGGTCCTAGTCCCGGTCACAACATGCCAGAAGTAAGAATTCTCTTCCTGCACCAGGAAGATGCCAAATACATTCTCTCTTGTCTGAACAGATACGAGAGAAAGCGCATCTATGATTCCAACTTTCAAAGTGGTACCCGATCCAGTGATCTCATAAATCTCATAAATCTCACCGGTTTCCGAAAGCGTGACAAAATGGGAATCGGTAATGACTCTTACCGACCCTTCGGGTAGAAGAAAAACCGCTTGAATCTCTCCTGGAACCTTTTCTTGGACACTCTGAATCAGAGAGATATCAACCGCCATATTCAGGGCCTTCCCCTCGACTAGATAATCCAGCAAAGATCTCTCGCCCTCAATTAGTACGTTAGAAAGAATCTTGGAGGAGAAAAAGAGAGACATTATTATCAAGATCCAGACGATTTTCTTCATGTAACCTCCATATGCTCATCTTTTTCGAGAAACTCTGCGCGTTGCACCTTGCCACGCTAGTGAAGAAGAAGGGCTCTTATGTCATCTCAAGAGCAGCGTCAACAGAACCTATTTCTCCACAAGAACAATTGTACCAAGATCTACGTCTCTATCCACCACTGTCACAAACAAAGGCTGATATCTGGACTCGCTCTCGTCAATCGAAAAACCTTCATCTGTGTAATTGTCGAAGAACTCTATCCTGTAATCTCCCGAAACGACTTTGCAGAACCTGAATTCTCCCTGATCCCAAATTGAATTGTCCTCATGGGTAAACGTTGTAAGTGCCTCGCCTCCATTCTCAGGAAAGAGCGCTACTAGAAGAGGGTAAATGCTTGAAGAGGCAACTCCGGTTACGTCAAAAAGGCTGCCGTGGCGCACATGAAGGACAGGAGTCATATGGACCTTGTCTTTGCGAGAATTGATACCTCCATTGTCCTCTTCAATCTTGAGATCTTCCCAACGTCCATTTATGATCAGGGACTTAGATAAGTCGAAATCAAGCACAACTGTTGTAGTTGCGTTCTCATCAATCGTCAAATCGAGATCGTTTATCTTTAGCGACCCTGAGTTGACAGTAACAGGGAAGATCTCACCATTGGCAGTCAAAGTCGCGGCTCCGACCTCCATTCTCAACTGGTTGTAGATGCCTGAGACGCTGCTTGTATTGGGCAATTCGTACGTTGCTCCGACCAGAGTGACGATATCCACTTCGAAAGGCGTATCTGAAATAACAACCGGCTGATCTTCATCTCCGTAAAGTGAAATACTCTCAATCCTTACCATCAAGGAATCGATGTCCTCTACGGGAATTACTGCATCGGTAAGAAAGACTCTTACAGTACCTATGTCAGGTTCCTGTGAGGGGAACTCCATGCACCCGGCAAAGAAAAGTGTAATCAATAGTATGATGGACAATGAAAGCTTTTTCATAATTCACAACCTCCCTCTACTTTTTCGATCATCGTAGTTTAACCCGCATCCAATTAAAGAGAGATTAAACAGACAGCCAACTTCGTTGCTATCATCATTCATCGTTGAGTAGAAGCTTACAAGGAGATAATTATCCGTAATAGTTTCTACTGCTAAATTCCTTATAATGGGAAGCGGCGAGTTCATTTGAGTTAGTCTGTAAGCAGTACATCATCTGGAGATTTGAATGCCAAATGAGCCCGACTGGTATTGCCAATGTTTCCAGGGATAGAGATTAAAAGAAGATCCGAGAAATTCTCCTCAAAAGATTCGACTTCGTAAATCTAGATTTTCGACCGTCCGGCTTCATTTGTGATTGATAACCAAAGAACTTCAGAGCAATAAATGTGAAGACCGAAGGGAAAATATCTCGGTTTGGGTCAAAAATGCGACAAATGGCAGTAACAGCTCAGAAGAAAAGAAAGAGCCTCTGCAATTCAGGAGGCTCCAAACTGAATGTTATCGTCGGCTTCGACGAATATTCTTCACTAAAAAGGATCGTCTTGTGTAGCAAAATGAGATTGACCGCGAGATCTCCTGAGCCGGTTAACTGATAACTGCAAATCCACTCGATCTACTTCTTTATTGCGGAAGCCATGTTCAAACCAAGTTCGACACACTTCTCCAAATCCTCCTGTGTCGGACAGCTCTTCGCCTCAATCACCGGGCAGACCTGATCGCATTTTGATTTCGAAGCGAACTCTTGAAGCTCCTTGAGAGCTCCTCCGCTCCATGTATAAGATCCAAATACGCCGATCTTTCTGTTCTTCATCATCCGGTTCTCTATCGCACTAACCAGTTGTTTCATCGGAGGGAAGAGCTCCATATTGTATGTGCAGCTTCCCAATACGAGACCTCTAAATCTCCAGATATCTCTAATTATGAAAGATATATGTGTGGTAGAGATATTGTGGACCCTGATCTTATCTACGCCCCCCTTGACCAATCCGGATGCTACCGCCTCCATCATCTTCTGGGTGTTTCCATACATCGAACCGTAAACAAGAACTACTCCCTCTTCGGTTTCCTCTTTGCTCCAGCGATCGTAAAGCTCTATAATTCTTGAAGGATTTTTCCTCCAGACAGGTCCGTGAGTTGCGCAGACGACTTTTATATCTACATTTTTAAGCTTTTCGAATGCCTTCTGGACCATCGAACTGTATCTTCCAACGATGTTGGAAAAATATCTAAGAACCTCATCCTCAAAGTAGTCCACATCGACTTCATCATCGAAGATTCCTCCGTTGAGGGCTCCGAAACCCCCAAATGCATCTCCCGAGAAAAGTAGTCCAGTTGTCTTCTCAAAAGTCATCATTGTCTCGGGCCAATGAACCATAGGAGTCATATGAAACTGGAGTGTCTTTGAACCTATCTCAAGCTCATCACTATCTTTCACGGTTACAACGTTGTCAGTCACTCCGTAAAAAGCATCCAACATTCCCTTTGTCTTTTCGTTCCCGATTATCTTTATCTCTGGAAAGGCTTCCCTCAGAACTTTTATCGATCCAGAGTGATCTGGCTCCATATGGTTGACCACAAGATAGTCAACCTTTCTTCCTTCGGGAAGAAGCGACCTGATCTTGTCGAGAAAATCTGAGAAGAACGGACCTTTAACCGTGTCGATAAGGACAACCTTGTCGTCTATCAGAATGTATGAGTTGTAAGATACTCCTCTTGGAAGCGGCCAAAGCGCTTCGAAGAGGTTAGTCTCAAAATCGTTAACTCCTATCCAGTAGATCCCTTCAGCAATTCTTACTGTATCACTCACTCAAAAAGCCTCCCTTCTGTTACTCTAAATCAAGTATTCATCCCTATTTTCTTCCTACAGAAGACACAGATACTCGCTAGTCAAACCTAAGAAGCGCTAAGATAACGCTTCCCGGTGAAATACAACAGTACAACACCACTTAGAAAAAGCACAAGATTGGTAATAACGAAATATGAAGTTGACACAAATTCAATTCCAAGTGAATGCCTTATCAGCTCGGCCACATATTTTACTGGAAGGAACATGGATATTACTCTCAAATAGTCGGGCAAGAAAGAGAGTGGGAAATAGATTCCCGCAAGGAAAACCATGATCACCATCAATATACTCGCGGCGGTATCGGCAGTCTCTGGATTTCTGAACAACAATGTAAGAAACAGACCAAGTGCCATCATTCCAAGAGTCGAGGACAGAATCGATACTAGAAACGGAAGCCAGTCTATTTGAAAAGTAGTTCTGAACAACAGTCTGCTGACAACCAAGATGAGAACTATGGAAACCAGACTTACAAGAAATCTAGTAAGGGTGCTGCCAAGGACAAAAGTGAAGGGCCTAAGAGGAGTAATTTTGAATCTATCGAGGACTCCCCTCTTACGGTATCTCCCAAAAACACTAATCACAGAAAACATCCCTGCCGAAAGAAGTGAGATGGCTATTACTCCTGACATTGTATAATCTGCGTCTGTTGCGCGAATTCTACCGGCTGTTTCGGGAATATTCTCCACGACTATGAAAGACCTGGCGTTGTTGATTTTCTTCTCCACTGCGGCCGAAATGCTTGCTCGAGCCATTTCGATAGTGCTTTGCTGTTCTAGATTACCTTCCTGATGAAGATAGGTGATCTTCTCCCCGTTGAATATCATACCGAGAAGAATGTCTCCATTCTTGACAGCTTCCCCGATATCCGTTTCCCCGTCGTACAGACGCAGATTCCAGGCTCCGCTTTCCTCAATAACCGCGGAAATATCGTATGGTCCCGTCTGATACAGACCAACTGAAACCTTTTGATAACTCTCGGACCCCCCGAAGAAGAATCCGAACAGAAGGAGAAATATCATCGGGAAGAAGAGTGTAAAGAAGATTTCCAATCTGTTCCTGAAAGCTTCCTTTGCAAAGGCAATGAATACCGGTTTAAGACTGTTCCTACTCATAGCCCATCACCTTCTTAAAGTTGATTACGAAAATTACGGTCGAAAAGGCTGTCCAAATGATTGGCACTAAGATCAGCCAGAACAAAGAAACCGGTGCAAACTGATATCCCATTACCCTTCTGCTCAGTTCGACAAGATAGGTTGTTGGTAGAGCGTACACCAACCAGCGAATTCCCCACGGGAGATCAAAGACGGGAAAGTAAAGACCACCAAGGAACATCATGAGCTGATATAAAGTCTGCCCAAGAACTGTCACAGTGGAGAGCTTCTTGGAGAAAGATGCGATCATCAGTCCGAAGGAAATCGTTACCACCATTGAGAAGAGAAGTGTAAGAATGAATCTGATATCCAGTATTGGACCTCGCACATTGTATACAAAAGTCGCAATTAAATACAGTAAGGTCAAAGAGATCAGCATCGTGAAAATCAGCTTGGCGAAGTGACCCGCGAAGTATTCGAAGGGTTTCAAAGGCGTTGTGTAGAGCTTCTTGTTGACACCCGATACCCTGTATTGGATCAGTCCTATTGGACTGTTGAAAAGAGCTACCGAGAGGATCATCATCAAGGCTACTCCCGGAAAGATGTATTCCCTGTAATCGAAAGGTTTTTCTTCTCTCGCAGAAACGGTTTTCGCCTCAGTAACAACGTCGACATACTCTCCGCCACTTTGACGTCTTATCTCCAGATTCACTTCGTTTATTATTTCAGAGAGGACATTAGAAGCAATGGAAGACGAATCCTTTCCGCTGACATAATGAACCAGCAGAGCGACTTCTCCAGTCTGAAGAACAGCGGCGCTTGCAATTTTTGCGCTGGTCCCTTCTGGAATGACAAGAACGATATCCTGCTTACCTTCCTTGAGATCAATCAACGCCTCATCTATTGATCCATACTCCTTTTTGACAAAGGGCCCATTCTCGGAGGAAATATCTTCTATAACTTCGTCGAGGATCATTCCAAGACCTGAAAGGGATTCCTCCCTGACGATTCCTACTCTGAAACTTATCCCCTGAGTATCATCTCCATAGAGAGAACCAAACACGGAAGTCAAAATGAAATAGAGAATCAGAGGAAATATGAAACTCCAGAACATAACCTGAAACTCTCTTATTTCACTTTTGAAAAGGCCTGAAGTGAAATTCCATATCCTGCTCATTGAATCACCTCAGTCTCTCAGTTTTTTGCCCGTGAGCGTTATGAATACATCTTCAAGGTTGGGTTTTCTAATCGTTACATCATCCAGAAGCAAGTCGAATCTCTTGGATCTCTCGAACAGCCTTCCAAGAGTTCTCTCCACATCCCTTGTCGTTACCGAATACTCGCGGTTCTCTGTGTGTTGAAGACCTTCAATCTCAAGGAACTCATTTGGAATAGGACCATCTCCCCGCACACTAAACGTGACTATGTTCTCCACTTCAATAGAATCTATTAACTCAAAGAGCGTTCCCCTAGCTATGATTTTGCCCTGATCCATTATCATAATCCTGTCTGCCAATCTCTCGGCCTCTTCCATGTAGTGGGTAGTGAGAATTATCGTTTTCCCACGCTGTTTGAGGACCGAAATCGTTTCCCATAACATTCTTCTCGCTTGAGGATCGAGACCGGTCGTAGGTTCATCCAAAAACACCACTCTAGGATCGTTGACCAGTGCTACCGCAACTGCCAATCGCTGAAGCTGGCCTCCAGAGAGATTCTTGGTGTACGTCTTCTCTTTGTCCTGCAAAGAGACTTCTCTTATCAAATCCTTGGAAGGAATGCTTTTCCTGTAAAGACCTCTGAAGAGATCTAGAGTCTCCTTCACGGAAAGATACTCAAAGAAACTCGAGGACTGGAGCTGAACTCCAATTTCCTCCTTCACTCTATCACTTGAAGGAGGAAGTCTCTCTTCGAAGTATTCTATGGTTCCATGATCTGGCTTTCTTAATCCTTCCAGCATCTCGACTGTTGTGGTTTTTCCTGCTCCGTTCGGTCCAAGAATGGCGAGTACTTCGCCTTCTCTCAGATCGAATTCGATTCCATCAACTGCTTTAGTTTCACCGTAATACTTCTTTAAATCCTTCACTTCAACTACAGTCCTGGGCAACTCTACCACCCCTCATTTGTAAACTCTCAATCACGAAAAAGTATTGTATTTCATGTTTTCACCAGATCAGCTCTGTTCGTCTATTGCTTTGAGTAATGCCTTAGCAGCCATTAATGGCCCTTCCATTTCATATCCGGGGATCCCTAGCCTGGTCCTAACTTCTCCGACCCTTACTCCTGAATCTATCATAGCTTTTAGATAGCGATCTGCTATCACTTCATGTCTTTCTCTCCGTTGAATCGCGCCAAACGGGTTTGCAAAATAGCTGTAAGTGAGTCCTTTCTCGGTGGTCGTCCCTTTAGCCATTCTTGCACCATTCGAAAATACCGCTGCCGCTTCCTCAGCGTCTTTAAAGATTCTTAGATCGCTATCTTTGTCTTCGTTGTAATTGTTTGCATACAGGAAGTAGTCAACTTTCGTGGGCTTGATGATGTCGGTGTAGTTTGAGTACGGAACGATTACCCGGGCATTGATCTCGTTGGGATTCATGAAGATACTACGGTCCATAGTAGAGTACGCATACCCGGGTTGAAGATCATCTAGGCGAACAAAGGCTCCCGTTTCTGTACCGTAGGCAATCACAGAACCCGAAGAGGTAATATCTAAAGATCCCATGTCGTCAATCAATATGTTGACTTCAGAAACTTCGGCATGAAGTCTATTCAGTGCGTCGAGAGTCTCTGATTTACCTGCTCCGCTATCTCCGATAAGCATTACGTTGGCCTTTTTCCCATTCCTAAGCTTTATGTGTGCAAGGGCCCCGTGAACTGGCAGTCTCCCTTCGTCGATAACAAGAAGATTATGAATAGTGAGGATCATCTTTTTCATATACCCGAAGTAGTCTATAGAAGGATCGTCTCCCACTATTCCAATGTAGGTGCCGTCGTCCTCCCTGTATATGACTCCGTTGAAGTCTTCTTTCTTTTCGAAGAATGAGTTGTCTATCCCTAAAATATATATTCCATCGGGCTTCTTGTTTTTTACGATATCAAAACTGGCCAACTCGAAGAGATTTCCGAGCCCGGCCGCAAGAGAAAGATACTCCTTATTCACAACAACGTCGATTAGTTTCGAACCTACGTGAATTGGAAAGAGAAACCAATCGTTTGATGACGGGATATTCAATTTGCTTAGAATTGGTTTGTCACGGACTTCGAAAAGCCCATGCCTCTTATTGGACCTTGTGTAAAATATGACCGGGGGTTCGAAGACAATGCTCCAAACACAGGCCATTCCGTACAACCAGTCTGCTCCGGGGACCCTAGCTCTTTTATCTACCTCGGGGTTGTCTACGATGAAACCCACCTGGGCTCCGCCGGGCTCCTGTCTGAGAATCTTGAGCCTGATGTCCGATACATTTATCAGAATCTGCCTGTAGAGGCTCAGTACCAGGCTCTTTAGATCAGTGTTAGTTCTTACGAGGACCATCTGCTTGAAGATCCTGTCAAATCTGTTTGGCGTGTATTCGTCTCTCTTGACTATGAACCTGTGCTTGTTTCTCCACAGGGAAAACAGGCTTTCAACAAACCTCACAAGGAGCTCCCTTTTGTTGCTCATTTTGGGAAACGAATAGTAGGATGAGCCGTCGATTTTCTCAATAGGATCTATCGTCAACGCAAGAAGAAGCTCGACGATACCGTCGATATCGTATTTTCTTGAAGTCTCCATCGTGTCTGTATTTCTTAAGAAGGGTTCGAAAAGAGACAAAAGCGAATTCTTCTTTTCTTCGGAGTCATTGATCAGCTCGGCAAGAATTTCCCTGAAGGTGACACTGTTAAATATCTGGGAGGGAGCATTGTAAGCCACCTCACCATTGATTAAAATACTTCTCATAAATGTTTACCTCCTCGATCCGACATAAACATATTATACTTGCAGGCAATGCAATTTCCTCCGCGACCGTGTAATCCGCACTAATCCCATGTTTATTTGATCTAGCTTTTTTTGGAAGAATTTCAAAGGAATCAATCATCTATCCACTCAGAAAAACGAGCAATACTTTAGTTATCTCATAAAGCATGCTCCAAAAAAACGAAGACAATTTTCGCTAGAATAGCTGTTAGAAGACTTGGTGCAACTAGCTGATAACGGTGCTAAAATTGACATAGTGCGGCCTCGAGCCGCCACAAAAAAGAGGTGTCCAGAATGGCGGACAAGAAGAAAGAAGCAAAGAAACAAGTAAAGAAAGAAAAGAAAGAAACACCAAAGAAGTAAAACCTGTCAGTCCTCTGGGGAGACGGGCTTTAGCTACCCGCCTCCCGTTTTTTGTTTAGATATCGATACTTGCTCGTGATAGGTCTTCACAAGTTTTAGAATTCTCTTGCGACTCTTGATATTCGTAATAGTAAAGCTGAGGTGAATAATGATGAGAAATCTCATTTTCGTGATTCTGATTTTGTCATCGGTGATTTCACTCGGACAAGAAGACATTCTCAAAACGATAAATGAGACTGAGGAGTTGAGCATAGTCGCTAGCTACATTCAATTATCCGGGTTAGATCAAACACTGTCAGGAAAGGGGCCGTTCACATTTTTTGCGCCAACCGACAGCGCATTCATGAAGCTACCTGAACTGACCAGAGCGGATTTGATTAATGACGTGGTTCGTCTTCAGAGAGTCCTTAAATATCATATAATTCAAGGTAAATTCTCTTCAAGCATCATCGTCCAGAGACCCAATTTTGTTACACTGCTGGGTCAACCTCTTTCTGTTGACACAAAGGGAGGAATCAAGGTAGACGGTTCATCGATCTTGGTGAGAGATATCGAAGCCACGAACGGAGTTATTCACATCATAGATACTGTGATCTTTCCCCATGAAGAACCGGATATTGTTCAGGTCATGAGGAACACAGGTATTCTAGATACGGCCGTCTTTTCCCTTGAAGAAACTGGTGTTATAGACATTCTTAAAGGTGAAGGTCTATATACAGTATTCATGCCCAGCGACGTCGCATTCGCCAGATTGCCCCCTGAGACAATGGAGAACCTTTTCAGAGATCCGGCACGGCTGAGTGACATATTGCTTTTTCATATTGTGGAAGGTTCCTTCTCGGTTGAAGAACTCTTTGAGAGAGGCTCTATTAGATCGCTTCTTGGAGAAACTATTGTGTTAGGCACAACTCCTCCGCGAATTGGTCCCCAGAAAACAGTTGTAATTCTGAGCGACATCGAAGCCAGCAACGGAATGATCAATATCGTTGATCATGTTATGTTTCACGAAGATTCAAGGACCAAGCTTTCAACGATTGAAGAGACTCTGAAAGCAAACGAGATAGATATTATGGCGGAACTGTTGAAGAAAACCGGTATCTGCAGTGAGTTGAGTGAAAATAAGCGTTTAACGGTTTTTGCTCCGACTAATGAAGCTTTTCTCGAGCTAAAAGAGAGCGATAAAGCCTTCCTCTACAGTGCAAATGAACTGAGAAAGGTACTCGAGTACCACACTCTTCCGAATGAGTACCTGCTGTCGGAATTGAAGATCTCTAACATGCTCCTCTCTCTAATCGGAAAGCCGTTGTACTTTGAGATGAAAGAAGACCTGTTAGTCAATTCCATTCCGATAGTTGAAAGCGATATTCTATGTAGCAATGGCGTAATTCACATAATTGAATCGCTTCTGGTCACGAAGTAGATTTTAGCGATTCAGATCTCCCGTCCGCAATCTTTCTGAAAAGGGATCTCAAAACTCTCGATGAAAACATGCTACCAAAGGCCAGAGTACGAACCTTTCCTCATGCGCCTCCAAAGTGGTTAGCACTGAGAATAACATAATCCCTATTATCCGTCCGCTAAAAAGCTCCGATATTTCATCTTTCTGTTTATCACGTGGTGACATCCCTACAAATGATGCCGGCGTCACGACGGCCAAGAGGACAGCCGCATTCTCGGCTCCCAAGGCGGCAACAAGAGATCCAAGCTCAAACTCAACTTTGACAGCAACGAATCTGAAAACAGCTAAACATGGGAAAAAATGAAAAGAAAAACAGACGTACCACCACAGTGGTCTGTTATGCAATCTCTTTGAGTAGATCCGGCGGTCTTATCTTGAGTGCTTTGAAAGCGTCGTAAGCATTGCCCATCGTTTCAGTCCTTGCAAGAAAGCGTTTGTTTTCTACCGTTATCTCAACTGCTCTTATCTCTTTCAAGTCTTCAAGTATTTCTGCGTAAGAGAAAGTACTTCCAATCTCTTTCAGCTTTCTGCATAAGGCAGTCTCCATTACTAGTGCAAGGAAACAGATCATTATGTGTCCCTTCACCCTCGTATCTGTGTAATGGTATATGGGGCGAAGATCGAGTCCGCTCTTCAGTTCCCTGAAGGCCCTCTCTACTTTCCACAGTAGCTTGTATGATTGAGCAACCTCTCTATTGGTTAGTTTTGTGTTCGTTCTTAGAACGTATTTGCCATCATATTTGATTTCCGAGGCCATCTTTTCCTGGTCTATCTTCACATCTGTTTTCTGCATACTCAGATATCTTCTGTATCCTCTGTTTCCTACAAGACTCTTTGGCCCCTGTTTAAGTTTCTTCGTAAGGTTCTTCACTATCTCTTCTCTCTTGATTCTGTCTCTTTCTGCCTGAAATGGATTGAAACAGATTACGTATCTCTCCCCCTCATGCAGAACTTCCTTTACCTTCAGATTCTCTTCCACTTCTTCGTAATCACCGGGCTGATTCAATACCGCTTCAACTCTCTTGCTTCTTCTCATCTTCACTCCGAATATGTATGAAAGCCCGGCCTTATCTATCTCCTCAATGAGTCCGTTGCTTATCATTCCTCTATCGGCTACCACTATAACCCTGTCTATGTTGAATCTCCTTCGTATATCCTCAAGAGCTATCCTGAAGGTATCTATGTCTGCCGTGTTTCCGGGAAAGATTTGGTGAGCAACGGGGAAACCATCCTTCGTCATTAGTACCCCTATCATCACTTGCTTGCAATCAGACCTGTGATCCTTGGAACGACCATACATTGAAAGTTCGGGTCCTTCTCCCTGGAAGTACGTGCTCGTTGTGTCCCAGAATACTAGATCGAGATTCAAGTTGAAGAGAGTCTTCACATTACTGAATAGCTCTTCCTCCACTTCTTCCTTGAACTTCTCGAGATAATCCAGTCCACGGTAGTAATGCTGAAGACTCAGTTGTTCGAACTCAGGTCTGTAAACCTTGCTTACCCACCTGTCTACTCCCCTCTTCGATCTCGGTTCGACAAGTCTGTTAAGTACCATCGCGAATATAGCCTCAACGTAATCGCTAACTGCATCCGTATCTCCCAGAAGTCTCCTCAATACTCTTTCGATACCCAGTTCCTTCCATAACTGCTCGAAGATAATTACAGGTCCCCACAGATAGGTTTGATTCACATTAAGGGCTTCTTTTCTAATCCATTCTTTCGTCGAGAAGTTCCTCAGGCTTTCAATAAGCCTATCTATCTGGCCACTGTTCTGAAGATCATCTACTCTCCCCAGATTAACCAGAACTTTCTGTCTAGTCTTATTCCCCACTCGTATATTCTCTACGAGCTGCAGGTAACTCCTGGTGGAACCGTCCTTGTTTTTGAAGTGCTTCAGTCTAAGAAACATGGCACCTATATTATATCACTATAACTAAATACAAGTCAAGCACTAACAAAGTGACAAGCAAATACACATGGCACCGCATTTCAAAAACGATTCAAGTATCTACCACGAACTTATGCACCTTTCAGAACTTATTCCTACTATTTATTCTCTTTTGCTGTCAAAGTTGAGACAAACTCGTTTTTTTGGATCAAGCAGACTCTTTCTCTCCACGACAGATTAGTGGCCTGTCGGTTGAGGTTCTAAAAAAGAGCCTATACAGCGAAAAACAAAACGAACATCACAGAGTTGCCACTATGGTGCGTTGAGAAGTCCATCCACTTAGGTTTGTAGACATTTCCTGTGAGGTCTTACTCGTTGTGCAGAGGATAATTTTGGAAAAAATCGATCGCGGCTTGGGAGAGAACACAAGTCAGAAACTGCCAGTAGTGGTTATTATCGGTTAGCCGGATTAGCAGATTGGACGCTGAGGATTCGAAAAGCATAGTATTGGGGATGGCGCGTAAATTAACCCCTTAGTTTCTGGCATTAGTAGATACAGCATTTGGTCAAATAAAAATCCAGAATTGGAATTGACTGTTTAGCCTCTAATATTGGAGTGCTCCAGTCTGTAATTTGCTCCTCTCTGAGATCATAAGGCAAAGATATTCATCAAAAGACTACATTTATTGTTTTAATTTTAGAAGTCAATCATTATATACTTTCTTTGTTGTGTCCATTCAGCAACAGAAAAGGGGGGTAAAGGATGAAATTGAAACTTGTTCTTGTGATCGTTCTCATTTCGACAGTCGCTTTCGGCGATTTCTTTCAGCGGTCCGACGAATATTTGAGGAGACAGAACGAACTCAAAAGCACCCTGGAATTCTCACTGACATTCCAACAGGCTAAGGAGATAATTGTGAAACATTATCCCGAGCTCAAGAGCGATGAAGAAGTTAGAGAATTCATTATTGAAAGAGACATTCAGAGAGCTATCGTGGACGGTGTAGAGATGTACTACTGTGACATGGAGCACAACCTCTTCACCAGGGATCCGGAACTGGTAGAGCGGGAGCCAGAGTGGTCGGCGGGCAATGTCTTGCTCGTGAGATACCTTCTGGAAGAATACGGACCAAAACAGACGCCTTTTGCCTCCTTCAAGCCAGCTCACAGCCCGTATTTCAACCCGAAAAACTACCTCGTGGAGTACGAAGTACATACCGAAAGGTCTCTCCTGCCGGATAAGGGTTCGCTGAGAATCTGGTTCCCCCTTCCTCTGCAAACGGCCACTCAAGAGAATATTTCTTTGCTTGAGGTGACCCCGAAGGAAGCGGTGGTCGGCCTTCCCAGAACTACCGGCGATATAGCATATGTCCTCTTCGAATTCGATCTTTCGAGTCTCGTTGAGGATCTGGATATCTCGGTAAAATTCACTTTTACACACTACCAGCAACAGTTCGATATAGATCCAGATCAGGTAGGCGAATACGACAAAGAAAGCTCGCTTTACAAGGATTACACCAAGTCCGAAGGAAGCATCTATTTCGATGAAAGATTTGAACAGCTTGCCAGAAGCGTTGTTGGAGATGAAAGCAATCCCTACCTCCAGGCAAAAAAGATTTACTATTACGTAGTCGATAACATCAAATACACTTTCATGGCCCACGCTTCAATAGAGGCGGCCGGGATTCCGGAAAGCCTCTACTCTTTTGAACACGGTTACGGTGACTGCGGGACGCAGTCGATGATCTTCTCAGCTCTCTGCAGATCCGTCGGAATACCGGCAAGGGCGCCGGGAGGCTTTCAGGCTTTCTCCGGTCAGCTCGGTTCGCATTTTTGGGCCGAGTTCTATCTGCCAAATTACGGTTGGGTTCCTGTGGACACCTCGGCAGGACAGATTGCTACCTACACTTACGGAATCACGGAAGAGGAGCGACAGGACTTTATCGATTACTTCTTCGCAAACCAGGACCCGTTGAGACTCGTGGTTCAAAACTCCGTCGACTTCTTGCCGGCCGAAAGGCCCGCCGACACTCAACTGCTTGAAATAACCTTGCAGACTCCGTTCGTTGAGAGCGAATTCGGCAACGAAGAGTTCGATGTCACCATCGCGATTCTTGATTCTTTAACCATGAAGACGGTTTTGTTGAAATAGAGCCGAGGTTCGCGGGGCCAGTGGGGGTTGTTGGCATCAAGATCAGAAGTGATGCTGCCTCCGGCAGGAAGTGAGGCTCGCTGGCGCGAGGAAGTGATGCCCGGAAGGGCATCCGGGGAAGTGATGCTGGCGCTTACGCACCAGGAGGCAAAAACCAAAGAAAAAGAGGGAGCAAACTGAGGTTAAGCGAGGATCTGTTCTTCGTTCTTGGTTAAGGTCAAAAACCAGGAGCTAGATGCTGAAACAAGTTCATGACGCGAAGGGCAGGGTATCGATTACAGGGTATGGGGTCTCGCGAAGAGAACCGGCAATCAATTCAGGGTTTCAAAGCAACTGAGAAAGTTGTCCCGGAGCGGTTTGTGGAAGCCCCTCACTCTGTCATCCCGAACTTGTTTCGGGATCTGGGCTTTCGGGAAACCGTGGTTGGGGGTAGCGGGTTGGTGTTAGGAAAGATCAAAGGGACTGGTTTACTGTTGAATGGTTATCCGTTCGCCGAAAAGAACAGTTGCATGTTCCAAGATGTGAGTTGTAAGTTGCACCAAAAGGCAGTTGCCGGTCAAAGGCTTGCCGTTCTACGAAAAGAGCCTGTTCTTCCAGAGCAAGGATCTTTTCTTCGTTCTTGGTTGAAGTCATGAAGCAGTAGCATCGAGATTCCGACCAGGAGCTTTGTCGGAATGACGGAATCTAGCCCTTTCGCAATAAACATCAGTTGTCATCCCACTGAGCCTGCCCTGAAATGCCTCTGTTCAGGGTCATCCCGGACTTGATCCGGGATCTGTTCCAAGAACGAACAACCTGGACGCGTAGCGTTGGAAGAACCAGTCTTTCCGAAGGACGGGTTCATGGTTTTGGACGAAGGACCAAGGACGGCTCTTCCCATAGATCAGCGGTTCTCGTGCTCTTGAAGCGGAATCGGCCTTACCATGCTCCATGATCTCAGCTCGAGCGAGATTTCGATTTCCTTTACGACTGAGAATCCAAAGGATTCGTAGAAGCGCAGATTTGAAGGATTCTGGGTTTCCAGATAACAGGGGAGCCCTCTGGAGTCTGCTTCCTGAATAAAGAGGTTCATCAGCTTCTTTCCTATTCCCATTCCCTGTTTTCGAGGTAGAACGGCCAGCAAGATGAGGTGCAGATTGTGTCCTTTCATGCATTCTTTCTGAGTCTTAAAAATCTCCATCCCTGTTTTCATCAGACGAAAGAGCGAGCTAATGGGCGAACCGATCATTCTCATTGCCCCACTTCGGAGCCATGCCATTACGCCGAGCTCCTTTTCAGAGTCAATCCACTGGATCACTCCGCTAGACTCTTCGGAATCGAAGTAGATATCGCTTGATGGAGCGTAAGCTTTCGTCATTACGCCGTACAGCCTTCTTATTTCTTTTCTTTCTCTGTCCTTGAACACGTATTTGATCATGGGATCTTCAAAGAAGGCTTCGGTAAGGATCTCCACAGCTTTCTCGTACTCTTCTTCGGAAACTCTTCTCGGTCCGTTCACAGAATCACCTCACATTAACCTTGTGTTCTTCGTAAAAGACCGGCAAGAACAAAGATAATAGAATGGTCTATAGGTTGAGGCAGCATTCGATAGCCGCCCAGAAGACACGCTCCTTATGACTGTCGGCCTCGGGATGGAATCTCCTATCCCACTCTTCGCCGCTAACGTCGTCTCCCGAGGAAAGTAACTGTCCAAAGAGGACATTTCTGAACTTCGAGACGGCCATAAGGGCCGAAGCCTCCATTTCGACGGCAATACAGCCCTCGTCGATTCTTTCCTTGACTATCTTCTTCGTCTCCCTGTAGAAAGCGTCTGTTGTCCAGGTCTTTCCCTTGATATGTGGAATCGATAAAGCTTCCAGTGAGACCTCTACCTTTTCCAACACCTCTGTATCTACAGCGATTTCGCGGGAAGGCTCAAGGTAATGGTACGATGTTCCCTCGTCTCTGATGGCAGATTCAACGACTATGATTTTTCCCCTAGGGATCTCTCTCTTCAATACTCCGCATGAGCCGCCGGCTATTGTCTTTCTAACTCCAAGGGCGATGAGCTCCTCATAGAAGCCTGCTGCGGACGGCGCTCCAAGTCCGGGATTCAAGATCGCGACTTTGACCCCTCTGTACTCGATCTCATAAACGGGATACAGTCCGACCTCGCTTCTCCTGTCAACGATCTTCTTCAGAAGACCCTTGTTCAGGAGAGTCTCGATAACGTCCTGATAGAAGAGAATTACCGCTCTTTCCGGCATCTCGGGGATCGAAGAGATGACCTTCGCCGGTTCTATTACGGCCGGTCTTTCATTATTATGTTCCAGAATAGGTAAACGCTTCTCCATATTTGCCCCCTATGCGACTATTCTAGCAGTGAAGAAGAGATCGACAGGCGCCGAATGACCTGACACTTTTGTAACCGGAAGTTCTGTTATTGTAATCAGTATAAACTGAGGTGAAATCGTGAAGATAAGGTTGGTTCTGATAGTGGTTCTTCTTATCGCAGTTGTTTCATCGGCCGGGCTGTTGAACAACCCCGAAAACAGGTTCAAACTCGAGCTTGATTATGAGATCGGATTTACAGGAGTGATCTTCCACACCATTCAGTTCGGTCAGACGGGAACCGTTCTTAACTACGTGAAAGATGGCGGTCAGGACGTTCTCTTTCCATATCAAAGGTACACCGCCGGGCTGAGCATTGGCAAACATACGGTCTACTTTCTGTATCAGCCACTCACCGTTCAGTCAAAGGTTCAGCTTAAAAACGACCTGATAGTCGATGGAGTCACCTTCCCCGCCGGAAGCGGAATCCTCTTGAACTACGGCTTCCCCTTCTACAGGATCAGTTACACTTACGACGTCTTGAGAAAGGGCAACAGCTATCTTGCCCTCGGTCTCTCACTTCAGCTGAGAAATGCAGATATCTATTTCGATTCTCTCGATGGAACGAAGTTCGTCGACAATAAAAATGTCGGTCCCGTTCCGATTATCAAAGTGAAGGGCGCGTACTGGCTGAATGAAAAGGTTTACCTAGCAACAGACATCGACGGCTTCTACGCCTCCAGCAGTTTCATTAACGGAGCCGACTTCGACTTTGAGGGATCGGTGCTGGACGCCTCTCTAAGAGCCGGCCTGCTTCTAACGGATTATCTCGAAACCTATTTCAATGTACGTTTCATAGGTGGAACCGCTAAGGGCACTTCTGAAAACTCCGACAGCCCCGACGGCTTCACCGACAACAAACTTGCGACCATTAACTTCAGCATAGGCTTCCAGTTGAAGTAGAATAGCTACAAGTATATAAGAACCGGCCATAATGGCCGGTTCTTTTCTTTAATCCACAATTTTATTAGGTCTTTTACTAAAGGACTATCGATTCGCCGTTTTTTATTTCGATAGAGTTGCCGAGAAGATCGCCGAATTTCTCGACAGGTTCGCTGGAGACTATTCTTACCCCGTCTCTCTCGTAAAGAAACAGGGCGTGTTCCGTGTCGTTCGTCTCTGCGTTCTGCCTTATCGCCCAGACGTTTTCATAATCCGTGAGAAGCGCGTTTATCGACGTGTAGCGGTAGTTCTCCGCCACAAAAACCGAAGTTATTTCTAGAGCTCTCTTCGTTTCATATATCTCGAGGTTGCTGACCAGAAGCTCGAGATATCTCTGTGTATCCGTCGTTCCTTCATCGCTAGCGAAGTCGTATATCGTTCCGTTGTGGCAGAAGGCATAGTTCCTTCCCCTGACCGTGGTGTAGAAGGGATGAACGTGCTCGAGATTGACGGTGTATCCCTTCGATGCCTTTCGAGAATGAATAATGCCTACCCTGCTCTGAGGGAGCTTCTTATCGCTATCAAAGATCGCGCCGGAACTGTTGTAGGTCTCTCTCCCTTCGCCACGAACGGCATAGCCCCAGCCGTCACTGTGAGGACTGGAAATGCCTCTCGCGGAGATGCCCTTTAGAATGTCTAAAATCCAGTTCGTATCTATGTTCTTATCTGCCTTGAAGGCGATCATTCTGCACATTTTTCAATACTCTGTCCGGCCGCTTCGACCATCTTTAGAAAGTACCGGTGAATTCTCAGATCTCCAGTGAGTTCGGGATGAAAGGAGGCTGCAAGCATGTTATTCTGGCGAACGAGAACCGGTGATCCGTCGTAGCTTGTAAGGACTCTCACTTCGCCACCGATCGATTCGATCTTTGGAGCCCGTATGAATACTGCCCTGAATGGTTCGGGACCGATCTCGTCGATCTGTAGATCTACCTCGAAGCTGTTGATCTGCCTGCCGTAACCGTTTCTCTTGACGCTAATGTCTAAAACGCCCAGAGAGTCCTGATTGACGACGTTCTCAATCTTCTTGGACAGGAGGATCATGCCCGCGCAGGTCGCCAAGACCGGCATTCCATCTTCTATCCTATTCCTGAGGGCTTCCCACATTTCGAATCTCTTCAAGAGTTTGATCATGGTGGTTGACTCTCCACCTGGCATTACCAGCGCCTCGACGGAGTTAAGCTCTTTACGATCCTTCACCCAGGATGGTTCCACTCCTGCATTTCTGAGAATCGATAGATGTTCCTGTATAGCACCTTGAATTCCGAGAACCCCGATCTTCAACCCTTACCAGCCTCTTTCTTCCATTCGAACTTCAAGAGTCTCGATCTCGAGTCCGTCCATTGCATCTCCGACGTTCTCCGAGATCTCTGCCAGCGCTTTAGGATTGTCATAATGCAAAACTGCTTCGACGATCGCTTTGGCCATTCTTGCGGGATCCTTCGACTTGAAGATTCCAGAACCGACGAAGACTCCGTCACAGCCGAGCATCATCATGAGAGCTGCGTCGGCCGGTGTAGCCACTCCGCCGGCGGCGAAATTGACGACGGGAAGTCTTCCGAGCTCTCTTACCTGGCTGAGAATCTCGACAGGCGCACCGATTTCCTTTCCGTAGTGGACGAGTTCGGCGTCGTTCATCATCTGGACCTTTCTCACTTCTTCGTTAACGGTTCTCATATGCTTGACTGCCTCGATGATATTTCCGGTGCCAGCCTCTCCCTTTGTTCTGATCATAGCGGCGCCCTCGGCGATTCTCCTGACTGCTTCTCCGAGATTTCTCGCTCCACAAACGAAGGGGACGGTGAATATTCTCTTGTCTATGTGATACTTGTCATCTGCAGGTGTAAGAACCTCCGATTCGTCGATGAAGTCAACGCCAATAGCCTCGAGGATCTTCGCTTCGGCGATGTGGCCGATTCTCGCTTTGGCCATTACAGGGATCGTTACAGTTTCCATGATCTCTTTGATGAGACCAATCTTTGCCATTCGGGCTACTCCGCCCTCTTTTCGGATATCCGCCGGTACTCTTTCAAGAGCCATTACTGCCGTGGCTCCGGCATCCTGAGCTATCTTTGCCTGCTCGGGATTCGTGACATCCATGATTACGCCGTTCTTGAACATTTCAGCGAACCCTTTTTTTACTGTCCAGGTTCCCCTTGCTTCCATTTTCAACACCTCTCCTCTTTATCGTTGTTCCAATAGTCACTCGCTACCTTTTCCAATCTTGGAGTCTCTATCTTCCCTCTTCCCACTTTTGCGCAGGGTCTTCCTTCGACCTCCACGATATCTGCCGTGAAGTCCAGCTTGTTTTTCAGCAGGGACGAACCGACTCCGTAAACATCCACGGGCACATTCAGCTTCTCGAAGAGATCAATCTTATCCGCCGTGAAACCACCCGAGACGACTATCTTCAAATCCTTCATTCCGTACCTGTCGAATTCCCTTCTAGCCCTCCAGACCAGTTCGGGACAGACTCCCAGCGAAGAAGCGTCTTTCGGGACGACCGAAACGTCTCTCAAACTGCCAGAAGTATCGAATCTCACGCCCCATATCTTTCCCTTTCCCGGGCCTATGACAACCGAAGGATCGGTCCTGCCAGGTGTGAAGTCCTCTCCGGTCTCGGCTTTATACGTGCGTGCAACGCAATCGACCGTCGTTCCGATCACATCGTTGTCCCAATCGACCAAAATTATCCGGTTGACTCCGCCCTCTATATAACGATCGAAAGCCAATGCGGCCTCGGCCGTATCTCCGTTATATACTGCGATAAGCGCGTGAGGAATCGTCCCCATGCTCTCAACGCCCCAGTAGTCGGCATTCGCGTCGGTAGAGACTCCAAAAGCCCCGGCCTTGAGCGCCGCGTATCCATCCGTTGCCTGAGTCCAGAAGTGGTCGAATCTCGCGCTGAAGAAGAGTATCTCCTTGCCTCTGGCGGCCTTCACGACGGACTTGACGGCAGTCGCAGTTGAGGATGCTCTCGCTATAACACCCAGCAATATGGTCTCGAGATACGAGAAATATCTGGGGTCGCCTTCTATCGTCATAACCGGTTCCATATCCTTTGCTTCATCGCCGTCATACAGCGCGCGAACTTCTAGTTCGGGCCATTTGTCAACCCAGAGATCATTCAGCATCATCTTCAGGTCCCATTTTTGAGCGGTCAATTCCACCAGGGCGTGTCGATCCATCTCCCATGCTGCGTGGTTCACTGCCTTCTCAATCTCGAGCACCTCTTCGAAGAGCCTCTTAGCCTCTCCTTCATTAGAGTAATAACCGGTCCCAAAGCGAAGAATGGCGAGCGCTTCGTCAATTCCCACTATTGTCGCGTCTCTCCTCGGGAAGAGCTGATATAGCACCCTTGACTTCTTGTCTGCCTTCTTGAGAACTTCGACAAGTCTCGTGAAGTATTTGTCAGAATAGTAGCCGGCTCTCATCTTGTCAATCGGTACTTTGAAGACTCTCGGGTCGATTCTGCACTTATCCACCGAACGCCCCCTGTCTCTGCCCTCATTCGCGAGCAAAAATTCCGGAAAAATGTATCCGGTACCCTGATTATATAATAATAAACGACTTTCGACTCTCAAACGGGGCAGATCTTTGCCAATTGGACCAGTCCAAAAAAATAAACCGGCCATAAGGCCGGCAGAGAAGATGACGCTTCTATATCCAGTCGATAGAGATCTTCGACATATCTGACTTCACGTTGATCTGGCAGGTCGTAACG
The DNA here is from genome assembly GCF_000147715.2 of Mesotoga prima MesG1.Ag.4.2. Lineage (NCBI taxonomy): Bacteria > Thermotogati > Thermotogota > Thermotogae > Kosmotogales > Kosmotogaceae > Mesotoga > Mesotoga prima. Next base: position 2,855,363 of record NC_017934.1, on the reverse strand, counting down.
GCCCTGTCGATATTGGTCGAGACATACCCTTTTTCCCTCTCCATAAGGTTGTTGAAGTTGCTCCAGTTGAGCTCGCCTTCATGGATAATGCTAAGACCAACGTCTTTGGGTGTCCTAATGTTCAAGGAGGTTACCTCACAATCTATGTCTACTATAGAGTCTCTCAGCTGGGAAGGTATTATAGAAAGCCTGGAGAGCGATGTCTTGATTCTCGCGCTGTCAAGATTTAGTTTGGAGAAGTCGAAGACACTATCGGCGCCATCAAGTGTAGCATCCAGCCTGAGAATCGGTTCCGAGTTGAGTTCGAAATTCATTCTTGATTTTGACAGGACACTGGATACTCCTGACCTGGCCTTGCACCTGGCCCTTAGAGAACCCTTTCCCTTGTCCATATCGTACTTTAGATCGCCACTGAAACTCTGCTTATCGTAACTCACATTTGCATCGAAGCCGTTTGAGGTGTTATCCATAAGCAATACCTTTGTGAGGTTGGCATCGATGTCGATTTCCAGTTCTTCGAACTCTTTGGGCCTTGAAACGTTGAGAACCTGTCTCGTAGAGTTCGGTGTTTCTCCAAGTTTGAAGCTTCTTTTGAAAAGAGTAACAATACCCCAGCCAACGATATACGATCCAATCATGGCCACTACGAGCTCCCAAAAGCCCCAACCCCTGAAGCCCTTTATAACATTCCAGCCTATTAGTAGATCTGCGAAGAGGATTCCTCCAAAGATCAGACTTCCCATGTGCTCTGGCTTGAACCTTTTGAAGACCTTTAATCCCTGATACAGGAAGATAATCGCAAGGAATATCTCAATTGCAAAGGAAAAGCTGGGGATCACATGCGTGACGGAAAGGATAATCAGCATTCCAAGAAAAATCGCAAATAGTGCTCCGAATTTCATTTTATTATCACCTTCTTTTCCTTATCAGATCGATTTCGGTTCTTCGGGAGTATCCGGTTTTTCGGGTGTTTCTGGCTTTTCTATAGCTTCAAAAGACTTTTCACTTTCAACATCTTCGTTTTTGATTACTACATCTACCGAGTCCTTAAACTTCTGAAGCTCCTCGTCCACTTCAAGCATCTCTTCAATCTCCTGCTCAGAGTATCCGAGGATACCGAGCATCTCAAAGGTGTACTCCTTTGTAAGTTTGCCTTCCTTGAAGAGAAGAAGAATCTTTCTCGTCTCCTGATCCTGAAGGTTCTCCTCGACAACGGCCGATCTGTGGCCCCTCTTTTCTTCCGAAGAAACGGTTCTGGATTCAACCTTTACTTCCTTCGCTGGAGTCCCCGTGTACTTCGTACTAATGATGAGATCTCCCGAAACACTGTTCATTTTCAGATACTCCTGCGATTCTCCGTTTCCCGATCTATAGTGTTTCTTATCTATCTTCACAAGCCCGACGTCAGATGAGATGTCACCGCTCACGGAGGAGATTGTGGCATCGAACTTAGGCTCTCCCGAATAGGAGACAATGGCGTCTCCACTGACTGAAGAAACTATTGTTTCCCTTTCCATAGGAGGAAGCCCCTTAATGCTGAGATCACCCGATACCGAGCCGAATTTACCTCTTCTATAATTCGAGGCTATGAAGTTCAAGTCTCCGCTTACCGTACTGAAGTTCAGGTTTTCTACAGAGCAGTTCTCGATCTTCACGTCACCGCTGACGTTGCTTATCTTAAGGCTTCTAAGATCGAAGTCGGTTATGACGATATCACCGGAAGCACTGTTGGCGTCTAACTCCCTTACAGACTTAGGCACGAGAAGTCTTACGCTCTTGACCTCTGCTCCGCCGTCAAAGAGATTCTTTATGAAGGGAATGTTTATATTCGTTCCCTTCTGGAACTTTATACTCAGCCTCTTCCCTGAACTCTCAGCTTCGGGCACATAATCATTAGAATCTACTTCGACGTATGCAATCACATTTCCATCTTCCACAAGGTCGATCTGAAGATCCGCGCTAGCTGAAGAGATCTTAAGAATCTCGATTCCGGCGCTGTCAAATTCAAACTTTTTCTCCACGACCATACCCCCTCAATCCTCTATCTTTATCGTTACTCTCTTGTCCCCGGTTTCTATTTCAACGGATTCGCCGCTCTTGATTACCTCTTCGAGGACTTCCTTCAGATTGTAGTCGACAACCCTGTCTCCTATCTTGAAGTTCGCGTCCTTTTCCTTTACAAAGTTTCCGACGAATTTTGCTAGCCTCACGGGAAGTCTTATATGGGCCTCGACCTTCCCCGAATGGTTATCCACAACCTCTATAGAGAATTTCCTTCCCGACTTTTCTTCTTCATATGATTCAAAGAACTCTTCAAGCAAGTCCCTTCCTTGCTCGGGAGAAACCTTACCATCTGCAACGAGCTTCAGGATTTTTAGAACCTCTTCCCTATCCAATTAGATCACCTACTTCTTTTTTCTGACTTTCCTGAGCATCTCGAGAGCTTCATCTGGCTGCAGTTCTCCGGATTCAAGCCTCTCTAGGATTCTCGACGCCTCTTCCCTGTCCTTGTCGACAACTTGATAGCCCATTGCCCTCACTATATCTTCGAGTCTGTTTCTCGCCGTCGGATAGGAGATGTCCAACTCCTTCTGAACCTCGGAGAGATTGCCTCGATTCTTGATAAAGGTCTTCAGATAATCAAGCTGTTCGGCGGAGAGTTTCATAATATCGTCAAGCTCGAATCTTCCCCTTATCGTGGTACCGCAACTATCACATTTGTACTCAGTGATCGTCATTTTCCCCCCGCAGACGGGACAGTTGCTTATAGAGTATTTCATCGGTCCACCTCCACAACTTAAGTTGAACCTAAAGATACTTTCAACCACATTCATTATACAACTTCTAACTTGAAAAGTCAAACATTACCTTAAATATATTTAGATTGACTTCAATTTCTTGTACTAGGAACCAATTATTTTAGTTGTAATTTTCCGATAGATGGAGACTGCGTTCTTGTTTTTTCTCATATGGAGAGGCTTTAGATGGAATGAAGATCTGAAAGGCGTCTAAGCAACAGATTTGCCAGCGGTCTTTTGGGGTCGAGATGGAGAGTGGATAGGTAGATGGAATCATCTACCATATCGATATAACCGTAGAAATCGGTGAGCCATCCATAGACAACACCGGAAAGCCTTCTGCTGTAGCCCGAGCTGCTTATCATTGGCCTATCTTCTATTAGACTGCGATGACATCTCCTGAACAATCCACCGGGAAATACGTCGGAGAGCAGTTTCGAGTTCCAGAAGATTCCCGTTATCCAGTCGCCCGAGAGCAAATCATCCTTCGCAACAGTTGACGCTTTGTATCCATTGTATTCAAAGGAAGCGCCCGGTCTATCGAGCATAACAACCGATTTTCTGTCAAGCGGTTTCTGCAGTCCGAAATGAGGATTATTGATGATCGTGATCTCGGCAATATCTTTGCGGGAAAGAACAGCGTGGAGCGTTGCAACACACTTATCGAGCAGAATTTCAATCTTGAGCAGCCCCTCGCTGAATTTGTCCGTCTCCAGGGATACTCTGACCGTGTCACCCTTCTCCCCAGATAACGGCATCTCTCGGATCTCTTCTCCAATCTTTATCCTGAGCGTTTCTCTCTTAATATCCTTCAGGAGAAAGATTCTGAGGTTTACCTCTTCTCCGATCCATAATTCCTCTTTATCTAGAAGAGAGACGAAAAGGTCGTTGTCTAGAATTGCTCGCATTCTTTCGGGATCGATCTTGAAGTTTCTATCGAAGTCAAGAAGACCGTTGCACTCCCAGAAGACATCACTTAGTTCAGTTATTACGAATCCCCTTATGTTCTCGTGAAGTCTCATTTTGTCGATTTCAATATTCAGGTTTTCTTCCTGGTTTTCAACGGAAAGCTCGAAAAGCTCTCGATAACTATATTCCTTCGATATTTCGCTATTGTCGAATCTCTCTAAAGCCCCTTCCGGTTTCGTCATGGGGACATCGTTAAACATATGATTGAACCAGTACGGTTTTTCTTTCTTTCGTAGCCAGATTTCAGGGGGCAGCGACCAGTTCCCAAATTCAGAAACGACAAGGGGCCTTCCTTCTGCATTATTTTTGTGTTCCCCTTTGTAGAAGCTTTTGGGGCTTTCAGAGTAGAGTTCAATCAGCGAGTTCCACTTATCCTGTCTGTCGATGGAGCTTACGTAAAAGTGGTAGTCGTTCAGATCACTCTTCAAATGGTAATTCCCCACACAGGCAGAGTTGTCGATCCAGACGATACCTGGGAATCTCTCCTTGAATCTCTCATACGCTTCGATCAGCCATTTCACCTGCCGTGGATCTGTTTGATTTATTCCCCAAGATTCGTTGATAATCGAATACAGACAAAGCGATGGGTGGTGAGAGTCTCTTCTCACGGCACCGTCGATTAATTCCAGAAGTTCTTCGCTTCCCTCATCAGAAAAGAGATCAAAGTGCGGCGCATCCTGCCAAACGATCAAACCAACCTCATCTGCAATATCCATATATTTAGGATCGGGAACCTTCACATGATGCCTGATCGTGTTGATACCGATTTTCTTCAGCTTTGCAAAACTCTCCCTCAAAAACTCCTCTGAAGGAATCGTGTAAAGGGTTTGGGGATAGAAATCCTGATCGAGAACCGCTTTCATATAGAAGTCGCGTCCATTCAGGAAGAGCTTCCCGTTTTCGGCTACGAAGTCTCTGAACCCAACCCTCCTCTCGATGACATCTCTGCTCTTCCCTGATTCAAGAGTGACTACAAGTCTGTAAAGACTGGGAGTTTCGGGAGACCACGGAAGGCAGCTGGGAAGGCTAAGCGAAATACTCTTGTCCACGCTTCTCTTAGACGCTAAAAGCCGGTCTGATTTGTCGAATACTCCTATGCATGCTCGGTCGAATTCTTCATTTGTGGTGAACGCGACCTCCAGGCTCCTCTTTAAATACGAGGTGTCAACTCTCAGCCGACATATGTGGACCGGGGGTCTTTCTTCTATCCACACTCCTTGCCAGATGCCTGAGATATTCGTGTACCAGTTTGGATCTCCATTCTGTTTTCCGTGAGGAATAAGCCTGAAGTTAATCTTCCTGTCGTCTATGGGATCGAAGACAAGAACTTGGAGTCTGTTGCGTGATGACAGTACTCCGGATATGTCGAATTCAAAAGGCAGGTACCCGCCCCGATGGCTGCCCAACCGGGAGCCGTTCAGAAAGACTTTGCAAAGATAGTCCACCGCTCCGAACGCTAGAATTGTACTGCAATCCGAATTCCTTTCGTACTCAAATTCCCTTTCGAAATACAGATACCTCTGAGAGGATGTAACTTCGGGATACGTTCTCTCAACACACCCGGGGATCTCAATGGTTTTTGTCGGCTCAATTTTACCAACGTCATCTGGTTCATTCTCAAGGATTTCGAACAGCCAATCCCCGCCAAGATCTATTCTTCTTCTCATAGTTCTTTACCTGCTTTCTGATGTCTGCCAAAAATAATCTTCGAGAATACTACTCTTCGCCTCGCAAGTCGTTCCTCATGACAGTTGCTAGTTCTCCCGTAGATCTCCTGAACTGCCTGAAGGGGTCCATCTTGAGACTGACGAAACCCATGGGTTCTAAATACTTCTCCACTGGCTCGGATCCATAACGATAATCCCAGTTTATCAGATCTATTGCGGGAAACCACGTGTATCCTTTCAGGTCTATCCCTCTATCTATCAGATCTTCTACGAGTTTGAGCGACTCTCTCCACCAGAGAATCTGATGATCTGGCTCTCCGTTTATGCTTGTTTCCGTAAGGAATATCGGGCCACCGTATCTCTCGTGATAACTCACAATCAGTTTCTCGAGATATTCTGTCCCTCCATAGAACGGTGTGGTGCGTATTTTTCCCTTTTCTTTCGAGACTTCGAAGACACTAAGTTGTGGATAGTAATTAACCCCGAATCCGTCGACCGTTATTCTGTTTTCTGTGAACCAGTCGAGATCTTCACTACCAACCCCGTTTTTGTACAGGTAATCGAAAAGACAGTGTTTGGTGTCTACCTTCCCCTGTATAAGATCATAGGTCAAATATCTCATTTCATTCATCTTCTTCACTTCCTCTTGAAGTTCTCGTTCGGCCGAAAAGAAGATGCCCGACGCTTCGACGTGAAGGGCGTATTTGTTAGGTAGTTCTCTCTTTATGGACGAAACTGATTTCATTATCCCTTTTGCCGTCGCGATGAGGAGTTTGACAAAACCGTCGTCCCCACTTAAATAAGGGGGCCAGATTGACTGGCGGCCGCAGAATTCCTGGGTAATGAACGGTTCATTCATGGGAGTGAAGAGATCAATTGACTTTTTATACCTTTCAAGAACCTCCAACTCATAGTCAGCCATGTAATCCGGAAAACAGCTGTTGAGAAAACCATTGTCCATCCAGTGAGGTGTACCGTAGTGAATGAAGTCAACTATTGGGATAAGGCCCCTCTCACCCATGAAATCAAATACTCTGTCGGTCCATGAGAAATCAAATCTTCCTTTTTCCGGGTTCACCGTATACCAGGGAATTCCATACCTAACATACTTGAACCCCGTATCTGCGATAATCTCAAGATCTCCTTCCCAGTTCGAGTAATGTTGTGTGAGCTCGTACTCATCGAGAGATCTTGCCGAAGTCCTGTCCGTCTTTGTCACAAATGTGTCTTCAATTCCCGCTATCCACATGAACTCTTTTTTCATCATACTCACCCGATCCTCTAATGATAATCTGTCTTTAGCAGTATTCATTGAAATGTTTGAGGCGCTCTAATGTGAGAGGGTTCCGTTTCCTTCCTTCTTAAACTAAGAAAATATGATCTTTGCCCCAATTCATGATTCTATCCTGTAAATCTTGTATGCAAAACTGGATTGATCTATAGATAGCTGCAGAGAGAAGTCGTCTTTCGAATCAAACTTAAAAGAGCCTAAAATATAAGAATCGACATCCCTTTCGTAACTGTCGCTCCAAATCTCAAGTAAGTAAGTGCCCTCATCAAGAGCAGAAGATTTAATAACTACATTTCCAATTGTCTCTTTGGAAGCGACCCATCCGATCACCGAGGTGAGATTTTCGAAACTATTCCCGCTACATGTATGAAATATATCTTTATCTGAACTAATGATGATTTCGTTATCAAGATTGATTCCCGAGAAATCGAGCCAGTCGATTCCTTCGGATTCTATGAACTGTGAGATCGGTTTCAGAACTTGCAGCAGATAATCAGGCATGAGGTGTGGAGAAGTATATGGCCACCGCATTCCGATTCCAGTACCTCCCGAAGCAAGGTGGGCCCAGGAAAATGCCTTATAACAGGCCGTATCGAATCTTGAGGGTTGAGGCCATCGATCTATGGGTCCGCTCTCGCTGTCCATGAATGGAATAGAATCGTTGAAGAGATAATTGTGGTAATTTATGTTCATTACGACGTCTTCGGCGATCTTTATGGGATCCTTCGGATCCTTTATCGTGTCAAAATAGAAATGTGTAGTGAAGAAATCAATGTGATCGAATCTGTAGAGCTTTCCGGACAGAATACCCGTAAGGGCAGGCTTCGCAGTCGAGACTGTCAGGAGGTGAGTTTCTCCGTAGAGATCTCTCTCCAACGCCCTTATGAAAGTCGAGATCTCTTCGATCCATTTTCTCGCTTCATTGCCAACTGAGTAATCTGCCTTATAGAAGATGTGACCGTACCACAACTCGATTTCGTTGTTTAGCTCCCATGCAAGAATCTGCTCGCTTGCTCCATATCTTTCGATCATGAACTTAAATCTGGCCTTCTGCCATTCCAGCGCTTCTTCATCTGTAAGAAACTCGGCCATTGTAGATATCGGGCCGCCGTTGTCGGCGTTGTAAGGATTTACATCCCAGTTTTCATACATCCAGAAAGGGTCCCAGGGCGTTATTATGAGGTAGATATTGTACTTCTCGGCAAGAGAGATTATGTTGTCCCATATACCTATTACGGTGTCGTTGTATGTTCCGAGCGGTGACTCGAAAAGTGATAGACCAGACCTGTCCTGTGCATATTCAAACATGATCCTCAGTGTATTCACTCCATAGTGGGAGAGCTTCTCGAAGTACTCCTCGGCGGCCTCCTTGTTGCCATAGCTCAGAGAAATCAATGAAGGCCAGGTTATTGCGTCATTGAATCCTACAGGAACAATCGCTCTTCCGTTGTGTTCGAAATACTTCCCGGCGGGTGATATCTTGACAAACGAAGCTATTCCGCTGAAAGCCACCGCCAAGAATAGAATAATCACGAATAGTCTCTTCATGAGCATTACTCCTTTACTCCACCGCTTATGTCTATTCCCTTAATGTAGTACCTCTGGACCAGGAGGAATATTAGTATTGAGGGAACGGCAACAAAGAGAGCACCGGCCATCAAAGGGCCGTACTGCGTAACGTACTTCCCCTGAAGTGTCGAGATTCCTACCGGCATGGTCCTCTTCTCAGGAGAGTAAAGAACGACAAGCGCCCATAAGTAGTCGTTCCAGTTGGACATGAAGTTCATCACCCATAGAATGATTATTGACTCTTTCGCAAGGGGCGCTATAATGTAAAGGATTCGCTGCCTGATGTTTGCCCCGTCTATTATAGAAGCCTCTTCGATTTCTCTCGGAATGCTTATGAAAAACTGCCTCAAGAGAAAGATTCCAAAAGTGGAGGCCAGACCCGGAACGATTATCGCTATAAGACTGTCTGTCCATCCAAAGGCTTCTACCGTAGTATAGTTGGGAAGAAAGTGAATCATCCCAGGTACCGCCATGGAAACCAGCATCAGCTTGAAATAAGTATCTCTGAATCTGAATTTCAACCTTGCAAGAGCGAAGGCGGCAAGAATCCCCACAAACACTGAAAGGCTTGCGTAGCTCACGGCGGCGATCACACTGTTCAAGAACCACCGAAAAACTGGAGTATCGTGAGGATGTGACAGAACCTCTTTGAAGTTCGAAGTCGTAAGGTTTCTTGGCAAGAAGTCAGGCGGCCAGGCCAGTATCTGGGCTTCAGTTCTGAATGCGGTCAGGAAAGTCCAGTAAAGCGGGAAAAGGAATATGAGAGAGATCAGTAAAGCAACTATGTTTATTCCAAAACCTCTTCTCCTCATCGCCGGTCCTCCTTGCTACTTCTTGTGAAGAGATAGTACTGGAGGAAGGTTACGGAAACTACTATCACTCCCGTGATTAATGACATGGCTGTTGCGTAACCCATTCTCGGCCTCGAAGGATTAAATGCCTCTCCATAAATGTGGAGCATTATCGGAATCGTCTCCCTCCCGGGACCACCGCCAGTCATCAGTTGAGGTTGAGCAAACAACCCGAATCCGGCAAGTACCTGAGTTATGACTACAAACATCATCACTTGCTTCAGACCGGGAAGCGTTACATAGAAAAACCTTTGAATTGAATTTGCCCCATCGACCTTGGCAGAATCATACAGAGAATCGGGAATCTTTTTGAGCCCGCCCAGAAGGATCACGGTGTTCCAGCCTACTGTCCACCATACTGTCGCGATGACAATAGAAAACCAAACCCAGGGTAGATCTGTGAGCCAGGGGACTTTGTCGATGCCGAAGAAACTCAGAACGTAGTTCAGCAGGCCGGAGTGATTGTTCAATATCCATCTCCACATTACAGCCACGACGGTTACGGAGAGCGCGGTAGGAACAAAAGTCGCCGTAAGATGCAGGCTCTTTGCCTTCAGCTTCTTGCTGTTTAGCATAAGAGCCAGCCCGGTTGCAACAAAAACAAGCACGGGTACAGAATAGATAACGAATTGAACGGTTACCCATATTGCCTTCCAGAAGTATTCCGATCTATATCCACTGAAATCGAAGATCTTCTCGTAATTATCCAACCCGACATATTTAATCATGCCTTGAAACAATCCCCACTCTGTGAGGCTCATATAAACACTCTTGAATAACGGGAAAATGAAAAACACGCCAAAGAACACCGCATGGGGCAGAATGAGAATATATGGAATAACCTTCTTTGTTCTCAAGAGAACCTCCTCGATGAATGTCCCTTCCGGAAAACCTCTCCGGAAGGGACATAAGGTTCAGTTAGTCTTGAAGAATTTCGTTGCTTATTCTTTCCGCGTCGCTAAGAGCTTGTTCAACCGTTTTTTGTCCCAAAATGGCAAGGTTCAACGCTTCCCATATCGGGCCTGTAGCATCGCCGTACTTTGGGAAGAAAGGCGGGAAAACAACGTATTCAGCACCTTTGGCAATTGTGCTGTGATACGGCAAGGACAGGAACTCCGGACTATTCTGAACAGAGATGTTAGCGGGAATCTGGCCTGCAAGTGCCCATTCGTAGCTGTGATTGCTTATCCAGCTTATGAACTTGGCAGCGGCCTCAGTTCTTTCTTTGTCCTGTTTTCTCTGTTTGTAGATGACCATAGTGTGAGAACCGGCCCAGTTTGCCGGCTTTTCAGACCCTAATTGTGGGACCGGCCCGGCGCCGAAATTCAGACCTTCAACTTTCATGTAGTCAGTCAGCATCCAGATTCCGTTGAATTCCATTGCGCAGGTACCTCTCTTGAAAGCGTCGATGTCTGCGTCGACCTGTACCTTTTCTGGCGAAACCTTATGCTTGAAAACCAGATCCACCAAGAACTGCATTGCATCGATTCCGGCAGGACTATTGAAGGCGGCCTTCGTCAAATCTTCGTTGAACAGCACTCCCCCATTGGAGAAGAAGGTAGAAAACCATATGAAGTAGTTAGGCCAACCTACTGGAATCATTGTGCCCCACTGGTCGATTGTTCTGTCTCCGTTAGTGTCCTTCGTAAGAAGCTTCGCGGCCTCAACGAATTCATCTCGAGTCGTCGGAGGATTCTCTGGATCAAGACCGGCCTCTTCGAAAAGGTCCTTGTTCCAGTAGAAGACGAGAGGATGGACATCAAGTGGAATTCCGTACACACTTGAGTCTACATGAACGGCATCCCAAACCGAAGAGACTATGTCTCCCTCTTTCATGTTCATGATCTCAAGGTACTCATCCAAAGGTAGAAGCATTCCCTGACTCACAAAACTTCTGATGTTGTCCACATGGGCAATACCAACATCCGGTCCCTTTCCGCTTGCAAGTGCTATGGGCACCTTTGTGTTATAGTCCGCCCATAGCATGGTGCTCATGTTTACCTGAATCTCGTCCTTGTGTTCTTCGTTGAACTTGTCGACAAGTTCCTGCATGAAACTACCGTCGGGCCCTGTAAAACCCGTCCAGTATTCGAGAGTGACTAATCCAAAAGCAGAGACTGAGAAGAAAAGTAAGGCTGACAATGAGAAAACAAGCAGTTTCTTCACAAAAAACCCCTCCCTTGTTCGGTTATTCCTACCCAGAGTCTCTAACTCTGAGAACAGGTTTCTGCACATATCTCTTCTCTCTAATTTTCTTGCCTTTGATCATCTTGATGAGCATCTCGGTACTGGTTCTTCCGAGCCAATCCTTATCAAGCGCAACGCTAGTAAGGGTTGGACAAACATAGACCGAATAGGGTATGTCATCGTATCCGACCACCGCGATCTCTTCGGGAACTCTCATACCCTTAGAACGTAGTAGGGCGATTATCTCGAGAGCATACATGTCGTTGTAGGCAAAAACTGCATCGCAAGTTCCGCTGGATTCAAGATACTCTAGAACAACTTTCCCGGCGTTTTCTGGAGAAGATTTGAGTTCGATGGCCGAATTTGCAGATTCAGCGGAATATTCCTGCAGCGCCTTTCTATAGCCGAGACTTCTTCCCCGGGTAGGGAAGATATTCATATCCGGTTGAACTGTGATGATGTTTGAGCGCCCCGATTCGAGCAGGTGTCGAGTTGCGATGTATCCCCCAAGTTCCTCATCATTGTAGACTTCACAGAAATCGCTCTTCTCGAAGTGCCTACCGACTATTACAAAAGGTACCTTGATACCATCCATCTCGACAGGTTTCGTATCATCGACAGGAGCGATAAGGATTCCGTCTACTCCCTTGTTCTGCAAGAACTCGATTGCAAAGACCTGTTCCTCGTAATCAGCAGCAGTGTTCACAAGAAGAAGGTGGAATTCATGCTTCTTAGCTTCTCTCTCCATTCCCTTAACGACTTCCGCGTAAAAAGGGTTAGTATTGTCATCAATTATTACTCCGAGCAACCCAAGCGTCTTTCCCTTTAGCGCCTTCGCCATCATGTTTGGCGTGTAACCGAGTTCCCTCGCTCTATTCTTAACCTTCTCTCTGGTCTTCTCATCAACATCCCCCTTATCATTCAGGGCTCGAGAAACAGTCGATACTGAAAGCTCAAGTGACTTTGCAACATCCTTTATGGTGATTCTAGCCATTCGGGACACCTCCAAATTCACCAACGATGCCGCAAACGTTTGCGGAAACGTTTGCATTTATTCTAACACCTTAGTAACTTAGGTCCAAAGCAATTCTAGAACGACTATGGGCGTTCTGGGACATCTATAACCGAATAATTCAGAATGATTCGATTATTCTGTTAATATCATGTGATGGCAGTTTCTAGAGAGGCAAGACGTAGATAAACATCATCAGGAGAAAGGTAAGGTTGCCAAGCATAACCATGATATGCCAGATCTCATGGTTACCGAACTTACCGGGGAAGGGATTCGGTTTCTCACGTATGAAGATCACCGCGCCCACAGTATAGAAGAAGCCGCCGAAAAGCAGAAGGAGGATTGCCGATAGCCCCAGACGTATGTAAACACTGTAGACCATGGCAAGCGACAGCCACCCCATCGAGAGATAGCCCGCCATCGAAACCCATAGCGGCATAGTGGAGAAGAAAACAGACTTCAGCACGATGTTGAGGATGGCAAGTCCCCAGATTATCCCGAAGACCGTCCAGCCAACCCAGCCTCCTACTACAACGAGACAGAAAGGGGTGTAGGTACCGGCGATAAGCAAGTATATTGCGCTGTGATCGAGGATCGCGAAGATCCTGTAATACTTTCTGAACCAGAGAAAGAAGTGGAGAAGACCGCTCAAGGTCATTGAAACGACGACGGTCGTTCCGTATATCGAAAAGCTTACCAGATGGAGCCACTTCTGTTGAATGGCAGAAAAAACAACTAGCAGGACCAGCCCTGCAAGACCAAGAACGGCAGCCAATATATGGCTTATCGCATTGAATCCTTCGTTGGAGTTTTCGCTGGATACCATTGGATCGACTCTTCGGCCTTCAACTGTATTCATGAAGCTTCCTTTCTGGAAAAGTATTTGATCTTCTATTATAGACCATTCCATGCTTCGCTTCAGGGAAGCGGTGCTATTCTCCAGCATTCTCTAACGTTGCATCAGATTGAATCTACTCGAAAGAAGCATGGAAAATCTTCAGAAAGCAGGTAGTCGAAAAATCACGAAAGCGGATATTGTTGAAAAAGGACAGACTCGGTTTTTTGCATTAGATTTACGTGAATCCTCTAGATAATTCATGAATCTTTCCGATGCTTATTTTCTTCTACGCTACATTGATCATGTGAGGAAGAGCAATAATGTAGGAATAAGATCCCGTGCAGAAACCCTGAACCAAAGCTGAAAAGGGACTCGGTTTTTGAAAAATCGATTTGCTAATGTTTGAAGACCTTAGTAAAAGCAGCCGGGCACGATACTTGTCAAGCAATCACAACAGACTTTCATGAAGCCTAAATCAACATCAAACCACCCAATGAAGAAGATTGACTGAATCTAAGAATATCGAGCCGCGGCTTTCACTGCCTCGATCAAGTTTGTGGGATCGGCGATTCCCTTTCCGGCTATGTCGAAGGCCGTTCCGTGATCCACGGAAGTTCTAAGAAAAGGCATTCCCAGGGTTATTGAGACCGTCCTCTCGAAATCGAGGGTCTTCGTTGCAATGTGTCCTTGATCATGATACATAGAGATGATGGCGGAGAAGACACCCCTCCTCGCCATGTTAAAGATCGAATCGGCACCTATGGGACCAACAACATCTATGCCCTTCTTTCTTGCTAGTTCTACTGCCGGAATAATCTCTTCGGTTTCTTCGCTTCCGAAGAGACCGCCTTCTCCCCCATGAGGATTGAGAGCCGCCACACCGATCGGCTTCGTCAGCTGTATTCCAAGCCGTTTCAGAGCAGCTTCGCATCTCAATATGTAATTGTAGACCCTGTCTTTCTTGACCATTCTACAGGCGTCTATTAGCGATAGGTGTCTGGAGAGAAAGAAAACTCTCATCTCTCCCGCGATCTCAAACATCGTCAGGGGATCTATTGTCTCCGTCAGGGCGCCGAGAATCTCGGTGTGCCCCGCATAAGGTATTCCCGCAGCCTTTATAGAAAGCTTGTTTATTGGGGCGGTTGTAATTGCAGACACTCTTCCCTCTTCTGCCAGCTCTACCGCCTTCTCGAGAAATTCAAAAGCCGCTCTCCCGCATGCTCTATCGACTTTTCCATACTCCGGAAGTCTATAGAGGTTTGCCATGTCGATCAAAGAGAGAGTTCCCGGGGAGAATTCCGTCTGATCGGTTATCTCGGAGACCGTCTCTATTTTCATGCCTAAATGGTTTCTGTCTATTTCTCTTTGAAGAGTCCCGAACTCACCTATCACAATCGGTCTGCAGATCTCGAAGATCTCTCCACTGGCGATGGTTTTCGAGACGATTTCCGGCCCAATCCCGGCAGGATCACCTTCGGTGATGGCTATTGCAGGTTTATCTGATATCCTTTCCGGTAAAACCGGCTGCTCCATGGGTTTCAGAATCAATCGTAACCTCCAAGACCTCTCTTCGTATGAAACTGTATCACTCTCCGAATACTTCCGTCCTGATTCTCGTCATATACCAGCTGAAAAGGTCCACGCAAATTTCGGCGGCCAGCTTGTTCTTCTCAGAGGCGGCGGCGAAGAGCTTCGTCCCAATCGAAGCAATGAAGTCAAAACCGCAGCATCTTCCCTCGTTATTCAAGTTTTTCACAATCTCCATCATTCTTTCGAAATCATCCGTGACAAGCGCCTCTTTTAGGTACTCGACATCTCTGTGTCTCATCAACAGGAAGTTATCAACAGTACCTTCCATACTGGCCTCAATAGTTACGATAACCCTTTCCATCTGCCACCTCCAAGAGACAATGCAGTGATCACAAAACTCCGGTTGACGGGATCATCTGATGTCGTGTTTACTACTTATATCATGATTCTATCCGATTAGTCTGTTTTCATGAAGTCAATTTCCCACCTAAACCACACTCTTGAATAAGTAGTCTCAAATTAGCGGGTTTTCATGGATGCTTGTATTGAAGAATTTCTGATATTTTCTCAGTAAAGGTAGTTTGTTTGCGTGGAAAATGGAATTTTGCAGGATCGATCTCTCTTGTCTTGCATTGAGGCCGGCATAGTGTTGAATTCTGGCAATGAGCTCTACTGATCTTGCCTGTGCAATGGTTTTCGGAGTTTTATTTTGGATTAGTACATATTGTATAATCATACTAACAATATTGGGCATAAGTTCTTGTTCTTCTTTATTTCTATGAACGGCAAGCGCGGTCTTTACCGGGTTTTGTTTGATCTGTGATATTTCTATTGTGTTATACCGTAAGTATGTACTCAACTTTATTTTGTAGGAGGGGAAAGTATGAAGAAATTCTTGTTACTGGCTTTGGTCGCGATCATTGCTGTAAGCGCATTTGCTGGCAAAGTCACAATCTGGAGCTGGCGGACGCAGGATGCTCAGGTATGGGAAGAAGTCGAAGCGGCTTTGAAGAGCAAAGGTCTCGACATCACGATCGAATACACGGCATTCGCACCAACGGAATACGACTCGAAGGTTGCCCTTGCTCTCCAGACCGGCGAAGGTCCGGATATCGTATACTCTAGAAGACTTCCCGGAGGAAGGACTCAGGTTCTGATCGAGAATGGCCTTTACCTTCCAATCGACGAGTTTACGGATATGTCGAACTTCCCGCAGGCCGCTCTGAACTCAGTTACCTGGCAAGATAAGGTTTACGGAGTTCCCTTTGCAGTCCAAGTAGTTGGAATATTCTACAACAAAGACTATTACGAAGAATTCGGACTAGAGGAACCTGCAACATGGGATGAATTAGTCGCCAACGCTGAAGTTATCAAGAACAAGGGAATCACACCGTTTTTCCTCTACGGGAAGGAAGCTTGGGCACTCACGATGCAGCACGCGATGTGTGGTGTCAGTGTGCTTGGACCCGACTGGATAAAGGCGTTAACAGAAGGCAAAACAAACTTCCTCGATCCAAAGTTCACCGATCTGAACAAGAGACTGAACGACCTGAAGGTTTACTATCAGGACGGTTTCATGGGAAACACGACTGTAGATCAGGACGCGGCATTTGCCTTCGGCCAGGCAGCGATGGTGTTCTACGGCGCCTGGGGTTACCAGACATGGAAAGATCTGAATCCAGATCTAAATGTCGGATATTTCATGGTCCCACCACTTACCGAGGATCAGACACCTTATGCCTACACGTATCTCGACGGAGCCATAGCATTGACATCTAATGTCAAGAACCTCGAGGACTCCAAGGAGATAATCAAGTTCTGTGCTACACCTGAATTCGGAACGATATTCGCCGGAATCACCTACAACATCCCTGCCGTTCTCGGAGCATCGATTCCACCGGATCCTCTTCTTGAAGAAGTTCTGGATGTCTACAACAACAACGCTTCTCCATGGGTCTACTGGGTAGGATCTGTCTTCACGACACAGAAGCCTTCTCTGTACGACGACGTTCTCAGCCCGGGAATGCAAGCTCTTTACGCAGGCAAGCTTACCCCCGAAGGACTCTCTCAGATGGCTCAGGACGCAATATCTCAGTGGTACCCACCTTTGATGAATCAGTAAACGATAGATTTTTTCTCTTCCCCGCCGGTAGGCGGGGAGGAGTTTATAGAGGAGAACGAAGATGCAAATAAAACTCAGATACCTTCTCGTCTTCATCTTACCTGCTCTAATCCTGTATTCGATATTCATAATCTATCCGCTGTTTGACAGCTTAATTCTGAGCTTCTTCAGCTGGTCGGGCGTGGGGCCGAGAACCTTCGTCGGACTGAAGAACTTTCAAACTCTCTTCTCCGGAAGCTTTTCCAAGGAGTTGTTCAACGCATTTTTCCACAACGTTTACTTCTTCATAATGCTCACGATTCTCGAACTTGGACTGGGCTTTTTGATCGCTTTGATGCTGGCAAGCAAGATAAAGGGAGCCGGAGTATTCAGGGTAGTCACGTATATCCCGAATATGATACCTCTTGTTCTGGTCGGCTTCATGTGGGTTCTCTTTCTGAATCCTCAGGCCGGACTGGTGAACCAGCTCTTAAGAACTGTCGGACTGGGCAGTTTGGCCCAACCCTGGTTAGGTCAGGCAAACACAGCTCTTACAACAATAATTCTTGTAAACGTGTGGCGAAATCTCGGATTCTATGTGCTTGTAATTCTGGCGGCGATTCTGGATATTTCACCCGAACTGATAGAAGCCGCCTATATCGACGGAGCGAACAACTGGAGGATAACCTGGAGAATCATATTCCCGCTGGCATTCTCCACATTCAGAACGCTAGCAATTCTCCTCTTCATCTGGAGTTTCAATATATTCGACATGGTATATGCTCTGGAAGGCGTTCAAGCCGGTCCCTACAGATCTACAGACGTTCTCGGAACGCTTTTCTACAGAACGGCCTTCGGTGGACTTGGTAGCGGAGCCGTTGATATGGGGCTGGGGGCTTCGGTAACGGTCTTCATTTTTGCCATAGTCATGCCCGTCTCTATATTGTATGTCTTCATAGTCGAGAAGAGACAAAGGAGTTCATGAATCATGCTGAAGCTTAGCCTTTTCGGTAAAATCGTAGTCTACTTCCTTCTGGTTGTTTACTGTTTGATCATTCTGGTTCCGTTTTTCATTATGATCATGAACTCTCTCAAATCAATGAGAGAGATCTATTTGCAACCATTTTCATTCCCGTCGAAAGTCCTCTTCGAAAACTATTCGAAGGCATGGCAACAGGCCGGAATAGGAACGGGTTACAAGAACAGTTTGATCGTTGCCGGGGTATCCGTCATCGGTATTGTAATTGTCTCTTCGATGTTCGCTTACGCGATTTCGAAGTACACTTTCAAAGGAAGAAGATTCCTCTTTATTTACTCTATGCTGGGTCTGGCTTTTCCGGCGAGACTCGCTATTATTCCTATATTCATACTGATGCGAAACTTCGATCTGACGAACTCGCTACTGGGACTGATAATAATCTACACTTCAATCAACATCCCGTTCTCCGTATTCCTTCTGAAGAATTTTATTGACGGAGTCCCTAACGAGCTTTCAGAAGCTGCAAGAATCGACGGCGCTTCTCCGATGCAGATTTACTGGAGAATAATTCTTCCTCTGGTCAAGCCTGCCCTGTCGATAGTCTCGATCGTCAGCTTCGTCAACGTATGGAACGACTTCTTCTTCCCGCTCATCTTCATCACGGATAGATCGAAGGCGACAATCACTCTGGCAGTTTCGATCTTCTTCGGGGAGTATGTGAACCAGTGGCATCTTTTGTTCTCGGGACTTACGCTGGCCGTCGCTCCAACGATAATACTCTTCCTGTTGTTCTCCAGGCAGTTTATAACGGGCATGACGCAAGGAGCAATAAAGTGAGGTGCTGGGTATGAAAGTTAAGCTTGGTATAGACTGTCTCTTAGAGAGCGACATACTGAAGAAGAAACGGATCGGGTTGCTGACGAATTCGAGCGGCGTAAACGGAGATCTGAAAATCAACGTCGATCTCATGCTGAACGGGGGATTCAACATCGTGAAGCTTTTCGGACCCGAGCACGGTATCTCGGGAGCCGCAGCCGATGGAGTGAGCGTCAACAACGCGGTGGACCCAAAGTATGGTATACCGATCTATTCGCTCTTTGGAGATGTGATAAGACCGACGGAAGAGATGCTTTCCGGAATCGATGCCTTCGTTTACGATATTCAGGACGTAGGTCTTAGATTCTATACTTATCTCTACTCCCTCGTCTATTCAATGGAGGAGTGCGCGAAAAGGGGGATAGAGGTAGTCATCCTCGATAGACCAGATCCGCTTTCATGCAAGATCGCGGGCCCCACAATAAAGAAGAGGCTTGACAGCATTGTCGGCGGGTACGGCCTGGCTCTGAGATATGGCATGACCGTTGGAGAGGTGGCAAAGTACTTCAACAAGGTCTTCGATATCGGTGCCGATCTTACAGTAGTTCCGATGGAGAATTACGAGAAGTATATGTACTATGATGAGACCGGTCATCTCTGGAGCACACCTTCCCCGAATATTCCCTCGCTCGAGCACGCAATACTCTACTCGGGCTTCTGCCTCTTCGAGGGCACGAACCTGTCAATGGGGCGCGGTACCGTTCATCCCTTCAAATACATAGGAGCGCCATGGATCGACTCGGCACCGCTCTATAAGGAACTTAAAGAGCACGATCATCCTGGTGTTGCCTTCAGAGAGAGGAGTTTCATTCCGGGAGCATTCAAGCTTCACGACCAGCCCTGTAATGGCCTCGAGTTCTATGTTACTGATAGAAACGCAATCAAACCTTTGGAACTTGCCCTAGATATTATCGCCACTCTCATGAAGCTTTGGCCGGAAAAATTCGACTGGGATGTTCATTATCACGGAACCAGCATCCCACTGAACAAGATGTGGGACGGCAGGTACCATTTCGACCTTATAATGGGCGACGAGCAGTACAGAGAAAGGCTCCTGGAAGGAGCCACGGCCGCCGAACTTTCCGGGTTGTGGAAAGACGAGCAGAGAGAGTTCGAGAATCTAGTAAGAGAGTTCAGGATCTATTGAGTTTCTCGAATGCCTGCTCGGCAAGGATCTCATCGACATTGCCCGTGAAGAGCGTTGTCCTGTGATTGTTTATCATCTCTGAATACTTATTGTTATAGTAGGCCGAGGCAAAGGAACCACCAAATGTATGGATGGTTTCTACCTCGCCTGTTTTTTCCAGGACATTGAGTGTTCTCTTTGCGAGTATCTCTATTCCTTCGTCAGCGATTCTTCTTGCAAGCCCGGTGGGGTTTTCAAGCGCCACCCTGCTGAAAGACGCTATCTCTGTCTTCATGTCGGGCATGAGGGTGAGGTTTACGAGCTCTTCAATAGTACTCATTTCGAAGAACTCGACCAATTTGTCGAAGATGGGGTCGTGAGGAATCAGACCGTCCCTATACTTCAGAGAGGCAGTGATCAATTCCTTAGAAATCCAGTAGGCGCTTCCCTCGTCATCGAAGATATGGCCCCAGCCGCCGGACTTGACGGCCTTTCCTTCCCGGTCATGACCGTAGACTGTCGATCCCGTTCCCGAAACGACCACGACACCTCTAGCCTCTCCGACGGCAGCTCTGTACAGACCTTCTATATCCATGATAACTTCAATCTCAATATTGCCGAAAACATAATGCAGCGCCTGTCTCAGCTTTTCTTCGCGAGTCTTGTCTCCAGCGCCGGAGAAGGCCGCGACTATGTAATCGGGAATTCCAACGTCGTCTCGAACCAGCGAGAAGATCGATACTAAATTCGCGCTACTGACAGCCGTAATATTGACTCCGGTGCCATAGTTCTTCCTGAACCTGGCCTCGCTGGATATGCAAGTGACTCTAAGATTCGTCCCGCCTCCATCCATCGCTATTATCTTTCTGGTCATTCTACTCTCCTCACAACTTTAAGTCTGTAACGGTCGCCTCTGTATACGGATCTCACCACTTCAACACAGATGTTCTTGTCGGTAAATGTCTGTCTCTCGCGTCTTATTCCATAGCTATTCTCGTTGACCTTGAGGTGCTTCGCCTCTTCTTTCGTCAGTCTGCAGACCTCGATGTTCTCCAACGCGTGATCGAGAACCAGTGAAAGCTCGTTCTTCAGGATATTATAAAGCGATGCCTCGCTCATATCTCTGTTCACGATGTTGAGAATCCTGATATCTGCCAGCGGGTTCAGGTAAGCCCTTTCAATTCCGTAGGGCTCGTCGTTGAGATATCTTACCCTTTCCAGCAACACAACCATCGCGTCATCGGGAATTCCGAAGAGCTTTGCGATCTCTTCCGACGGAACCATCAACCCATCGCTCAGGACAACGGATCTTGCCCTCTGCTTGTCTCGGGCGGCCTCCTCGGTGAACCCTGTAAGAGAGCTTATGCTCTCCTCTCGCTTCTCGTCGACAATAAAGGTTCCCCGGCCTTTGGCAGACTCGATAACCGACTCTCTTTTAAGCTCGTCCAAAGCCCTTCGAAGCGTAAGTCTGCTTACGTTGAATTCATTGCAGAGCTCCTTTTCGGTCGGAAGTCTCTTCGAATAGACTCCCTTTCCTATCCGTCGTTTAAGTTCTTTATATATCCGGTAGTAGACCGGAGCTCCCGCTTCTATCAACTCACCCCTCCAAGTTCTTTGAGAGCCGAACGCACATGACCCCTGTTGCGTTTGAGAGATTCCTCACACTTTTCCTTTCCGAGACCGGTAAGGGCCATGAGAATCGCAAGAGGTACCTCCCTGCCTGAGGCTTCCAGTATCTTCTCCGATTCTTCGTAAGAGAGCTCGCTGATCTCCGAGACTATTCTGGTTGCCCTATCCACCAGTTTGCGATTGAGGATCTTCACCCCTATCATGTAGTTTCCGAAGACTCTGCCGACCTTGACCATCGTGATCGTGCTGATCATGTTCAAGACCATCTTCTGAGCCGTACCGGCCTTCAGCCTTGTACTGCCGGTAATCACTTCGGGGCCGGTCCTGACGGCTATCGTAACATCGGCAAGCTCGGTGAGCCGGGGAGTCCCGACGTTGCATATCAAGATGGTTCTGGCTCCCTGCTTTCGCGCGTACTTCAGTATTCCTTCCACATAAGGTGTCCGTCCCGATGCCGAGATCCCCACTACAGCGTCCTTTTCAGTTATATCTACCTTTTTTGCTTCTTCTTCGCCTAACTCAATGCTGTCCTCGGCTTGTTCGACTGCATTTGCGAGGGCTTCCTGGCCCCCGGCTATCATGGTTACAAACAGGTCTTTCGAAACGCCAAAAGTGGGAACGACCTCCGCAGCATCAAGAACGCCTAGACGGCCGCTTGTGCCCGCACCGGCATATACGATTCTTCCTCCCATTTCAAGAGACCTGACGCATAACTCAACCGCAGAGGCAACTTCATTGAGAACCTCTCTAACAGACAGTGGAACTGTTGCATCCTCTTCGTTCATAATTCTAAGCATCTCGTACGTCGATAGCTCATCTAAATTCCTCGTTCTGGGATTAGATCTCTCTGTCTCCAGTTGATCAAACTTCATCCTAGACCTCCTGCGGTATCTTTATCGGAAGTTTCCCTTGCGCTTTGATCGTGCCGTCTAGAATCTTCTTAAGGCTCCTTTGCGAAACCGCTTCGTAGCCGTAGCTGATTATGCAGTTCTTAACGCCTTCCAGGAAAGCATCGTATGGGTTTCTCAATGCTATTACCAGCGTTCTTCCCGTTCTTTGCGAAAGCTTCAAGAGTAACTTTCTCTGACCTTCGTGAAGGTGAGCGTTCTCCGTAAAGACCAATCTTACTCCCTTGCCCGGGGAATTGGCAGCCAGTCTGTCCGCTTCTTCGACGGTTATGTTAGGCGAGAAGTCAATTATCGGACAGTCTGACATCTGCGCGATCTCTCTGGCCACAGTGGGAACTCCCTTCTGGGGACCGTCTTCAACTTGAACCAATCTTGAAAGTCTTACAGAGAATATTCCGCTCACACTCTCGATTGGAAGGGGAAGAAGAGAACTGTCTTCCAGAATGGCCGTGATAGATCTATCGGAAATCTCCTGCATCGCATTCAGACTCTCCTGGGAGGCGATCTCTTCGATCGAGAACCTGTCGGCACTGGTCGCCTCTACCCGGAACTTCTCAACTCTTTGTAGAGATTCCTGGAAACGCTTTTCCAGCTCCGGCGATTTTTCTATCTCTCTAATCAGAATCTTCTTGACTCTTCTCTGGACAACCGGATCGTGGCAGTAAGTCAGATAATCCATTCCATTTCTCAGACCCTGTATAGCGGCTTCCTCGGGCGTGAAGTAGTTGCTCACTCCCCCCATTCCCAGATCATCTGCGACAAGGACCCCCCGATAATTCAGCACGTTCCTGGCAAGATCCGTCAATATCTCTCTCGACATCGATGCCGGAACCCGGGAGGCCTGAAGCTGAGGCATGTATATATGCGAAGGCATTATCGAGTCTGCTTGAATTTCCTTGAATGGTCTCAGTTCGTATTCATAAAGTAAAGATTGGGGGATGTCCAGAATCGGTAAATCCAGATGAGCGTCAACATCTACCCTTCCCTTGCCGGGAAAATGCTTCAAACAGCTCATCACTCTTTCACTCTTCATACCCTCTACAAAGGCCCTTGCGTAGGCTATAACCTGATCCGGAGAATCGCCGAAACTCCTTACTCCGATTCCCGGGTTTTTGGGATTGCAGTTAATATCGACGACGGGAGCGAGATTCCAATTCACACCTATGGCGTTCATCTCTCTGGCAAGTATTCTTCCAACAACGAAGGAGTTTTCGGTGGTTCCAGTGGCGGCTATTGCCATAGCTCCGGGCGAAACAGAGAAGCCGTCCCTCAGTCGGCTTACTATCCCACCTTCCTGATCGATGGCAATTGCGGGCTTGTATCCAAGGACTCTTTGAATGTCATCTACGAGAGCCCTTACCTGAACAGCATCGACGATATTCTTCGAAAAGAGAATAACCGCCCCGGGTTTGACTTCTCGAAGTGTCCTTTCGGTCTCGCTATCGATTTCCGGACCGGGTATTCCAATCAAAAACAACCGTCCTACGGCTTCGTCGAAATTCATTCTGAATTCTCCCTGGTTTTCATACGATACAATTCTAGTTTTTATTACCTTGTATTGTCAATTGTAAATTTGTATAGTATGAATATACATAACCTTAGATTCCGCTGCCTATCGATCATATTTGACTATAGTTCCATTTAAGTAACCGAGGGAAAACTTGGATACAGAAAGAAAATGCGATAGCATTGCTGTTGGAAGAACCGTGGTTGGGGGTCGGAGGTCGGGGGTTGGTGGCATCAAGATCAGAAGTGATGCTGCCTCCGGCAGGAAGTGAGGCTCGCTGGCGCGAGGAAGTGATTCCCGGAAGAGCATCCGGGGAAGTGATGCTGGCGCTTAAGCACCAGGAGGCAAAAACCAAAGAAAAAGAGCGAGCAAATTAAAGTAATCTGATCAGAACGAACTCATTTTGTCATCCTGAAGCGCTCCTGTTCAGGATCTGGGCTTTTGAGAAACCGAGGTTAGAGGTCAGTGGTCAGAGGTTGGAAGAGCAAAGGATCAGTTGCAAGTTCTAAGTTGTGAGTTGTGAGTTGTAAAACCGGCGTCGTTGCGGGTCGGAGGTTGGTGGTAGGAAATAGCAAAGGAACTGGTTGGACGTTGAATGGTTCTCCGTTCTCCAAGGAGAATCTGTTATTCGTTCTAGAGCAAGGATCTGTTCTTAGTTCTTGGTTAAAGTCAAAAACCACGAACAAGAGATGCTGAAGTGAGTTCAGCATGATGCGTTGTAGCGTTTTCGGAGTAACCATACGCTGTCATCCCGAACTTGTTTCGGGATCTACTGTCTTTGGAAACCGTGGGCATGCATAGCAGGTAGCTTGTTCCAAATGACTTTCAAACAAAGATTCTGAATCAAGTTCAGATGACGAATTCTTTCGCTCAGCGACCAGCGGGTTTTTTCTCTTAAGCGCACAGCGGTTCTTATGCTCGCAACTTGGAACAGTCAACTTGCAACTGCTCTTCCGAAGGACGGGTTCATGGTTTGGGACGAAGGACCAAGGACGGCTCTTTGCAGCGTTCAGCGGGTTTTTTCTCTTAAGCGCACAGCGGTTCTTATGCTAGCAACTTGTAACTGACAACTTGTAACTGCTGACCGTTAGCGGACAACGCAATACATAAGGAGGCTCGCTTTGATCTGGAATAGGGTTGACGAAATAGTCTCGTGCGGTATTGAAAAAGCAGTGTACCCGGGAGCTGTAGTTTTGGTGGGAAAGGATACCGAGGTCCTCTACAAGAATACCTATGGCTTCATTGCGGTAGACGACAATACCCCCACGACATTTGAAACTGTTTACGACATCGCAAGCATGAGCAAGGTGGTTGCAACCACAAGCGCGATAATGATTCTCGTTTCGCGCGGGGAGCTTTCTCTTTGGGATACGCTCGGAGATTTCTTCGATGTTCCGGAATCGAAGAAGGGGATATCGATCTTTCATCTGCTCACGCACACTTCAGGTATGCAGCCATATTCCGAGGCATGGCGAGAGCTTAAGGGGCGTGAATTGCTGAAATCCATCATAGATCTAGAACCCGAGACCGTACCGATGGAAAAGATAAACTATTCATGCCTGAACTTCATAACTCTCATGGCCATTGTCGAGAAAGTCACTTCTGTAAAATTCGACGAGTTCTGTTCACAACAGATTTTCGAACCACTCGGGATGAATTCGACCACGTATCTGCCGAAGAGCCTAGATCACGTGGCGCCGACAAGCGAACGGGAAGGAAAGATTCTAAGAGGGTTGCCGGATGACGAACTAGCGTATTATCTCGGTGGAGTGAGCGGAAATGCCGGCGTTTTTTCATCGGTTGAAGATCTTTTCAAGTTCGTCTCCAGTCTAATGTATGCTAGGCTGGTACCTTCCAGGGTCTTTGAAACGTTCATATCTGAAACAGTATCGATAGGTGAAAGCAAACGGCATCTAGGCTGGATGGCACCTGCAAGAGGTTCCAGTGCAGGTGACATGCTTGGAGAAGAGGCTTTTGGACACACCGGCTTTACCGGAACGTCGATCTGGGTCGATCCACTTACGGGACTATTCGTTATTATGCTGTCCAACCGAACCAATATCAGCAGGCGGGATACGATACCGCAGATTCAGCAGATCAGAAGACGCCTGCACAACCTTGTCTTCGGGAGCCTCGGATGATCTGGAATGAGATAAGAGATCTTCTCTCCAGCGGAACAAGAAGCATTCTCGGAGTCATGTCGGGAACGTCGGCCGACGGTTTGGAGCTTGCAATTGTTAATTGTTCCGGGAGCGGAAAGTCCATGAAGGTGAAGCTTCTCGAGCACTCTTCCGTTCAGTTCGAGTCGAGTTTCCACGATGAAATAGTGAAAACTTTCGACCCTTCGCTTTCTGGTGTGGACAGAGTCAATTCGATGAACTTCCTCATCGGGAAAAGACATGCGGATGCAATCAAGTCTTTTCTAAATGGAACGGAAGTCAAGGTTGACGCAATCGCTTACCACGGACAAACCGTTTACCACGATCCCGCAGTGCATGCCACTCTTCAGATTGGTGAAGCGGACATCGTGTCGTCCGAGACTGGCCTTCCGGTGGTCTTTGATTTCAGGAAGAAGGACATGGTCTTCGGGGGTGAGGGAGCGCCTATCATTCCTTATTTCGACTGGATCTATTTTGAAAGCGGCATCTACGCAGTAAATTTAGGTGGTATAGCGAACGTTAGCTATGTGGCCGAGAAGCTTGAAGACATGAAAGCCTTCGACACAGGTCCCGCCAACTGCCTGATAGATTTAGTAGCAAAAAGGTATTTCAACATGGAGTTTGACGAAGGGGGCAAGATCGCCGCCCGGGGCTCAGTCGACAGCGCGATACTCGACGTTCTCATAGAGAGAGACCGAAGATATTTTGAGAGGCAGCCCCCAAAATCGACGGGAAGAGAGATCTACAACGAAACCTTCCTGGAGGGGATCTCCTTCTCCTCTCCGGAAAACCTTGTTAGAACACTCGTTAGGTTCAGCGTATTCCAGTTGGTTCAAAGCATCAATTCATATTTACCTTTGGGGAAAAGAATAGTAGTTACGGGAGGAGGGGCCCTTAACCCCGTTATGATCGAGGATCTTAAACAGCTTAGCGGCCTTGATGTAGAAGTGCCTGACAAAACCTTCTTGCAGGCAAAGGAAGCGATTGGCATGGCAGTTCTAGCCCAGGAGTTCTTTAACGGGGTAGAGGCAAACGTTCCGTCTGTAACAGGAGCGAGAAAGAGAGTTGTCCTAGGAAAACTGGCTTTACCTTGATCTCCCCGACGGGAGAGAAAACATAAAGGAGGTTTTTACCGTGAGGCGAATCTTTCTGTTAGTTCTCGCAGTTCTTTTCACCGCCATGTTAATGGCAGCTCCATTCGTGGAAGACAGCATGCTGACACCTGATCCAAACCCCAGAATGGGAGGGACGCTGTACTTGGCACTTACCGGTTCCCCCCAGTCATTCAATTTCTACGGCACTCTCGATAGCAACGCTTACTCCGTTGCAGGACAGATGCTCACAGGACTCGTCGAGGCTCATCCGGTTACGTCGGCAATCAGGCCCGCCCTTGCAGAGTCGTGGGAAGTCTCGGAAGACAACAAGGAGGTCACCTTCCACCTGAGAGATGTGAAGTGGTCTGATGGCGTCCCTCTGACCGCCGATGACGTAATCTTCACATTTGAGCACTTCGTTATGAATCCCGTAGCCAGAGGAAACTCCGTAGCCAGATTCACAATCGAAGCAAAACCAATTGAGTGGGTAAAGGTCGACGACAGCACTGTCAAGGCTATTCTGCCCGCGCCGTACGCTGCCTTCTTCACAGTTCTATCGCACGCCTATATCTACCCGTCCCATGCGCTTGAAAGCAAGATCGACAAGAACAGACCCGACTCGGTCAACGATGTATGGCTAACAAACACTCCTCTGAACGAGATTCCAGCAAATGGACCCTTCATGCTCTCGGAATACATAATAGACCAGAAGGTCGTCATGACGAAAAATCCAAACTACTGGAAGGTCGATGAATATGGCAACAAGCTTCCTTACGTGGACAAGATCGAGTACCTCGTTGTAAGCGATGCACAGGTGAGGCTTGCCAAGTTCATGGCAGGAGAGCTCGACTACATGGCCGTGAGTGGAAACGACTTCCCGATCCTCAAGGAGAGGGAACTTGCCGGCGGTCCATTTAGAGTCTTCCTTGCCGAGCCTACTCAGCCTACTCCAAGCCCGATTCACATCGCATTCAATTTCGATGTTGAGAACCCGAAACTCAGAGAGGTTTTCAGAACTACCGAGTTCCGCCAGGCAATGGAATATGCCCTTGACAGAGAGAGGATCATCGATGAGGTCTACAATGGACTGGCCGTTCTTGGAGGAGTGCCTGTACTTCCCTCTAACAAGGCCTTCTACAATCCAAAAATCGAAGAGATTCGCAGACCCTTCAACCTGGCAGAGGCCGCGAGAATTCTAGACGAGCTTGGACTCAAAGACAATGACGGAGACGGCTTCAGAGAGTATCCCGACGGGACGAAGTTCGAGTTCGTGCTTACCCTGCAGAGCTCTCCGCAGGAGTACCAGGACATCGCATACATTTACTCTCAGGACTTGCAGAGTATCGGAGTAAAGGTCAACCTCCAGATACTCGATAGCTCGCTAACTGGACAGATGTTTGGCGCCGGCAGTTTCGAAGCTGGAATCAGGGCCTTTGGGAACCAGCCCGATCCCCAGTTGAGAAAGGCGATCTGGCAGCCGGGAACTCAGCTCTACTACTGGCACAGAACAACGAGAGACCCCGACACCAATCTTCCTATCATGGAAAACATGCTTGATTGGGAAAAGAGAGTGTACGAACTCTTTGAAAAGGGCCAGGTCGCAATGGACCCGGTCGAAAGAAAATCCTATTACGACGAATGGCAGGAGATCTACGCGGAGTATCTTCCCGTGATTTTCGTGTGCAAAGGAATGAATCTTTACGCCGCGAACAAGTCGCTAGGAAACGTCGAACAGAACGAAGAGGGGCTTCTCTCTTACTCTTCCTGGACCGTATTTAAGAAATAAGTGCTTCATCTGCGGGAGGAGATTCTCCTCCCGCTTTACTTCTCCGGAGGAAGATTATGTGGTCTTTTATCGCTAGAAGATTGCTTATAATGATTCCAATGATGTTCTTCATATCCGTGATCTGCTTCGTGATCACCGAGCTACAACCCGGTGATTTCATAAGCCAGTATCTGGACAACCCGAGAATTTCACCGGCGCAGATCGAGCTACTCAGAAAGAATCTCGGGCTCGATGAACCGGCCCACATAAGATACTGGAACTGGATCAAGGGGATAGTCACCAGAGGGGACTTCGGCTACTCCTTTGCCTTTCAAAGACCTGTTGGAGAGCTTATATGGGAACGAATGGGCTGGACGGTCTTCGTTGCACTAGGAGCCATCGTTTTTCAATGGATCCTTGCCGTTCCGATGGGAATCTACTCTGCGCTGCATCCATATTCATTTGGTGACTATTCGCTAACAGTTATTGGCTTCATAGGTCTTTCTGTACCGGACTTCTTCCTGGCACTGATCCTTATGTACCTCATGCTGCAGATGGGGGCGACCTCGGTCGGTGGCCTCTTTTCGCCACAGTTCGTTGGGGCGCCTTTCAGCCTGGAAAAGTTTGTGGATCTACTTAAACACCTGTGGATTCCTCTCGTTGTAGTAGGCATGAGCGGTCTTGCTGGACTCATGCGTGTCATGCGCGGGAACATGTTAGATGTCATTTCTTCTCCCTTTGTCACCTCGCTCAGGGCTCACGGGCTCGATGAAAAGACCGTAAAAAGGCACGCGATAAAAAACGCACTCAATCCGATGGTCAGCATAGCCGGAACGGAGCTTCCTAACGTATTCAGCGGCACCATAATAGCCGCTATCGTCCTGAATCTGCCGACGATGGGACCGTTCTTCTATAACGCGCTTCTCAACCACGACCAGTATCTAGTAATGACGTTCCTTATGTTCATCGCCATCATAACCCAGATCGGGAATCTATTTGCCGACATAGCGCTTGCCGTTCTCGACCCACGGATAAGGATGAGCTGATATGCAGAGCACGAAAAGCCGGATTGCAAAGAATTTCTTCAAACATAAACTTGGTGTTGTTGGCTTAATAGCCCTTTCTATCATGTATCTGCTCGTCATATTTTCCGACTTCATAGCGCCATACAACTATGTGACTTCCCACAGGAATTTCGTCTATGCGCCCCCCTCGAAGATCCGATTCTTCGATGAAGAAGGTAAATGGATCGGCCCCTTCGTGTACGGGATGAAGAAGGTCAGAAACCCCGTGACTTACAGGCTGGAATTCTCCGAAGACACCAGCCGGCCAGTTCCTGTGAAGTTCTTCGTCAGAGGGGAGGAATACAGATTCTGGGGGATTTTCAAGACTGATCTCCATCTCTTCGGTGTTGAAGAATCTTCCGATATAGCGATGGTTCTTCTTTTTGGCGGCGACAGATTTGGCAGGGATCTATTCTCCAGGGTCCTGATCGGGGGGAAGGTCTCAATGACAGTCGGCCTCGTCGGCACTCTGATAAGCGTATTCATAGGAGCGATAGTTGGAGCGCTTTCGGGATTCTACGGCGGGACTATAGACGTAGTCATACAGCGTTTCATTGAGCTTCTGAGATCCTTTCCGAGGATTCCCCTCTGGCTCGCGCTTGCCACGATTCTACCTCCTCAATGGCCAAGTACATGGGTCTATTTCGGAATCGTAATCGTTCTTTCACTAATCGGCTGGATGGGTGTTGCGCGTGTTGTCAGAGGAATGGTCCTGAGCCTGAGAGAGAAGGAGTTCATTCTGGCCGCCAGAGTATCCGGTGTATCTAACATGAAAATAATAACGCGTCACTTGATTCCTAACACGATAAGCTACCTCATAGTCGTCTCTACTCTTTCAATACCGGGAATGATTCTGGGAGAGAGCGCGATTAGCTTCCTGGGGCTCGGTATAAAGGAACCTATGACAAGCTGGGGCCTGCTGTTGAAACAGGCCCAGTCTATATCTGAACTTGAGGCCCATCCCTGGCTAATGGTTCCGGGAATCTTCATAATCGTTGCGGTTCTCTCCTTCAACTTCGTGGGAGACGCCTTGAGAGACGCCGTCGATCCTTACAGGGCGGTGGAGAAGGTATGAGCGCGATACTCGAGGTGAAGAATCTCAAAACTTATTTCAGGACCCCGGACGGTCTGGTCAAAGCTGTGGACGACATAAGCTTCTATCTCGAGAAGGGAGAGATCCTCGCACTTGTCGGAGAATCCGGCTGTGGTAAAAGCGTTACCGTCCAGACAATTCTCGGTCTGATAAAAGTGCCGCCGGCCAAGGTTGAGGGAGAGATCTTGTACAAGGGAAAGAACCTCGTGGGACTTTCTAACAAGGCGTACAGGGACATAAGGGGCAAGGAAATCAGTATGATCTTTCAGGAACCTATGTCGGCATTCGATCCCCTGTACACGATAGGGTTCCAGCTAACGGAAGTTGCCAGAGCACACATGAACTGGGACCAGACCAGAACCTACGATGAGATCATTTCAATTCTCAGGAGGGTAAATATCCCAGAACCGGAGAAGAGGTACAGAGAGTATCCCCACGAAATGAGCGGCGGAATGCTTCAAAGAATTATGATTGCGATGGCCTTAATAACAAATCCGGAGATAATAATAGCGGACGAACCAACCACCGCACTGGATGTCACAATTCAGGCTCAGGTCCTGAACATTATGAGAGAGCTCCAGGGTGAATTCGGCAGTTCAATAATCTTCATCACCCATGATCTCGGGGTAGTTGCCGAACTGGCCGACAGAGTACACGTAATGTACGCCGGAAAGATTGTCGAGAAGGCCGGGGTGAAGGAACTATATTCCTCGCCCTCGCATCCGTACACCAAGGGTCTTCTCAGCTCTAGAGTGACAAGATCCTTCAAGGGGAAGAAACTGCCTTACATTGAAGGATACGTTCCCAGGGCATATGAATTCCCAGAAGGCTGTCGATTCAACCCTAGATGCCCTCACGCGATGGAGATTTGCCGACAAAAAGACCCGCCCGAATTCTATGTTGGTGACGGCCACACCGCTGCCTGCTGGCTTTTCGAGGGGGGATCCGAAAAATGAAGATACTTTCTACAGAAGGACTTAAGAAGTTCTTTCCGATAAAGGCCGGTGTCTTCTTCCAGGTAGTCGGTCATGTAAGGGCAATGCAGTCTGTTACCCTTGAGATAAGCAGGGGAGAGACAATCGGAGTCGTCGGGGAGTCGGGCTGCGGCAAGAGTACTCTGGGCAGGACCATAGTAAAGATCTACGAGCCGACCGGTGGGAAGATACTCTACCATGACGAAAATGGAGAGGAACACGACATAACCAAAGGGCTTGGAAAGAACGTGCGCTCGAAATTCCGGCGAGATGTTCAGATGATCTTTCAGAATCCCTTCGATTCACTTGACCCCAGAATGACGGTAAGGGATATTATACGGGAACCGATCGAGGCACACAATCTCTTATCCAAAAAAGAAGCAGAAGATTACGTTGGAGAGCTTCTGATGAAAGTCGGTCTCTATCCCGAATACGCTCAGCGTTACCCTCACGAGTTCTCCGGGGGACAGAGGCAAAGGATCGCGATAGCCCGTTCGATCTCGGTTAGACCGAGACTGATTATATGTGATGAACCTACATCTGCCCTCGACGTTTCCGTTCAAAGCCAGATCATAAACCTGTTGCAGGAGCTGAGGGAAGAAAGCGAGATGTCCTATATCTTCATCTCGCACAACTTAGACGTCGTACACCACATGAGCGACAGAATAATGGTAATGTATCTCGGAAACGTCGTAGAGACTGCCGAAGCGAGGGAACTCTTCAACAACCCCGCTCACCCTTACACAAAGGCGCTTATGGCTTCGATTCCAAACTGGGATCCCGAGGACCGGAAGCTTCAGAATATCAAACTGGAAGGGGAGCCCCCTAGCCCGATAAATCCACCTTCTGGCTGCCCGTTTCACCCTAGATGCCCCTACAAAATGGACATCTGCAGCGAAGAAATGCCCGGAAACTTTGAGGTGGCCGAGGGACATAAAGTCGCCTGCTGGCTGCATAAAACCTGAGGTTAGAGGTCAGTAGTCAGAGGTTGGAAGAGCAAAGGATCAGTTGCAAGTTCAAAGTTGTGAGTTGTAAGTAGAAAAGTCCAACAAAACGGGTCTCGGGTCTCGTGAAGAGAACCGCCAATCAGTTCAGGGTTTCAAAGCAACTGAGAAAGTTGTCCGGGAGCGGTTTGTGGAAGCCCCTCACTCTGTCATCCCGAACTTGTTTCGGGATCTGCACTTTTGAAGACCGTTGTCGGGGTGTCGGAGGCCGGGGGTTGGTGGCATCAAGATCAGAAGTGATGCTGCCTCCGGCAGGAAGTGAGGCTCGCTCGCGCGAGGAAGTGATGCCCGGAAGAACATCCGGGGAAGTGATGCTGGCGCTTACGTGCCAGGAGGCAAAAACCAAGGAAAAAGAGCGAGCAAAGTGAAGTAATCTGATCAAACGAACTCATTTTGTCATCCTGAAGCGCTCCTGTTCAGGATCTGGGCTTTTGAGAAACCAAGGTTAGAGGTCAGTAGTCAGAGGTTGGAAAAGCAAAGGATCAGTTCCAAGTTCAAAGTTGTGAATTGTAAAACCGGCGTTGGAGGCCGGAGGTTGGTAGTAGGAAGAGCAAAGGGACTGGCTGGCTGTTGAATGGTTCTCCGTTTCCCGAGGAGAGCCTTGAAGCAGTAGCATCGAGATTCCGACCAGGAGCTTTGTCGGAATGACGGAATTGGGTGTTTTCGGAATAACCGTTCTTGCCAAACCATTATTCTGAGAGTAGAGAGAAGGGAAAAGCGAAGAGAGCAAGTAAGGTTCTGGGTTCTTGAAAAGCCTTGAAGAGCTCTTCAGTTTCCCTAAAGAGTTCATCATTACATATGAGTCAAAGAGTTAAATTCCATTAATATGTTGGTTCTCGTGCGAATGCTGTGTTTGGCTCCTGATGATCCTGATCTTAAGTCCTCCCTTGAGGGAGGAGGGCCACGTAGTGGCGGAGGGTGTTGGTCTTTGTATGCGAAAAAACCGATGCTCTGAAATAGTCCGATGTGAGTGGTTGCTCGATGTTAGTTCTTGGTCTCTGGTAGGAGCATACATATGGATCACAGACCAAATAACGTTAAGAGCGAATTTGTCGTTCAATTTCAAACAGGCCAATCTATTATAAACGTTGTTCAAAGAGCACACACCCCACCGCAAGCGGTCCCCCCCGCTCAAGCGGGGATTTAAGATCAAGAACATAGAGATCCATGAAACCGTCATTATTTACTACTAATGCTAACTGATTCTGGAACTGAGGAGCAAAATGATTGAGCTCCGAAGAAGACGATGTGGGTAGTGATGAGCTCTCGAGAGGGGTGTCGACGGCTCCATCGTCGACGGGGTGTGTGCACATCAAGAACGGACCTCATTTTCAGTCATAACGGAATTCTTTACCAAGAACGAACAACCTGGACGCGCAGCGTCGGAACGAAGAACCAGTCTTCCCGAAGGACGGGTCCATGGTCTGGGACGAAGGACCAAGGACGACTTGGTCTTCTCGGAGGACGGTGGACCGTTGACGGACAACGCGGTTTTCATCAGCGCTCAGCGGGTTCTCCGCCTTTAAGCGCAGCGAGCTCTCGACAATACTCCTTCTCTTCAGGCCGATCTCAAAGAAAAAGGTCCGCCATTGAGGCGGGCCCCTGTATTCATTTTCAATCTAGCATTACCGCTTTGATTACTTTGTCTTTCTCGTTCTCCGCTCTGACCATCATCTCACCGATATCTTCCAGTTTGAAGGTATCGGTAATCAGCGGTTTCACATTTACTGCTCCGCTCTTTATCATATCTACGCATCTTGGAAAGTAGAGAGCCGGAACTGCATGTGAGGCCCTAAGCTGAAGCTTGTTGAAGTGGAACTTGTTTGCATCGAACTTTATGAAGCGTCCCTCCCCGTAATCTATTCCGATGAAGCCGACGACTCCTCCAAAATTCATGACGTCAAGAACTTCGGGGATCACGTAAGGCGGTGCGGTTACGAGAGCTCTATCGACTCCGCCCTTGGGGAATTTATAGGAGCTGATCGGCGTCTTGTCGACGAGTATAACATCCTCCACTCCAAAGCTCTTTGCAACATCTATCCTTATCTTAGATCTTGAATGGTTGGCGACAAAGATTCTTCTCGCTCCCATGGCCTTGACTATCTGAACGGCCATGAGACCAATCGGACCCAGACCAACTACCAGCACGTCGTCGTTCAGCCTAGGATCAACCGTGTATGTGAGATCCAGCGCAACTCCCATTGGCTCGACGAGAGAGGCCTCCTCAAAAGGAACTCCCTCGAAGGGAACTGCATTTTGTTTGTCTATTATTACCTTCTCGGCAAAGCCCATCGTGAGATTCTCTTTCTCGGCCCTTATGAAAACGTTGGGCGCTCTGTCATGGCAGAGATCTACTCTCCCGTTTCTGCAGTCCTCGCATGTCCCGCAGAAAGAACCGCTTTCTACCAGCACACTCTGTCCGACCTTGACATTTTCGACACATGAACCGATCTCTTCCACAATGCCGACTATCTCGTGGCCGAAGGTCTGCCAATCTTTGGCTTCAGTTCTTGCTGTGTGGAGATCTGTTCCACAGATTCCCGAGGCCTTTATCTTCAGCAGTACGTCATTTGGTTTCAAAGGGGGAAGTTCTACCTCCCGAATCTCGAATTTGAACGGCGATTTTACAAACGCGGCTTTCAAATAGACACCCCCTACAGCTCCAGATTGGAACTGGAGACTATCTCTTCTATTCTTTCATATAGTCCGTCATCCATATCCCATTCGACGGCGCCGAGATTCTGTTCTATCTGTTCGACCTTCTGAGCGCCTGCAATTACCGAAGTTACTGCTTCATTTCTGATAAGCCAGTTGATGGCTATGTGACTCAGAGGCTTCCCTATCTCATGCGCCAGTCTGTTCAGTTTTACGACGACCTCGTAGTATTTCTTGAACTCAGGTGAATTTAGCTTCGGATTAGCGGCCCGCACATCGTGTTCGCTGAACTTCTTCTTGTCGCTTATCGCTCCAGCCAGGAGGCCCTGGAAGAGCGGGCTATATGGCAGAAAGGCCATTCCATTCTCCAGAACGAAGGGAAGGACTTCATCTTCGACTCTGTAATCGAGCGGAATATTATGGTAGCTCTTTGGATTCCTTTCGAGCATATTGTAGAGGCCCTGCATACTGCATACCTCTCCAACCTTCATCGCCCTTTTCGCCTCGGGAATGGAAAAATTTGACAGCCCTATGTATCTGATCTTTCCCTCTTTCTTCAGCTCGACCATAGTCTCCATTGTCTCTTCGATTTCGACCTCAGGATCGGGCCAGTGAAGCTGATAGAGATCTACATGATCCGTCCCGAGTCTTCTGAGACTATCTTCAATCTCTTTTCTTATGCTCTCAGGTTTGAGACAGTTTCTCGTCCTTCCCTGATCGTCCCAGAGAAGACCACACTTGGTTGCAATGAAGATCTTATCCCTCAAACCTTTTATTGCCTTCCCGAGCACCTCCTCGGCGTGTCCCAGACCATACACCGGCGCCACATCGAAGAAGTTTATTCCTCCGGCTATTGCCCTCTGGATCGTCTTGATCGAGTCTTCATCTGTCGTCCCATCCCAGAAAGACGGGCCTGAGATTCCCCAGCAGCCGTAACCGAGCGCCGACAGCTTCTCATCTATCTTTTCCACTTTTTTGTACTTCAATTCCTTCGCCTCCCTTATTCGAGATTTGCGTGGTTCTTGAACATCGTTTCCGAATCTATGCTCAACCTCTCCATTAAATTCATTACAACAATATCCGTTAGGATCAACAGTGATTGCTCGAATAGATTTCCCATCGGTTGAACCGAAGAGACACCAGCCCTGTCGGGCACTTTGGGAGTCTTTGTGGGAATCGTAATGACTATATCGCTTATTCCCGCCACAGTAGATTCTTTGCTGGCAGTTATGGAAGCTATTCCGGCTCCAAATTTTCGGGCCTTTTTGGAGTTAAGAACCACTGAAGGAGTCTCCCCCGATGCAGATCCGATGATTAAAAGGTCTCCCTCTCCCAAAGAGGGGCTGGTTACTTCTCCCACAACATGGACCTTCAAACCCAGATGCATAAGCCTCATCGCGAAGGCCTTGATCGCCAGGCCAGACCTGCCCATCGCAAAGAGAAAGACTCTTCTTGCATTTAGAATACTTTCGGAAAGCTCTTCGATCGATTCATCTGTAACTCCCGAAAGGACCGATCTTATCTCGTCAATAACAAGATCAAGCGTGCCTTCGAATTTCATGAACCTTTCTCCAGTCTCGTCTTTATCTGGAACGCTACTCTTGCAGGGTCCTCAGCCTCCCAGATCGATCGTCCCGCGATCACCACATCGGGCTTCAACGGGAAGACATGGGAGAGATTGTCGGGAGATATTCCGCCAGCAACGGCGATCTTTGCCTCCGGAAGAACTCTCCGTATAATCTCTATCTTTTTCGCGTACTCAAGAAGGTGCAGGCTCTCACCCACACCGCTCAGATCGGCCGAAGTGTGGATGCATATGTAATCCGGTGATAGCGGAGAGACCTTTTCGGCAAAGGATTGGAGATCCGAAATCTCTATTGTATCCAACATAAGTTCTCCGCCAAACTGGTCGGCAGCCTTTCTGACTTCCGAAATCGTCTTGAAGGAAGCGAACCCAAGAACCGTCACGATATCTGCCCCGCTTTCAAAGGCCATCGCCGCTTCGAGATAACCCCCATCTACAATCTTCATATCTGCAAGAATCTCATGATCGGGCAGGATCTCGCTTATCTCTCTCACCAGAGTCATACCGTGCGCAAGAACGGCAGGCGTACCGACTTCGAGAATGTCTATGTAATCGGCGACTTCTTTGGCAGTCTTTAAAAAGCTATCCTTTATGTGAGTGTCGTTTGCGAGTTGTAAACGGATCATCAATAGGTTACCCCGCCAACGAGAATGATACTTGAGTATGGTATCTGCTCGCCGGTTCTGATTACTCCCTTAGACTGCGTGTTGGTGAGTTCCTTGAATTTGACATGGGGAACGAACTCCACTTCTATGCCTTCAGGAAGATGCTTCAACGTCTCCTCGAGGCATTTCGGACTAACGGTCTTCATCTCTTCGGAGAAGATAACCTTCTCGACTTCAAGCTCTTCCAGCACGGGATCTAGAACATCGAAGACCCCTGGCTTTCCGCCTACAATGCTTACGTCAATCCTGTATCTGTCAGAAGCAATAGGCAGCCCTGAGTCAGATATTACCAGTAAGTCTGTGTGGCCCATCGAACCTATTAGATTGCATATCTCCTTGTTCAGAATTCCGCTTTTCTTCATAATTATCTCTCCCTTCAAATCTTTGTAGTCAAATGTATCCGGAATTTGTAGTGGGTCGCTTCGTACCAGCACTGCACGAATTCAACATACTCACCGATAGCAGTACAGCCTACTCTTTCGTAATATAGGATCGGCGCCCCCTCTTCTATCTTCAGAAGCTTCGCTATTCTCCCTTCTGCGAGCCGTCCCTCTATGATCGCGTCTCCTTCGACTACGGCCGTTCCCCTATTTCTCATCAGTTCATAAAGAGAACCCTCAAAGTTCTCTTCTCCGGTAAGGTTTGATCTAGATGTAAGAAAGGATATGAAGAGCGCAAGAGGAAAGTAGGATTCATTTCCCCTCAGTCTGGTAACTTGAAGCAACTCTTCGTCTTCCGATACCTGGAGAATTCTAGCCATTTCCGAACCGGCCTTGACTTTCTTCACCTCAACAACCTTCGTAATCGGCACATGGTTCTCAAGTCTCATCTGTTCGGTAAAGCTTCGAATAGTTGTAAGCTGCTCCTGAGAAGCGTTGTTCGTTATGATAGTCCCCCTTCCACGAGACCTTGAGATCTGTCCGCTGCTTTCCAGGGCCTGCAAAGCTCTCCTAACGGTCGCCCTGCTTACATCGAACACTTTCATCATGGCTTCTTCCGTTGGAAGTTTTCTGCCAACGGCGCCCGGTTCCTTCATATAATCAGAAATTATCCTGTAAATCTGGTAGTAGAGTGGAACCGGACTTGCTCTATCAAGGGCTATTCTTCTGTCTGCATTAAAAAGCATGATGAAATCACATCCTTCTTTACGGTACTAGAGAGACAAACAGGCTAATTCGTATATGTTCTCAGCTTGGCAAGGTCTTCATAGGTTTCTATGAGCGAACTGTAGGCCCTATCGAAAACCTCGAAAAGTCTTTCGTAGTACCTGTGATTCTCTGGGTTGTATTTGATGAACTGAACATCCCTTACAAAAGTAGAGGCTTCCTTGAACGTCATCTCTCCAGCTCCAACAGCACCAATAATAGCCGCTCCCATTGACGTTGCCTCTTCGAGATACTCGGGTATCGTAACCGTCTTCCCAAATATATCTGCCACAATCTGTTTCCAGTTCCTTCCCTTTGCTCCTCCGCCGATAAGGCGAATCTTGTCGAACTTCCCCTTAGTCTCGAGAATATCCAGGACTATTTTCAGGTTGAAGACCACACCTTCGAGCACCGCCCTCAGCATATCGGCCTTTCTATGTGTAGATGAAAGTCCTATGAAGGCTCCTCTAGCATTAATGTTCCACCTCGGGCTTCTCTCCCCGAGCAAATAAGGCAGAAAGATGAGGTTCCCGGCTCCGGGTCTTGTCTGGTCAACCAGATCGTCCATAATCGTGAAGGCGCTCAGCCCCAGTGCCTTTGCCTTCTCTTCTTCATGCTGGCAGAGAGCGTCCTTAGCCCATTGATACGAAGCTCCCCCGGCCTGCATTGTTCCAGTCGGGCAATAGAAACCCTCAATGGGATATGCGAAGTTAAATGTCCTAGATTTCTCGTCGAAAATAGGTTCCGTGGAACATGTGCTCACCCAGCTAGATGAACCGAGATAGAGATAGGCCTCGTCTGGACTGACAACCCCTGCTCCCAGGCAGGCACAGGCGCCGTCTCCGCCGCCGCGGACTATTAGAGTCTTCTTCGACAGTCCCAGTTCCTCCGCCACCTTTGGCAGTATCTCCGAGACGACATTCGTAGAGGAGGTCACATTGGGAAGTTTTTCCATATCCAGCCCGAACACTTCAACGAGTTTCTCCGACCATTTCAGGTTTTCGATATCGAAGAGAAGCGTCATCGACGCATCTGAGTGGTCAGTCCCGAACTCTCCGGTAAATCTTGAGACGATGTAATCCTTCGCATTCAGGAATTTATGTGCTTTATTGTATATTTCAGGTTCGTTATCTTTTATCCAGGCAATCTTCGGACCGGAGTAGGTCGGCGTTATCCTAGATCCAGTGAGCCTGTATACGAAATCATTGCCCACTTCTTCGAGCCTTGCCGACTGTTCGACGCTTCTCTGATCGGCCCATATTATGGCCCTTCTAAGAAGCTTTCCGTCCCTGTCAACGGGGATTGCCCCCATCATCTGACCGCTGAAGCTTATAGCGACTATCTCTTCGGGATTGACACCGGCCCTGGCGATGAGATCCGGGGTCGTATTCTTGACGGACTCCCACCACTCCAGAGGATCCTGCTCTACCTGATTCGGACCGGGATGATAGGTCTTGTAACCTGAGAAGGAACTCGCCAGGAGCTTCCCGTCTATTCCATATAGCGTCGCCTTGTTCCCGGTGGTTCCCAGATCGTATGCGATGACGTATTTCATTTCTCATCGCCTCCAGTTATCTCATTAACGAGAGCTTCTATTTCTTCCCTTTCCGGCATTGAAGGCGAAGTGCCAAATCTAGTCGTAGAAATGGCCGCTCCGGCACGGGCGTAGTCGATGGCTCTTTCCAAGCTCTCTCCCCTCGAGAGATATGCAGCAAAAACTCCGGCAAATGCGTCTCCAGCTCCGGTTGTATCGATAGTCTTTACCTTGCAGGCGGGAACGAGCCCTCCATTGACCGATGGACAGTAAACCCCCTTGCCTCCGAGAGTTATCAGCACTGTGTCCACCGACTTCTTCAATTCAGAAGCTATGGCCTCTATCGACTCCATTCCGTCCAGCGGAATTCCCGTCATTAGGCTGGCCTCTATCTCGTTCGGCATAATAATGTCGACATATTTTAGGATCGAATGATCAAATTCCTTCACGGGCGCGGGGTTTAGCAGAACTCTCGCTCCGGAGTCTCTGGCGAGTTTTATCGCCTCGTAAGTTGCGTCGAGATTCGCTTCAAACTGGGTAAGAAAGACATCGGAAGAGGTGAAGATATCTCTGTGTCTTATAACATCTTCGACAGTCAACTCGTTGCAGGCCTCTGGCGCAACTGCAATGGCGTTGTTTCCGTTGTTCTCATCTACTATTATCAGAGCGACTCCTGTTCCGGCAGTATCCGACTCGAGAAGATAATCTTTTGTGATTCCAAATTTATCGAATGCATCCTTCACAAATGGAGCAAACAAGTCTTTGCCGATCTTAGTCATGAACTTGACGTCAGATCCTGCCTTTCTGGCAGCCACAGCCTGGTTGAATCCCTTGCCTCCGGGGCCCATCTTGAAGGGACCGGAAAAGACCGTCTCTCCTACAACGGGTATATGGGGAGAAAGGGTAGTGAGATCCATTACATAGCTACCAAATACTGTCACTTTGTTCATCTGATACCTCCAAAAAGTTTAATGATTCAATCTGGGTCTCTTCTCTTCCGCGATCTCCAGCAATTCACCGCCCGGACCCTTGAACGTGTTGTAGAAAACCTTTCCGTCAAAAACCGGAATAGGATCGGGCGATTCGAGTTCAATGCCGTTGCTCTTCAAATAATCCATTGCTTTTTCAATGTCATCTACAACGAAAGAGAGGTGCTGAAAGTGAGACTGTGACTCGGGAGCAAATTTCCTCTCCTTGCTATCTTCGTAGCACATGAGTTCGATTTCACAACCTTCGCCGGCAACGAATGCTACTTCGAGTTTCTTTTCAGGCAGCTTCTCTCTGTTAACCAGTTTCAACCCGAGAAGGCCTATATAGAACTCGAGCGCTTTATCGAGATCGGGAACTTCTACTGCCACATGAAAGAACTTATTTATCTTCATTATCTATCACGCCCTTTTGAAGAGTTTCTTAAGACCTTCGCCCTTCTTCCTGCTCTTTATGAACTGATCGAAGAAGACCGCAAGGATTATTATTGCTCCGATAACGATCTGCATTATAAATGGATCTACACCAAGAAGATTACCGCCATTTCTTATGGTCTGGATTATAAGAGCGCCAAGGGCCGTCCCAAGAACGGTTCCTACCCCTCCGCTCAGACTTGCTCCTCCGATGACAACCGAGGCTATGGCGTCGAGTTCGTAACCGTCTCCCCCTGTCGGGACCCCTGCGGCCATTCTCGTTCCCAGCATCAAACCGGCTATAGCACTGAACAATGCGGCCACAATGTAGAAGGAATACATGTTCAGCCGGATATTTATACCTGACAGCCTTGCAGCTTCCTCATTGCTTCCTATGGCGTATAGATTCCTTCCGAATTTTGTGTATTTGAGCACGAGCATCATGAAGCCGGCGAGAATTATCCACGTCCAAGCGAGCGCCGGTATTCCGAGAAACTCTAAAACTGCGAATCTCCTGTACTCCAGAGGAACGGCAGTTACCATTCTTCCGCTGGATATATACATTACTACACCTCTTACGAGCGTCATCATACCTAGGGTTGCAATGAAGGCCGGTACCTTTCCATCATGTACGGCAACTGCGTTGACCAAACCTATTAGCGCACTGATTCCCAGTGCCAGCAATATACCTACAATTGTGGGAAACTGAAATTCTCCCCTAGTAGAAGTGAATATCGCAAATACCATTCCGCTGAGTCCAACTATAGAACCAACCGAAAGATCTATTCCGCCAGTTATGATTATAAGGGTCATACCGATGGCAACCACACCATTTATGGATGACTGCCTGATGAGATTGGTTATGTTAGCCCATGAGGAAAAGTTGCCTCCTGTTGCGATGGCCAGAAAGACCCACATCACAACCAGAATGATCAAAAGGTTTCTTTCAGTAAATGTCTTCCTTTCTCTCCTTCCAGCCATTTCAGACCGCCTCCTTTACCTTTTCTCTTGAGACAATGTTCTTCATTGCCAGTGTCAGCAAAAACTCCTCGGAAAAATCTTTCTTATGAACCTCGCCAGCCATTCTACCGTTAGAAATAACGTAGATGCGGTCGGACATTCCCATTAGCTCGGGAAGATATGAAGAGATTAAAATTATTCCCTTGTTGCTGGAGAGTATCTCACCGAAGAGTTTGTATATCTCTGATTTCGTCCCAACGTCGATTCCGACGGTCGGTTCATCGAAGATTAGAACATCTGTGTTTTTGCAGAGCCATCTCGCGATGATTACCTTCTGCTGGTTTCCACCACTCAGCTCGGAAACCGGCTGGAAGATGCTGCCAATCTTTATTGAGAGCTTGTCGATATATTCTCTGGCCTGTGAATGAGCCTTCCCATAGTTGATGATAGGACCCGTCATCACCTTGTCAAAGTTAATTATGTTTATATTGAAATCTATATCCTGCTGCAAGAAGATTCCTTGTTTTCTCCTGTCTTCCGGAAGATAGCCAATACCCTTCATCAGCGCATCCTTCGGTGTCTTGATCGAAACGTCTTTGCCTTCAACTACTATTTTCCCTTCTTTGAG
This sequence comes from Mesotoga prima MesG1.Ag.4.2, assembly GCF_000147715.2. Classification (NCBI taxonomy): domain Bacteria; kingdom Thermotogati; phylum Thermotogota; class Thermotogae; order Kosmotogales; family Kosmotogaceae; genus Mesotoga; species Mesotoga prima. Next base: position 2,811,800 of record NC_017934.1, on the reverse strand, counting down.
AAGATCGGCACCGAAAAGCGCCCGTGCAATCTCAGTTCTTCCAGCGCCCACCAGGCCAAAGAATCCCACGACTTCGCCTGCCCTGACATGAAAACTGATATTCTCGAATCTCTCTCCGGAAAGGTTCTCAACCCTTAGGAGTTCTCTGCCGGGTTCTGTATCCTTCTTCAAATACATCTCCTCGATCGATCTTCCAACCATTAGGGGGATCAGCTTCTCAACGTTTTCAAGCTCTTCCGTTGTGTAAGTTCCCACCGTGGCCCCGTCTTTCAAAACGGTAACCGTATCACAGATGTCAAAGACCTCCTCAAGGTTATGCGAGATATAGATTACGGCCGTTCCCTGATTTTTGAGCTCATCTATTATCTGAAAGAGGATTTTAGTCTCGTTTCTTGTAAGCACGGCAGTCGGTTCATCAAAGATGACGAGTCTGGGCTTCTGCCAGAGTGCCTTGGAAATTGTAATCATTTCACTTTCAGCAATGCTCAACTCTTTAATGCTCTTGCGAACGTTTATATCCAGACCGATGTTTTCCAGAAACTCCATTGATTCTTTGTACATCTTCTTCCAGTTTATGAATGGGCCAATCTTAGGTTGCTGCCCCAGAAAGAAGTTTTCTGCCACTGAAAGATCGGGAGTTACCATTACATCCTGATAAACGGCGTAGATTCCCAACCCCTTGGATATCAATGGTGAGTTCCTGGTAATTTCATTTCCCTCAAAGATCATTGTCCCTGAGTCCTTCGTGTAAGCACCTGTGATTATCTTTATAAGTGTAGATTTCCCAGCTCCGTTCTCTCCCACAAGGCCTCTTACCTCACCACTCTTGACGGAGAGGGAGACATTGTCAAGAGCTCTAACGGCAGGGAAGGTTTTGTTTATACCTTCTAGTTCAATTACGGTCTTTTCCTCGGGCATGTCATCGCTCTCCTTTAGCCACCGTATTTCTTTTCATACTCTTTGTATATGGAGACGCTGGAACTCGAACCGAAGACTGTGGCTCCCAGTTTCATGAATCTCTCGACCTGTTCGAGAGTTCTGACGCCGCCGGAAACTTTGATCTGTTTCTTCCCGGAAACGATGGAGTTAATGAGTTCAACATCGCGATAGGAGGTTGCTCTGGGACCGAAACCCGTCCCGGTCTTAACGAAGTCGATCGTTGGAACGTCGACTATCAGTTCACATACCTTGACTATTTCCTCTTCAGTCAACCTGCTGGTCTCGATTATGAATTTACAGACTCTGTTTCCTTTCTTCACTCGCTCGGAAAGAGTTACGAACTCCCGTTTCATCAGATCCCAGTTTCTTGATTTGACTGCGGATACGTTTATCACAATGTCGAAATCAGTAACCGCCTCTCCGAGAGACATGTAGTATTCTATTTCTCTCATTTTCAACTCTGTGGGAACCATGCCGAGCGGAAAGCCTCCTGGGCCTACGTTAATTCCAACCTCAGTTCCCTCGACTTTTTCAATAACATAAGTAGGGATCGCATACCACGGAACAACCACATTTCTGAAATTGTACTCGAGTGTATCGTCAACGAAGCTCTCAATATCCTCCCACTTTGATTCGGGATTCAGCAAAGTATTATCGAAACGCCTGTTAAAAGGAATGTCTCTATTCATAAATACCTCCCGGGATAGGCAAAAATTTCTGAAAAAGGGCAGCTTTCGCTGCCCATAATCGTTAGAAACTTAAGGTATCAGTACTTCTTCCTTGAGAATGGGTCGAGAACCCACATAGAATCATCAAGTATATCCTTCTCGACTACGTAGACTCCAGTATCGAAATACTCGGGAAGCGGTTCGCCATTGATTGCCATGAAGGCAAACATGACACCCTTGTAACCCATACCGTGAGGATCCTGAACGATAAGAGCCTTCAAGGAGCCGTTTCTGAGAGCATCAATTTCCTGCGGGTCCGAGTCGTATGCAACCGCGATGACTTCATCCTGAAGACCTTGAAGCTCGATAACTCTGGCAACTCCGTCACCTGTGTGGTTGTTGTCCGCAAACATTCCAACTAGATCGTCGTAAGCGATTAAGAGGTCTTCCGTAGCGTTGGCCGCTCTAGAAATGTCGTTGTCAACATAGATCGTGGGGAGGACTTCTAGATCAGGAGCTATCTCGGCGAGTCTTGTCTTGAATCCATCGTCTCTATCTGTAAGAACCTGAACACCAGCCATTGCGCTTACTAGACCGATCTTACCCTTGAGGTCCTTACCTGCTGCCTTGAGATATTCAACAAGCTTGTCGGCTGCAAGAGCGCCTCCGACTTTGTTGTTGGTGGCGAGGAATGAATTGTATCCGGTGTCATAGACAAAGTTGTCAATGAGAATGATCTTGATACCCTGCTTGTAAGCTTCGTCTAGAATCAGAGAAGGAGCTTCCGAGCTTGTCGAAGAAATAACGATTGCGTCTGGCTTCTTGTTGACAACGTCCTCAAGAATAGCGACCTGCTTGTCGATGTCTGATTCGGACGGAGGTCCGTAGACCGTGACATTAACAAGGCCCTGTAGATCGTGTTCGGCGTTCTCGGCGCCGACTATCGTGTACTGCCAGAAGTCAGAATCCGTTGCCTTGACTATGAAGGCAATTTCGTAAACTGCAAATCCCAGTGTGGCTCCGAAAAGAAGTGAAGCCATGACAAGTAACATAAGTACTTTTCGCATTAGCAAAACCCTCCTTATAAAGTTGTTCTGTACATACGAATGTACACATGTACGTACAAACATAATAATTATAACAAGCGAACGAACTCGAAACAAATTTGAATGACAGAGGAAATCTTAGTGATAAGAACTTTAGAGAAAAAAAGAAGACATAATCGTCTTTAATCACTCTTAATCATCGCCAGTTGTTTCAGGAAAGGTTGGTCTTCTGGACTCTGTCTTATCTTCTGAGTTCTCTTTTCTTCGAATACATTGCAAGCTCCGCATTTCTCAGCACATCTTGAAAATCAGTTAGAATGTCTCTCTTAGTGGCTACTCCAAATGAGACACTAGCTTCCACGGCGAAACAGTCTATCTTGCTCAGATTTTTCTCGATTCTTGAAACGATTTCCTCTGCCATTTCGGTGTCTGTTCTCAGAAGAAGGACAACGAACTCATCTCCACCCCATCGAACAACTAGATCCTCGTGCCTGCAGGATTCTTTGATTGTGCAAGATATAGTCTTCAGATAATCGTCGCCGTAGAAATGGCCGAAACGGTCGTTCAAACCCTTCAGCCCGTTTACATCCGCGAAAATTACGGAAATTGGAAGATTTCTCGAAGTGTCTACTCTCGATACTTCCTCATCGAAGAAGGTCCTGTTGTAAAGACCGGTCAGCGAATCGTGAAAAGCAAGGAACTGTATTTCTCTAGTCTTCTTGATCCTTTCAAGGGCTCCAAGAGCATGAAACATCAGTAACTCGGCAAGCTCCGCGTCTTCATTGTTGAAACTGCCAGACTCAATAGTCACCGACTGAAATACTCCGATCGTTCCAATCGGAACACTTAACAGAGCTTTGATTTTGCTGCTTGAAGGCATGGCGTCGTCTTCTTTCGAAACATCGTCCAGAATAATTGTCTTCCCTGTTCTCAATGTTCTTCCCGCTATTCCCTCATACTTCGGAACACGAGAGTTGACCTCTATGTTATCCGAGTGTCTCTTAACTACCAGGTAGTCTCCTTCAACAACATCAAGACTGTAATAATCAAAACTCAGAATCTCTGTGGCCGCTTTCACTATTAGATCAAAAACATCCTCTTCCTCTGTACAACTTTCCATTTTGAAAGCAATGTCATGGAGACTTCTTATCTTCGCTCTCAGCGCTTCGTTCTCGATCGCTTTTCTTTCAAGCTCCTCAGTTCTTGCCTTGACACGTACTTTAAGAGTGTGATTCCAGAACCAGAGGACAAACAGACCAATGACAAAGAAAACGAGAATTCCTGCGGTCACCAACAGATTCCTCTTATTCTGTTCGAACCAGTTTGCCGAGCCAAACCACTTTTCGAATATATCCCTGTACTCGCCGCTCTCCCTTACAAGCAGGAGTCCTTTATTCAACTTATTGAGAAGAGCGAAGTCGTCCTTTGCCGTTGCGAAGGCATAATCTCTCTCGAAGACCGTGGCACCGGAAACCTCGAGATTATCGATCTCATTCTCTTTCGCAAAATAAAGGGACTGATACTTCTCGAAGAGACCAAAATCCCCGGTGCCCGATGAAAGAAGCTTCAAGCCGTCAAGAGGAGATTCAACCGCGACAATCTTGTCGGTTATTGAGTTTTCAAGGAGATAGTCGTCCATGACACCGTTCCTTTGAACAACAATTTCCCTTCCTCTCAGATCATCCACGGTAGGTTCCTGGGAGCCTTTTCTGTAAAAGATCGCCATATGCAGAGTATTGTGGGGAATCGAAAAACCGTATATCTTTTGCCGTTCGGGAGTGACAGCCATGCCTATTAGTCCGTCAAGTTCTCCCGACTTGAATTTTTCAACAACGAGATCCCATTCACCGAGCTCTATTTCAATATCCAGCTCGGCGACTCTAGAGACGGCCTTCATCAAGTCCACATTGAATCCCGTGTACTCACCGTTTTCATCAACAAACTCATACGGAGGATAGGCACTATCACCGCCGAAAGTGAGCTTGTCCGCAAAAGCAAAAGTACTTAGTAGAACCAAGAAAAATGATAAGAAAGCCTTCCCGTTCTTCATCGATTCACCCCGATTATTGATATGATAGCACAATCATTACGAATAATTGAAGTTCTAAAAACCCGGAATTCAGTGGAATCATTTGTGGGTAATATTTATCGCTCGCAAGCAGACTACAAAGTACTTTCCATTAACTCAAAAGCAATATTATGGAAAAATACCTAAAAGTTTTTGCAGTCTACATTTGTGCACTTCCACTTTGTGCTAACAATTACATCACTTGATTAATTTTTCATCGGTTTTCAAAGCATAACAGTCAATAATAATCAAGTGGCTAAAAACAAGTCTTTCATGGACTTTCGGTCCATAATCTAGACTAAGGCCGCGAAAGTAATCGACACGTGTATTAAGATTGAAGAGAGAATACACGCCTGGGGGGAATTGTCTTGAAAATACTCGTTCTTCTAAAACAGGTCCCGGACTCCGATGAGGTGAAGCTCAATCCAGAGACGGGAACAATGATAAGAGAGGGTGTTGGCACCGTAATCAATCCTCTCGACCTGCACGCGCTGGAAACGGCATTGAGAATTAAAGAGACTGGAGATCACTCCGTTACGGTTGTTTCTATGGGACCACCAGCAGCAGAAGAGGCCGTGAGGGAAGCAATAGCAATGGGTGCCGACAGGGCGGTTCTGCTGACTGACCGTAAATTCGCAGGTGCCGATACGTGGGCTACATCAATGGCTCTCGCGAGGTTTGCGGAAAAGGAAGGTCCCTTCGACCTAATCCTGGCCGGAGAGAAGGCTACCGACGGTGAGACCGGTCAGGTGGGCCCCGAAACCGGTGCTATGCTGGGTATTCCCGTTGCTACATATGTTTCGAGAATAGTTGAGCTAGATGAATCGGGCATAACAATCGAACGCGAAGTGGAAGAAGGAAAGGAAATATGGAAGCTACCCCTACCTTCGCTTGTTTCGGTGACTAAGGATGTCAATGAACCCAGACTCCCTACCTTGAATGGAAAGAAACTCGCGAGAAACGCATCAGTAGAGAGGATCGGCAACGATTTTCTGGAATTAGATCCATCTGAGATCGGCTTGAAAGGATCACCCACAAGGGTAGTAAGAATAGGAACCCCGAAGCTCTCTAGGAAGGTAGAGATGTATGAGGGAAGCAGTATCAGAGACGGAATTGATGAGATAAAAAAGAGGTTGGCACCCTATCTGGAGGTGAACCATGAGTGATCTCCTGGTAATCGCAGAAAGAAGAGGAAATGAAATCCACTCAAGTACATTCGAACTACTTGGAAAGGCAAGGGAGTTATCCATAAAGCGGCCTCTTACGGTTTCTGTAGTGGTTCTTTCCGACAAGCCTGTCGAAGAAGATTCAGCCAACTCTCTCTTCTCAGGTGGTGCTGATCGAATTATCCTGGCAGTGGATAGAAGCTTCTCCAGATTCAATTTCGAACCATACACTAAGACTCTGGCTTCTATAGTAAGAGAGTTCGCTCCAGAGATCGTACTTGCACCGGCCACAACTTCAGGCAGAACCTATATGCCCGGCCTGGCGGCTCTCTTGAAGACTGGCCTGACGGCCGATTGCACCGGCCTAGATATAGAAGAGGAAACTGGAAATCTTCTTCAGACAAGACCTGCCATAGGCGGCAACATAATGGCGACGATAAAGACCCCGAATCACAGGCCTCAGATGGCCACCGTGAGGCCCAAGACATTCTCGGCTCTGAAGGAAGCGTATGAAAGCAAAAGTGAACTGGTTAACTTTGAAGTGACTCCAGATTTGACCCAAACTGAAGCAAAACTAATCGAGTTTCATCCAATAGGAGCGGGGCAGAAGGGAGTTCAGGACGCCGAAGTGATAATCGCCGGAGGCATGGGACTTCGAAAGGTTGAAAACATGGAACCGATCTTCAGGCTTTCAAAAATGATCAACGGAACCGTTGGCGCTTCAAGGAAGATCGTTGATTCGAAGTGGATAGGACACGAAGCTCAGGTCGGATTGAGCGGCCATACAGTTAAACCGAAGATCTACATCGCTGCGGGTATTTCCGGCGCCGTTCAGCATATTGCGGGGATGCAAACCGCAGAGTTCATCGTTGCGATAAACAGAGACAGGAACGCTGCGATTTTCAACTTCGCAGATATTGGGCTTGTTGGAGACGCTGTCGAGATTCTGAACGAACTTGCAAAGTCTCTTGAGTCGGAGGTGAAGAGATGAATTACGGACGGCTCAACGCGGACCTGATCGAAGAGTTACAATCACTACTTAACATCCCCGTCAAATACGATGAGGAGTCACTGGATAGATATTCTAGAGACGAGACGGCGGAATTGAAAGCCGTTAGACCGGAGGTCGTCACTTTCCCTGTAAGTACTCAGGAAGTGTCGGAGATCATGAAATTCGCAAACAGGCATCTGATTCCAGTTACCCCAAGAGGTGCGGGAACGGGCCTTTCGGGAGGCGCGGTGCCTTCATACCGTGGAATCGTCATGAGCTTCGAGAAGATGAACAGAATTCTCGAGTTCGACGAAGCAAATATGATGATTACCGTCGAACCGGGAGTGATAACCGGCGAAATTCAGAAACTGGCAGACAGGCATAACCTCGTTTACGGAGGTGACCCCTGCAGCAGCGAGAGCTCCTCGATCGGGGGCAACGTTGCGGAAAACGCCGGAGGGAACAAAGTCATGAAATATGGACCGACAGGTTACCATGTTTACGGCCTTGAGGTAGTCCTGCCCTCAGGCGAGATCACATATTTCGGAGGAAAAAGACTGAAGGATGTCAGCGGCCTGGACTTCGTCCATCTAATGGTCGGATCTGAAGGCACGCTTGGAATTGTCACGAAAATAACGTTGAGGCTGCTGCCAAAGCCGAAGTATTCGGTGGCCTTGCTCGTACCATACCCGGATATCGACACGGCAATTGCAGCAGTACCTGGATTGATGAGCGGTTCAGGTGTTGTCCCTACTTCTCTGGAGTTTATGGATGGCTCGTCGATAAGGGCGGCCTGCAGCTTCCTGAACATCGAGTTTCCGTACGCTGACGCCGGAGCTCATCTGATAATAGAAGTCGAAGGCAACAGCAAGGATTCGATATTCGACGATTACGTCAAACTCGGAGAAGCCGCCATCGAAGCGGGCGGGCTTGAAGCCTTTGTGGCAGACAACCGGAATACGAGAGACAAACTATGGAAGGCCAGAAAGTCGATTGCGGAGGCACTGGCCGCAATAAGCCCGGTGCACAGCATGGAAGACGTCTCCGTTCCGATGGCGAATATACCTAAGCTAATAAAGAGGTCTGAAGAGATCGCAAAGAAGCGCGGACTCGAAATGATTGCCTTTGGCCACGCCGGAGACGGAAATGTCCATGTCACTTTTATAAAGGGAGACCTTCCACAGGAAGATTGGGACAGAAATCTCCCGCTGGCCGAGAAAGAGCTCTTTGACGAAACCACAGAGTTAGGGGGCTGCATCAGCGGAGAACACGGTATAGGTATCAAGAGAAAGAAATATCTCGCATCGATAGTAGACGAAGCGCAACTTGACCTAATTCGAGGCATAAAAAAGGCCTTTGATAGAAACAACATACTCAATCCGGGGAAAATAGTGGATCTTTGAAAAGAAACCGAGGTTAGAGGTCAGTAGTCAGAGGTTGGAAGAGCAAAAAACCAGTCTCAAGTTCTAAGTTGTGAGTTGCGAGTAAAAAAGCCCAACAAAACGGGTCTCGGGTCTCGAGTCTGGGGTCTCGCGAATACAAGTGGTTAAACCATCACGACCCCAGTGCTATTGAGGCTGTCATCCCGAACTTGTTTCGGGATCTGATCTTCCGAAAGACCGGGGTTGCGGGTAGCAGGCTGGTGGTCGGAAGAGCAAAAAACCAGTTGCAAGTGTGAGTAGAAAAGTCCAACAAAACGGGTCTCGAGTCTCGAGTCTGGGGTCTCGCGAACAGAACCGGCTCATCAATTCAGGGTTTCAATGCAACTGAGGAAGTTGTCCGGGCAGCGGGTTTGCGAAGTCCCTCAAATTGTCATCCCGAACTTGTTTCGGGATCTGGGCTTCGGTTGGGCAAGAACATCTTGCATCCAGGAGTGTTCAGGAACGATAGTAGAATATCCGGAGCAGGAATGCTTCAGGACCAAAACAGCGGTAAACGAAACACTCAACAAACTGCCAAACAAGCAACGGAGGTGCAGTTATGGAGATAGTTGGAATTGATTGGGGAAGAAAGAAGCATTACTGTTATCTTTTGCACCAGGGTAAGAAGTTAGTTTTAAAGAACAAGGAAGAAGATTTTGCGAAGCTTCTGAAGATAAAGGAGGCGGTCTATGTTATTGAGGATGGCAATAACAGGATCGTCGATTATCTTCTAAGGAACAACAGGCAGGTGTACATACTTCCAAGCAGGAGATCGAGCGAAGCCAGGTCATTCTTCGTGATAGAAGGCAAGAGCGATTTCATTGATTCGAAGGTAATAGCGATGACCTATGAGCATAACCCCGAATGGTGTTTGCAAGTGAAGAGGGAAGGGATAGCTTTTGAGCTGGATGTACTGGTTGAAGAGAACGCTGTGATAAATGTATCTATGATGCAGGATATAGGAAGGCTGGATGCATACCTTGAAAGGTACTGGCCGGAGGTGAAAGAAGTTTTCAGTGGCACTTCCGCCAGAAAACTGGCGTTTATATCCATCTGTCCTACTGCAAAAGACTTTCTCTCAATGTCTGATAAAGAGATACTCCTGAAGCTTAAAGAGATGGGTTTCCTGATAAATAGCAATCTCAAAAGCAAGCTGAAGGAGCTCAGAAAAATCGCGCTTGAAAGATATGTGCCAGCTTCCATAAGGACATTGATAGTCGCTTTCTCAAGGTACGCTATGGAGAAGAAAGTGATGAAGGAAGAGATAGGCAAGCAGATGAAAGAAATCATTGAGAAAAGCGAATTCAGTGTGCTTCTCACCTTACCTGGAGTGGGAGTAATAATCGCCAGCCAGCTCATAGTTGCCTACCTAACACACAAGTTCAGTTCCTACAGAGACCTTCAAAGGTACGCGGGAACTACTCCGACTTACTATGGAAGCGGTAACAAGAATACCACCAAGATGAGAAGTAACTGCAATCACTATCTCAGAGGGACTCTTCATATAGCCAGTCTTGCTGCAACAAATAGCTCTAAATGGATGAAAAGATTCTACGACAACAAAAAGAGCGAGGGCAAGAGCTCTGCTCATGCCCTCCGTGCATTGGCGAACACCATCCTCAAAATCGCCTTCGCCATGCTTAGGGATTTGACTCCCTACTCAGAAGAGAAATTCCTCAAGAGGAATCCTCCTTCTGATTATACTACTTCTAAAAAGGAGAGAAAACAGAAGCCTGAATACTCGCTGAAAGTATCTTCAGTAGCTACCTGCCGGTCTACTGCTTGATCCTTTCAGTCTGCCTTTTTTGTAACTGTTGACATAGTAGAAGCCAAACCATTATTCAGAGAGTAGAGAGAAGGGAAAAGCAAAGAGAGCAAGTAAGGTTCTGGGATCTTGAAAAGTTCTTTAATCCCCTCTGGAGAAGGATGTCGACGGCTTCATCGTCGACGGGGTGTGTTCACATCAAGAACGGACCTCATTTTTCAGTCATGACGGAATTCTTTACCAAGAACGAACAACCTGGACGCGCAGCGTCGGAACGAAGAACCAGTCTTCCCGAAGGACGGGTCCATGTTCTTGGACGAAGGACCAAGGACGACTTGGTCTTCTCGGAGGACGGATGACCGTTGAGGGAAAACGGTTTTTTCATAAGCGTACAGGGGTTCTGCAAAGAATCTCGCTCCCAAACCTCTATTTCTTTGTTTCTTGCCTCCTGGTGTGCAAGCGTAAGCATCGCTTTTTCAGAGGCTTGCTGTCATTGCGACTACTGCTGCTCCTTGGTGCAATGCGTCCCGCCAAAGGATAGACTGGCCAGGAAAAGCCTGATGGTCACGTGTAGCGTGACTGGCTATAATAGAATCGACTTATAGTTATTTCATGCTATATATGGAACAAAATATAGAACAAAATGGAGGTCACTATGGATTTGAGAAAAGAGCTGGTCCTTTTCGCGAGGCTGGCATGGGACAGAAGACTTACCGAGAGTACCGGTGGAAATATGAGCGTTAGAAATGGAGATCATTTTGTGATTACCCCCACAACAATGGTGAAGCACTTTCTCACGGAAGAGGATCTTGTCGAGGTAGATCTGAATGGAAGGAAAGTTAGTGGGAGGCGCGAACCATCATCGGAATACAGGATGCATTTGAAGATTTACAGAGAGTGTGAAGACGTGGTTTCCGTCTTCCATGCTCATCCCGTTTACGCGACAACTATCGCAGTTCAGCAGAAGAAGTTTCCTGTGAATATTCTTCCTGAAACTGCGCTCATGCTGGCTCCGATAACCTATCTTCCCTACAGAATGCCTGGTACGGATGATTTTGCGGAGGTATTCGACGAGGGTTTGAAGCTTGGCTCGCGAACCTTCGTTTTGAGAAACCACGGTGTTACAGTCGGCGGAAGTAGTATTGAAGAGGCATATGCAAAGCTCGAGACGCTGGAGTTTCTGGCTCAGATCACCCTCCTTTCCGGTGCCAAACCCGGTTACCTCGAAATCCCTTCCGAAGATGTGGAGAAGTTCTTGAAAAAAATAAGAGGATCTAAGGAGTAGTTTCAGCCATTCTTTAGATTTTCACGCAGAAGCACCCGAGATTGCCTATAAAACCGCGTTTCAGGGTGAATTTATTCTCTCCAGTTGCTTTTCAAAGGAAGGAGTTTTGTCTCTTTACTCGAAAAATATATACTTGTCAAAAGAGTTTATCCACTGGAAACCGCTGCTGCCTTCAATTAGACTTCACGATTGTTTTTGGTTCGATTCTCTTTTTACCGAATTACTGATATTTCAGAAGGCTTTATTCAGTTTGAAAAAAACAGACTGTGCACGAGAAGTCCGTCTGGTGGGTTTGTAGACTTCCACTCCATCTTTAGTCGCTGTACAGGACAAATGAAAGAAGAGGCAGTGTCGTAGTAGACACTGCCTCTTGAACTTGAACCTTATCAGTAGATTACTATCGAAGTCGAAGCAGAAGCGGGAATGGCTCCCTCCAGCTCGGCAATGGCCATGATATCGTAGGATCCTGGATCGAGATCCATGACGGCACTTGCCGGTATCACGCACTCGAATAGTCCGGCTTCAGTCATTGCGGCTTCGAACTCCCGTGTCTCTTGTCCAACTATCAGGGATAGAGTAACCTTTCCTGTTGTGGCAGGAACTGCCTCATCTATTGGATAGGTCACTTCTGATACGTAGACATTTACGGGAATATCGCTGCCCTTAGCCACAAAGGAAGGTGTTTCCAAGCTGTTTATCTCCATCCTTATAGCTTTCAGTTCTTCTATCCAGTATGTATCTTCGTATGGATAGTCAGGATCTCTGAAAGCTCTCAATTCTATGAAGTTGGAAGTTGAGTCGAATTTCGACAGATAGAAAGGTCCATTGCTTATATAGGCGTGGCCGTAATTGTCTATGAATTCAATTGCAGCCTCGTATCTACCAAGTACGTATTCCTCGTCGACAAATTCTTTGATGTAGTTTGGAATATGCTTTCTTTCCTTCATCTCGACAAGTTTAGCTCGGATGTCTTTCACACAAGCAGGAGCAATGGCATCTACTTCTGTGAAGGCGGGATCCATTGTAATTGAGTAAGCAGTACCGGATTCGCTGCCTTCAGTTACAAGGAGAGACATGGCTTCTGCTATCTCCCAGGCACAGCCAACTGGATGACCCGACGAAGAAACACTTATACCTGGTGCTGCCCAGCTAGCAACTCTTTCCTTGCTTGCCGGGAAGTTGTAATTGAAGTATACGGTTATGGTGTCGTCCTCGTTCAAAACCCAACCTATGATTGTATCGAGACCACTCTTAAGAGAAGAAGAATATGCCTGTTCGTATTGGAGATCATCGTCGCCCTCTTTGTTCGCCCACTCCATCTGGAATGCCTGAGCATATAGGAAGTCAACGATCGTGATCGGCTGCCCATGGTGAAGTTTGCCAAACTTGAATTCATAGGTAGCCATGGATATCGACTTGTTTCCTTCTCCAACTTGTAGCCAGGCTTCGTTAAACGGGCAGTAGTTGATAGCATTTGCGGGCACTTCGTAATCTCCGACAACGTCTCCTTCTTCATTACGTCGGGCCTTAGTTTGAACTTCAACCGGTACGGCCCTTAGAGGTGTTGGAATAGCCGAAGCGGGGCTTTCAAACATCGCTGAATCGTAAAGGTTTTCGGCAATGTAATTCGAATAGACGCTGTCAAAACCGTCTGTTCCTATCGGGTCCCAGGCATCCATGAAGAGAGACCCCATAGCCGAGAACTGTGTTATGAATAGCGTTCGGTCATCTGTAACGGCCGTTCTTATCGACCATGTGTTTAGACCGTCTCCCAGCCCATATGCGAACCTCTGCTTGAGTCTTGATGCGTTCGCGACAAAAAAGTCGAGCTGATTGACAACGTATATCCTAACAGCTTCTTCCAAACCGAGTTCAAGGCCTCTTAGCGCAAGTTCCCAGTACTCTTCCTCTGTCAAGAAGTTACCGGTGTAAGCCTTTAGCGTGACTTCATCGATCTCATCCTGTTCGTAATTCCAAAAGCCTTCCGTCATTCCGCCCGGCATGTATCCATACCAGGGAGCGTACATTTGCGCGACGATATGTTCCCAGAAGGCCCTCGTCGCACCGGCTCCCCAGCCCTCAGTATACATCTGCCAGGTAAACTCTGCGGGATCGCCTCCGTAGACGACGTTACTGCACTTAATCCTGTCCCAGTACAACCTTTCCGCCTTCAGTCCCGCCTTTTCAAGCTGATCCCCGATATAATCTCCTTCCTTTAGACGACCTTGAGGATCATCGACTCTAATAGCAATCTTGATTGTTACGGGCTCATTATCGAAGTACCAGAACCCATCTCCTTGCTTGACAAGTCTTCCGGCATTCTCCGGTAGTGCGGCTGCAGCTTGCATAGAGCTTTCTATTACTTGCAAAGCTCTCGCTTCGTTCCCCTCAGCCGTCAAGCCAAACTTTGTGGCGAGAAGGTTGTACCTGTACGTTCCCGGCTGGCCAGTAGTAGCCATTGTGAAGGCCGGTGTCCCGGCTCCTCCGAGAATCTCGTCAACAAGGTATTGCCTGTTGATCAGGTCGTTCATCGCGAATCTGATATCCCTGATCGCAAAGGCGTTGAAGTACTCCTTCCCTCCAACTTCAACGACATATGGCGCTTTGTTAGGGATCGGATTCATCAGTAGCGACCAGGATCCTGATGGAACAGCATACAGGTCAAGCTTGTCTCTAGTGGCCTGATCCAGCCCGAAGATCTGTGGCCCTGAAAGACCCCACATGAATATATCTGTAAGACCTTCAGCCGTGTCCTTCAGCGCGATCTCTTCCGACATTCTCACGTTGAAGTAAACAAGATCAGGATAAGGTCCCTTCTGCGAGGACAGAGCAAGTCCGCCCAGCAGCAATAGCATGACCAACAGCACATAAGTTAGCTTCTTCACTTCCTTCGCCTCCTTAAGAAATTAGCGTTTCGATCGAGTCACAACTTGAACTGGGATAAAGTTGTTTCGTCTACGTAGTGGCAAGAAACGAGAGAGATAAATATAGAACGAAAAATCAGTGTGTTTGATTGTCGATGCTGAAGTAATCCATGCTTCACGAAGAAGCTAATGTATTTGCAAGATTATTATATTACATTCACATGCAAAATCAGAAGAACAAATAGGCCCAATTTACGGTGTCTTTGCCAGATAAAACCAGCCCTGTTACTTTGTCTTTCTATAACTCCTTATTGTGCGAGAATACTTCATGAAATAGCTTTTCGATAACGCTGAGAAGTTCATTTTCCAGCTTTAGAACATTACATAAATACTTATTATTCCTTTTTCAATGATTTGATAATTTCTTGTTATCCAGATTCTTGGTCTCAAGACCTGAAATACCAATCTATCCGACAATATTGACCAAACTCAAATAATTAGAATTCCTCACCTTGATTCAATTAATTAGTACGATATGATAGCACTTTCGTGCTACTACCCGAAGAAAGAATTGATGAAAATTCTAACTACTTCGGCTCCCCCAATGAAAGTGCCTACACTGCTTCCAACGTTCGCGAATACCACAATCAGAAGGATTTTCGTGACTCTGTTTCTCCAAAAACCCTTGAAGGAGTTTACATCTTCGTTCAGGTTCTCAAAATCCGAGACCTTGGGCTTTCTTACGATCGCTTCCACAAGTCCGGCAAACCATCCCGCAGCCAGAAGCGGATTCAATGAGCTTACAGGGGCAACAAAGAACGCCGTCAGTATAGAGAGAGGGTGACCAAAAGCTATAAGAGTTCCTAGAGCAGAAAGCGATCCATTCCATAGGATCCAGCTTAGAATCTGATCAAACCCTGCATCGCGATTCACTATTAACGTTGAAACAATCAAGGCGATGATCGCTATCGAGATCGTCCAGCCGATTATCTTACCGGTCTTCTTCTTAGGAGGGATCTTCGTGAGTGCAACAAGATCCTGATCCTCTTTTATGGCCTCTTTCAAACCCGGGACATGCCCGGCACCAACTACGGCGACGACTTTCTTTCCCGGAGCCGTCTTGATCTTCTGGGCGAGATACTTGTC
The DNA here is from genome assembly GCF_000147715.2 of Mesotoga prima MesG1.Ag.4.2. Taxonomy (NCBI): domain Bacteria; kingdom Thermotogati; phylum Thermotogota; class Thermotogae; order Kosmotogales; family Kosmotogaceae; genus Mesotoga; species Mesotoga prima. The sequence goes on along the minus strand of NC_017934.1, from coordinate 2,796,441 downwards.
CCTTTCGTCAATCAATGACTCCTTGAGCTGAGGAAAGGACTTGGCAAGCTCACTGAGCGCAGAGGTCAGCATATCCCCCGACTTCATTTTCTCGAGATCTTCTTCTGTTATCTTCTCATCGCTGAAGATAGACAAAACTAGAGTGAAGAAGAGTTTCGTCTTTCCCCAGAAGCCAAGATTTCCCCATATTCTTGCGAAAGTGACCTGAATATCTCTATCTGCAAGAACAAGCTCCGCTCCTGTCTCTTTTGCCGACTCAATAGCCTGCAGCATCTCCTGTCCTGCCTGTATTCCTATTTGTTTTGCCATTCTCTTTTGATAAGAGGAAAGTATGAGGTTAGCTAGCAGAAGAAAAGACTTCTTCTCTTTAACTACCTTTGCGATATCGGTCTTCTTCCATTTATCCTGATCCTGTATCGATTGGTATCGGGAGTTGCACAGTTCTATTGCAACGGAATCGGGTTTTTCCTCTTCGATAATCGCCTTTACTTCTTCGGCGCTATTCTTTGATACGTGAGCGGTACCGATAATTATCAATTCTTTGTCATCAAGCATTATTCTGTGTACTGTCTCGGACAACGAAATCACCCTTTCGATTTGACTATCAAATTCTATTTAATCACAATCTTGCACCCAACTCTTCTTTGTGAGATTATCAATTATATAGCTCATTAGATATTCATGGGAGGTGTTCTCTTGAGCAATCCCGCACGAGCAGAAATCGAAGACCTACAAGGGATGGTTGACCTTGCATCTCTTGTCTTCAAAAGTGAAATGGGAAAGATCTTTCCTGTGCTGTTTTCGCAAGAGAATGTGGAAAACATGACAATCGTTAAGGAGAAGGGAAGACCGGTGTCGATGATCGGCTTACTCCCTAGGGAAATCTCTTTCTTCGGACACAGGATGAAGGTCGGTCTCATCGGTTCAGTCTGCACTCACCCGGACTACCGTGGGAAGAACTACGGAGCCGTGACTCTTGCGAAGGCCGAAGAACATGCTATAGATATAGGCCTATCACTACTCATAATTTCCGGAGGCAGAGGCCTATATCAGCGGTTCGGAGCGGTCAGGCCACCAGGCACGAAAAGAATTCTCGTGAAGCCGGGAAGAACGGCATCTATGAGGGAAGCGAAAATTTCGGACATTGGAAAGATTCTCGATCTTTACAGAATGAAACCCCTGAGATACATAAGGAACTTCACAGATTTCGAGAAAACCTTCTCAACGGGTTACGCGGAGGCACGTAAGACAAAAACGTACTTGAGTGAAAAGGCTTACATTACCGTTGTCGAGAGAGAAGACAATCATTACGTGATTGAATACGGCGGAGGCAGCAAAGACGTAATCTCATTGACAAGGGGCTATATCGAAAAACTCGGACTCAAGGGATGCATAATCGTCGCCGAAAGACACTTCAAGGCAGAGGAGAGCCTTCCGTTCGAGTTTCCCGGAACGGCGAAAATTATCTCCAAAAGAAGCTTCTTTGATCAAATGGAGGGCTACTTCACGGAGATTATGCCTTCAGAAGACTATGACAGATTCATAGAGACCGTTGAAAGACTGTCATTGGCGGAATTCAACCAGGAAGTCTTTTGCTGCAGCAAATTCAAAGGACTGCCTCTTTCTCTTCCAAACTACGGATTTGATTACATTTGAAAACAGACGGCCAGTTCAGCCTCGCGCAGAGGACAGTTTGGAGTTGTCAGTTCCAAGTTGCAAGCTCTAGGCGCAAAGAAGAATAAAAGACTAGACGCAGGGCGCCGAAGAACACCGGCGGACGCAAAGTTGCCTTCGGCAGGAGGCGAAGCCGACTACATCGGGAAGTGAGGCTTGCTGGCGCGAGGAAGTAATGCTGGGAAAATCATCCCAGGAAGTGATGCCCGGAAAAGCGTCCGGGGAAGTGAGGTTGCTACGCAGGAAGCGATGCTGGCGCTTACGCGCCAGGATGCAAGAAACAAAGAAATAGAGGTTTGGGAGCGAGATCCTTTGCAGAACCCCTGTACGCTTATGAAAAACCGTTTTTCGTCAACGGTCCTCCGTTTCCGCCAAGAAGCATCGGTTCTTCGTTCCGACGCTGCGCGTCCAGGTTCTTCGTTCTTGGATAAGATCGAAACCTTGATCCCTAAACAAGTTCGGGATGACAGAGTGAGGGACTTCCACAAACCGATGTCAGGATAACTTTCTAAGTTACAGTAAAACCGTGAATTGATGAGCCGGTTCTCTTTACGAGACCCCAGACCCGTTTTGTTAAGCTTTTTTACTGCAACTTGGAACTGCATCTTGCAACTAATTTTCTGCTCTGACCACTGGCCTCTATCCTCGATCCTCGCGCGTGTGCGCGACCGCGGAGGATACGCGCGTTTTAGAGAACACTCTTCCCTTTACATTTTCTTTCGAAGAAATCGATAGAACCCTTCAATATCGTCTTTTTGAACAATATGGAGGTAAGATGGCCGGAAGGCATCCAGCGAAGAGTAGCATCTGGAAGCATTTCGGCGAGTTCTCTCGTAGAAGGTCTAGGAATGAAAATATCGAAAAGAGCTCCAGTTAAGAGAGTGGGACACCTGACAAACTTTGCGTAAGTCAGGGGGTCGTATTCGAAGCACGAGATCGGAGCACTCCCGATTTCGATTTCAGGCTTCTGTAGTGAGTTCAAGAACTCTCTGTAATCTACTTCGTGCAATTTACGGCATTTCTCTCTATTACAGGATCCGTCTTCTTCGTACTTGACCCTCATTACTCCGGTCACAAAGCTTTTCCAGGTAATGTGATAGAAATTGCCTCCGGTGACAACAAGCGACAATCCACTTATGGAAGGTTCTAACGCTGCGGTAATGACCGCGATAAAACCCCCGAAGCTGTAGCCCATGAGGAAGTAGGGTGGGGGGCACTCCCACTTGAGGTAGTTTAAAGTAGTCAAACCATCCACAACGGCGTTTTCAAACCTTTCTCTTAGAACATCCGTCCTGGGATCCAGAAACAACTCCCCCGATTTGTGGCCGGCGGGGGTTCTTTCAAAATGAAAGGGAAGTATCATCATGGCACCGGAGTAACCGTGTTTCGCGAGGTTCTCCGGGAACCACCTGAGATAATCTAGATTCTTCTCTCCCCTTCCATGAAAAAACAGCACCGTCCCTTTTCTGCCCCCTTCGTAAAGGTACAGAGGGATGCTGCCATTCTCCGGATATTCGCCTGGATAATTCGACTTGAGGAAGATCTTAGAACCTTTGCTTGTTTCCAATCTCTCGATAATCTCTGGGTGATCGGAATAACGCTTTGCGAAAATCTCCTTTTCCATTTACATCTACCTCTATAAAAGTATATAATAATTCGATAAGCTAACCTGTACCTTCTGGGAGGAACGGATGAATACTTTAGCGGTCGCAATTGCAATCGTCGTTTTGATTGTATCTCTAAAACTCTTTAAGGACATCTCTTTGTCACTCCTCTTTTCAGTGATATCTTTGGGTATTGTTCTTCTCATTCCACCTGCAGACTATTTCAACGCTTTTGCCAAAGAGGTGAGCGACTGGGAATTCTGGAAGGTAATCATCACTGTTTTCTCCATATACTTGATGGGTGAAACGATGGACAAGAGCGGCAATTCTTCAAGATTTGTAAGAGCCGTTGAAAGTCTTTTCCCCGAGCCAAGAGTCTCGATTGCGTTGATGCCTGCGATAATCGGACTCCTTCCGATGCCTGGCGGGGCAATGTTCTCCGCGCCCATGGTTAAAGATCTAGCAAAATCCGACCCCACTATTTCAAATGAAGACGGCCTTGTCTTCAACTACTGGTTCAGGCACGCAATGGAGTTCTTCTGGCCTCTGTACCCTGCTCTGGTTATTGCATCTGGCATATCCAGGATTAGACTCAATACGCTTGTCCTTTGGCTAATGCCCATAGGGGTTGTCGCTTTGGTTACCGGATATTTACTGATGATTCGAAAGCCGATCAAGATCAGATACAGTCGCTCGGCGTTAAAAGAGCTTTTGATTAGCGCCTGGCCGATAATCGCAGTAATCATACTGGTGATACTTAATCAGCCGGGCTGGCTGTCCGTCCTCGGGACATCGCTAGTCTATTTGCTTCTCAATAAGAACAAGAAAAAGGTGCTATTAGCGGCTCTCAAATACAAGACGTTTATCTTGCTTTTAACTGTCTTCTTTTACAAAGACCTTGTTGAAATCGCAGAAGTTCCGCAATCTATGGGCAGCGAGCTTATCGCCTGGTCGATACCGCCCCTGACTCTGGTAATTCTTCTTCCGTTCCTAATGGGATTCATGACGGGGGTAACTCAGGCCGGGGTAGGTCTCAGTCTTCCGTTAATTCTCAGTATGGGTAACGGTTATGGTACACTTGCTACAACGATTCTCGCTTACACGTTCGCAGTTGTTGGAGTTCTGGTTTCGCCGGTCCACCTCTGTCTCGTTTTGACGAGCGAATACTTTAAAGTCGAGTATCCGAGAATCATAAAGAGGATATCGGTGGTCACTTTGCTCTCGGTTGCGGCCGGCATTGTCGTCTTTGTGCTACTTAAGTCAACTTGAATTAACACAACTGAAGACCCAAAAGGCTATACTGTTACTTGCTCTAACGATGACTGGAGGTGAGAATGAATTGAAAGAGTACTCCGTTGTCCTTTCGAACGTGACCAAGATCTTCGACGATTCTTTCACTGCTGTGGACAACGTTTCTCTTACGATAGAACAGGGCGAGTTCTTCTCTCTTCTGGGTCCCTCCGGTTGTGGAAAGACTACGATACTAAGAATGATCGCCGGATTTGAGGACCCCACCTTCGGAAACATAACTCTCAACGGAAAGAACATTATCGGTACACCCCCAAACGAAAGGGAAGTCAATACTGTTTTTCAGAACTACGCACTCTTTCCTCATCTAAATGTATTCGAGAACATTGCGTTCAGCCTTAGACTGAGAAGAGAGCCAGAGGATCAGGTCAGGCGTAAGGTCAAGGAAATGATAGAGCTTACGCGTCTCAATGGCCACGTTGAGAAAATGCCTTCCCAGCTCTCCGGAGGTCAGAAACAGCGAGTGGCAATTGCAAGGGCCCTTGTGGGGAGACCGACAGTGTTGCTTCTCGATGAACCCCTTGCGGCTCTCGACGCGAAACTAAGGCAACACATGCTGGTAGAGCTAGACACGATTCATGATGAAGTGGGCATAACGTTTATTTATGTAACTCACGATCAAAGTGAAGCTATGTCGATTTCCGATCATGTGGCCGTCATGAATGAGGGGGAGATCATACAGCTTGGAACACCCTTCGAAGTCTACGAGAGTCCAGTAAACGCCTTTGTAGCCAACTTCATAGGAGAAACTAATTTCTTCACAGGGAATGTCGTGAAAGTAGAAGACGAGTACTTCCTGCTGGACACCGAGAAATTTGGAGAGATCTGGTTCTACAAAGATATGGAAGTGATAGAGGGGCAGGAAATTCAGGTATCGTTGAGACCTGAGAAGGTTAAGGTTACTAGGGATATGCCGGTTGCTCCCGAAGGTGTCAAGTTGAATGTGCTGAAGGGCGTCGTCGACGAGACTATCTACCTTGGGAATCAGACGAAGTACACGGTAGCTATTGGCCAATCATATCTAAAGGCGTTCAAGCAACACGTTAGATACTTGTTCGATGAAGTAATCATCACGTGGAAAGACGATGTCTATGTCTGGTGGTTTGCCGATGACAGTTATGTATTAAGAGAGACAGGCGGTGTTCCTGTTGAAGAGTAAGCGGAATCTGACCGGATTTCTGATCTCCATGCCCGGGGTCCTGTGGCTTACCGTTTTCTTTTTGATTCCATATTTGATAATCATACTGTACAGCTTTCTCACTCCGGGAATATATGGAGGAGTAGAACTTCCCTTCACACTCGCTGCATACACCAGAATGCTCGGCAGTGCTGGATACTGGCAGATACTCTGGAAGACCGTGTGGATATCTCTTGTCTCAACAGTCATATGTCTGGGAATTGGACTGCCAACTGCCTATTTCATAGCTACCTCGAAGAGAAGCAATATCCTTTTAACCCTCATAATCGTCCCATTCTGGACGAATTTCCTTGTGCGGATATTCGGGTGGATGGTTATTCTTGGAAGAAATGGGGTTATTAACTCGTTTTTACAGCTCATCGGTTTCGATAGACCCTTGACGCTCATGTATACGCCGGGTTCAGTAATACTTGTCATATCCTATATGTATCTTCCGTACATGATACTACCGCTTTACAGCGCGATAGAAAAGTTCGACTTCAGTCTCGTAGAAGCCGCCATGGATCTAGGTGCAAAGAGAACCGAGGCGATAATGAAGGTTCTTATCCCTTCGATCAGAGGGGGGATCATAGCAGGAATAATCCTGGTATTCATACCTGCCCTCGGTTCTTACGCTATCCCCGACCTTGTGGGTGGGACCGACGGAGCGATGTTGGGAAACCTAATTGCCAAACAGCTGACGGCGGCAAGGAACTGGCCCTCCTCTTCTGCGATTTCGATGATATTTCTGTTGATCTCCACTCTGGGTCTCCTCGTTTATATGAGAATAAACAAAGTCCAGACCAAGAGACGGCTTACCGTTCGCGAAAGTTATATGAACGAGGAGGAGATTTGATGGAGACGAAAAAGGTAATCGGGAAGCGCAGATTCTCTATGACCATAGCCACTCTGGCCTTCGTCTTTCTATACCTGCCGATTATCGCTCTAGTTCTACTGTCGTTCAACAGCTCCAGACAGGGTGTTTCGTGGACGGGCTTCACTTTGAAGTGGTATTCTGAGCTGTTCAGACAGGCCGATGTGTGGAGAGCCTTTCTCAACACAGTCATCATAGCTTTTTCGTCGTCCCTTGTGGCGACAGCTATAGGAACCTTTTCGGCAATGGCCCTCTACTGGTATCAGTCAAGGTTGAAAGGCTACCTCGGCATACTGGTTTATACGCCCCTCATAATCCCGGACATTTTAATGGGTGTATCGATGCTGATATTCTTCGTTGCAATAGGCATTCCATTAGGTCTTTTCACGATTTTCATAGCGCATGTAACCTTTTGTGTCTCATATGTCACGGTGACGGTGATGACCAGACTGGAGGACTTCGACTATTCTGTGGTCGAGGCGGCAAGAGATCTGGGCGCGAAGACCAATCAGGTCTTCAGAAAAGTGATTCTTCCGATGATAATGCCAGGGATAATGGCAGGCTTTCTGCTGAGTCTGACATTGTCGATAGACGATTTTGTCATTACCTTTTTTGTTGCCGGTCCGGGATCTACCACTTTGCCTTTAAAGATCTTTTCAATGATAAAGTTCGGGGTTTCCCCGGTAATAAATGCGCTTTCGACTCTGCTCCTGGTTGGGACTCTATTCATCTCTTTCTTTGGAAGCAGATTCAGGAAGCTAATCTTTTAGGAGGTGGGACAATTGATGAAGAAACTGACAATCGTAGGTGCCATACTTTTCGTTTCCGTGCTCACACTAGGTCAGGGAAATCTCATAATCTACGGTTGGTCGGACTACATTCCCAGTGAGGTTATTGAAGCCTTTTCGAAGGAGTATGGCGTAAATGTGACTTACGACAGCTACGATTCGAACGAGACAATGTTCGCCAAGATCAAGGCCGGAGCACGAGGATACGATCTTGCAATGCCCTCTGCAGATTACACTAGCATAATGATCAAGGAAGATATGCTCATTCCGATAGACAAATCTCTGATACCCAATCTGGTCAATATCGATCCCTCTGTCATTGAGCAGATGTACTACGATCCCGAAAACACATACAGCATTCCCTACATGGTAGGAACTACGGGAATTGCAGTCAATACGAAGTACGTAGAGAGCTATCCTAGGTCTTGGAAGATCTTTGAACTGCCCCAGTTCAAGGGAATGATGTCGTTGCTGGACGACATGAGAGAGGTCTTCGGAGCGGCACTCAAGTTTCTTGGTTACTCGGTAAACACAACAGACACGGCTGAGCTCCAGGCGGCAAAGGAACTAATACTTACCTGGAAGGAAAACATTGCGAAATTCGACAGCGAACTCTTCGCTAAAGGCGTGTTATCAGGGGAATTCTGGGTTGTGCACGGCTATGGCGAAAATATCTTCTATGAGGCGACCGAAGAGGAGCTCGAGGACATCGATTTCTTCATTCCGGTTGAAGGCAGCACTTTGTGGATCGACAGTTTTGTAATCCTGAAGGGGGCCAAAAATATCGATAACGCCCACTTGTTCATCAACTACATATTGAGGCCGGATGTTGCCGCGAAGATTTCTGATTATCTTCTCTTACCTTCACCGAATGTACCGGCAAGAGAACTTATGGAAGAAGAACCTGTCTACTCTGCCAAAGAGATGGAAAATACAGAACTGATAAAGGACCTTGGAGAGGATCTTAGAATCTACAACTCTCTGTGGAACGAGATTCGGTTCGGCCTTTAGTATAGAGCCTAACAAGGCAATCAGAGCTCGTTCAAAAAAACGCGTCTCCTAGAAGAGATGCGTTTTTCTTTGAAAGTTGGAAGGGTTTGCGAGCATTTGTTTGCATGTGTTACACTTCTACAGGCTGCAGACTTCCTAAGAGGTGAAAGATGGTTTCTATTGGAGAATTCGGAAGCAAGATCAAAGAGAATATTTCCAGGGTAATCGTTGGAAAGGAAAAGACTATAGAGAGGGTACTGGCCGTTCTGATAAGCGGTGGACACGTCTTGATAAACGACGTGCCGGGCGTGGGTAAGACCATGCTGGCGAGAAGCCTGGCGATTTCTCTCGGGCTGGAATTCAACAGATTGCAGTGCACTCCGGACCTTCTGCCTGGTGATGTAACCGGCATAAGTATTCTCAACCTCAAGACAAACGAGTTCAACTTCAGAAAGGGTCCAATCTTCACCCAGATTCTTCTCGTAGATGAAATAAACAGAACGACCCCAAGAACGCAGTCCGCTCTTCTCGAGGCGATGGCCGAGAGACAGGTTACAGTTGACGGCAGGAGTTTCCAGATGGAGAAACCCTTCTTCGTAATTGCCACTCAAAACCCGGTCGAGTTTGAAGGAACGTTTCCGCTTCCCGAGGCGCAGCTTGATAGATTCTCCATCTCCCTAACGATGGGATACCCCGATGAGCAAAGCGAAAGAAAACTTCTAAAGGGAATCTCCGACGAACATCCCATAACTTCTCTAAAGCCAGTATCCGGTCAGGACGAACTCGATTCCGTTCTAAAGCAGGTCAAGGAAGTAGAAATAGAAGACTCCGTTCTCCAATACATTATCTCCATCGTAAACGAGACCAGAAGCCACCGAGACATACAGCTTGGCGTAAGTCCAAGGGGATCGATCGCCCTTATGGAAACGGCCAGGGCCCTTGCAGGTATCAGGGGCAGAAGATTCGTCATTCCCGATGATGTCAAGGAAACGGCCTGCGATATTCTTTCCCACAGAATAATAATCAAGCCTGAAGCCCGGCTTATGAGAAGGACTAACAGGGATGTAATAAACGAAATAGTCGAATCTCTCCCAATACCGATCAATAATGAAAAGACTTGAGCTGGAGGAGATAAGATCTCGAAAAGGACCGCTCATAATTGCGACGGGCTTCTCTGTCGGTTGGTCTCTTTTCTTTTTCAATGTTTATTCGGCAATGTTTTTGACCCTTTCTGCGGTTGTATGGATCTACTACTATCTTTCTAAACTCATCCTGAAAAATCTTACAATAGATCGCTCCGTTGATAGAGAAAGGCTCTTTCCGGGCGAAACCCTTACTCTCGTTCACAATATTCAGAGGGTACCTTTCATCTCTCTCAGTCTCACTGTAATCCCTGTCATTAGAGCCGAGAGAGAGTACGCAGCACCAAGAGAGAGCTCGATCTCCCTTTCCTCTACCGAGGACAGCAGAGTAGAATCCAAGGTGGTTTTCAGAAGACGCGGCGAGAAGGATCTTTCGAGACTAATCGTTGCCTGCAGAGATCCGCTGGGACTCTTTTCTCACAGCGCCACGTATTATACGCCTCAATCGGTACTTGTACTTCCCAAAGTGATGGATCTTGAAACCTTTCCTCTAAGGTTAAGAGAACTACTTCCCGGAAGAGAGAGCGACTTCAGACTGATGGAAGATCCCATTGACTTCAAAGGAATAAAAGAATACGAGAGAGAATCTTTGAACAGGATACACTGGAACGCCTCGGCAAAACTCGGAAAGCTAATGAGTAAGGAATTTGGATACACTGCCGTGAGCAAAACAGTTCTCTATCTGGATCTGAATCTTTCGAGAGAGGTCTTTGCCCGTGATGTCTGGGAAAGGATAAGGATAGATTACGAAGAGATAGCCGTTCAGCTTGCCTTAGGTCTAATAAGGCTTTCCTACAGATCCGGAGGAAGTATACGACTGGTAAGCGTGGGAGAAGAGGTATTGAGATTGAGCGATCGGGGAAGAGACTGGATAGACTTCGCCGAAGCCCTTTCAAATACAAAGGGTATCGATCATGGATCTCAGCTATGCGAAATAATTGAAGACGACCTTGAACAGTTCGATCCCTCGACAACTGTTGTCCTAATATCGCTATATCTCGGCGAGGAGATTCTGCCCCAACTCTTGAGGGCAAGGTCTCACGCCAGTAGAGTCGTAGTCCTTATAATACCGTTCAGTCCCAGAGAACCGTGGATGAAGAGAAACGTATCTTATCAGATGCTTCCGAAAACGATCGATGAGCTTAAGAAACGCGCGGCCTTCCTCGAAGAAGAGCAGATAATCGTACGAGTGGTCGGAGACGACCAGTCGATTCAGGAGGTGCTTCTAGATCTCTAAAATAGACAAAACCTCTATAGCCGCCTCGATCGTTGTATTCGCTGTCAGTTATGTACAGCTGTTCTTTTCCGGTGGAGTTGTTTTAGCACTAATCCTCGCAGGAATGGTAGGCTTTCTCTTCTACTTTGGAAGAACGAAGGCCGGCTGCAGTATCTACTTCGTTCTCCCGGTCTTACTCTTCACTACTACGATACTGCTTATAGGCGTCTTGAGAACGGATGTCGTACAATCGCTTTCTGCACTGGGATCTATTGTGGGAGTAATACTCTCGATGGACAGAAGTGTCCGTCTTGCAGTTCCCGGTCTCTTCATGGTAGGAGTTTCGCTTTCTTTTAGTCCCAATCTCTTTCAAACCGGAGCTTACATTACACTTGCCGTAATCCTTGTCAGACTTCTCATGACACGCAATGTTCCGAGACTCTTCCTTTTGCTATCAATCTTGATCCCCCTGCTTTCTCTGAGCCTTTTGGGAAACTACAGAGGAGGCATCTTATCAAATGAAGAAAGAACCTCTACGGCCAACCTAGTAGAAAGCGAAAAGGAATTATTCCCAGAAGAGGGTCTCACCAAAGACGCTACGGTATTGACATCTCGACCCTCTTCAAGAGGTTCTGCAGATGATTTCGACTTTCTTGTCCTTGAAGAAGTCGCCGAGGTACGGCTTATAGACTCTGTCTTTCTCTTTGGATTCTACACAATAGCTTTGATCCTTGTAATTGTTGTATCCAGGAAGGCCATCCTGGAAATGGGGCGATGGAGTCGTCTTATCCCTCCGTCTATTGTTCTTCTTTCGATAGTGGCAGTACTGATTGGAGGATTCATGTATTTAAGATCTCTCCCTCTTTCCGAAGAGATCGTATTAGGGACGGGCGGTCCCTCCAATCAGACGTCCTTTGCGCCTTCCCAATCGGTTACAGGACTGCCTGAAGAAAACGAAGAAGATGAACCCGAAGCCATCCTTAACAAATCGGCGGCTTACAATATTCTCAGATGGTCGACTCTAGCTGGAATTCTCCTTCTTTCTGCCCTTCTTGCGTATTTTGTGACAGTCATTGCTAGAAAGAACCAGACTGTATCTTCAACTCTTAAATCCAAAGACACGATCTTGACGGAGGTTCGTCAAAGCGCGTCTGTACCTCCCAAATTCAGTGAGGACAGAGAATTCATTATCTCAAGCTACAAGTGGTTAAGAGAGTTCTACTTTGAAGAGTATTGCCAGCTAACTCCCTTCGAACTGATTCAGGAGACGGAGGCTTCGCTGAAGCATCTTCTAATTGAACTTACGGAAATCTATGTTCCAGTCAAATATGGGAATCTAGAACCGGAAATCTATCAGTGCAGAGAGTTTCACAAGCTTTTACTGGGCCTGAAGGAACTTCTGGACAGAAAAAAAAGGAACTTTTGATAATGCATAGCAACTACTATGTGCGCGGCTTTTCGCATATTGAACAGCTTGCATTTTAGAAATAATCAAATTCATTTGGAATCGGCTTGCATTTTATTCAGTTGTGTGTGTTATAATCATTCTGTCCAAAGGACACTATCGCTTTGCAAGTGGTGCAAGGTAGTTTTAAGGAGGAACATTTAAGTATGACAGGAACAGTAAAGTGGTTCAACGGAACAAAAGGTTATGGATTCATTACTAAGGATGACGGTGGGGACGTTTTCGTTCACTTCTCAGCTATTGAGATGGACGGTTTCAAGACCCTTGACGAAGGACAGAGAGTCGAATTCGAAGTCGAAGACGGTCCAAAGGGTCCTCAGGCAGCAAAAGTTAGAATTGCGAAGTAATCGATTGTCCATATAAGGAACCCGATCGCCCGCTTTCAGCGGGCGATTTTTTTATGTATCGTGACCATCTGACTAATCCCCGGTCATTGTGCTAACATATCAATAATCGAACTAATTAGTGGGAGGTAACGATGAGCTCCAAATTTTTGAATCTGCTTGACGGAACGATGTTCTTCAATGCCTTTTCTTCTGGTGCCACTGCCGTAATAAGAGAGCAGAACGACCTGAACAGGATAAACGTCTTTCCTGTTCCCGACGGCGACACCGGAACGAATCTCGCCTCTACGATGCGGTCTATTCTTGAGCTGACAGATGTCTCTCATTCGATTGGCAAGACAACGCGATCGATAGCCGATGCCGCACTCATGGGAGCTCGTGGAAACTCTGGAGCGATATTCGCCCAGTATATGCACGGACTGAGTACCATCATTGGAGACAGAGACAGTATCGATAGAAAGACCTTCGCAAAGGCAGCACATGAAGCGATTTCATATGCCTATGATGCTATGGTAACCCCCGTCGAGGGGACGATGCTGACCGTGATGAAGGATTGGGCCGAGGCTTTGATCGCCATAGAAGACTCGGAAAGATCGTTTTTCGAGATGGTCGAACGGTCGAACGAAGTAGCGCTCAAGTCTCTCGAAGAAACACCGGAGAAGCTGGCCGTGCTGAAGAAGGCCGGCGTAGTCGACGCCGGAGCGAAGGGCTTCGTAGCCTTCATCGAAGGTATAAAGACTTTTCTGAGCGGAAGAGGCGTCAATCTTGAAGACGAGATCATCCCCGATATCGAATTGAAAAAACACGTCCATATAGATGAAGGCAACATCAAGAACAGATACTGCACCGAGGCGATAATCGAAGGTTCTCGACTGGACGTCAATGGAATAAAGTCGATCATCAGTCAGTTCGGAGATTCCGCCCTGGTAGCGGGAACGGACACTAAGGCAAGAATCCACGTTCATACTAATGAACCGGCAGAGCTCTTCTTCAAGCTGAAGGACTTCGGCACAGTTACTCAGCAGAAAGTCGATGACATGGAGATGCAGTACAGGGTGAGTCAGAAGAGGAAGTATCCGATCGCACTTGTTGTTGACTCCGTTTGCGATTTACCGAAGGAGGTAATTGACTACTACCAGATTCAGATGGTGCCATTGTATCTCAACTTCGGCAAGAGTCAGTATCTAGACAAAATAACGTTGAAGGCAGATCAGTTCTACACGCTTCTCGACACGACGGAGGACTATCCGGTTTCGGCTCAACCGGGATTGAACACTTTCCAGAATTTGTACCACTTTCTTGGAACCCATTATGATTCTATTATAGCTATCCACGTCTCGGACAAACTAAGCGGTACATGGAACGCCAGCACCAAAGCCGCAGAACGCATGAAGGACAAAAAGATCAGCGTAATAAACTCCCGGCATGTTTCGGGGTCCATTGGTCTGCTCGCGCTCACGGCCGCCAGAATGATAGAGGAAGGTCGTAGCCACGATGAGATCGCAAAAACAATCGAGTCCCTGTCTAAAAACACAAGGATCTTCGTGAGTGTCAACACTTTGAAGTACATGGTGAAAGGTGGAAGGGTAAGTCCAGTTCTAGGGCTGGTCGGTAAGGCAATGAATCTTAAGCCGATTGTATCGGTAGACAAGGAAGGAAATTCGAAACTCTACGGAAAGGCCTTCAGCAAGTTAGGCAACATGAAAAAGATACTTGGTTTCGTGGAAGAGCTGAACAGAAAGTGCAGCGTTGTATCTTACAATATTACTCACGCTCATGCCCACAAGACCGCAAAAGCGTACGAGGAAAGCCTCATGAAACTGCTTGGAAAGAAGCCCGAGTACATTATGGAAGTCTCCCCTGTTGTTGGTATTAGCGCGGGGGTCGGTGCTGTAAGCGTTTCCGTGCTTTGCGAAAGAGACACCTGGTCTCCCGATGTCAATATCAAGTGAGGTGAAGAGATGACTTATGTGATTCTTTCCAGTTCTTTAGTGGTCCTTGCTTACATGTCTCTGTTCTTTGCTATCGGCACTTTAAAGAAAGACAATTCCGTTGTCGATATAGGCTGGGGCGCTGGATTCGTTGTTGTTGCTTTGTTCACGCTCTTCGTGTATGGAGAGTTCAATGCAAGGCAGGTAATCACGACTGTCTTGATTGCGTTTTGGGGAATCAGATTGACCACACATATTTTCAAAAGAAACTGGGGGCGTGGTGAGGATTTCCGTTACGTTCAGATGAGAGAGAAGTGGGGAGAGAAGGTATTGATAAGATCCTTCCTGCAGATCTATATGTTGCAGGGCCTTTTTATGGTGATTATCTCTTACTCAGTAATGCTAATTAATAGCCATTCGGGAAGGTCATTTGGATTTTTGGACGTTCTCGGAATTCTTATTTGGGTCTGCGGCTTTTCCATCGAAGCAATAGCAGATAAGCAGTTGAGGGATTTCGTGAAGACTAAGAAACCCGGAGAGATAATGACAAAGGGTTTGTGGAGATACTCTCGCCACCCCAATTATTTCGGCGAGGCCGTTCAGTGGTGGGGTATATTCGTCATTGCCCTTTCAATTGAAGGGGGAATATGGGCAATCATAAGCCCGATAACAATAACCATATTGTTGAGATTCGTTTCTGGAGTGCCCTATCTGGAACGGAAATACAAGCAGTACCCGGCATTCAGGGAGTACATGAAAGAAACAAACGCATTTGTCCCCTGGTTCCCTAGAAAGAAGTCGTGACGTAGAAATGGAAATCTTGTTCTCCGCGCTCTTGGCCTATCTGATTGGATCCATTCCCACAGCATTTCTCATCGGGAAGAGTCTCTATGGATTCGACATAAGAAAACAGGGCACCGGTAATATGGGAGCTTCCAACATGGTTGCCGTAAAGGGCTGGAAGATTGGAATCCTCACTGGAGCTATCGACTTCATGAAGGGCCTGGGAACGATCTTGATTATTAAGGGCGTCTCCCCTCACTGGACCTATCAGATGCTTTTCATTGCGGCCAGTTTTGCCGCGATCGGTCATATGTATCCCGTCTTTCTGAGGTTCAAGGGTGGGAAGGGAACCGCAACACTGGCCGGTGGCCTTATAGGTCTTGATTACCAGGTCGCCCTGATCTGTATGGTCATACTTCTCGCTTTTATCGCGATTACGGACTACGCGGCTCCGGGCATTATTGCAGTCTCTTCAGTAATGATCTTCCTTTTCAGAATCTTTGGGTACAGATGGGGAATATCTCTTCTTTTGATACCCATTGCAGTAATCATGATAGCTAGAAATCTCGAGAATATTCAGAGAATTTTGCGGGGAGAAGAACCGGGGCTGCGGGCGCACATAAGAAAAAAGAAAAGGGCCCCGCAAAAAGGGGCCTAAGGGTGATTCTCTCAAATTCCCAGGTACACTTTTCTAACCTCTTCACTTTCAAGTAGTTCCTTTGCTGAACCTTGAAGTGTAATCTTTCCTGTTTCCAGCACATAAGCATATTTCGATATTTCAAGGGCCTTGGCCGCATTCTGTTCGACAAGCAGTATGGTAACTCCCCGCGAATTGAGTGTCTGGATTGCCTGAAAAACCTCTTCAACGACAATGGGTGCTAGACCGAGCGAAGGTTCATCCATCATTATTAGATCGGGATTCGCCATAAGGCTTCTACCTATAGCCAGCATCTGCTGTTCTCCACCGGAAAGCGTTCCTCCGGACTGTTTCAATCTCTCTTTTAGAACAGGGAAAAGCGAGAAGACCGCCTCGAAGTTGCCTTCTATCTCTTCTTTGTCCTTCCTGTTGTATGCTCCCATAAGAAGATTCTCTCTAACCGTGAGATTTGAGAATATCCTCCTTCCTTCAGGTACGAGAGAAATCCCAAGCTTTGCCGTTCTGGCGGCTCCCAGCCTGTTGATATTGTTCCCTCTGAAAGAGACTTTTCCACCGGAGGGCCTTATCAGTCCGCTTACGGCACCAAGCGTGGTGCTCTTCCCGGCGCCATTAGAGCCTATTATAGTTACAATACTGCCCTCCTCAACGGAGAGCGTTATGCCTTTTACTGCCTTGATGACACCGTATGAAACCTGGAGCTCATCAACGCTGAGAATTTCATTTGCCAACCGTAACCCACTCCCTACCCAGATAGGCTTCGATAACCCTCACGTCCTTCTGAACAAAGGCGGGGTCCCCTTCACTGATGGTCCTTCCGTGATCCAGAACCATTATCCTTTCACAAAGCCCCATTACCAGTTTCATATCATGCTCTATGAGTAGAACTGTAAGGCCGAAATCATCGCGAATTCTCCTGATAGTATCTACAAGACCTGCCGTTTCAGAGGCATTCATCCCGGCAGCCGGTTCGTCGAGAAGGAGAAGAGTCGCCCCCGTCGCCATTGCCCTTGCAATCTCCAGTAGCCTTTGCGAACCATAAGATAACGCGCTGGACTTTTCATTCGCCAGCATTTCGAGACCGAGAACACTCAGCAGTTCAAGAGCCTTGTTTCTCATCTCCCGTTCTTTCTCGGAATAACCCAGTCTGGTAACGCTTTTGAAAAACCAGCTTACGGCCTTTCCGTTGCTTGCAATCGTATGGTGTTGAGAAACCATTACGTTCTCTAAAACGGTAAGATCTCTGAACAGACGGATGTTCTGAAAAGTCCTTGCAATCCCAGTTCTTGTTATCTTGTCCGGTTGGAGTGCCGTAATCTCATTTTCCCTGAACAATATACGACCATCTGTAGGTTTGTAGTGTCCCGTTATCATATTGAAGATCGTTGTCTTTCCGGCACCGTTCGGGCCGATCAAACCAAAGATCTCGCCTTCTTCTACGCGAAGCGTTACATCCTTCACTGCGGTGAGTCCGCCGAACTTCATTGTTACATTCTCAAGTGTGAGCAGACTCATCTCTTGTATCTCCTCTTGAAAACAGAAACGAGTCCATCCCAGGAGAACTCACTTCTTCCCATCAGTCCCCTCGGCCAGAAGATCATAATTATCACGAAGAGTCCCGAGAAGACGAGCATTCTCATACCGCTTATGCCCATAATCTTGAAACCCAGGATATTCATGGGGCCCTCGAGGAAGCGTAGCCACTCGCTAAGGAAAGCAAAGAGCGCACCGCCGATTATAGCTCCTGTTATGCTTCCCAGCCCGCCGAGAACTATCATTATCAGAACGTTGAAGGTGAGAAGGATGCCAAACGTGTTTGTTCTAGGATCGATTGTGCTGAGCCAGTGTCCGTACAAAGACCCGGAAATCCCCGCAAAAAACCCGCCAAGAACAAAGGCTGTCAACTGATGCTTGAAGACATTTATCCCCATCGCTTGAGCCGCGACTCTGTCTTCTCGTATAGCCCTCAAGGCCCTTCCGAAGGAACTGTAAGCAAGACTCAGGACAGTGGCTACGGTAACAAGCAACCAGCCCCATGCCCACCAGACATTCGTGTGATCGGGAAGCGCCTTTAGGCCCAGCGCCCCGTTTGTTATTGAATTGAGATTAAGCGCAAAGATCCTGATTATTTCGGAAAAACCGAGCGTCGCAATTGCAAAGTAGTCACCTGTAAGCCTCAACGACGGCCAGCCAATCAGGAAAGCAAATACGGCCGCGACGAGACCGGCAATTATCGTTGCCCAGAAGAAGGGAATCTGAATAGAGTTCAGCGGCCACACCAGTTTCTCAATGAGAAAGGTCATTTCCTTTTGCTCCGGCGACAGAGTCAGGAGCGCGGAAGTGTATGCTCCAACCGCAATAAACCCTGCATGTCCCAGCGAGAAGACTCCCGATATTCCATTAACCAATGTAAGGCTTACCGCCATGATTCCATATATACCAATAAGCGTTATTATTCTCGAATAATAGCTGTTCAGTAATTCCTGCGAAAGAAAAAGAAGAAGCGCTATGGAGGGTAATGCTATCAAAGTGAGTATCATTTTGGTCCGCTTCTTCATTCAATCACACCTTTACTATTTCAGGCCTTCCAAGCAGACCGGATGGCTTGATTGAAAGGACGATTATCAGGATGAAGAAGGCGAAGGCATCTCTGTAACCTGCCGCCCCGGGCATTATTCCTACCATCATGACTTCGGTTATTCCAAGTATCAGACCTCCGAGAACCGCTCCCGGCACTGAACCTATTCCTCCGAAGACGGCGGCGACAAAGGCCTTCATTCCGGGTATAAATCCCATATAGGGCCAGACCTGGGGATATCTTATTGCCCAGAGTATTCCACCAATCCCTGCAAGCGCCGAGCCGAGTGCAAATGTCATTCCGATTACCCTGTCGACATTGACTCCCATAAGCGATGTTGTCTGAATATCCAGGGAAACGGCCCTCATAGCCATTCCCACCTTTGTTTTGAAGATGAACCACCACAAAAAGACGAGCGCAATTGCAGCAACGATAAGTGTTATGAGAGAGATTACCGGAAATCTTATCCCGCCGACTATCACCTCTCTCCCATATTTGACCTCCATCTCACCGCCGATGATAATCATTTCATTGAGAGATTGGGGGAAGATAGTACGGAATGATCTCGGGATACCGGAGAATACGACTACCGCAAGACTTTCAAGAAAGAAAGAAACACCGATAGCCGTTATCAGCGCCGATATTCTAGGAGCATTCCTGATAGGTTTGTAGGCAATCCTGTCAACCGTAAATCCAAGAAGAGCAGCGCAAGCTACGGCAAGAATGGCCGCAAGATACCATGGAAGCTGCGCAAGAGTCACAAAGAACAGAGCAAAATAGACGGCCATCATGAAGATGTCGCCATGAGCAAAATTGATCAGCCTTAAAATCCCGTAAACCATTGTATAGCCTATCGCTATCAGGGCATAAAGGGAACCGAGACTAAGACCGTTGATAAAGTTCTGTAGAAGAGTCTTAGGATCCAAGCTTACACCTCCGGCCGATTGAAAAGAGAAAGGGGAGGGTGGGGCTTTTAGCCCCACCTTCTTTACTACGGATTTATAGTTGTATCGTACACGAACTTACCGTTTTCAATCTTTACAATCGCAACGGACTTTATCGCGTCACCGTTTTCATCGATAGTGATTATTCCCGTCACGGCAGGAAAATCCTTTGTCTGTCGAACGGCCTTGGCTATGGCTTCTCTATCTGTGCTCCCCGCACGTTCTATTGCGTCCCTGACGACCAGATATGTGTCGAACCCGAGGGCGGTGAATGTTCCGGGCGCTTCACCGTACTTGGCGGTGTAGGCTTCTACGAAAAGCTTCGCATTCTCTGTGATTGCTGGACTTCCTGCATCGTAGTGAGTTGTAAAGTAGAGTCCGTTTACGGCATCTCCACCGATTTCAATAGTTTCCGGCACGGCCGCCCCGTCACCTGCTATTATCGGCTCGTAGAAACCAAGTTGTCTGGCCTGGATGGCTATTAGCGCGATTTCCTGATAGTAACCGGGAATGAAGAAGGCACCGGCACCCTTGGAGATGGCATCGGAAACCTGGGCTGTGAAGTCCTGGTCTCCAGATTTGTAGTACTCGTAGAATACGCTTCCACCAAGCTCGTTAGCCGTTTCCTTGAAGTAATTTGCAAATCCGACGGCATAATCCTGCTCAACGTCTACGAAGACAGCAACGTTTTCCGCACCCATGTTATTGAATGCAAGCATCGCTGCCGCAACCCCCTGGAAGGGATCGCTGAAACAGACACGGGAAACATACTTCTTGTCCTGAGTTACGAGGGGATTAGTTGAGCTGGGAGAAACCATTGCAACGCCGTTTTCTTCTGCAA
Organism: Mesotoga prima MesG1.Ag.4.2; assembly: GCF_000147715.2. Taxonomy (NCBI): domain Bacteria; kingdom Thermotogati; phylum Thermotogota; class Thermotogae; order Kosmotogales; family Kosmotogaceae; genus Mesotoga; species Mesotoga prima. Next base: position 2,776,127 of record NC_017934.1, on the reverse strand, counting down.
CCGTTCCTCCGGCAATCGTGTTTGAGCTTATTACCTGCCCGATGATAGCAACAACCCCTTCCTGCTCGATCGCACGACGGGCGGTGTTAACGGCCTGAACCTTGTCGGAGTTGTTGTCGAGTAAGACGATTTCAATTTTCTCCCCAAGAACCTCCGGGAAAAGCTCGTTGGCAAGTTCGACTCCCTGCCAGATCATCTGGCCAAACGCGGCGACTCCACCGGTCATCGGAAGAATCGCACCTACCTTGATTGAAGCAAGTGCTGATACTGAAAGAAAGACAACTAAAAGAATTACAAAGAGTTTTCTCATACTTCTACCTCCTCCTGAAGTGGTTACAAGTGAATGAGACTAACCCATAATCTGATGAACATTCTTTCAAATCCAAGCAAGAACAGAAATCAGTGTTCTAAGCTAATTATTCCCCCGAACGTATATTTAACTAGCCAGAACGAAGAAATTCGAGCATTTGCATGTTGTACGAATACTACCACTAATGACAATAAGAAAATATTACGAAGTGAAACAATGAAGAGAATTTAGGTAAAATATCGAAGACATCGTCTGTAAACGGTAGTAATTACCTCACATTGGACTTGACATGTTCTATCCTAAATAACCGGGTTCAGCCAACGCTTCATGAAAATAACTATGGCCGCTGCAGAGGAAATCACCAGATTGCTTACGAACATCGCGTACCAAATTCCTGTGATTCCCATGGACATACCGAAGAAGTATATCAGAGGAAGGCGTATCCCCCATAGTCTAGTGATATTGAGAATCATGGACTGAACTGTATGGCCCGAGCCTCTTAAAGCCATGTCGAAGATGTTGTAACTTGCGAAGATCGGTATCGAAAAGGAGACTATTCTGAAATACTTCTCTCCTTCAATCAATACGAGCGGGTCGTTGATGAAAAACGCCGTCACTTCCTTCCCGAAGAAGAACGTGCCGGTGCTGATCACTCCAACAATCAACACGTTTATTCCGGTCGCCTTCCATACAACTGAATAAGCGTCACTCTTTCTTCCAGCACCTAGATACTGCCCAACCATCGACGACGTTGCCTGGGAAAGGCCGAAAGAAAACATCGTTGCAAGCGAAGTAATCCTGTTTCCCACGCCCAGGGCAGCGGTTGCAACTGAACCGAACCCGGCAACCATCGAGGTAATTATTAGGAACGCAAGAGCCGTGATCGACTGTCCGGCTGACGATGGGAGGCCTATTCTCAAGACGCGGACAAGAGTCTTCCACTTTGGCCTAAGATCCCTCAAATTGATTTTGAATCCTCTCTTTCCTTTGAATAATATGACCGTCGCGATTATCACTACAACTCCTCTTGATATTACAGTTGCAAGCGCGGCACCGAAGACTTCCAGTCTGGGAAAGCCTATACCGAATATTAAGAGAGGATCGATAAGTGCATTCACCGTTACAGAGAAACCCATCAAGTACATCGGTGTCTTTGTATCACCAATAGCGGTGAAGAGTGAGTTGAAAGTGAACATCGTGAAGGTGAATGGAGCTCCCAGAAAGATCGTTCTCATATAAATATTGGTAACTGAAAGCAACTCTGGCGGAATACTGAGAAGCCTCAAAACGGCTTCGGAGAAGATCGCACCGAGAAGACCGAGAACAACAGCGACGGCGAAGCTTGTGGAAATAACCTGCCCGGCTACATGTGTGGCCTCTTCCTTTCTTCCTGCTCCGAGATTTTGAGAGACTAGCGCAAGTCCGGCCACCGCTAATCCTCCGCCAATAGAGATCAACAAGAAGATTGCAGGCCACGCAATTGTGGGTGCGGAGATCTCAATCTTTCCCAGCTTCCCGAGCCAGTATGCGTCGACCATGTTGTAAACAGTCTGGAAGAGCATGGTAAGAACGGCCGGCCAGGCGAGTTTAAAAAGGGCACTCATCATGTTTTCATTCAGAATATTGACTCGTTTCATCTTCACTCCTATGATTTCGATTACGTACTATTTCATTTATAACACAACAGTTACGAAATAAGAAGCGAGAAAAGTCCGTGGTCTGGGGGTTGGTGGCATCAAGACCAGAAGCGATGCTGCCTCCGGCAGGAAGTGAGGCTCGCTGGCGCGAGGAAGTGATGCCCGGAGGGGCATCCGGGGAAGTGATGCTGGCGCTTACGCACCAGGAGGCAAAAACCAAAGAAAAAGAGCAAGAGATCAGTTGTAAGTTCCAGTGTGCCAAGAAGGCGAAGAAGGAAACTTCAAGCCATGCTTAATCGAAGATGAGGGAGGGCCCCTCGAAGCCGCCATGCAGGTGGAGGCTTCAAACCGCCGTAAGCTGCTGTGGTAAAGAGCCATGGTAGTGAACGTTACGGGAAAAGGCGGGACAGTGATCCCGTCAGGTGAGTACCAGAGGAGACGAATACAAGTGAACCACCGTGAACGTGTCGTAACAACTACTAGTGTCATCTAAACCGGGGGGTGGAACTATCCCGGGATAAGTCTGGAGGAAACCTGCTTACTGTCCAGATGGTGACCGGCATATAGGTGGCGTGACCCTGGTACAGGCTTTGATTAGGAACTTGGGAACCTGGATCTGGATGTTAAGGGAAAAGCCGCAAGTGGAAGAACCCACGAGGGTGAAAGTACCGATGCCAGATTTCAGGGGCGGAACAGTCCGTAGTAGTGATGAAGCTCCTGTAATGGGAGTGGAGCGAAGGGACTGTGTTATCCAGTTTTGTAGGTTAGTCAACCAACTCTGTGCAGACAACCGAAAGGGAGGAACTGTGAACAGAGACAAGGAAGGAGCCAGCAGACAAGATGAGGTCGTATGAAATCCCCAAGAAAGTAGTACTGGAAGCATTCAAGAAAGTGAAAGAGAACAGAGGGGCAGAAGGAATAGACGAGGTAAGCCTGGAAGAGTTCGAAGCCGATCTTGACAACAATCTCTACAAGATTTGGAATCGAATGACCTCGGGCAGTTACTTTCCACCTCCAGTAAAAGCTATAGAGATAGAAAAGAAGAGTGGAGGAAAGAGAGTACTGGGAATCCCCACAGTGGGGGACAGAGTAGCCCAGATGGTAGCCAAAATCTATCTCAATCCCCTGGTAGATCCATACTTCCATAAGGACTCCTACGGATACAGGGAGGGAAAGTCAGCGATAGATGCCCTTGAAGTAACGAGGCAGAGATGCTGGCGGTATGACTGGGTACTGGAATTCGACATTAAAGGACTGTTCGACAACATAGACCATGAACTACTAATGAGGGCAGTCAAGAAACATGTGAAGATTCCATGGCTAATACTCTACATAGGGAGATGGCTGAAAGCACCCTTTATGCAAGCGAATGGAAGAGTCGAAGAGAGGAGCAAGGGAACGCCACAGGGAGGGGTAATAAGCCCTGTACTGGCTAACCTCTTCATGCATTACGCCTTCGACAAGTGGATGGAGAGAACTCATCCGGATAAGCCCTTTGCCAGATACGCAGATGATGGAGTGATACACTGTAGAACTCTGGAGGAAGCCCGGCTTCTTCTTGAAAGTCTCAAAGAAAGAATGGAAGAATGCAAACTAGAGCTTCATCCAGAGAAGACCCGTATTGTCTACTGCAAAGACGATAAAAGGAAGGGCGAGTATCCAAATACAAGCTTTGACTTTCTAGGATACACCTTCAGAGTCCGTAGCTGCAAAGCCAGAAACGGGAGGATCTTCTACAGCTTCACCCCTGCAGTGAGTGAACAGGCAAAGAAGGCGATGAGACAGAAGATCCGGAGAATGAGACTTCAAACCAAGTCATACCTGAGTATTGAAGAACTCTCAGAAAGAATCAACCCGGTAATAAGAGGTTGGATAAACTACTATGGACACTTTCGCAGATTTGAGATGTATACAGTACTGAGTCGGCTAAACAAAGCCTTAGTTCAGTGGGTAAGAAACAAGTACAAGAAAAGGAGAGGTCGTACAAAAGCGGGTAAATGGCTAGAAACTCTTGCTCGCAGGGAGCCTCGTCTATTTGTACACTGGACAATGGGGATATTCTATTCGGCTGGATAATGGGAGCCGGATGAATCGAGAGATTCAAGTCCGGTTCTGAGAGAGCCTGGGGGTGAAATCCCCCTGGGCTACTCACCAGTTGCAAGTTCTGAGATGCGAGTAAAAAAGCCCAGCAAAACGGGTCTCGGGTCTCGAGTCTGGTGTTTCGTGAATACAAGTGGTTGAACCATCACGACCTCAGTGCTATTGAGAGGCCGTCATCCCGAACTTGATCCGGGATCTTGTTCCAAGAACGAGCAACCTGGACGCGTAGCGTCGGAACGAAGAACCGTTCTTCCCGAAGGACGGGTTCATGGTTTGGGACGAACCAAGGACGGCTTGGTCTTCTCGGAGGACGGTGGACCGTTGACGAGCAACGCTGTTTTCATCATCGTACTGTGGTTCTTGGGATCATCGAGATGCTGAAGCAAGTTCAGACGGATTGTAAAGTTTTCAGAACGTTCTTGATCTTCATACCTCTGTTTTCTAACCTCTAGGTTTTTCACATGAATCTCGAGTATTCGATTACTCCGGATATCAGTCCGGCGAAGACCTCAAGAAGCTCTATGTCTGCTCTGCTCCAATCGAATTGGCCACTAAGCCTTTCCAGTCCGACGAAACCGACGGGCATCTGCCGAGAGAAAATCGGAATGACGACAAGTGAAACGACTCCCTGCTGCGCAAGAATTTCGGCTTCTCTGCTTGCCTCCTCTGGGAGTTCACTGACTACATAAGAGTGTACCCCGCCTTTTTTCATTTCCTTTATCCACCAGGAGAACTCCTCGAACGGCATGTTTTGAAGATGGGGTTTAGCGCTCTTGACGCCTTCTTTACACCATTCGTGGGTGTTCCTGGTCGAATTCGTCCTGTAGTCAAACAAGAAGACATTGGATCTGTCAGCGGAAGTGAGCTCGCCCAGTTGCCCAAGCGCCTTTTCTATCGCATCGTCTATGTTCTCATACTCTTTTAGCGCTCCGGAAACCTCTGAAATCACTCGTTCAAAATTCTGTCTCCATTGGAGTTCTGCGGCCACCTTCCTGTATGCACTCGTGTCTCGGGCCACGACCATAGTGACTATGGAGTTCTGAAGATCAAGCACCTTCAAGCAAATCTCTACTTGAAGTTTCTCCCCGCTCTTCATAGTGAGAAACGAATCAGTTGTACACATTCCCTTAATCTGAAGATCGGCCCTTATTTTCTTTATCTGAGAATCAAGATCACCGGCCACCGAATAGAAACTCATCTCAAGAAGCTCGTCGTAGGAGTATCCAAGTTTTTCGGCTGCACTGTTGTTAGCTTCGACTATCCTGCCGGGCCTCATAGGATCGTCGAGGCTCACAAGGAAGATCATATCGTCAATCAGGCTGGCAAACCCTTCATACTTTCTCTTGAGATACTTGTTCAGCGTATAAAACTTATTGGACCATGAGGTTTCTCCGACCAATGGATCCTCTGAAACCGTCTCTACGTGCATATTCCATCTCAACTTGGAAATACGTTCAGACAATGTCTTGATCTCCGCCGTACCGTTGTCAACGATGTACACTCTTATTGGTTCCATAAGACCCTCCGCAGCTGAATAGATAAGAATCTATTCAGGATTTAAATACAGTCTTCCCGTTCAGAATGGTTTCTTGAACTTCAAGCGTTTCGTCGAGCAATACCAGATCTGCGCGATAACCCTTGGAGATTCTTCCGCGATCCTTTATACCCATTGAATTCAGAGCGTTGAGAGATGATACCATTGCAAGTTCCTTCAATGTACAGTCAGTGAATTCTCTGAAATTTCTTACAGCTCCGCTGAAGACGAGTACGGCCGCGGCAATTGTTCCGTCCTCAAGAGTAGGTCTTCCATTTTTCAGAATGACCTTCTGTCCGCCCAGTTCATACTCTCCATCGGGCATGGCTGTCGCATCGATAGTATCTGTAACTATCATAATCTTTTCTGCGCCTTTTATTCCAAAGATAAGCTTCACAAAACCCGGCAGAGAGTGAATACCATCCATTATCATCTCTACCGAAAAAGGCAGCGAAAGAACAGCTCCAACGCAGCCCAGTTCCCTATGATGAAGAGTGTTCATCCCGTTTGGAAAGTGGGTTATTCTATCGCAGCCTTGGTTATATGCTCTCTCCATGTCTTCGTAAGTTGCATCGGTATGTCCCAACGAAAGAGTTATACCGCGCTTCTGTATCATTTCTTGCGCGTGTGAGAATCCCTCGAGCTCCGGAGCCATAGTAATGAGCTTCACCGATTCGATTAGCGTCTCCTCAATTTCCTTCAGGTCTATGCTTCGAATGAGTTCTGGATTCTGAGCTCCCTTTCTTTTCAGACTCAGGTAGGGGCCTTCATAGTGAATGCCCCCAACTGAAGTCATACTGTTATTCTTTATGTAATCTCTTACTACTCTAGCAGCAGAAAGGATTGCCGAAGGAGTCGATGACATAGTAGTGGGCAGGAAATAAGTCACTCCCTGAGAATAAAGGAAGTTCTCCCACTTTTCGAGATCTTTTTGACTCATGGAAAGAGTGTCCACACCCACAGAACCATGAGTATGGGGATCGACAAATCCCGGCATCAGTATTCTCTCGAATTCTTGAGTCCCTTGAACTCGCTTAATTTCAGAGATTACGTTTTCTTGAATTTCTACACTTCCCACAAACTCTCCATCGATAGGATCAACAACCAATACGTTCTCGAATCTCATCTTTCTTCCATCCTCCCTGCTATGAAAAAATCATGGCCAGGTTATTTGATTACCCGTCGACATCTTTCCTCTTCCCATAAGAACTCTCTCATCGAGATCGAAGATGCCTCTGTAGTAGGCCGAATATACTGCGAACCACTGGAGAGGGATCATCAGAAGGAACGGGGCGAAGAGTGGGTCGAAGTCTCCATAATCCTTCACATCAAAGCGTATTAGCTCCGCGCCGTTAGACTCAGCGATTTTTATAACCCGTTCGCTCATATCTCTCGACTCGTCGCTCCCCACAAGGAAGACCATCAGTGGCTTGTGACCGTCAAGCATTTCCGCAGGGCCATGTCTGAACTCCGACGTTTCAATGAATGAAGCGTTGACTCTCATGTTTTCCATGAAGACAGTCAGTCCGAACTTATAGCCTATGGCGTAGGCCGCTCCGCTTGCTAACACGTAAAAGAGATCACTCTCCTGATACTTCCTGGCCAGTCTGTAAGCTCTTGATTCCTCTTCCTTGTATATTCTGCCCAGTAGCTCAGGCATTATCTCTATCTGTTCGTATAACTTCGAAACGTCTCTCCCTTTTAGCCTGGCTATTTCAAGACTGAATATGAAGGCTCCGGCGAGTGGAAGTATAAACAGTCCATTAGAATCGTAGACTATCGATTCGTCGGCTTCCCTTGCCAGAATGCTGTCGGGTTTGCTTGTAAATGAAATCGTTGTCGCTCCCTTTCCGTTCGCAAATCTAAGTGCTGCCGCAGTATCTTCGGTATTTCCAGAGAAGGAGGCAAGTATTACCAGCGCATCCTTGTCAAGTCTTGAAGGATTAGTCCATATGAAATCATAGCTCTTGTAGTAATCAGAGGGAAGATCGGTCATCTTCTTGAGTATATAATCACCTGAATAGAGATTACACCAGGAGTTCCCGCTACCCACCCAGTAAATCTGCTTATAGCCTTTATCTAAAGCAGTCTTCGCAAGATTCTTGATCCTTTCTGTATGCTCTTCAAGGAAGGCAGAAAGATCCTTCTCAAGAGAAGGGGCAGTAAAGAGTACGCTTTGTTTTGCATTATTCAAAAAATCTTGAATTGTCAATCCAAACACCTCCGAATATCTATCAAGAAGTTTAGTTAGTCTCTTGGTGAGGTACATGATTCCCTTATGATGAGTCGTGTAGGCAGTCTGGTAAGTCCCTTTTCATATCTCTGACCTCTGATATTCATCAGTATCCTTTTCGCGGCCATACTGCCAATCTCTCTCGTATCCTGAGCCACAGATGTTATTGGAGGATTACATAGATCAAACCAAACAATATCATCGAAGCTAATGACCGATATATCTCGCGGAACCACAATTCCCATGTCCTTCGCAGCAAGAAGGAGTCCCGCCGCCATATAATTGTTTGTTGCTATTACCGCTGTAATATCTTTGTTCTGACCCAGGAGAGAGACGCCGCTTTTGTAAGCTCCCTCAATCGTAAAGCCGCCAAGCTTGACCCACGACTGTTTTTCTTCTATGCCATACTTTGAAAGCGCTTCCCTGTATCCAGCAATCCGATCGTAGTTTGTACTTATGTCGAGCGTATCCGAAAGGAAACCGATTCTCCTGTGACCAAGCTCCAAAAGATATTGAGCTGCCTCAAAACCTCCACCGAGGTCATCGCTTACAATCATGTCAACATCAAGGCCTTCAATGATTCTGTCAATCAGCACTATGGGTATCTCGGACTTCACAAGATCCTTCAAATGATCGGAATTGCTACGCGAAACAGGAGCGAGAATCAAGCCATCTACCTGCTTCTGAAAAAATCGATCTATAGATGTCTTCTCGACCTCCACTTTTTCGTCGGTACTTGTGACAATCAAACTGTACCCTTCGGGAACAATGACATCGCTTATCGCTCTCGCTATCGTGGAGAAAAAGGGATTCTGAATATCGCCCACGATCAATCCGATATTCTTCGTCTCACCGGTAGCCATGCTCTTGGCAATGTAGTTTGGCTTGTAGTTAAGTTTCTTTGCAGCCGCTATGACCTTTTCTCTCGCCTTCTTGCTGACGTATCCATATTTCCCGATCGCCCTCGCTACCGTTGCCCTCGAGAGGCCCGTCTCTTTTGCAATGTCGTCCAGCGTTGTTGCCATAACTCATCACCTGCTCAAAATCCAGATACATGATTCATTATGATACCGCTATCATATATTAATTCATTCTATCCCAAAATCAGATATCATGTCAAGTTTTTTTCTCGTTTTAAGTTAGTTCATGGATGGGTATTTAATTTCTCTCAGTTTTTTGTTATATAATTGACTCAAGATAACTATGATACCGCTATCATATTTTTTGGTGGCTTTGTTCGATTCTCTCGTTAATTTTGCTTACGGAGGTGCCTCTTTGGAAAGGATTGACAAATTCTCTAAAAGGTTCGACAGTACGCTTCTGAAAGCGACCGCTACAATAAAAGAGTCAGAAGTCTTTATAGACGATAGCGTATCTTGTGATTTTAGAGCGATTGTTGTTCCGTGGTATTTGATGGACAGAGTGGTTAAGAAGGTCAGAGGTACGGATATTTCGGCGGCCTGCGGTTCGGGTTTTCCCTTCGGGTTCGAGACAACGGAAACTAAGGCTTATATGATCAGAGAGTCGCTTCGGCTCGGCCCCGAAGTGAGAGACATAGACATAACAGCCAACATCTCCGCTATGAAGTCCGGAGACTGGGATTACTTTGAAAGGGAGGTCTCTTATCTTTCCGGTCTCCTGAAGGATGTCACCTGCAAGGTAATTATCGAAGTATCTTATCTCGATACAGTCGAAATTGAAAAGGCTTGCTCTATTCTGATGAAGCTACCTCACGTCGATTTCGTAAAGACCGGTACGGGATACGGTTCGAGACCCACTACATTAGAGGACGTCAGGATTATCAAGAGAGTCGTGGGAGATGAGAAAGGAATAAAGGTATCAGGGGGTGTGAAATCTCTCTCTCAAGTTGAGGATTTCATCGCTGCGGGAGCGGATATCTTCGGTTCCAGCAATGCGGTAGCAATATACAGGGAATTTACCGAAAAATACCCTGGGAGAACCGATCTTGCATGAAAAAATAATAATGGAGGCATAAATGAGACTGTTTATAGATGATGGAAACGTCCAGGCAATAAGTGAGTTGTTCGATTTAGGGTTCTTTTCCGGGATAAGCACTAATCCAAGTATTTTGAAGAGAACGGGAAGAAAACCGCTCGAAGTCATAAAGGATATGTTGAATAGGTTCACTGGCTCTCTTTTTGTCCAGTGTGCCTCTAGAGGTCACGATGAAGTGCTAAAGGAGGGACAGGAACTCTTCGGGCTAGACCCCGAAAGGATAATTCTCAAGATCCCCTTCTCGCGAACGGGCATAAGGGTCTTGAGAGAATTCAAGAAGATGAATATAAATACTTTGATTACCGGTGTTTTCTCCGTTCCTCAAGTGCTGATGTCTGCAGAAGCAGGCGCCGACTATGTGGCGCCATATGCGAACAGGATCGAAAACCTGGGAATAGATCTCTCTGTTGTCGGTAGTATGCAGAAAGTCTTGTCCAACGGCGACTACGAGACGAAGTTGATTGCCGCAAGCTTCAAGACCCTGACACAGATCTCCAAGATGGCCGAGCTACCTATTTACGGAATGTCGCTTCCTGTAGGTATGTACAACGAGTTCTTCTCACACAGCGGCACATTGAAGGCGATCGACAATTTCGAGGCCGATTGGGATTCTATTGAAGACCGTGAATGGGTCCCTCTGAAATCATGAGATACCATTCTATCTGAAAGCGAGGTTTTGCCTTGAAGTATATAATGGCACATGATCTGGGAACAACTGGAGATAAAGCGACTTTGTTCAGCCAAACAGGTTCTCTCGTTGCTTCATCATTCGCCGGTTATGAAACCTTCTACCCCGGGCCCGGAATGGTTGAGCAAGATCCCGAGGCATGGTGGACTGCCTTCTGCAAGACTACTTCCGAAATCGTTCAGATGGCGGAAATCGACAGAAAAGAAATCTCTGCACTCAGCATTAGCGGCCAGATGATGGCAGTGGTGCCTGTAGATAGATCGGGCGAACTGCTCAGAAGGTCAATAATTTGGGCAGATTCGAGAAGCACCGAACAGGTAGAAGAACTTTTAGCGAAAGTTCCGGCAAGCGATCTGTACAAAATAACCGGTTCCAGGCTCTCACCAACCTATCAGGGGTTGAAGATAGCCTGGCTGAAAAAGTACGAACCCGATCTCTATGAAAGAACTTTCAAGTTTCTTCAAGCAAAGGATTACATCAATCTTCGCCTTACAGGAAGGTTTGCGACAGATTTTTCCGATGCCGTCATGACAGCTCTATTTGATATCTCTAGTCTTACGTGGTCTGAAGAACTGATTTCCGCTCTCGGAATTGAAGGCTCAAAGCTTCCAGATGTGTACGCTTCCATCACCGACCTGGGAGAAATAAGGAAAGAAGTGGCGACAGACATCGGTCTTCCAAACTCATGCAGAGTAATACTCGGGGCAGGAGACGGTTGTAGTGCGGCCGTGGGAGCAGGTGCAGTTGAAGTGGGCGATACTTACCTTTATCTAGGGTCCTCGGCCTGGATTTCCACAATTACAGAAGAGCCTCTACTTGATAAGGAAATGCGAGTGTTCTCTGGGGCACATGCAGTAAGAGGCCTCTACTTTCCGTCCGGCACTATGCAGGCCGCCGGAACCTCATACAGCTGGATTAAGGATACTATGTACTGTGATGGATCCATGAAAGAAAGCGATCGTGATATCTATTCTTATCTCGACACCCAACTCTGCCAATCTCACCGTCATAGTGAATCAATACTATATCTTCCGTATCTGCTTGGAGAGAGAAGTCCGATATGGAATTCCAATGCAAGAGGTACTTTCATAGGATTGTCGGCCTCCCACAAGAAAATCGATATCGTGCGAGCGGTAATCGAAGGCGTTTCTTTGAATCTGAAATGGATTCTGGAAAGCTTGGAAGAATCTTTGCCGATAGGTAAGATCAGGGTCATTGGAGGAGTAATAAAAAGCAGAATTTGGAAGCGCATGATTTCAACTATTCTCGGAAAGACTATCACCATTCCGCAGAACGTCGATGAAGCTACTTCGATCGGCGCGGCCATGATTGCAGGTGTGGGGGCCGGTCTTTTTGATTTCTCAGCGGTTCGGAATTTCGTCGTTGATGTCGAAGAGATCGAACCGATCGGGGAACAGCAAGAAGATTACCTGAAACTCTATGGTCTCTTCAAAGAATCATATCATGCTCTAGAGAAGACATTTGAAGAGCTTAATGGAGTCAGAAGGGGTTAGACAACGTAACGGGAGTTGTACCGAAACAGGGTGTCGCGGATTTCTTCATAATATGGCTGCGACACCCTGTTTTTTTGTTTCTCCTGGAAACCGCCTTCAAAAAAACCTCATTTCAGAGAAATTTCCTTCCTAAACAAACCCAACTTTTGAACATACAAAGTTCATAACCCTTGCTTTTCGACAATTATCTCCTTGAAATAGCTCCCTGAGCATGTTCAAAAGTCTCGTTCTCTGGCTCAATTACAGAATCATTTTGCTGCATTTCTCCCTTCGGATAAACTCTTTTTGAACATTACTGCCCTACTAATTCTCAACGATTCATGAATACAAGTTGTATATCCAGCCATAATGGCTAATTACAGCTCTTAAGATTTTGAACAACCTGAGAACTCTCTCCTAAACAGCCATTTCAAAGTTGTCTACATACGATGTTCAAAGCCAAAAAGTTTTGAACATGACCTCAAATACTTTGCAGAAAAGAAGTCTGTGAGTTTTCAACGAGTTTTGAACATACCTAATTATTATTATCTATAAAGATATATAGAATAAGAAAAAGACCTATAATACACTCCATCGAAACCAACTATATTGAAAATCACCAAGCATAATTGATTACACAACAACCTCGAAACTATTGCAAACATTGACATAAATCAAAAAGCATCTATGACTGAGAATTCTCTATCTACAATTATCGATTCATGATCATTTCCATTGGAGAAATCGATCTTATTAAGATCTACAAGAAACAGAGAGGAACAATCATAAGACCTGAAATACAGTTTGAGATTCTTATTGTCCTTTACAGTAACCCACTGAGTGTTCTCAAAAGCTGCCGGACCACTTCCTTCTCTTTTTGAAACTCCTGCAGGAATATCCACTGCATTTAGAAGATGAAGGGCAACTATTACTCGTTCCTCTTCGCTTTCAACGGGATTTGAAGACTCCCTTAAAAGAGTTATCCTAACAAACCTAGAGGGAGGAGTTCCATCACCTGGAATCCCAACGTAGCCACTGCCAAAACCCATTCCTTTATATGTTATCCCGTTGATTTCAGCTTCTTTCATATATGCACTTAGATTGACGTAGTTTCTCAGATTCTCCAGATGCCAGGGAAGCTCTGGAGCATTCGTGAGAACTCCATTTGGATTATCATAGATTTTCATTTCACCATCTATGAACTCCACAACCATGCTTCCACCATACTTGTCATGCAAAGAGAGGTGAAGAAGGGGAACTTCCCCAAGCAGTTCGTTTTCTTTGCCCCATATTGTCATACTTTCAAGAGCTTCTCTAACTGATCGAGTGTGTCAAAGTTTCCAAGAATCCAGGAACGAAGATCGAACAGCTCTATAACCTTTGTAGGATCTGAATCGGGAGAGACTTCTTCATACTCTGTTCCCGTTAACCAAAGGGCGCTTAAAGACAATCCCTTTTCATTCAATCCATCTGAAATTGCTATGGGAATATCAAAAGCATTAAATCCCGCAAATGCATATTTATTTTCCCACGAGACGGCTTCAGACCCATCAGGCATGTGGCTGTTAAAACTATCATCCCTGTTGAAGAATACAACTTTCGAGTTCAGAGGATATGAGAACTCCATACTTCTAACAGAGATAACTATACCGTTTTTTCAGGCGAAAGAAGAAACTCAGTACATCCAAGCGAAACGGAAATGAAAGCTAACAAAAGAAGAAAGACCAATGCGATTTTTCTCACCTAAATACCTCCTTTTTGCGGCAAATCTGACAACTGCAGTAACTATATGACCATGAACTCCATGAGAGGTTTCCAGAAATCAAATGCAGAAAACAAGAGTGTGATTATGAAGTATAAACAATATCAGGAGCCATACATAACCATTATACCCGAACTGAACTCGAGAACTTGACTTTCTCAGCAGTAAAAGAACAAAAAGAAAAGATGGGATATAGGTTGATGCATCCTTACCCCATCTCAAATTCAAAGAACTCATCCAGTCTTAATTACGAAGAAATCACTTCTTCTATGCAGACTCCTTGCCCATAAACGCTAGAACAATGTGGTTTACACCAAAAACAAGGAGAGTTATCCCAATAATTACGGCAACCGACAGACCGGCAATGAGCGGGTGTAGAACGAGTATTATTCCTCCAAAAAGAACAAGAACATTGAAGACAATGCTCAGAAAGTAGATTCCCTTTCCCGCAGGTTTCAGCCGATCGGCGTTTATCAGGTTGTTGATGGCATCAACGATGAACCATATCGCTATTACAAAAGCAAATATATTTGCGGCAAAGAGCGGCCTGAAGAGAAATATTACTCCTGTGATAGCCAGCAATATTCCTAGAATCAGTGCGAAGAAAACCTTAGCTCCGGTTCGGTTTTCAAGTTTGAAGTAGGCAACTATCAACATGATTCCACGAACAAGAACAACGATACCTAACATTATTGCAAGGGTAAGGAACGTTGCAAGAGGATTGCTCAGAGAAAAAATACCTCCAATTATGAGCACGAAACCCACAAGAAGAGAGATCCAGTCGAACTTCTTTGCTTCTGCCATACTATCCACCACCTTCACCCGTTAGCATATAACGGGTCTATTGTAAATCAATTGCTCTTCGTAAGTATCAGACGCCATTGTGTTCCATGAAGCCCAACCCAACTCCACTTGAATTCCTTCATTACAACAGTGTTCATTCCGCGTGAAAAGAAACTGTATTCTCCCAACCCGGATTCCTTCTGAGATATCTCGCTACCCAATACTCTTAGCTCCTCAAAGGGCTCGTAAAGCTTGTCAGTAAAGAGATTTCTGCCTATCTCCATTTTATCTTGATCATAGAATATCAACCCATCTGGCTGCATGACCCAAAACTCATAAGGTTCATAGTTCTTCGGGATTACTAGCGGCGCGAGGCGTCCACTTTTTCTTTGAGGGAGCTATCATGGACATCACGTGAGTTCCTTCTGGACATATCGAAGGTTCGTCAATCGAAGGTATGTATACTGTGACATCGCTTTTGGCTATTTCGTCAAATTCCTCGACAAGCATCTCCAGCGGATTAGTTCCGGCCGGGATAGCAGAGGAATCTACGGCGGCGTACACGACCATGGCGGGAAAAGTCGGCTCAAGGGACTCCACCCATTCAACTCTTTCCTGACTAACATGTTCCTCGGGAATGATTCCTCCATAGAGATTCCAGACCGTTCCGCCGTAAATCACGAAGTCAGATCTAATTTCGCTCCCATCTTCCAGCTTTATCCCCGATGCCTTCCCATCATCAAAGAGTATTTCATTAACGCGATTTTCGTATAGCATGTAGCCGCCGTTTTTCTCGATCGCCTTTTCGAGTTTGCTCGGTATCATCTGAGAAGAACCTACGGGGTAAAAGCCGCCTCCTTCATGATTGTCTATGAACATAGTTACGGCCAGTACGCCGGGGGTTTCCTTTACAGTCGTATAGCAGTAGGTGGAAGTAAGAACATCGAAAAACTGATAAAGCTCCTTTGCCTCGGGGTCGATAAACTTTTTCATAAGTTCTTCAGTGCTTTTGAATAATAGCCTGATCATTTTGGCCTGTCGTACAGGATGCTTCAGCAGAGATCTGAGACTATCGCTTCTCTTCATTTCAGTGGGAGGGACGATTACACGATCAGCAACTATCACTTCGTGATATAACTCGGCTAGATAGTTGTAGAACTTCCTTAGCTGTTCTTCATATCCAGGAAAGTTATTTCCAAGCTCTTCTATAAATCGGTCGAGATCTGGCCAAAAGACAATTTTCTTCTCTCCGAAGGTCACGGAGTATAAAGCCTCGTGTCTTACCATTTCAATGTCTTCACCGATCTCGTTGAAAACAAACCTGTGAGAATTGAAGCCGCGGTTTCCGAATCCGAATACCATGCCAACTGCAGAATCAAACGTGAAGTCACTTCTTCTGAAGATCGAGCAACATCCTCCGGGAAGATAATGCTGCTCTGCAACGAGCACTTTTAGTCCCTTATTAGCTAGCATAGAGGCAGCCGATAAACTTCCGAGTCCAGATCCAATTACCGCAACGTCGTATTTGCTTTCGGGAAAGAACTTACCGTTCATATACACCCCCCGATCAATAAATACATCTTGTCTATTAGAATTCTAAATTATTGGAATGCCCTTCTCCTAGAGTTTTATGCAGCTTCGGAAAAGTAGATTGGCAGAGGATAAGCAATAGTAAAGGCGGAGCAAAATGCTCCGCCTGAAAGATCTGCTTATCGCTTGATAGTGGTACGAGGTTACCTTTAAGGAATCATCACCGTATCTATTACATGGATTACGCCATTTGCCGCAATTATATCCGTTACGATTATCCCAGATCCTTGAATCTTGACTTCGTTTGGGTTTATCATCAGCTGACCGCCATTAAGAGCAGTCAAAGATCTCATACCCAGTACATCTTCAGCCATGTATTCTCCCGATACGACATGGTATAGGAGGATGTTCTTTAGAGTCGGTATATCCTTGAGCAACGATTCGATAGTCCCTTCGGGTAATTTTGCAAAGGCTTCATCATTTGGGGCGAAGACTGTGAAAGGCCCATCACCCATAAGCGCTTCGACTAGACCGGCTTCCTGAAGTGCTGTTACCAGTGTTGTAAAGGAGCCCGCATCGATAGCAATTTCAGGGATTCTCCTTGTCTCTCTTTCCGGGGGAAGGATGACCGTGTCAATAACATGAATTACTCCATTGCTTGCCTCAATATCAACTGCCGTTATCATTGCATTACTGACGTAAACCTTGCCTTCTTCTACTCTTATTGGTATAGAGCTGCTTTCTACGGACTTGAGCGATTCAAGAGATACCACGTCTGAAGACATATACTTTCCAGGAACCACATGATATGTAAGAATTCTCGTAAGCGCCGGTATATCGTTTAGGAGACTTTCAACAGTTCCTTCCGGAAGCTTTGCAAATGCTTCGTCAGTTGGAGCGAACACAGTAAAAGGTCCATCTCCTCTATTAGAGTCTCCACTAGACCTGCCTTTTCAACTGCCGCTACGAGTGTACTGAAATTGCCTGCTGAAACCGCTACTTCTACTATGTTCTTGGAGAAACCAGTGAAGACTAATCCTATTAAAACTAATACCAGAAATACCTTTTTCATCACTATCACCTCAATCAGAATTTTTCATACTACATTTTTCAAAACTATATCGTTTACAATTTAATTTTATTCTGCCATACTTGCCGTTGTCAATAGGGTTGTGCACAATGGAAAATCGGAGATTGCGATTTCTCTTTGCCTCTTTGAAAAAGCTACACAGAAATAATCATACGAATATTTAACTACTTCTTAATCTCCGCTTTACTTCGATGATCATGGTTATCTTGAGAGATTAGTAGTTGACAAGAGATAAGCGACTTTGGAAGTGAGGTTTGATAAGACAATGATTGGTTCCTCAAATTGGCTATCACTTACGTGTAGATCTCAACTCGGCCGAGCCCTTTTCGGTAAGCTTGAGGTGTCCGTCCTACTCGGTTATCAACATTTCCTTGTCTAGCGCCTCGAGGGCGGTCTTAACTATCGATTCGTCAGACTGCGAATCGGAAATTTCAGAGGCTCTGAGTAGTTCAATATCTTCATAAGCCATGGATGCCTTTGCTTCGCACTCGAGCTGATCGCGAGTCTGTATCTTCTCTTGATCGATCATGAAAAGTAACCAGCGCTTTAGCTGCTTCACTCTGAACTTGTTGAAGAGGGAAAGCCATATCTTTCGAAGTCGATCCCCTCCTTCTGATTTTGAATTAGGTCACCAATGGGCCTTTATGTGAAACATTCTGTATAAACAGCAAAATTTCGATCAGATTTCCAAAGAAAAAGCATAAAGGTGCCCTATAACTCAAGGCACCCATAACCTCTAAGCTTTAAGCTTTTCCGTCGCGCCAACCATGAGCGCGAACGATTTTTTATTTAATTTTAGTTGTCTTATTCCCAGTGGTTCTAGCACAACCCATTAGAACAGTTCTGATTTTGGGAAACAGTGTAATGGTTTCATTCTCAAAGTCTCTTCTCACTCATAATAGGTGATTAGGTATACAGTCTTTGTTATCGGCTTCCACAGGTCCTTGTCTTCAAGGTAAACGAAGTACTTTTCCTGAATACAGTTTCCTCTATCGTCGTAGAGGTATTCATAACTGTAAGTGAGCGGACTTCCACTGATATTTCTGTTATAGTTGGTTTCTTTTAGCTTTAGTCCTTCACTATTGTATTCAGCCGAGTATACAAGATTGCGCGACTCAGAAAGGCAGTCGACCTCGAGAACCATATTGCCATTATCGTATTGAGCTTCATGCTCGGATAAGATCTTTCCACTTGCATCGGATAGGATAAATCTTACTAGATTCCCCTCATCATCGTAAGAAGCTTCGTAAACAGAAACGATCGTATCGCTCGCACTGTAGCTGTATGCCTTTATCAAATTACCTTCTTCGTCGTATTCATAACCGTACTTATAAGAGAAGTCTCCGTACTTGCCATAGCCGATCTCCAGAAGCAAGTTGCCGAGGTCATCATATCGATACTCGTTTCTGAATTCAGTTTGAAGTCCTTCCTTTTCTTTGTACTCATAGACAATATACTTGGTTTCCTCAGTCATGTAACCGAGTTCGTTATAGCCAGCTAAATATCTAGTACTGTTTGATGAATCATACTGAACATCGTTCCCTTCGACGAAGTTTCCACTTTCGTCGTACTTTGCAGAGTATTTTGAGATTATCGAACCATCTGAGGCGTACTGAATTCCTTCGATCTGTCTCCCGTTCTCGTCGTACTTGTATTCATAGCTATGTTCTAATGCTGAGTCGTTTACTATCCTCTTACCTTGCATGGTGAGCATATTACCTTCACTATCGTACTGATAGGAATAGTCAAACTCCAGAACACCATCGCCGGAGAGTTTGCCCTCACGGATGGTGTTTCCCGATTCATCGTACTCAGCGGTCAGAGTGGCAAACTTTATCCATAACTCCCCGTCCTGAGTATTATAGTTTCTTATCTCAATCCTTTTCACTCCGGATGTATTGATCTTGTCCAGGTAAGAATCAACCCAGAAGGCTCCACAAAAGCTTCCTATAAACAAGGAGACGATAAGTATGAAACAACTAAGTCTGAAAGCACTTGATAACAATTTAATCACCTTCCATCGACGCAGTTTCAGTTTGTTTTATTGAAGAAGTTCTTTTGAATATCTGAGAGAATGACTGCAACCGCTCTGGCCCCCGCGTCATATGCGCCAATGCTCCTGACACCCAGATATCTGGCCCTTCCTTTCGTCGCAACAATCGTTTTTGTAGATTCAGCTCCTTCTTCTGCTTTGGTTGCGGCCTTGTCAAAGGCCGCTTCTATTGGTTCGTTCAGCTTTGCACTTTCCTTCAAAGATTCTTTGAAGGGGATAAGCGCATCTAGAAGAGTTTTGTCACCCAATTGAGCTTTACCGACCTTCTGTACTCCATCTACCATTGCCTGGAAGAGTTCAGCAATGTCGGCTATTTCGAGAGTCTCCTTTCCTTTAGAAGCTCTAGAAGCGCTCAAAAAAGCATTGCCCCAAATTGGGCCAGAGGCTCCACCACATTTTTCCATTATTATCATGCTGCAGTCTCTCAAAAAGGTTCCAACATTGCTCTTTTCGAGATCCTTCCATTTTGACTTGACTTCAGAGAAGCCTTTCGCCAAAGAAGCTCCGAAATCACCGTCTCCGGCAACAGAATCGAGATCACAGAAGTACTGTTCGTTTTCTAGTATAGAATCGACAGCGATTCCAACTATTTCTATGAATTCATCCTTCGAGATTACGGTCATCTTCTAAGCCTCCGTTTCCTTCCAGGCAGCGGTTTCACAGGGTGCAGAGAGAAGTCTCTTCATCTGTTCGTCGAGCATAAGAACGGAAATCGACGCACCTTCCATATCTATAGACGTCATGTAGTTTCCAACGAGAGTCTTTGCCACTGCTATTCCCTTACTGTTAAGAATCGTGGCTACCTCATTGTTCAGAATAAAGAGCTCTTGCAGCGGAGTTCCACCAAATCCATTTACCAACACGGCAACCTCTTCATCCTTTGATACGGATAATTCGCCAAGTATTCTTTCGATAATCAATTCAGCGGTTTCTTTCGCCGAGAGTAATCTGTCTCTAAATATTCCGGCTTCTCCGTGAATTCCGACACCAACCTCAATCTTGTCCTCTTCAAGGTCGAAAGTCGGTTTTCCTCTTGCTGGGACGGTACAGGAAGTCAGTGCAATCCCCATAGTTCTAACATTGTCGATAACTCTTTGGGCGATCTCCTTTACCTGCTTGAGAGAAGCTCCCCTTTCTGCCAGAGCTCCAGCAATTTTGTGAACGAAGATCGTTCCAGCCACACCCCGTCTGTCTTCCTTCTTTTCGATTGATATATCATCATTCACACAAACGCTATCAACTCTAATATCGTAGTCTTCAGCCATTGCAGCAGCGCTTTCGAAATTCATGACGTCTCCAGAATAATTCTTTATAACCAGCAAGACCCCTTGTTCTGAATGGTTGTGTTTTATAGCGTTGAAGACCTGCATTACGGACGGTGAAGCAAAGACATCACCACATACGGCCGCATCAAGCATTCCCCTGCCTACGAACCCTGCATGAGCAGGTTCATGACCACTTCCACCGCCACTAATTAGGTTAACCTTGTTCTTGTTGGGATTCTTTCTCGAAATCACCATGAATTCCTCGTCGAGTGCAAGGTTCTCCGGGAAAGCCTTCACCATTCCCTGACACATTTCGATTACCACGCTTTTGGGATCATTGATCAGCTTCTTCATCTCTCTACACCACCTCAGCTATTCTTATACCATATCTCTTACTAGTTCTTGCTCGGTTGGTTTCCGCCTCTTATCGGCATCTACGATAAGCGAAATGTTTCCATCTTTCATAATTACTATCCTGTTGCTCAATCCTATGAGTTCGAGCAAGTCGTCTGTTATTAAGATGATGGCAAGGTTCTTATTTGCCGCTTCTCTTATGAAGGTGTATATTTCCTCTTTTGCTCCGATGTCTATGCCTCTGGTGGGATTGTCGAGAATCAGAATATCGAGATTCTTCATAATCCATTTGGTCAGTACGATTTTTTGTTGGTTTCCTCCACTCAACGAAAAGCACAGATCTTCGCTAGTTGCCTTAATTCGGAACTTCTCTATTCCCTCTTTGATCAATTTGGATTCTTGCCTGTTGTTTATAAAGCCCAGGCGACTGCTGAACTCACCAAGTCTTGTAATCGTAAGATTTTCTGCGACCGTTGACAAGCCGATTATTCCGTTTTCCTTCCTTTCGGAAGGAACATACCCGACTCTTAGCTTGGTCATATTTCTTATCGTGGCTTTAGACACGGAATGGCCATCTATAATGATTTCTCCTTCTGTTGGCTCTCCCACCCCAAAAAGGGTCTCGCCCAGGAACTTCTTTCCAGAGCCAATCAGTCCACCTATTCCAAGGATCTCCCCACGACGGACTTCCAGAGAAACAGAGTCATAAAGGCCCTTCTTGGAAAGATTTCTCACCCTCAAGACGGGATCCTCATCCCCATTGAATTCCTTTTGATCTTCAACTCTGTAGGTGTCGGCACTTAACTCTCTTCCTACCATAAGCGGGTGGATCTCTCTCTCTTCCGAGACCTCGGGATCAACTTCTCCAACCAGCTGCCCATCTTTGAGAATTAGAATCCTGTTACAGGCATTCATCAGTTCTGAAAGACGGTGTGAGACAAATATGAATGTTGCCTTGTTTGAAAAACTCTTAATTCTGTCGAGAAGAATCTCTCTTTCCTTTTCTGGGAGCGCAGCAGTTGGTTCATCAAGAAGTATTAGAGGGGTCTCGATCTTGTACATGTCTGCTATGACAAATGCCCTGATGATCTCAAGCATCTGACGCTCGTGAAATGAGTATTGGGAGACTTCTTTTCTTGGGTCGATATCGAGCCCAAAACTCTCCAGATAACGTTTCGCTTCGGAGATCATCTGCCTCTTCTTCAAAGTACCGGCCACCTGGAATCTCTTCTCGTGTGAAAGAAAGAGATTTTCGTAAACAGTCAGGCTTTGGACAAGGTTCTGCTCCTGGAAGACCATCGAAACTCCAAGTATGTTAGCCTCTCTGAAGCTTTGAGGAGCATACTTTTTTCCTTCCAGAAACATCTCTCCTTTATCGGGTGGTTCAACTCCCGCTATAAGCTTTAGCAGAGTTGACTTTCCCGCCCCATTTTCACCGGCGAATCCAATAACGTCGTTCTTATTGATCTTGAAGGTAACATCTTTCAGTGCCTGCACACCAGGATAGTTTCTATCGATTCCCTTGATCTCAAAGAGGATTTTGCTATTTTCTTTTACTTTTTCATCCATAAAGATAAACCTCGCATTCTCAGTATCACCTTTTTGAATCGAAGATCACTTAACGGTGATCATCTTCGGTCTTCCAACATTGGACATAAGCGCACCGGCAATTATCAGAGCACCCATTGCAACGTTCCTGAATTCAGGCGTTACACCCATGAAATTCAGGCCGCTTATCAGAACGGTAACCAGCATCGCTCCGAGAACTGTGCCGATTGGTCCTCCTCGACCTCCGCTAAGAGGAATGCCGCCCATGACAACGATTGCTATTACGGGCAAGGTATAAGTATCACCAGTATAAGGGCATGCAGCTTCAAGCATAGATGCGTCAAGTGCCCCGGCTAGTCCTACGAGCGAACCATGAATCATAAATACAAAAGTCTGAATCTTTACAACGCTGATCCCTGAATACTGGCATACGTACTCGTTGTTGCCGATGGCGTAAATCATTCTGCCAAGCACTGTTTTCTTGGTTATCAAAAGTGTTATAAGCACCACAATGATAGGTATGGTGATCAGGTTTGATATGCCGTCTAGAAAACTTCCCCTTGCAACTGCGAGAAAGGATTCAGAACTGACGTTGTAAGGAGACCCTTTTAGCATCAAAACTGCAGTTCCATTTAAGATTCCCATCATGGCGATAGTGGATAGAAACGTCGGGATTTTCAGGAAAGTAGCCAGAAAACCGTTTATCAGACCTACCAGAGCCCCTACTATCATCCCCACAATAATCGATGCGCCACCTAGCGCAGAGCTAGCCATTGCGGATGCCACGGCAGTAATCGTTATCGTCGCTCCGACTGATACGTCAATACTTCCCATCAGAACGACCATAGACATACCCATCGATGCAATCAGCAGAATGGCCATCTGTACGAGCAAGTTGTTGAAGTTCTTTGCAGACAAGAATGTTGGATACTGCAAACCGAATATCAAGAACAAAACCACAAGTAGTAAGGGAGTCCACAGCTTTGAAAGTGGGAACTTTCGCTTCCTGTTTCGATTATCCATCATCATCCACCTCCCTGCCTACTTGGTAAGAAGTAATCTTCCGCGTCGATGAGGAAGCATTACGAGTGAAATGGCTGCGATTAGCAGTATGCCTTTTGCAATGTTTTGGACATTCGATGTACTTCCAATTAGACTCATTCCATTATCGAACATACTGATGAGAAGAACCCCTATGAGTGTCTTCAATAAACCACCAGAACCTCCCATGATGGAAGTCCCACCAACGACCACGGCTATTAGCGTATTGAAGAGGTACTTGTCTCCAAGTCTTGCTGGTGCCATTCCTAGATAAGAAGAAAGTAAAACAGAGGCAATACCGACCAATAACCCGGAGAATGTGAACGCGATTATCCTATATTTATTTGTATTGATTCCCATTTTCTTCACGGACTCTTCGTTGCTTCCTATTGCCAAAATGTATCTTCCCACTACTGTCTTCCTGCTTATGAATACGAAAACTGCAAATACAATGAAGGCCCAAATAATGACATTTGGAATGCCTTCGATCATCTGTCCCGTCGAAATCCAGGCAAAGTCCCTGTTTCTAATGGATATGTTATAACCATTTGTTAGACCAGTAGCTATTCCCACATAGACATACATCATCGCCAGTGTAACGATGAAAGACGGAAGTTTCAGAAGTACCACCAGTAGACCGTTAATCAGTCCCGAAAGGAATCCTACGACTATCGCAAGAACTATCATCCCTAATCCACCCTGAGGAAAGAAGTAAGCGGCAACAATCGCACAGGATGAAAGCATGGCGCCCACAGAGAGATCTATGCTTCCCATGAGTATGGGAAAAGTCTCTCCGGCGGCAACCAGAAGGAAGACGCTCGAGACTGTCAGAATACCTGTGATATTCCTTATTCTTGAGAATGGCGGATATAAGATTGCGAAAACCACAAAGATTCCAACAAGCAACAAGTAGGGAAGTACTTCAATAAGGTTCTCTGCTTTTAGTCCTTTTTTAAAGAGATTTTTGAGAGCCAAATTCCTCATCCTTCCAGAAAGAGTAGACTGATCCCCCGTCGCTGGAACAGTCTACTCCAGCATTCAAAAGTGTTTTTTAAGATTCATACGGTGCTTAGTTATTACATCCTTCTCCAAAATCTGGAATGTCGAAGCGGTAGGGAACGTCAATAACTTCATGAACAAGCACATCGTTTTCCATTCTCTTTACGATATCTGCTCTGAGACCTTCTTCCAGGTTGTTTGCAACAAATACGTAGTTGTATGGGGAGCTCTCGAATGGAGGTACGACCCACGCGGCTGTGAACTTTTCAAGGTAAAGCTCGTAGATCTCCTGGTAAAGACCGGATTCCATAGCTTCCTTGTATTCCTTGGGAACTTCGTAACCTCTGGGCTTGTCAAGGTAAATCCAGTTGGTAAATCTCTCGGGGTATATGGGAACTAGAAGTCCCTGTGGATCCCAGTCGTCTGGATGAAGCGTTCTTGACATCTTCTTCCAGTCGTAGTCATATGGAGCGTCCTTTCCGAAAGTCTCGATGTACCAGTCAACGTTTTCAGGGGTAATGAAGGTCTGCATTGTTGACATCATCGTTTCAGGAACGGTCGGTTTCCAGCCGTTCTTCATGTCGTATACAGTAACGGCATGTCTTCCAGCCATCCAGAATCCGTAAATTCCAGCGACAACGTCGAGACTTCCATCCTTGATATCGACGAGGTTGGACTTGTTAGCATCGGTTGTGACCTGGAAAACGTGGTCCAGTCCGGCCTCTTCACAGGCAATTGCCGCACCAACATTCATGCTGGTATTTGCGCCAAATATTCCGTCTATCCTGTCACCGAACTTTGCGATCCAGTCTTTGGTAACAGAGTAGCCCTTGTCTCTTATGAAGTCTGCATATTCCTCTCCGATAACAGTGATATTCGGGAAGTTCTCCATAAGAGCTGCTTTGTAGCCTCTAACTCTGTCGTTACCTGCTTTGGAGCCGGGGAATCCCCAGAGAACACAGGTCTCGCCCTCTCCATTGAGAAGTCTGCCCATTTCCAGACCGCCTAGATAACCATCGACATAAGCGTCAGGTCCAATGAACTGACCGTAGTATGGACCAGCGTCTAGTGGTGTCCACCAGTCGGCTATCTCTAGGATATTCGCGTAATAGACTTTCTCTCTGTTGACGAAGTTCGATGCCTGAATAACGGATTCGATTGTTGGTGAGTAACCGAATATCATCTTGACACCGGCGGCAGCGAAGGACTCGATTTGGAACAGGAACTTTTCGGGGCTCCTGTCGTCGCTGGCTGCTATGTACATGTTTCCAAGAGCCTCGACAGCCTCCCTTGCGCCTTTGTCAAAAGTAAGGAAGAAGTCGTTCGCCATCTGTGCATAAGTGCATACCATTGTTTCCGTTGAAAGTGCAGTAACACCAAACAAAGCAATAAGAGCAATTAACAGAACACTGAGCTTTTTCACCTGTCTTATCCTCCTTCAAAAGAAGTACTCTCATAGATCAAAACATTTACACGAACAGCTTTTTTCTTTGTGTCAACCTCCCTTCAAACAAACGAATCAAAGAATGATTCTTATCTTGTATTCGCCTCCGTAACCTTCGCCATAGTAATCGGTTTTCAAAGCGTGCAATTGTCCTTTGAAATAGCGGTTTCCAACAGGAGTCTCCCACTTCTTTCCATAGGCCTCAGTTACGTCGCCGGTGACTTCTCCAAGTTTTCCAAAGCGAGGCATTAAAACAGGGGTAGGGCCGTCAATTGCGAAAGGCGGGTAGTGCCATGTTCCTTTGTTCAAAAGAACGCCTTCATTCGGTCCAATGAGGAAGGCTCTGGTCTTCTCCGCTTCGGGGATCTTCGACTTCGGAGCAAGAACAAAGATGAACTGCTTTCCACCCAGAGGGAAAAAGAATTCGTAAGTTTCGTAATGAACCTCAGTCCAGTTTAGAACCTCACCTATTGGCTTAGGGTAGACAAAGAGCATACCCATCGAAAAGCGGTCTTCTTTGTTGTCCTTGAAAGGAATTAGATCCCAGTATGCCTTGATCATGCTGTTTTCGACTGCGGGTTTTGCGTCCACAGGATGCAACTCATACTTACCTTCTTCCGTGTCTTCATCTCTACCGATGATTCTGCCAAAGGTGCTGAAATCTCTCATACTTACTTCACTTAGTTTTTCCAGTTTTACGTCAACCACTGCCATAATCTCTCTCCTCCATTCTCAGATTTTTTGCTCACACGGTGAACAGAAATCTATTTTTCAGAAACTTAATGCATGGAACTCCAAAACAAAAAAGGTGCCTGCAACTAGTCAGGCACCCATAACCTTTATATTTCCTTACTCAGCAACACCAATCATAAGCATTGCTTTTAAGTATATTCACTTTTCATATATTCACTTAACAATTATGCACAAAACGATGCGTTTAGCAAAGTCCCGTGTGATGATTTCTATCCTATTTAAGACGTATTAATAACGATTATGAGAAAAAAGCTCAAGCGTTCGCGAATTCTGTACAGCTGGAACTACGGACCTACATACCGTAATGCAGAGTATTGTCTGCTTCTATGATTTCCCTTGCAACAACAACAAGCTTCAGATTCTTATCTCTACTAATCTTCTGGAGCAACTTCATCGCCTCTGATTCCTTGATCCCATTGCGGTCCATCAAAATCCCCTTTGCCCTTTCTATGAGTTTTCTTGCCTCTAGAGCCTCTCCCTGCTCTTGGAGTTCCTTCTTAAGAAGCACAAACTCCTTAAAACGGCCCATCGCAATCTCTATGGCGGGCTTGAGTTCCTTCTCATCAACGGGTTTGACGAGATAGTTAAAGACCCCTGCAGAGTTCGCCCGCTTGACGGTCTCTTCGCTGCTGTAACCAGTAACGATTATCGAGGGTACGAGTTTTACTTTTCCTATTCTCTCAATCGCTTCAATTCCGCTAAGCGCTGGAAGGTTAATATCTACGATCAGTAAATCCGGATCCTTTTCAAGCGCTAGTTTTACGAAGGTTTCGCCATCCATAGCCTCTCCTATAACATTGTGACCGAGATCAGTCAGTGTTTCTTTGAGCCCTCTAAGGACTATGTACTCGTCTTCTGCGATTAGTATGTTTAAAGAATTATCCATAGGAACTGACTCCCCTTTCGGCTAGGTTTAGCGCATAATTGCTAATATTCTTTTATGAGCCTCTCGTTAGCAAAAGGCTCTCTTTTGGAATCAGGATCTTTACTCTTGCTCCTTTTTCCGAGGAGATTTCAAGAGTACCGTCGAACTGATTTTCAACGATAGATCTCGCTAGAGAAAGCCCCAGTTTTTCGTCTTTTTCGGAGAAGGATCTATTGGGAAATCCCGTACCATTATCCTCGACGATTATTTCCACATTATCGTCAAAGCTCTTGCAGGAAATCGATATTAAACCGTTCTCTAAATCTTTGAAAGCGTGTTTCACGCAGTTGTTTATCAATTCGCTTATCGTCAGCGAGATCCCGCTTGCTTTGTCGTATGGAATAAAGATGTCATCGAGATCTTTCCTTACCTGAAGAGTACCATCTACTATGTTGAAACGCACAATAGTATCTACGAGACTCTTCAGGTTTATTATACTTCTACCAAGCTCGTCGTGAGAAAGAAGATCATGAACGGCGGCGATACTTTTCACCCTGGAAACAACATTGTCCAGAAGATCCTCGACTTCGCTGCCTGTCTTTCTATCCAAACTCCTCTTCTGGATATTTATAAGACTTACAATGGTCTGAAGATTATTCTTTATCCTGTGGTGGCTTTCCTGAAGCAACACCGAACTCCCCATAAGCCTGGTATTGTCTATTGCAAGGGCGACCTGCCTCGAAAGCGTATGAAATATCTTTTTCTGCTTTTCAGTTGGCTCATAGAATTTACGATAGCCTACCTGAAACAAGGCGGTGTGGTGAGATCTTACTGAGACTGGGTCACAAACAATTGTCTCGGTATTTCGAATGCTCTTAAAGAGCTTTTCAAAAAGCACATCATCGAAATTTGAAACAAAGAGCTTCTTGTTGTCCATTATTCTCATTACAACTTCGTCATTAAGGGCGGCTTCAACTAACTCAGTCTCTTTGTGTTTTATTGTGTCCATAATCGTTCTGGTCTTTTCATCGACCAGGTACACATAACAGGAGTCGGACTCCATAATTTTGCATGTGTAGTTTTCAAGCATTTTCAAGACATCATTAATCTCGTAATTAGAAGTAAGATACTCGGCCGCCCTCAAAACGGCGTCGATAATGTCCTCTGTTTCTATTTCCTCGGTCTCTCGTTTTATCGAATCTGATTTTTTCCATCCGAGTATGAGTCTTAGAAGTTTCTCCGGCTTGTCTTTCGCTTCTTCGGAGCTTAGAGTTCCACAAAGCACCCCTTCGGATAGAACACTTATTCTGTCGGAGTATTTCATTGCCTCGTCCCACTTGTTTGTGACATAGAGTATTCCCGTTCCCTTTTCCTTCAGTTCGGTGAGTATTCTAAGAAGAAGATCCTGTGACTTGGAACTTAAATTGGCAGTAGGTTCGTACAGAACCACCAACCGAGGCTCATAAATACATAGCCTCAGAAGCTCTATAAGCTTTTTCTCCTCGGTCGAAAGCTTATACACGTGAGTCTTCTCTGAAATGCCAAGGTCGAATCTTGCGATGAGTTCTTTCACAGTGTGGTTTATCTTCGAATGGTTAATCAGCTTGATAACATTGGAATGACTTCTCAACATGTACATGTTCTCTGCCACGGTTAAACCCTCTGCAACCATAGGTTCTTCGAGGAGGAACATGATGTCCGTCGAACCTCCGATCTTGATTTTGTTCGTGACATCTATTCCATCAAAAAACACTCTTCCGGAAATCTTCTTTTCAGCTCCGGTGAGAACATTAACAACAAGCTCCTTTCCGGCACCATACTCTCCAACAAGGGCGTGAACTTCAGAAGAGTTGACTTCCAGATTGATCTCCTTGAGATTGACATTGCCCGTGTCATTGCTACTAAGTTCTTTGATATCAAGAATACATTGCTCCATAGCGGATCCCTCGAATTCTGCAGCCTTTTTCCTTTCATACAGCTGCAGCAACAATAAATAGATCACGGATCAGAAAAGAAAGTCGAACAAACATTTGCTTGTTGAGAATGAGTCTCATAATCATTCTACAACACAATGTATCGAAACTATATGTATGTGTAGGTTTCTACATTTTCAGAGTCACATCTAACTCGAAAAACAAAAAACCTTGATCAGCATTAAGAATAGTAGGATTCGAGACTCGCGAAAACTAATGTTATGTGAAGTACAACTTTTGAAGTAAAAACATCACAGTAGAGAATGATAATAAAATATTAATTAGTGTTAAAATTTATATGTAAAGCAGATTGACGAGTCTCTTCATTTTGAACGAGATTCGGTTGGGTCTGCCTGCGTTAGAATTGACGTCCTGATGCTTAACTGGTTCGGCTTATCTGTCAGGTCAAGGAGGAATCTGAAATGTCTTACAAGCACTACTATGTTGGTGACTCCGTTTTGTCGACGGGTGACTACGAGGTTCACACTGGTGATTGTGTTGAGCTGGCAAGAGTAGAGTCAAAGACTTATCTTGGCTATTATGATAACTGTCAGGATGCGATTAGGAAGGCAAGTGATATCTATCCGAACGTAAGCGGCTGCAAATACTGCTCTCCTGGTTGTCACAGGAGATAATTTTCCCTAATTGCGGGGGCTATCGATTCTTTACTGCAACACTGTAGGTTGGTACGTGTGCGATCTGAAAAACTATTCGAAAACGCTGCTTGTGATAAAATCAGTCGAACCTGGATGGTTATCGATACCAGATAGTTATGAACTTTTTAGAGGGAGAGACCTATTTGAATGACGGCAGAACAAAGGTTGGAATAGGTTTTGCGACGGGGCGAAGGCATTTTCAGAGAGTTTTGCGTAGCTACGTCTACAACTGGAAAGAGTCTGAACTGGTTGACAGCAGAGAACTAACGCTGAATCTATTTGTTGCGTATGATCTGAATTACAAGAATACAAAGAAGGCAAATTACACCAAGATTAGTTCTGGTGTGGACGAATTACTGTTCTCCAAACACTTCATAGGTCAGAAGGAAGTTGAAGAAGAAAAGAGGGAGCTCATTAAGCGCGGGATTGTCGATTCGGAAGAAGCTTCTTTGGTTTTTGGAAAAGGATATGCTTCCCAAAGAAATATTGTTCTGTACAGCGCTCTAAAGAATCACATCGATTGCCTGCTCTACCTTGACGATGACGAGTATCCAGTTGCCGTTACGAACGACATGGGCTCTGTTTCGTGGATGGGCCAGCATCTTCTGAAAACTCACTTGAACTACATTGATCAGGCCGACATCACCTACGGTTATCACTGTGGATACATTTCTCCGATCCCCTTCATAGAGTTTTCTCCAGCACTACCCGAGGATACTTTCAGACTCTTCATTGAGGCGATTAGCAACGACATAGTCAAGTGGGAGACTCTCAAAAGACTTATAGTTGCTGGAGGAGTATCGTACGCCGATCCGAAAATACTGAACAGTGGTGAAGTCTTTGAAGTTGAAGAGGTAAATCATGCCAAATTCATCTCTGGATCGAATCTCTGTCTAAATCTAAAAGATCCGGGCAGACTTTTCCCCTTCTATAATCCACCTGGAGCAAGAGGTGAAGATACTTTCTTGAGTACCTGTCTGAGCGACAGGAGGGTGCTCAAAGTGCCAAGTCACGCATTTCATAACGCATTCTCAACGTACAACCACATTTTGATGGGTGTTCTCCCAACCAGTCTCAGACCTATAAGAGCCGATTCGAGAGACATAGTTAGACGTTTCTACAGATCCTGCATTGGATGGATCAGATACAAGCCTTTGCTTCTTTACATAACCGATCGAAACAACTATTCGAAGAAGATTGAAGAGATGAAGATCAACCTTAGGGAAACATTACCTTCTATTTCATCGTACTTTGGTACCGATTCGTTCTACAACATTTCCAAAGAGCTGAACAAGTATCATAAGTCGGTCGAGAAACACTATGAGCAGTTCGAAAGAGTAAAAGAGATTTGGTCGAAGATATCGGATTATCTCCGCGAAGCTCATTAAGGTTCTTGAATAGAAGTTTAATCTGAAGCTTGTATGGAACCCCTAAAGAGCAAAGATCAGAACTTGTCGGGCTTTTCTGCCTGAAGATCGAAAATATGTCCGCATTCTCTGCAAACGCGCACAATAACCTTGGATCCCATCGAAAGAGGCTTTCCTAAAGGCATAAGGGCCGCATAACCTGACCAGTAACCCTTTCCAATGTCCAGTGAGCCGCAATTTGGGCATTTGTCCGTTCGAATCATCGAATACCTCCAGTCATCATCTAGAATCGAAATGTTTCTATCCTCTATTAGAAGTTACAAAAAAATTGGGAGTCTTGGTTTTTTTTCTGCCGCCATTTGACTCTTCAACCTTGCTGATAGTTCGCTCACCATGAGTATTGCAGTCATGTCATGCGCGTCGTATAGATATCATTTGAAAATCCTAACCAAGGCCGGAGGTAAGCCCATTATTCTTTTGAAGAAATGAAGGCAGCGAAGAGAACCACAACTCCTCCTGCAAATAGGATTGTCCACCCAAGCCAGTGAAGTTGCGGTCCACCGATGATATTCGCTATTTCCTCTCCAGAACTACCGGGAACATTGCTCTGAATAAGCGCTTTAAACTGTGTTCTCAAAGAATTCTCATCGGGCAGGTCCCTAATCACGGTAATCAACCTCGCTACTACAACGCCAATCGAAGCAAGTCCGGAAAGAAAGACCATAGATCTCATTTTCACGATTCCCATGATACCCGCAAAGATAGCAATTGCCATTGTTAGTGCGCCATATAGATCTCCGCCGTTGAAATAGGTTGCTTCGCCTCCCCCTGGGAAACGTACTATCGGCAGGAACAAACCAGCTATAATCATTGCCGCTCCGACTATGGCGAGAAAAATCCCCTTTTTCATAATCTCCACCTCTTTTCTAATATCCTACGAGCATAAGACTTTAATCTAGTCTAGGCCAATGATATCAGAATACCACTTCAGGGTGTTGTATGTTTTATCTCATCAAGAGAGCTCTGATCGTAAAACTGTCGGTTATCAGATCGTTAACTCCAAGGTTTTCATTTCCGAATTCGCTCTCGAAAAATGGGAGCTGCATTACCTTTTCCAGAGACTGAACTTCCTTCGGTCTTTCTTCTGGTATCGTGTCAACTGAATTTTGAATTACCATTCTCAGCGGATCGAAGTTCCCGAAGTAGAAATCCTTATAGATTCTGCTCTCTTCCTCAGTCACTCCGACAGAGTACATTACACCCTGTCCTACTGACGCATCTACTTGAATCCACCCGTAATTGGGGAGATGAAATTCAGCCCGGAAAAGAGAGGTGAACCCCCGGGTTTTCTCGGCGGTATTCCAATTGAGCGGCAGAAAAATTGATTGCATTTCATAATCTCCATATCCGTGTTCCATAGCAAAAAGGCTTTCTGGAATACCTTCCGCCTCTAGAGAAGCTTGGGCAATAAGGCTGTAGACGTATTCTCTACGACAAAATCGTAAAGGAGTCTGGCCTGAAGATATGGTTTTTTCTCTTCTCCGACGATCCTTCCGGCAAGGTCCTTCATCTCTTCGTTGTAATAAATTGATTCCGTAGAAAGGGTACTCTCTATGTACATAGGGCTTTCTATGTCATATTCTCCGATTTGAGAAGGATCGATATCGAATTCCTGCCTGAAATGCCTGAAAGAGAAGACTATCTGTATGGACAGAGCTTCCTCCAGAGAACCTAGATTATAAGAAAGAAGCGTGCAGGCAATCTTCCCATCGGTCCTAGGATAGTCGACAAGGTTTTCGACCGGGACTATGCCAATTATCTCGATCATGTCCTGTCCTAACCTGTTCAGCTGAAGGGGAAGCAAGATCTTTAGATTGTCTTCATCCGGAAGATCTGACTTTGAAACCTCGACCGAGTATTCGACCAGAAACTCTCTGGCATAGAAGAAACCGCTTCAGTGGCGTTTGAACTCGACAAAGCCCGCCTGTCTCTTCCGCCCATATTATGAAAGAACGAATTTTACAGCTTCGGTGAAGTGATCGGCCCAATCTGGATTCTGCTCCACTAGATCGAGATCCCTGTGAAAAGATTTCTTTCAAAGCCTGTGAAGAATATCTCGGCAGTCCAATATCTTTCTTTGAATGTCTCTTTCTTCAACGAAATCATAGAGCTTCTCATGTGAATCTATCTGAGGATAGTTACTCTTGATTATTTCTCTTTCATCATCGAATGGATAGTGAATTCCATTATGGATTTGGTTTCTTTCTGTGATGTATAGTAATCCGGGCTCTTTTCAAGTGCTATTACCGCCGCCGTCGCAAACAATACAAATGCCAGTAATGTAATCAGTCTTTTCATAAGAACCTCCTTGCGAACCGTCAATAAAACCGATAAAAAATATGTTAATTATATAATTTATGTATTTTGTAGCGAAGACATCTCACCTATCCATATTGTACGGATTCTTGCTGCTTCTTTTAGAAGTTTGAACTCTGCTTGAGAAGGTCATAATCAGGATTTCAAGCGAAGAAAGCTGTCCTTGTGCAGATAAGAGTTAAATTTGATAAAATTAGTCATATTAAATTCTTTGTTGTTTGCATGAGAAGGACAGTTTCTATGCTGCATCTTGACTCTGCCATCGAAGATTGTGGAGGGGAATACATGAAACCAAAGATATCATTGTTTTTATCGGTCATATTCATCACGTTTCTAATCTCGCCGCTTTACGCAAACGCTATCGAGCCTCTTGCAAGACCCCCGATTATTGCAACGGCGATAGGCGACGGTGCTGCATCAGACGTTCTCGCTCTAGTCTGTGAAATCCACGGAATTGATTACGAAAACATCCTTCAATTGAAACCCGAAGAGTTCATGGAGAAGCTCGATTCGAAAAATGCGCCCGGAACTCTTGCTATTGCCCCTGGTGCCATGGTCGAGGGGGATCTATATACCTTATGCGGTGTTGAGGAAATCGATGTAGGGCAGGAGATTTCCAGAATAGAGGAGCTTATATCGATTGCGAAAGCGCGAGGAGTTCCCGTCGTGGCAATTCATATTGAAGGTGGCTTCACTTCACCAGATAACGATCCGAGGCAATCATTCGATTTGCTTATGCCAAAAGCCGACTACATAATCCTGGTGTCACCGGAAGGGCCGAGTGAGTATTTCTCCGCGCTCTCGGAGCAAACAGGAGTACAGCTGATAGTGGTCGACAAAGCCGAAAGAATTCTCGATGCTCTTGATCTCTTATTCTCAATGAGTGGATCTTGATGTAGTGCTTTAAACATAGTCTCACTGGATCAGTTTGAAATTTCTTTGATGATCTCTGAATAGTTCTATAGTTCTCATAAATCAGTCTTC
The DNA here is from genome assembly GCF_000147715.2 of Mesotoga prima MesG1.Ag.4.2. Taxonomy (NCBI): domain Bacteria; kingdom Thermotogati; phylum Thermotogota; class Thermotogae; order Kosmotogales; family Kosmotogaceae; genus Mesotoga; species Mesotoga prima. The sequence goes on along the minus strand of NC_017934.1, from coordinate 2,741,273 downwards.
TTAAGGGATTGAGTTACAGAATGGGATTAAGGATTCCGTGTTGTTCAATATTGGAGCATGCAAATCACCCTCGAGATTTTTCTCTTGCACAATAAGGGCTTTCCAATTCGCCGAATGGTTATTGCTACTAATCTAGCCTCTTCAGGTACCTTGAATTCTTAGTGAGTCGCTCCAGCTAATTGCTCTCCTTGTTACCAGTGATAGAATTGGGATGCGGGAGGAAGACAGAATTATCCTGGAAAGGATGGTTGTTATGGATTCCGAAAAGCTTACGGAGCAGGAATGGCACAAAAAGCAGGCGATAGTGAACTTCAACCTTACATGGGACCTAATAGATAAGAAAGACAGAACTGCAGAAGATGACCTTCTTATGATACATGCCGCTCACGCATCTCGCTTCCACTGGGGAGTAGTAGGTACCCCGATCGAATTTGCAAGGGGTGAGTGGCAGGTGTCCAGAGTTTACTCTTTACTCAACATGGCAGAGTCGGCCTTGTATCACGGAGAGCTTTCACTTAAGTATTGCACCGATAACGCGATAAGTGGTTTCGATCTTGCCTTTGGCTATGAAGCCGTTGCAAGAGCCTACATGATCGCAGGAAAACGCGACCGTATGGATGAGTATATGAAACTGGCAAGAGAAGCAGCCGATCTGATCGAGGATGAGCAGGACAAAAACTACTTTCTTTCAGAGTTGGAGTCGATCTACCTTTAATGAAAGGGTAAGAAGTTCTATTCTAATGGATCTAAGCCTTATGAGCTAGACGAACTGAACGAGGGTTTCACAATGAAGAGTCTGCATAAGATTTCATTGATAAATCAGTTAATAACGCTACAAAGAGTTCTACAAACTCTGAACCCAACATCATATGCTGCACCCGTAGGCGTGTAAGCACTTCTTGCAGAGACTCGCAGATATCTTTCGAAATCGTGCCAGGATCCGCCTCTGATAACTCTATAGTTACCCTTAGAAAGAACACAGGGATCGCTCTGCTCTGAATCCGGATAACTCTCATACCAGTCAAAACACCATTCCCAGACGTTTCCACTCATGTCGTAAATCCCGATTTCATTTGGTTCCTTCATTCCAACTTCAGAAGTCTTCCAGTCGGAGTTGAGATTGTACCAGGCAACCACTCCCGGTTGATCATGTCCGGAATATATAGTATCTCCGGCCGAATCGCCTCCTCTGGCTGCATATTCCCACTCTGCTTCGGTAGGTAGTCTATACCCAACAGCCTTAGAAGGCGAAGAAACAATCTCTCCCTTTACGTCAATAAGATCTCCGAGAGAGTTGTAGGCCGGGGGCAGACCCTGCTTCTCACTCAACCAGTTGCAGTACTCTACTGCATCCCACCAGCTTACAAATATCACCGGCCTCTCTCTTCTTCCCCAACCATTGTCTGGTGATTTCTCCCGTCCGGTTTCTGCACAGAATTCATCAAACTCCGAAAAAGTAGTTTCGTACTTCGAAATCAGGAAATCGTGGCTTATATTAACAAAGTGAGGTGACCATTCATTGTCAAAACCGGACTGCGAAAGATCACCCATGACGAATTTTCCTCTGCGGACTCGTACAAAAGACGAGTCGTCCAGTGATCTCGCAAAGATGTACAGGTATGTGAGCATCGACACGAGCATAAGAAGTTTGATCTTCCTCATATAAGGCCTCCATTAGTACCTTTCGTGATCACCACGAAAAGCCTTCTATGACAACCCAATCAATAATATATCCAAACAGCCAATAAAGATCCTTCAGAAATGAAGGTCAATTCTCTCTTCGGTTCCGACAAGAAGGCGGCCGGTTACAGTCAGGAAGATATGTTCGTTGTAGGTGTTGATTGGAGCGATAGAAACATAGAGATGATAGCTGCGAACAACACTGCCGTTGTCGCCACGATTCTTCAGCCGTTTGGAGACTCGGCGCTAATAGCGGCCGATCTTATCAACAAAATAGTTGTAGAAGGAAAGAGTCCCGAGGAAGTTATCGGCACCGTCAGGGTAATATACATGGACGCCCCGCTGATTATCTCAGCGAACGCTCAGGAGTACATCAAGTAAGAGTTTTCACAACGTGTAGGTAAAAGTAGTAAAGGGAGTCTGCCGCGACAGTCTATTATTTAACATGGTGTTATTCTCATTCGCAAGTGGTGAAGTGCCTGAGCAGACTCCCTTGCCTAATTAATGTCTTCCAACGTTATCATCATTGGAAGACTTTAAAGGAGCGGTTATCAAAAATGAATTCAAGTGTGCTTTTCGCAGGATATGATATTGGAACGACTTCGAGCAAGGTTTCTATTCTAAACGCTGAAGGTCATATTATCTCAAATGCCAAGGTAAACCATCCTCAAGAGTTCTCGATAGATGGTTTTCCCGAACAGGATGCTCAGAACTGGTGGGAAGACTTCAAAAAACTGACTTCGATCGTTGGCAAAGAGATCTCGCTTTCGAGAACAGAAGCGATTGGACTCAGTTCAATGTGTCCATGTGTGCTTCCTGTTTCAGATGAGGGAATTCCACTGAGAAAGTCTCTCATGTACGGAATAGACCAGCGTGCTTCAAAAGAGGTTGAGCTTCTTAATGAATCCTTTAGTCGCGAGAAAAACAGATCAATTTATACGGATTACTCCAGCCAGTCGATTCTCCCTAAGCTTCTCTGGTTAAGAGAGAACCAGCCGGCGATTTTCAAGAGTACTTCGCGAATCCTTACTGCGAACGGCTACATTGGATCTAAACTTACACAGTCATTCGTAATGGATTATTTTTCAGCTTCGGCCGGTAATCTGATCGATCTAAATAGCCTCGAGCTCTTCGAAGAGCCTTTTGATCGTTTCGATCTATCGACGAGTCTCTTCCCGGAAATAAGATGGGCACTGGAGCCAATCGGGAGTTTAACTCGTAGCGCCTCGCTGGAAACAGGACTGAAAGAGGGAATAACGATATTTACGGGAACTGGCGATGCTTGTGCGGACGCGATCACCAATGCCTGCATAGAGCCCGGTAGTGTTTCGGTTTCACTCGGAGGAACATCGATATTCATTCAGTCTCTGGAGAAACCGGTATGGTCTCCAGATCTATTTGTCGAGACCGGAGCAACTCCCGGTTCCTTTACCATAGGAGGTGCAACGAGCTGCGGGGGCCTTCTGACAGACTGGATAGTTGAGCGATTGTTTGGTCTCAAGGCATCGGAAAAAGAGGTTCTTTTGAGGGATTTCGACGTCAAGAAGTATAGACCTTCTAATCTCATTCTTCTGCCTTTCTTTGGGGGAGCCCGAACACCCTTCAACGATCCAGGGGCAAAGGGTATCTTCTTCGGCCTTTCTATGGAAGCGGACAGGGAGAATATTCTCTCTGCGCTGTTTGAGTCTATTGCAATTGATATCGGCATGATAAGCGATGAGATCAAGAGGACGGCACTTGAACCAGGCCAAATCTGTGTCTCAGGAGGAGGAACCAGGAGCGAGGTTCTCCTCGGGCTGATTGCCACTGCTCTAGATCGTGAACTCCTGGTTTGTCCGCAAGAATACGACTCTGCTAGCGGTGCCGGGCTCATTGCTTTGTGGCGTTTTCGGAATCGAGCCTCTCGGAAGTCGTAGACAAAATCAAAGAGAGATATGTCATTGTTGAACCCTGGAATGAATTCAGAGAATACATTTTCGAGAGGAAGGAAGCTTTCAAGGAGCTGTACAACTGCAATCGAGATCTCTTTTTGAAGAGATGAAGTTTCTTTGAGAACAGAGGAAGCATCTTAGAGATGCAAAAATCAGCCGGGGAAATCCCCGGCTTGATTATATACTAAGAAATTAACAGGAACGAGCGCTTCACAGAAAGATTGCGCTAGTTTTCTGTATATTATAAGTCTTTAGAAGCAAAGTCTTGCAAGGGAGTTAGCGGTCATGAACTTGGGATTTGCTCTTATCTTAATTGGCTTGGAATTTGCAGGATCTCGCTTCAAAAAAGGTTGAAAGAATATCGCCCATTCAGGATGCATAGATCCGAAAGATTCGGAAACGACGTCTTAAATCTACGTGGACCTGATCTCATTCTTGCGAAGAGCACGAAGTGCTATAATTTTGGTGTGAGACGTTCTAGATAAACTCTTTCTACGGCTATGAAGTATTTGTTTGAAGGAGGTGTTGTGAAGTGATTTACTACGTAGATGACAACGCAAAGCCGACCGGAGAACATGAAATTCATACGGAGTACTGCGATAGGCTCAAAGAGTTAAAATCGAAGACAAGGCTGGGAGATTTCGTTAACTGCTTCGGAGCCCTTCAGAAGGCGAGAGAGATATACCCAAATGTCGATGGCTGCATTCATTGCTGCAGTGAATGCCATAAGGGCTGAAGCGTCTTCATAAATTTCAGATTAATGGTCGCTTGTAGGGAATAAATGAATCTTTCTTGCAGATTCGTTAGCTGGCGTTTTTGCTTTTTCTAGTGATTTCTCCGGCCATAGAGCATTTTGTTAACTTTCACTTTAACAGTCTCTTTTGTGATGACGGCCTGCAACGGTTAATAACACTTCATTTCAGAGTTCCGCATTCTTTTCCGATGCTATAATGATTCGGAACTGATGATTCACACCCGCGGATATCGGAGAAGAGAGTGGTGAAATGGACAGAGTAGTTATAGTTGGCAACGTTGATGTCGATATCATAGCAGGTCCGATTGACGACTGGCCAGAATGGGGAACGGAGATAGGCGTAGATACTGTTGATATGCGTATCGGCGGGCAGGCTGCCAACACAGCTGTTGTGCTCGCCGACCTCGGAGTACCTGTGGAAATAGTTACTGTAGCCGGAAATGATCTCTTCGGGAAGGCCTTAGAGCGAAGATTTATTGAAATGGGAATTTCCGTCGAAGGGCTTGACCTCATCGAAGGCAAGACTCCTCACACAGTTGCGATAACTCATAAAAGCAGTGAGAGAAGCTTCTTGAGCGACGAATCTGTCATGCGTTTCATGGATGTTGACTTTGTTAGCAATAAGCTTACTAATGTCAAAGGTGCACATATCCTGTTTTGTGGAATCAATGTTCTTAACGGTTTGAGAAGGGGAAACCTGAAAGTACTTCTGGAATCTCTCAATGAGGATAACGTTATCTACATGGATCCGGGATGGCCTCCCGACGGCTAGAAGTCATTCAGACCTCAGATAAGGAGCTTGCTGAATTCATTAGACTGGTTCCTACCCAACGAAGCCGAACTAATTGCCGTGACACAGGAAACTTCGATTTCCAGCGCCGTTGAAAGCTTTCAGAGGGACTTCCGTAGTAATGCGATGGTGAAGATGGGCTCTGAAGGTTCGCTCATGATCTCTAGAGAGAGTTCAGAAGAGTATTCGACCGAAAGGTCAGAGAACGTTGTGGATACGATTGGAGCCGGGGATTCCTTCAATGCCGGTTTTATCTATTCGGCGGCCGTCAAAGGAAGCTATGATGTCGACCTTGCCCACAGGATCGCCAGAGACTGGATCGAGGGAAGATACAGGGAGAAAATTTCCTTGTAGGTTGCTCTGATTAGTTTTCGCAGTTTTTTGGAAGTATACTGTCTATTCATAAGCAGGGGGATGAAGAGAGTGTTTCTTAAAGAAGGTCAAAGAGTGCTCTTTCAAGGGGATAGCGTAACTGATACTGATAGAGACAGAGAGGACTTCTTTTCTCTTGGGGACGGTTATCCTGCAATTATCTCCGGACTCTTGGGTTCTGCGCATCCGGAACTGAGAATCGAGTTTCTGAACAGAGGCGTTGGAGGAGATAGGGTACGGGATCTTCGCAGACGCTGGGAAGTTGATTGCCTTGATCTCTCTCCTGACTGGGTTTCGATACTTGTGGGTATAAACGACTGTTGGCGCCTCTACGACAGCAACGATAAAACGGAGCCGGAGAACTTTGAAAGCGACTACAGGTATCTGCTGAAATCGGTCAGGTCAAAGGGAGCATCTGTGATAATAATGGAACCCTTCTTCCTTCCAGTCTTCTCTGGGATGGAGAGATGGACTGAAGATCTTGGACCGAAGATCCAGATAATCAGGAGAGTTGCGAGGGAATTTAAAGCGATTTATCTTCCGCTCGATGGAATTTTCGCTGCTGCAGCCGCGAGACGTGAGCCGGAATTCTGGGCCGAAGACGGTGTTCACCCCACTCCCGAGGGCCACGCCCTGATTGCCCGTTACTGGCTTCAGGCAATGAATATCACTCTTTGATTCGGGTAGTTAACCTCAAATTGTCGGCTCGATGCTGTAGTCGACAAGGTGATCGTAGTATTCGCGATTCCTTTCATATTCCGAGCGATATATGATACTTTTGGCATCTAATGCGTGATCTATTGCGAGAATGCCGTCGAGGTGGTCTATCTCATGCTGAAGCAGCTCCGATCTTGCCTGATCGACCCCCTTCCATTCGTATTCGATTCCTCTTTCATCTTCATACACGACATCTACCGAAAGGCTTCTTTCGAGCCTAATGAGCAGATGTGGAAATGACATGCAGTCATCCCACATTGTAAATGTAGCCCTACTGCGGTCGACTATTCGCGGGTTTGCAATTACAAAACTTCCTTGACCTAGATTGAGCGCAACGATTCTCTTGAGAATGCCGATTTGCGGGGCTGAAATTCCGCGACCGAAGCCATTTTCTTTTCTGAATTCATCAAGGGCCTGTTTGAGCATGACGATCTGCCCTATCGTCTCCTGGCTTCGAAAGTCAGAGACGGGAGAGGATGTTTCGCGGAGCAACGGATTTCCAAGAAGCAATACTTCACACGTCATCATCAACATCCGAAAGCTCTTTGGCTCTTTTCAAGAGATGTGCAAGAGCCGCTGCCGTTCCTAGGGGGAAGAGAAAAGTTCCGGTCTCTAGAGAGCCGGCGACAACCTCTCCCCCTGAGGAGATTATATCTTCAAGTGCTATCTTGCGCTCAAGACTTTCGCAGAGCAATTCCTCCGGTATGGCAATTAAAGCGCTGACCTCTTCGGGGTCGAGTTCGAAGGGAGTGTCATCTGCAAAATGCGCATTAAAGCAAGCGATGAAGTATGGCTCTTTCTCGGGTAAGTCTTTTCGTCGATCTAACATTTCGTAGATCATTCTGGGAGCGGGTGATGTAAGTTCGATTGTGTCAACAACGCTTCCGTCCGGTTGAACTATATCCGTCCTCGCTGAATGAATTATTTCGACGGCCTTTCCAGTCTCTTCGACTGCTTCGCGTTTTGCTGCTTGGATGAACCCCTCGCCTTCTTCACAGTGGCCACCGATTCCGGCGAAGAACCTTTCTCCGAACTCTGTTCGATGCTTCCTTCCAGAAACCTGAAAGAGGTAAAGACCCCGGTGCTTTATAATCAGTCCAGTGCCCTTTTCGGAATTATCTGGAACCAAACTGTTGATATTCATAGTATTCTTTCCTTCATTACTCGATTGTCGAGACAATCATCTATTTATCCAAAGAGGCGATCTTCTATATGTGCGAAGACCACTGTCGCTGGTCTACAGACAACGTAATGGTCTTTAGCCGCCGGATCGATCCTTATTCAAATTCTTTATCACGGAATCGGCTGCCAGCTTTCCCGTAAGGATGCTTATCGGTACACCTGCAGGGCTATAAGCCCACTGGCCGGCCTGAAGAACATCCGGTATTTTCGTTTTGACCGAGCTGTTTACCTTCATCATACTGGCTACAACTGGTATCGGTTCCTCGAAAGACCATCCTACAATCGAGCCTTCAGTGCTGCCGGAGTAACTCTCTATTGAAAGCGGGCTGCTGGAAAATGAAAAGAGAATCCTGTCTTTCAGAATCGGGTAGATTGAATTAGATAGAACTTCGATTATTCTCTTTTCTAGCTCTTCTTTCAGCTCTCCGTACCAGCCGGACTCATACGCTTTCTTCACTATATCGTATTCGAAGAGTGTGCTTACAATAAGACCGGTCTTTCCTTGTGGGGCTAGGTCTCTGTCCTTGAGAACGGGGATCGAAATCTCGTAGGTGCTCAGTTTGCAGAACCTGTCAAGCCAGCTCAAGACTTCTTCTCTTGAATTTACAGACCAGTTCTTCAGAATGGACTTCATTTCGCTGCGATGAGTCTCGCCAAGGCCTTTCTTTGAAGGGGTATAGAAGAAGTGCCCGCTGGAGATCGCTTCAAATTTCTCAGGCGGTTCGTCGACCGCGATGAAGACGCTGAAGATAGAATCGGTCCCATGTTTCTTCGATATCTCTGATCTGAATGCGTTGACCGTTTCCGTTGCGGTCTCTTGCAGGCCGTCTGTTTTTACAATGGAGTAGAGCTTCTTTAGGTCGGCAGCCCACACAAGCTTCTTGTATTTATGGGATCTTCCATTGCTATCCACGATTACTTTTTTCTCGGCATGGACCTCTGTCACTTCCCTACCTGTCTCTATTTCCCCACCGAACTGGATTATCTTTTCTTTTACGCGTTCCGCCATAGCTCCAACTCCACCCTTCGGATAGAAGTAATCCTGATATAGGTAGAAATAACTCATGGCGAAAAAAGTCGGTGTGTTCTTGAAGAAGTGCTGATCAATGATGTCTCTCAAAGAACTGTCTTGGACAATCTTCTCGAGGAACTCCTCGACCGGCATCCTGAATTTTCCAATTCTTCGGAGGGTGAAAAGGAACTTGAACAGCCAGGGCAGGTACACTTTGACAAAATACGACTTGTTGTTCTTGAAGTCCATGAAGAGGGGATTATCGACTCCGTAGAGAATCTCCATGTCCTTCATGATTCTCTTTATGAATGAAACGACTCTCTCGATTTCATCCTCGCTTCCAGGATACATCTTCCTAAGGAGATCAGAATACTCCTTCAAACTTTCCTTCGAGGTCACACGTATAACACTGTTTTCGATCCCCACAGATACCGGACTCTTGACTCTTTCGATTTCAATCCCAAGCTCCCTCAGCATGGGGAGAATAATTCCCGCGCTTTCGAGCGCCCTCACACCGCCGTCGAAGAGGAAGCCATCTCTCCAAAAGGAGTTGATCAGGCCCCCACACTTCTCGTTCTTCTCCAACAAAAGGACTCTAGCTCCGTGCTTTGCAATATATGCGGCACTGGTCATTCCGGCTATTCCACCGCCAACTATTATCGCGTCATAGATTTCCGTCATCGATGCCCCCCATTCGTAGGCTTTCCTGCCAGAGTTTTTTAGCTGTTTCCATGTCGAGTGCGGGAGGGGCGGGAATCTCTTCCGTGGTTAGATTGAAGAACTTTCCGCCGACATCCTGGAGATCACCGGAAACACCAAGATAGTAAAGGGCTTCTGCCGAGATTTCCGGCGTACGGGAGAATCTGTCGACAACATTTCTCTTATACCATTTGTATAGTGCTCCATTTTCCTTTCCCGTACCCGTCTTGACTGCACCGGGGTGCATTGCGTTTATTGTGACCCCACTTCCTTCGAAGTACTGATTAAGAATAAGCATGCTAAGCAGCTGGCAAGTCTTTGCAGAGCCGTAGGCCTTAAGGCCAGTGTAACGTCTCTTCTGCCAGTTAAGGTCCTCCGTTTCTATTCCCCAGACGGCAAATCGATGGCCTTCCGAATTCACAATCAGAATGCGTCCGCTTCCCTGAGCTTTCATCTTCTCTCTTATTAGATAGTTTATGACGAATGAGGAGAGATAATTGACTACGAAAGTCGTTTCAAAGCCTTCCTTTGTAAGTTCTTTGCGCTTCAGAAAGACTCCAGCGTTGTGTATCAAGACATCTATAGCATCTCCCATCGTAGAGAGCTCTTTACCGACTCTCAGGATATCGTCTAGACTGCTGAAGTCGGCTATCATATATGAACATTGAACGCCGAAGTCGCGTTTGAGTTCGTCGCAAAGCCTTTCCGATTTTTCCCTGTTTCGATTTATGGAAAGAATCCTCGCTCCGTGGCTTGCATACTTCCTGCATGTGTAGTATCCAATACCCGAAGTGCCTCCGGTAATGACCATTAGGCGACCCTCAAAATCATCATTGCAGATCTTTGGATCAGACTTGTTGTTCTTCATCATCGCGCGGATGTTGGACCATTTGTATTGCTTCCAGTATTTGCGGATGGGGCTCTTGCGTCTCTCCATGTGCAAAACCTACCCGAAGTGTTTTCTCATGAAACGCCTGTAAGGCTTTCTGAATGAGGGTATGTTGTCGAAGATATCACCCCAAAGGTCATAGTAATCTCTCTGCTCGATTATCTTTCCCCCTTCACTAATAGAGAGACGGCTCGCACCATAAATCACGGAAGTCCTCGTCTTCTTGAAGAGTATCGTCATCTCCCATTCGACAAAGACCACGTTGTCTTCCTTAATGACTCTAAGAACGGCCATTTTCAACTCTTTGGATCTCTCGGCAAGTCTTTCGGTCATTTTCTTGAATTCTTCGATTCCCCGGATTTCCTGGATCGTGTCTTTGAAGAGAATGTTGTCGTCGTAGTACGGTAGAATGTGGGACCAGTCAGGTTTCCCTTCTGTGTTGTAAGTCTTTGACCATAGTTCTCGAATTTGATCGGCACTCTCTATACAAAATCCATCCATAATCACAACTCCCCAAAACGGTCATTAGAAACATACAGAGTCCTGTATTCACTCAAGTAACTAGTCAAACATAGAGAATATCTTAAGCAAATCGTATCACGGCGACTCTTGCGAAGCAAATATTTGGAGGATTACAAAATAGCAATCTTCAATTCTGCCCGACAAACTGTGAACGATAGATTTGAAAGTAACAAAAGTTCAGAAACAATGCTGTTGAAAAACGCTCTCTAGCGCAAACTTGAGAAGCCAAGAGCGGCATGATAGGAGCTACGAACGAGAGGACCCGATGCGACGAACGAAAAGCCTCTCTCAAGAGCGAAGATTCTGTAGCCTTCAAACTGCTCCGGCGTAATATACTCCACTACCGGAAGGTGCTTATGAGATGGCTGCAGATACTGACCAATAGTCAACATTCTGCAGCCTGCATCAGATAGGTCCTTTATTACTGACTTAACCTCGTCTTCGCGCTCACCAAGGCCCACCATTATTCCAGATTTGGTAATTATCGAAGAGTCAATTTCCTTCACTCTCCGCAGGAGACCGATAGAACGCTCGTACGTTGCTCCGGGTCTTACATTGGCGTACAGAGAAGGTACGGTCTCTATATTGTGATTCAAAACGTCCGGATGCTCTCTAACGATTCTTTCGAGAGCCTTCCAGTTACCATTTAGGTCAGGAATCAGTAGCTCGATTGTCGTATTTGGACAGTTCTTTCTCAGTTCACGGACTACATCGACGAATTGAGAAGCGCCACCATCGTTAAGATCGTCCCTGGTAACCGAGGTGATCACAGCATGTCTCAGTTGGAGAAGATGGACGGCGTGGGAAATGTTCTCCGGCTCCTTTGGATCTGGAGAGCCTGGTATTCCCTTTGAGACTGCACAGAATCGACAGTTCCTTGTGCAGATATTTCCAAGTATCATGAATGTAGCGGTTCTGGATGCAAAACACTCTCCCATATTTGGACATCTCGCCTCTTCGCACACGGTATGAAGACGCAGGCTTCGCAACATGACCTTTATTTCGCTAAGCTTACTCCTGTCGGCATTGAGCTTCTTCTTAAGCCAGTCTGGTTTCTCCTTCACTTTGACCACTCTCCAGCCATTCTCTCGAAACTTCTATCAGTTTGCTCTTAAAGACAAGAGAAAATTTTTCTTCCACACTCTTTATGATCTCATGTAAATCAACACTATCCACAAAATCGTCCATCGATGCAATCGTATAGTCTTTTATGCCGCAGGGATTGATCAGTTTGAAATGTTCCTTATTCACCCGTACGTTCAGGGCAAATCCATGCATTGTGAACCATCTTTTTACGGCAATACCGACAGCGGCAATCTTTGTTTCTTTTACCCAGACGCCCCTGTATTCCGGTTTCCTTCCGGCTTCAATGCCATAATCTTCCAGCACTCTAATTACTACCTCTTCGAGAGAGTGCACGTACCATGGAAGATCTTTCTTCCATTTCCCAAGGTTCAGAACGGGGTATGCAACAACCTGTCCCGGACCGTGATAAGTTATGTTTCCTCCCCTGCCGGTACTTTGGAGCTCTACCCCCAGTCTCTCAAGCTCGCTTTCATCTACGAGAAGATTCTCTCTTCCGCCCGATTTGCCCACGGTAAGGACTGGTTCATGTTCAAGGAGAATCAGTATGCAATCGGCCTTCCCCGACATAACCTTTTCAAGAGCTAGATTCTGCAGATTCAGCCCTTCAAGGTATTTTGTGAGCCCGTCCAGTCTAAGTGAAAAGCAACTTCGATTCTCCATTTTCAGTCGGACCCCGATTGACGCATAGTCTTATTAATTGGCGAAAAAAGTGTTTCAATCGATTCTACATATTTAGTGACTTCTTCTCGACTCAGAGAAGCGGGTCTGGTTTCTCCGGTAACCCATAGTTCGACTTGATCGAAGAAATGAGGGCTGCGTGGACCTTCTGAAGCTCCTGGTGTCAGAAACGCTCTGCACTTGTCTATGTTTGAAAGGTCGACGATCTGTGTGTAAGAGTTTCCCAGTTGCGACCAGATGGTATTTCCCGAGGTGGTTACGAGATCGGGCGCTTTTCGATTCGCATCTGGGTAAATCGAGGGGAGGCCTTCAAGATTAGTCTGATAAACCATAACCACCTTTCTAACTTGAGAAACGGCCTCTCGAAGACTGCCAGCCGAAGCCTCAAGTAACTGGTTGACCCAGACTGCCAATTCTTCCTCTTCCGGCAACTTCTGAGTTCTTTCAAACTCTTCCAGGGCAGAACGAAGTAGGAAGATATTTCCGGAATGGCACCCGCCGTATTTCGAGGCAACAAGAGCAGTGACCGTATTGGGCCGCAGACTGCGATGCATTTCCCGCACTACAGTCTCGGCAACATCGGCCGCTCTGCTGTTCTTCAAAAGGCGATAGTCCCAATGACTCAGGGCTTTAAGAAGCCTCGTTGAATTCTGTGACAGAAGGTTCTTCTCAGACAAAATGCCTGCGAGAGATAGAAAATCTCTGGCAATTGCCGAGACATTATCTCGATGAATCTCCGAAAAGCTCTCGAAAGTGAATTCGTTTTGATCATCAAGGGGCTCGTAAAGCCTTATACTTCTTGGGTTATGGCCGGTTTCTCCAGTTCCTATAGTTAGAGAATACGGGTACCAGTCTCTGACGGACAAATGACTTGCACTGGCAACTAATCCCGAAAAAGGATTCTGAACATCAGGAAGCTCCTGCGCGTGTTTGTAGAGACCGAGTGTGCGCATGAGCTTGTCGGACTCGAGCAAGTCCTTGCCGTAAATCTCGGATAGCGTCCCGGCAACTTTTCTCCTTGAAAGTTCCATTTGAAACGTGCGATCCCCCGCAGTGGCATAGCCCGCCCCGAAAAATAGTTCAGAGTCATTGTCGGCATAGATGTGTGCTACTCCCCATGAATCACGTACTATCTCGATTTGACCGGCAAATATTCTTACGGGAAGAATAGAAAGAAGCACAATGATAGAGATTAAAACCATCCACAACGTCATTTGCTTCCTCATATCTGCCCCCTTTTGCTCACTGTCTGGCGTGACCCTCCAATTATAGATCACTCTACTGATGGGAGGAACTTCAAGTTACAATCCGTCATCCAAGGCGATAGTGAATATATGAAGTGTCTTTCAGAAATCAGCTATCAGATGAGGCTCCATAATTGGAGATCTGATTTCGAAACGTAAACAATGATTCCAAGGTATCTGTGAAGAAGAAAAACACATGAAAGTAATGCAGTTATTGAAGCGCTGGATGTCAATCACTCACTTTTGCTACTGAAGGCTTCTCTAAAACGGTAGCTTTACCTGGCAGAATTCAGATCGTATCTCCAATTTGCAAGCCAAAGAAAAACGGAGAGGTTTCCCTCTCCGTTCGACTGGCGATTCTGATTAATTGGCCGGGTTGATAATAGTTATTCTTCCCTCGTTGACGGGAGCGATTGTTCCGTGTCTTTCGATGTATTCTGCAAATGCATCTCTGAGGAAGGACTTTGTTTCAATGACTTTCTCCATCCCCAGGAACATGGTGAACTTGTCACCGCCGCCCGTTAGGAAGTCGTTGGCGGTGAGTGTGTACATCTTATCCGGATCGAGTGGAACACCGTTGGACGTAACAGATATCAAGCGCTCATACGGTGGTTTCGATGCGTCGAAAGTGTATTCGAGGCCCGATACCTGTAAGAATTGGCCGGCAGCGGCCGGATAAGCCGAAATTCCGTGTTCGAGGACGTCCCATATTTGCTTCCCGGTTGCTCTTACGGCGACGACAAGGTTGTCGAATGGTAAGACCGTGTAGACATCCTTTATCGTAATATCTCCAGCTGGAATACTGGCTCGAACTCCTCCACCGTTCTGTATGGCAAAGTCAGTTCCAGTCATCTCTCGAAGGCTATCGGCAATCGCGTTTGCAAGGTTGGATTCCTTCAGTCTTACCGTGCCCCTTTCCCCATCGAGATCAACCTCGGTTTTTCCAATCACCGTACCGAGCTTTTCGTCAAGCTGAGAAACATAACTCTGAACCACTTCGACTACTTCTTCATCCTGCGGAAGGTTCTGACTCATGAATACGTGGGCGAAGTTGATACCTATTAGTTCTCCGTTGTAGATGTTGAGATTCGTCTTTGAAATCAGCTCCGCATGTTTTCCTGAAGAGATCACCCAACTACCGTTTATCTTTTCCGGGAAAGCAACAACGTCTCTTCCTCCTTCGAATATAAGATCGTAGCCGGGAACCTTTGCTGGTAGTACTCTGTTGCCACCGTGCAGATGGGCGAGGGCGACCACCAAATCTGCCTGTGGAGACACTTCATCCAGGAGTCTCTTTGCAGCAGAATACTGTTCTTCGAAGGTAATTCCCGCTACGTTCCTTGGATGGGTGTACCAGGCGCTGCTGTCGTCAGTAAGCCCAACAATGGCTATCTTTATCCCGTCGACTTCTTTTATTATGTATGGCTCAAGGAAATAGGGGGATTCTCCAAGGTATAAAGTATTTGCGCCAAGGAATGGGAAATTCGCAAGTTTGCTGTTTCTTTCCATCACGTTGAATGGGAAATCGAAGTCGTGATTACCGAGAACCATGGCGTCGTAGCCCATCATGTTCATGATCTTAATTACCGGCTCTCCTTCGAAGAGGTTGGCGACGTTGGTGTTGTAAGGAGCGTCTCCAACGTCCAGAAGCAGAAGATTTGGCTGAATTGCTCGTTCTGTCTTAACGTAGTAGGCCATCCTCTCCATCGCGCCCACTGGGTACTTCGCCCCGCTTGGTAAATAAGGCTCTATGTGCCCGTGTATGTCTGCGGTTGCGAGCATTGTGATTATCTTGAAATCTGGATTGTCGACGAAGTTCGAAAGAATCTGAGCGGCTTCTTCCCTCCTCAACGGTCTTTCCAGAGAGAGCAACTGGGACGGCACATAGACAAGTTGTGAGAGTTTTGCCGAATAGTCTATTGGTTCATCAACTCCAAATAGAACCTTGGCTACTGCGAGCGCGAATTCGGCGCCCGTTACTGCTTCAAATGGTCTGTAAAGCCCATCGACGACATCTTCGGCTCGTACCTTAATGAGCCCCTCGATGTACTCCTCTCCTTCGATATCGATGATATCTTTGGCAGACGGAACGACGAAAGCCTCATCGATTACTCCTAGTGGATCGGTGTAGACGAACTTCTTCTCGACCTCTTCTTCGAGCTTCATGGACTGGATTGTCGACAGCTTGAATGTCTTTACTATCCACTCGGCAGCGTCGGCTCTTGAAAGCGCTTCGGTCGGACTGAAGAGATCGTCCTCTGCCTCAACAATCCCCGCGGCAAATAGCTTTTCGATCGCAGCCGAATATGGGCTGGCCGAAATGTCTTTGAGCCCGGCAAATGAAAGCGCACAGATCAGTAACGCTGCAATCAGGATGATTCTGTTCCTCAATGTAGTATCCCTCCTCATAGTAAAGTTATACGGAAAAATCAGAAAGAGATTAGTGAAAAACTGCTGAAGCTCACTTTATCACCAAGACTATTATACGTCAGCCAATCAGTTTGACGGACGGTTTTAGAGGGATGCGATGAAGAGAATCCGACCTTTGTTTTTTTGGATGGTAAGCTTTTTACAGGGACTACAGCTGTTTACCATGCACAAATTCTTCGAAGGTGATTCTCAATTTTAAGCTGGTAAGACCATTCTGTTGAATACAATCTGTTGATTGATGAATGCGGATTCGATTATGCGCACTTGTTATATCTATCGAAGGGGTCACCGAGCGAAATAACAAGATTCGACAAAAAGAATGATCGAGATGCTGAATCAAGTTCATGACGATATCTGACGTTTCTTTACTCTAGAGCTTGGCACACTGGAACAGACAACTTGCAACTGCTCTTTCGAAGGACGGGTTTCACGATCCCGAAGGACCGAGGACGGCTCCTACTCCTATTTGTTGTCCGTCAACGGTCCACCGTCCTCCGAGAAGATCTTTTCTAGAAAGTCCAGATCCTGAACAGGATCACGAGGATGACAAAATGAGTTCGTTCTGATCCGAGGGCGTAATTTGTTTCTTGAGGACTGGGTCAAGCTCTTGTTTTTTGCTCCCGACCAACCCCCGACCTTCGACCCCCAACCACGGTCTTACAACTCACAACTTGCAACCGTTCCTTTGGTCTTTCAAGAGTTCAGCGTATCATAGCAAGTGTCCAGCGCAAAGTGTTTTTTCCAGCGATTAGCGGATTCTCCGTTTTTAAGCGCATAGCGGGTCCTATGCTTGCAACTTGGAACAGACAACTTGCAACTGTATGTTCTTCTCGGCGGACGGAGAACTGCTCAACGGTCAACCAGTTTCTCTTACTCTTCAAACCTCTGACCACTGACCTCTAACCTCGGTTACAACTTGCAACTGTTGTTATTCCCGGAGAACGGAGATCCCATAACGGACAGCCCTTATCGTTTCTAGCTAACAGAACAGGTTCGTTCACCCGCATAGCTCTATGATTGCCTGTGTGAAAATCTTGGCGCTCGTCAGGAGATCTTCAATGACAGCAAATTCATCGGGGCCGTGCATATTGTTTTCGCTTCCGGGCATAGTACAGCCAAATGCCACACCGTTCTTCAGTCGATGTACATACGTTCCGCCGCCCATTGAGATGCAGTACCCCTTCTCTCCGGTGTAACTTTCATAACATCTCAGAAGTGTCTTGACGAACTCGGAGTCACCCGGTACGTGATGAGGAGGTTTTATGTCATCGTTTTGTAGATCTATGCCATAGCCGGCCAGTTTTGCCTTGATAACGTCAAGAAGGTTCTCTTTCGTTGCACACAAAGGAGCCCGGCAATCGAATGTCCCGTTGAGGCTGGAACCATCGTACTCCAATATATTGAGGCTTATTGTAAGCTTGCCGGATAGTTCATCACTCATCGCCACACCGGCAGCCTCACCGAGCCAATCTCCATGAGGAAATACAGAGTTTAAAGCTCGAAGTCTTTCAAAGCCGGTGCTTTGAGAAGCCGGAAGCCTTGAGATTACCTCCAGCAAACCTGTCAAAGCATTTCTCCCCTTATCTGGAGTCGAAGCGTGGCCTTGAAGTCCTTTGGCCTTGATTGTAGTCTTGTCTCCCTCGGTGGATAAGTTGAACGAGATGCCGCTGATCTTGTCGACGGCTTCACAGCAATCGCGGATCTCTTCGGGATCGATCCCCTCTACAACGGCAGTTGCTTCACCGGGAATCACATTACTCTTGATCCCGGCCTTGAAGCTTACAATTCGGGGAGTTTCAGTTGACTCTTCAAATCTCGATTCGAACTTTCCCTGTAGACCTCCCTTTTCTATGTTCACAACCGGGAAACTGGCGTCCGGCGAGAAGGTCATCGGAGCCTCTTCTTCGATCCCATAATAGTATCTTATATCGGACGATCCACACTCCTCGTCGGTTCCAAGTATCAGTCTTACACTGGCCTTCAGTGGAATATTGAGATCCTTGACAGCCTTCATGGCGTAAAGAGCTGCTACGGCGGGGCCCTTGTCGTCTATCGTTCCTCTGCCATAGAGCCTTCCGTCCTTGACTACCGGGTTGAAGGGTTCTGTGACCGACCAACCATCACCTCCCGGTACCACATCGAGATGAGCAAGAATGTCAAGCTTGTTTTTTTGATCGTCGAAGTCAATCGCTCCTACATAGTTGTCGTAGTTTTTGGTCTTGAATCCCATCTCAGATGCCATCTCAAGGGCCACAGCCAGCACTTCGGCCGGTCCGTCGCCGTATGGCTTGCCCTCTTTCGCCTCTTCTTTGTCGCTCTTTATCCTTACCAGTCTCATGATATCTCTTATCATGAGCTCCTTATTCTGTTCGAAGTATTCTTCAATCAGTTTCTTCATAGGAACGATCTTCACCTCCACCTGTTCAAAGTCTCGGATACTGCGTACCCACGTCTCGCGGCAGCTTCGAAAAGGAATCCCAGTGACTCTTCTATCTTCCTTCTGGGTGCAGCGATGTTCATTCGCGTAAAACCCTCACCACCTTCTCCATAGTTTATGCCTCTATCCAGATCGAGATATGCCTCGTTCAGCAGGAATGAGTGCAGCTCCTCATCATCTAGTTTAAGCCTCCGCCAGTCTATCCAGATTACAAATGAACCCTCTACTTCGGTCATTGTAACTGCCGGAATATTCCTGGTGAAGAAATCCTTCATTATGGAGACATTCTCCCACACGTACTCCCTCATCTCTCTAACCCAGTCGGCCCCGTCGGGTCCGTAGCCTGCGCATACTGCCGCATGAACCATGGGATCTATGCTTCCGTAGTGATCTGCGTCTCGCTGGATCCTGAATCTCTTCCTTGTGGAGGGGTCGGGTATAACTATATTTGCGCTGTTGACGCCAGTCAGATTGAAGACCTTTCCAAGTGAGGTCGCAACTATCGAGTTGCTTTCATCTCCGGCAACAGTGGAGTACGGAATAGCCGAATTGCCGTTGAAGGTTATTTCTCCGAATATTTCGTCGCTGAATACAAGGACGTTATATCTCTGTGCAAGCGAGGAGATTTTCTCCAGATCTGAACGCTGCCAGACTTTTGCAATGGGGTTATGAGGATTGCACAGTAGGAAAAGCCGGTTTTTCTCAACCCTCATACATCTCTCTAGGTCATCGAAGTCCATTGAGTACTTTCCGTCCCCGTAGATAAGAGGATTGCTCACTATCTCTCGGTTTGTCCTTCTTACAGCCTGTTCGTACCTGTTGTATACAGGAGGCTGTACGATTACACCGTCTCCCTCTTTCGTGAATGCCCTGATGGCCGTCGCAACCGAGTGAATAGTACCATATGTAGGCACAATCCAGTCTCTCTCTATCTCCCAGTTACGCATGTTCTTCATCCACCACTGTACGCTGGAAAGATACTTTTCGTCGGCAAGTGTGAATCCAAGAAGGCCATTCCTGGCCCGCTCAACAAGAGCGTCGATTATTGCAGGAGCAGTCTTGAAATCCATCTCAGCGCCGGCATAACTGATCAGATTCATCTTCTTGACTATATCGGGAGTGAGCATGCATTTCATGTTCCCCTGATTCTCCCTGTTTACCAGAGTATCGAAGTCGTAGTCCATATTAATCGTTCTCTCTGATTTCGATTACTGCCTCGATCTCGACCGTGAAATCCAACGGCAGCTGGTTCGTTCCAATTGCAGTGCGCGCGTGCCTTCCAGCCTCTCCGAATATTTGATAAAGGAGTTCCGAAGCCGCATTAGCAACGATATGCTGCCTGTCGAAGCCTGTTTCGCTGTTCACAAAGGCCTGGAGCTTCACGATGTTTACGACCTTGTCGAGATCACCGAGGTAAGCCTTGACGGCTGCCAGCATGTTGACAATAAACAGTCTGGCCCCTTCCTCGGCGTATTCGATTGATCTCTCCTTTCCCACTTTCCCTGTGTAAGCAGGCTTTCCGTCCTTCATCGGTACCTGACCCGAAACGAAAAGAGCGTTTCCGAGCCTTTTGACGGGAATATACATGGCTCCTGGCGGTGAAGACGGCGGTAGCTCGATTCCCAGTTCCTTTATCCTCTTCTCTATAAGCATCATCTTCTCCTCTTTTTCTTTATTTATGTCAGCTGATTTCCTTTATGTATTTGTATATCGTGTATCTAGATAGATTGAGCCTGCTTGAAACGTACGGGACTGCCTTAGAAAAGTCGAAAGCCTTTTCTCTTTTGAGCAGACTTATCAGTCTCAACCGGTCCGATTTATTCATCCTTTCGATGGGCTTGCCTACAGCCTCGAGACAGCTGTCAAAGATCGAAGAGAGCTTGTTCTCTCCCGCCTCGCTTATAGCAGACTGCAAATCGGATTCGACCTTCATGAAGTTCTCCAGAACGTTTGAAAACTCCCTCATGTAGGTGAAGTCATAGTTTATACCAAGCGCATAGTGATAATCTTCGCCCTTTAGATGAAAGGTCGTTGACTTTATGAATTTTCCGGATTTGTGCACTGCTAGATGATTTATGAAATCACCTTCCAGATATGATGACTTGTACTTGGCAAGATCGCCGTATACGTCCCCAGATATGAACCCGTTCTTCGCTAAAATCAAAGGCCAGATTCTGGAACGGATCTAAAGATGAAGTTCTCAATAGCATTTAAAATAGTGAACTGATAAATCTTCGCCAGACTCCAGACCCGAGGCCCTCTTTTTTGGATTTGTTCTTTGACTCACAACCTGTATTTCGGAACTTTTAACTACTCGCGTTTTTCGCGCCTTTTCGGGGTCATCCTCGTGAGTGCTTCTGCACAGGATCTATTGGTTTTTGATGAATCAAACAGTCGATATTGTTCCGTTATCAGCACTCTCTTTCGGTTCGTTCTAGACGATTCGTTCTAACATGTTTATGAAGAAGGAAGAGCTCCCCTAAACAGGAACGCGATCGAATTGGATAATTGAACAGCAAATGATCACTATTCTAAGTATGTGCGTTGAAGAAATCAGCTATCTGGAGGCTAAAGCCTTTTCAAGAACTCCGAGGCACAATCTTTGATCAAAGCTGCTCCCGTGCTGTTTTGATGAACATGATCTACCGTCAACAGAAATCCGTTTTCCTGCGATAGTGCGTCCCAGCTCTTTCTTAATAGGATATGCTTGAAGATGATCCGTAATGTGAATTCCCAGGAGACTTCCCGCCCTGAAGAAGGACTTTTCTTATTCTTTGTCAGATAATCACGTTGACGTTCATTGAGATCTATATAGCACAAGTCCATCTGAGAAGTTATCTTCTTAATCAGTTCAGAGTATTCCACGCTTCTCTTGAAGAGAATATGTTCGGGTTCTTCTGTAATCAAAGGAAGCGACATCACTCCTATATGAGCAATGGAAGCGGTCTTGAGCCTTTGCAGGATTTCAGCGAAGTTTCTGGCATAGCTCTCTTTTGAAGGTCTCTCGGGTAGTCTATTCTTTCTGATATAGGCTTTCATGGTTTTTTCTGAGTAGGTCGCCCACACGTCGTTTGTTCCTACCAGGAGAACAGCAATATCTGGCTTCAAACTGGTTACTCCGTCGATTCTCTTGAGAACGTCGTAAGAAAGATTTCCGTTTATTCCACTGTTAATAAACCTATACTTTCCCCCGAATTCGCTTTTCAGCATCTCGAAGTAACTCACACCCACGCGGCCATAGGTGATACTATCTCCAATACAGACAACAGTATTCATGTGTAGTCTCCTCATCCTCAATTCATAACTATTATAGTCTTTCATGCGTTTTACCCACTTCGATAATCAAATCTACCGGCTTGAAGGCCTATCATCTCTACGAGGATAGTATGAAGTGAGAGACATGCAAGACAGGAAGAAAGGAAAACACACTTCTCCCGTCCTGGATAGTTCCTATCTTTGTCTCCACTGCATAGATTTCAGCGTTGCCGGAAACTCATACAGCAAAAGAACAAGGATTTCGAACCTGCGGGTCTTCGTCAAAAACAAGGTTGTTGAAGATGATAAGCGGAATGTGTAACCCGGTCAAAAGAAAGGGTTCAGTTTATTCTGGTGCCTACCGAGCCATCTAGCTTGACGCGATACCTGGGGCCGGCATAGTCAGTAATGTACATCCAGTTTCCGGCTACACCGTCGAATTGCCAGATGTTTATTTTATTGAGTCTCTCTCTTTCCGATCCATCTGGCCTCATTCGGTACAGACCCTTTTCTGAATGGAGAACGTAATAGAACCAACCGTTATCGAAACAAGAGCTGCTAACTTTGTTCACAGAGGAGAGAACCGTAATTTCGGATCCGTCTTTCTTCATACGGCAGATCTCAAGATCATCATAAGCTCGAGTTTCTGGATCGAGAACCGATATGAAGTAAACCCAACCATTCTCAACGAAACCCAACCTCCCCTTTTCAGAGATCACAGTGTAATCTGATCCATCGATCCTTACTTTGCACAGCTTCTGATAGTCTTCGAAGTATATCCACTCTTCGGATATCATTACCCTGCCCGGCTCCAGGGAGACTTTGCAGAGCGCGATTTTTTTCGAGCCGTCTGTTTTCATCATGTATAGTGTCCCCACATCGCTTTCCACTGTTGCGTCTTCTGTATTTAGCGCTTCCTTCTTTATTTCGTTGAACTCGGCCAGCGTTTTCTTCGTGCTATAGGCAATGTGATCACCTAGAACGTAGAAATGAGCGACATTGTCCTCACTCAGTTTCATTTGCTCGCTTCCGTCCTTCTTCATTCTATACAGGTTGCTCACATCGCGATCGTTTGTGAAGTAAATCCAGTCACCGGAAAGAAAGATAGAACTGACCGGAGAATCCGTTACCTCTCTGCGATTCGTCCAGTCGATGTTTATGGTGTACAGCCTGTTCTTTTCTACGAAAAAGATCTGCTCTCCTGACTGCGAAATATCTCCGAGATTCATTCCGTCTCCGGACATATCGTTTCCTTCCGCCTTCTCCAGGTAGTCCTTCGCAACGGGAAAACCTTTGAAGAGGTCGGTAGACATGACCAGTATCGATCCAAAGACGAAGATAATAACGGCTCCGATAATTATGGAAAGCAGTGTTCCCAATGCTCTATCTCTCTTTATAAAAGCGATGATAGATAAGACAAAGCCGGCCACTCCTAGAGCCATAACAGAGAAGACTGGCAGAGGAATCAATGAGAACTGTATTTGGGCAAAGAGCAAAAGGATGAAGGCCAGACTCAGAGAGAAGCCCCACTTGCCTAATCGAGAGTGAGGAAGGAAGGTAATCTTCATGCCAACATCTCCTTTGATTCATTCAGTCGGGATTGACACCTGCTATCTCAAGTCCGAATGAATCCTGCCAAGAGAATGGACTCAATAGCAAATATGAACGATAGAGAAAACCTCTCCTACGTATCTTCTTCAAGATTATATATCTGTGAGCCGGAATCTAGTGTCTTAAAGTGATGTCATGACATGGCGCATGAAATAGACTTTGATTCGGAGAGAAGGCTGTTGGCAGGCCTTTTGTTTGTTTCCAGTGGATAGACTATGATAGTATTGTTTTCTTATCTTAGATGGGAGGGGTATGATTTGAGCGACAGATATCTCACGATTGAAGAGCAGCTTTCGCTTCCGATCGTAAACAATCCGGTCATTTCGCCCGATGGAAAGAAACTTGCCTATATACTGAAGCGCGCCGACTGGAACACAAACAAGTATTTGCAAACAGTTGTGGTTTATGATGCAGCAATTAAGACCGCTTTGCATGTCTCGAACGATGAGTTCGACTGCTCTCTTCCCGACTGGTCTCCCGATTCAAAGAAACTTGCATTTCTACAGAAGACCGGCGGCGAAAACAAGAACGACGTCATGATCTTCGATTTCGAAGAGAAGCGAACGTTCAAGCTGCTGACTTTCGAAAACGACATTAGTCAGATAAAGTGGAGCAGAAAGAACGACGGGCTTTACCTGGTTGCCGCCTCTCCTGAAAGCGATGAACTGAAAAAGAGGAAGGAGAACTACGGTGAATTCGAATATATAGACGAGGAACCGAAAAACAGCTCTCTTTTCTTCATTCATCTCTCACGAGCGATGAAGAAGTATTCTTCGAGGTTCGAACTGCCCAAGGATATGAGATCTGAAGAGACCCTTTTCGACAAACTGACAGATGAGAAGGAATTCCATGTTTCTTCGATCTCTCTTTCTCCGGACGGCAATTACGTGGCACTCATGGCTCCGCCAACAAGCGACGTCAACGATTTCGATGAAGCCAGGGTCATGCTTATCGACAGCGAAAGAAAACTGAAAGAACTACCCTTTAAGCATCCGAGAGGCTTCGTCTTCTCTCCTGACTCGAAGGAACTCGCCGTCGTGGTGCCAGATGGAGAAGACCCCTGGATGGATAACGGTGCTATCGAGATTGTAGATCTCTCCAATCTCTCAAAAGAGCGGATCAACGTCGAAGACGATCTGAACGTTGAACTGGTCTCATGGACAGAGAGGGGCTTCTTCGTAAGCTGGATCGAGAACAGCACAATTAGCCTTGGCCTTCTGGATATGAACGGCCATCTCGAACGTCTGACAGATCAGGACGAGTTGGTTCTGGCCTCCAGCGTTACCTATGATGGTGAACATATAGCCACTGCTATGGGGACCAATGCGGAGCCTCTTGAAATCTATTTAAATGGAAAGAAAATCACGAAAACCGCCGTTTCCTACCCGGAGAGGAAAAGGGTGATGAAGGAACGGATCTCCTGGAAAAGCTACGACGGTACGGAGATACACGGTGTCCTCAACCTTCCAGAAGATTTCGACAGCTCCAAGAGATACCCGCTCGTCGTGCTTGTACACGGCGGTCCGACATGGACGGCCCTAGCGGCGATGATCACGAGCAGCTACTATCCTGTGGAGCAGCTTGTGTCCAAAGGAGTGCTCGTACTTGAGCCGAATTACCGGGGCAGCGAAGGCTACGGGAGAGACTTCAGAAAGCTGAATTACAGAAACCTGGGTGTTGGAGATTACGAAGACGTGGTTAGTGGCGTCGATCATCTTATCGAAAAAGGTTTTGTGGACAAAGATCTCGTTGGAGTTATGGGATGGAGCCAGGGAGGTTACATCTCGGCCTTCTGTGCGACTTACGGGAACAGATTCAAAGCCGCTTCGGTGGGAGCCGGAATATCCAACTGGGTTACCTATCACGTTAACACCGATATTCATCAATTCTGTCACCGCTACCTAGGCAACAACCCCTGGGAAGATCCTCAGATATATGAGCTGACATCGCCGATGACTTACATTAAGAATGCTTCGACACCTACCCTCATACAACACGGCGGCTCGGACACGAGGGTTCCACCACCGAACGCCTTCGAGCTTTATCAGGGGTTGAGAGAGATGAACGTTCCCGTAAGGCTGGTGATATACAAGGGAATGGGGCACGTCGCAGACAAGCCCGGTCTCCATAGAGCGATAATGAGACAAAATCTCGCCTGGTTCAGTCACTATCTACTCGACGAACCGCTCGAAGAGGCGTTAATGCTTAAACAGTCAGAGATTGAGAAGACCGAAGAGAAGTAACCAATAGAAATACCTATCATAGTTGTTTTATTTGATTTCGAATCGGAAATGCCGGCTGGTCGAAATTGTTGAAAGCAAAATCCTGAAAGCAGCCAATTTTGATGCAAAACAAGATTTCGGAATCTACGAGCGGTAGGCAAGAGAGGTGAACTCGTGAAGATCTTCAAGAACGGAAATCTCATGGCAGTTACCGATGAAAGAGGGATTATAGACTGTGAGAGCGAAAAGGCGGCCGGCCTTTATCTGGAAGATACCCGCTTCATATCCAGGATAATTCTGAAAGCCTCGATTTACCTCAAGAGACTCCATGTAGATTTCTCATGGGATCGAATAGAAGTTATCTATCTGGGAAGGTCAAGGCCCGAAGTTCCTCATTTCGATATCCTTCTGTCTGAAACCCTACGTGTGGAAGGAAACACGTTGTACGCAGAAATGACGGTAAGAAACTATTCGCTTGAAGAGGTTCAGCTGACTTTCAATTACGAAATCAGCTGCGCCTTTGAAGATATCTTCACGATAAGGGGAGAGAACGATGCTTACAGTGGGCTGGAAACGTCCAGAACGGTATCTGCTTCTTCACTCAACAGCCTCGAGTATGAAAGCGACTACGAAAAGGATGTCATAGAAAACTCGCTACCCTCGCTCTCTCTAAAGCTCAGGCCGGGGCAAAGCGCGACGGTCTCGGGTAAACTGAGATTGAGCAAGGCCGTGAAGAAAGAAGAGATCTTCAAGGATATGCTTTCAGAGAGACCTGTGGGGAATCTCCAGTTGACTAGGAACGTCAATCAAATAGGCGAAAGTGAAATTGGAGATCTGAAGATGCTTATGATTCCGACGGTCTATGGCGATTTTCCAGGCGCAGGACTTCCATGGTACGCCACCGTCTTCGGAAGGGACAGCCTAGTCTTCGGGCTACAGACAGTCGATCTTCTTCCAGAGATCACGAGGAACATACTGAAGATCCATTCTCTTCTCCAGAGCTGTGAAGAAGAGACTCATTCCGAGGCTCAGCCGGGAAAGATTGTCCACGAGACCCGCCTGAACGAGCTTTCTCTGTCAGGAAGATTGCCTTTCGAAAGATACTACGGAACGATCGATGCGACCCTTCTCTTCATAATGCTATCTCAAAGGTACTACCGGCGAACAGGTGATCTTGACTTCATGAAATCTATCGAGAAGAACATCATGGCAGCCGCAAAGTGGATCGACGAATATGCCGACCCCGATAACGACGGATATGTCGAATTTGCTCCTTCTGGCGGCGGACTCGTGAATCAGGGCTGGAAGGATTCTGCCGATTCGGTGAACTTTGCAGACGGCAGGTTTGCCGAACCGTTCCTTGCCCTCGTAGAGGTTCAGGGCTATCTGTACGAAGCTTTCAAATGCCTCGAGAAGCTCGTTGTTCTCTTTGACAAACAAGAGATGGCCTCTCTTTATGCTTCGAAAGCGGCAATTCTGAAGATCAATTTCAACCGTGATTTCTGGCTCGAAAATGAGAGCTACTTCGCTACGGCTCTCGACAAGAACAAAACTCCGGTAGATTCGATAACCTCTAACCCCGAACATTGCCTTATGATTGGAATAGTGGACGAAGACAAAGCAGATGCTCTGGCAGACAGACTCTTCTCAGAGGATATGTACACAGGCTGGGGAATAAGAACTCTCTCGAGCAAGATGAAGCGCTACAATCCCTTCTCGTACCATAACGGAAGCGTCTGGCCGCACGACAACTCACTGATTCTGCTTGGGCTTATCAATTACGGCTTTTCCGAAAAGGCAAAGAGGCTCGCCTCAGATCTCTTGAGAGCGAAGGAAAAGTATCGTGACAATCGCCTCCCCGAACTCTTCAGCGGTCTCTCCTCATCTGAAACAGCCGGGAGTCTTTTGGAATATCCCGCAAGTTGTTCCCCTCAGCTCTGGTCAATTGGAACGCTCTTTGTGATTTCAAGTGTTGTGGCGCCTGATTCGGCCTGAAATGAATCTCTAGACATTCGAAAGATCTCAAAAACCATTCTGGCTATCGAACTAACTTAAGAGAACTATGATAGTTTCCACTAGCTGTAGAGGCTTTTGTTCGGAAGATCTTTCATCTCGGAGCTATAGAAGAGCCTGTGATTCCATTTACGCTTACTTATCCCCATTCTCTGGAGATTAGAGAACCAATCGGGATCTGTGTTATTTGATTGCCATAGAGCTTTTCACAACTATGATAACGACCTTCAGTCTTGCTTATCTGATTTGTCGCTGTCATCCAGTCGAGACGAACTGTCGGCCAACTTCTCACTTTCTTTCCGCAATCGGTTTGCCTTAGCTTTTGCTTTCTTTGCGCTCCTCTCTTTCATGTCATCGTACATATCTCTTATCCAGACATCGACGGGCGCCTTCCATTTCTCCGCTTTGTTGGGTATATTCTTTATCATCGTCCTTGGATTTATACCCAGTTCCTTCGCCATTCGTATCGTTTCGTCACCGACCTTGCACTTCTTCTTGACTTCTTTCCATTCATCTTCTCTTTTCTTGTTAGCCATAATTACCTCCCGGGGCTGTTATGAATTCACGAATCGGTTATGAGTATATCTCGCTAATGTATTCTTTAGTATCTGCTGCCTAATGCAACTTGAATAATCTCGGCTCTTCGGGAAATCATTTCAGATTTCCGATGTGTAAGAACAATTCAATGACCGACAAGGGTAGTCTAGCACACGAAGCTTTCGACAAGTAAAACCACCTGAAAAAGAAACTCTTATAGAACCATCTTCGTACCCAATGTGAATCCGAACCAACAACGAATACACGTGTGAAGAAGCCACAGACTCGAAGTAATCTGAGAAAACGTCTTCTAAATTGGCAGAGACATCATTATCCGCCAGCTCGACACCACGAAGACAATTGAAATGCATGAGTTCATTACTTTGAGAGGGTTAAAGCCAAAAAAACCGCATAATTATAACTATTAATCAACAAGCAGATTTAGAGCGTTTTGGATAAGGCGCTGGGATTTTGTAATCTCGTTGAGAATATGACCATATCTTCCCAAATAGTCGACTCACACCATAGTTCCCATCTCGAGGACAGCTTTCTAACTGAATAATCCTTATTCAGTCAAGTATCCTTCAATTTCCTTCTCAGTACACTCATTAGGAAAATAGAAGAATTTAAGAGAGAGTCTCCCATCCATTGATTGAAATTAGCGAATCTCAAAGCGTTTCGTGTCAAGTTTTTCTTCTGATCCTTGATACAGGCTCTTTCAAGGACCAAAACAACGGGCAATGCTCATGGTGCTTTCAAAGAACCCAAAACAAGACCACCGGATCTACTCAAAGATATTTCATAGTTGACCACTGTGGTGGTAAGTTTTTTTCTCTTTTCATTTTCCAGCTTGCTAGGCTATCTTCAGATTCCTTGCTGTCAAAGTTGAGTTAATATAACGCCAGTATCATGTCGGTCGAAGGAGGAGTAGAATACAGCAGTGAAAGAGACGTAACTGCAAAGCGCAGAGAAGAACACTCCAAACTGGAGGCGAAAAAATGGAAAATCTCAGAATGCACGGCGATCCTCCATTCAGAGTTGTAGTCGCTCACGGAGGGCCAGGAGCGGCCGGAGGAGTCGCGCCTCTTGCGAGAGAGCTGGGGAAGAAGCGGGGGATTGTAGAGCCCTATCAGACAAAGAAGACAGTATCCGGACAAATAGAGGAATTGAGGGAGACTGTCGAGAAGTATTGCTCTCCTCCGGTTATTCTTTTGGGACATTCTTGGGGTGCATGGCTCGTCTTCTTGTTTGCGGCAAAGTATAGCGATCTTGTGAATAGGATAATACTCATAAGCAGCGGTCCTTTCGAACAGCATTACGCTTCTGGTATTATGAATACTCGCTTGAACCGTCTTGGCGCAAAAGAAAAGGCTAGAGTCGAAGAGCTCATGAGCCTCTTGAGCAATGCAGAACTTAAAGATAGAGAAATGCTATCTGAATTCAGAAAACTCATGGCAAAGACAGACCACTTTGATCTTCTCGAAGATGCAGAAAGAGTAGAAGTCAATATTGATGCAGAGATATACAAGAGCGTTTGGACTGAGGCCTCAGAGATGAGAAGCAGCGGAGAGCTTCTCGAGAGTGGCAAGAAAATTCGCTGTCCCGTCCTTGCAGTCCATGGCGATTTCGACCCCAATCCTGCAGAGGGTGTTGAGATCCCGCTTTCAAGGATAATCAAAGATTTCAAGTTCAGGCTTCTGGAAAGATGCGGCCACATGCCCTGGATGGAAAAACATGCCAGAGAAGAGTTCTACAGAATTGTAGAAGCCGAGTTCGAAGAAGCATAGCCTCTCAAGAATACTCTTCTAATTGATATAAGACTCGCTGAGAAAATGGCAGTGATAATAACTACAGACATTGGATTCAGAAAATGGGAAAGCGTATTCTACGGCGACAAACTGACAAGCGCAATAATTGAAAGACTAGGTCATCATTGTCATTTGATTTCTTCTCGGATAGAGTTGCAGATTTAAAGATTGGAGACTCTATCATTAGAGGCTAAACAGTTAATCCCGGGTTCTGGATTTTTATTTGACCAAATACTGTATTCCTAGTTGCCAAGAACATGCCTTAGCTGGATCGCAGACTTGACAAGAGCTGTGTACATCTTGGTGTTTAGATTGCTATACTCATAAACAGGAAGGATAGACATCCTTCCTGTTTTTTCATCTAGATTTTATTCGTCTTACTCGACTATTATGTTTATCGCAAAGGTCTGTATTGGATGAACGCTCTCCCAGGGGCGCCTTAGGGAGAATATGACAACTGTCTCTCCGGGTTGTTTGGCTTCGAATACCCACTTGACATTATAGGGAGCTCCAACGAGTTCTGAATCGTCAAGAAACTTCCCTTCGAAGATCGAGCCCTCGTAGATCAGCGAAACGACGTTTGGATTGGTAATCTTCACGTCCCAGACATAACCGGTCGAGCCGTTCTCCTGGAGTTCCATGGTGGCTATCTCTCCTACAGAGAGGGTGTTCATGGAGGTTCGAAGACCCTTTACATCGAGCTGGGAGGAATTCCAGAGCAGGGATGTCACGAGCATGTTTGGCACGAATTCTCTGATTGTCTCTTCGAAGCTTCCATCTCGCTTCATTTCGTTGAGAGTCTTCTGGAAGTTCAAAATCAGTCCGAGATTCGTTCCCTTTGAAGCCGCGATGTAGAAGTAGTTTGTTTGGAGCTCCACAAGAGCTTCCAGGTCGTCGATGCTGTAGCCTGCTTCATCTGCCAGTTCTGCTACAGTAAGGTCTGTGAAGACCGCGAGATCGGTCTCGCCTTCGACAAGTTGCGCGACGGTGTCCAGAGGATCGAGAGAGCTAACGAGGTTCTCGAAGCCCATTTCCTTTAGGAGCTGTTCGGTCCACCAGTTCGTCGTCGTACCTATGGCGTCGACTCGCTTTGCTGACTCGAGGTCTGTGGCTGGAGTGTCTTTGCGGCCGTAGAGGTAAGCGGTGTTCTTTCCTACCGGTCCGATCCACTCGAAGTTTTCCTTTCTCTGCTCGGTCTGGTCCATGCTGAATAGGAAGACATTGGGCAGATTCGAGGCCAGTTCATAACCGAGGGACCATGGAACGATAAGGATCTCGGCAGACATGTCGTTTCTGCGTAGGATCTCCTTTACCATTTCGGTCACGAAGCCCGTCGGTTCTCCGTCTTCGCCCCTGAAGGTTACCGGCGGGTACTCTTCGGTCAGGAAGGTGTAGATGCCGGGAACGGGCTGTCCGGGGAACCATTCGCTGTAGAGCTCGGAGAAGGAGCCGGATGTCTTGAGCCCGTCGAGGGCCTTCTGGAATGCGTCTACGATTTCAGTCGGGACTTCCTTCGAGAAACCGAGGTATGTCATATCCAGGTCGATCACGACTGTCGATACGGGACTATAAGAGGCTTGTTCCCTTTTGAGAAGTTCCTGGAGAACTGCCGAGTTGAAAGGCGCCAGTTCGATCTCTCCTTCAAGAAGGGCTTCAAGCAACGACCCTTCGTCTTCAAAAACGATAAGGTTGTCGAATCCCTGCCCCTCCAACAGTTTGTGGGAATAGTATTCGCTTACCACACCGACGGAGTTTGCGTTTCTGGCGTCCTCGAGTGATTTGAATTCACCCGAAAGTTCCTCGGTCGTGTAGAGGTAAGTGTTCGTTATGGCAACGGGACCCGCCCATTGATAAAGAGCTTTCCTCTGTGTCGTGAAGACAAGAGAGGGAATGCAGTAACTCCCTTCGCCCTGTAACATCTCGAGGGCTTCGTCAAATTTGACGGGCTTCATCTCGACATCTATGCCCGTTTCGCTTTCAAGCGATCCGATCAGATCGACGAGGAAGCCCTTCAGATGGCCTTCCTCAAGGTAGCTGAAGGGATCGTAATCGGGATTCACGAGGAAGGTAATTGGCTGAGCCAGCGCAATTGATGAGAGAAAAAGGACAAGAATAATGGAGAAAACGACTTTCTTGGGAATAGAAGATTTCATTCTTACACCTCCAATTGAGTCTGTCAATGATTCCTATTCTAGACGATATATGTCCTTTCACAAGCAACAATCAATACTGGCAAAGCTGAATGGCATGTGATCGTCTCACTTGGGTAGTTTATGGAAGCAGCTTCTTATCTGAATGTTAGTCGGAGTCTTCCGGAGATTTGTGAAAGCAGATTTTGTAGTGATATAATATATATGCAATAAACATATATAAAGAATTAGGAGGTGTTTTAATTGCCTTGGGTACGTGAAGATCTATGCACCGGCTGCACTCTTTGTTTGAAGTCCTGCCCTGTGGATGGAGCTATAGTGATGCAGGGAGGCAAGGCACACATAAACAACAGTCTTTGCACCAGGTGCGGGGACTGTTTCAGCGCATGCCCCGTGAACGCCATAAGGCCTAACTCCGAGAATTCTTCTCTTCGAGCGGGTGGGGGAGGATACGGCATAGGACGTGGAGCCGGCATCGGCCGAGGAAGAGGACTTGGACGAGGTATGGGAGGAGGAAGACGGGGAGGTCGCTGAGACAATGAACGGAAGGAAGTGCTTTTTTTGAGTCATGTATATGGGGTTGTCCCTTCAAGAAGGCTAGGAAGATCTCTGGGGGTTTGCACTATACCTTTCAAGACGTGCAATTACGCTTGTGTCTACTGCCAGCTGGGAAGAACGACGAATATGACAAACACGAGACAGACCTTCTACCCGCCTGAGGAGATTCTCTCAGAAGCCAGGAGGTTTATCGAGGCGCACGGTGAAGAGTCGTTCGACGTTGTGACGGTTGTCGGAGAGGGCGAGCCGACCCTCTACAAACCGCTGGATGCTATAGTGAGGGGTCTTAGAGAAATGACGGGAAAGCCGCTGGTTCTTATAACCAACGGCTCTCTTCTATTCGATAGAGAACTGGTGGAAGAGATAAAGGATTTCGATATTGTGATGCCCACGCTCGACGCGAAAGATGAGGAGAGCTTCAAAAGAATAAACAGACCTTTCGGGAAGCTGACTTATGAAAAGGTCTATAAAGGTCTGCTGGATTTCTCGAAGGAGTTCAAAGGGGAGATCTGGCTTGAAGTGATGTTGATAAAGGATTACAACGACAGCGATGGCTTCCTGAGGGAGCTAAAGAAGAAAATCGATCAGATTAAGCCGGCCAGAGTGTATATCAATGTGCCTGCAAGGCCTCCCGCAGAAAGCGGCATAGAAGTGCCTTCAGAATCGGCGATAGAATTTGCGAGGACTCTTCTTAATGCAGAGAGCATCGAGAACCTGCCAGTCAGCAGTTTTACTACTTCTGAGAAAGAGGCGCTGGATGCAGTGATAGAGATCATCAAGCGTCATCCAATGTCGGACAAGGACATAAGGAGCTTTGTTGAGTCGCAGTTCAAGGAGGAGTCGGTCACGGGTCTTCTGAAGAGGTTGGCCGAGAATCCGAATGTCGAGAAGAAGACTTATCACGGAAATAACTTTTATAGATACGTCCTGGCAACAAGGCGATCGGGAGGATGAAAAAATGGGAAAGCTAATCGCAATCGGGACCAATGACGGTTTCAAACTGAACGAGGACCACTTCGGGCAGTCAAGGTACTACGACATCTATGAGCTAGACGAAAGAAAGTGCGCCATTAAGGTTGAAGCAAGGCCGAATCCCTATTATGAGAATCATAAGCATGCCGAGGTTGACGAGATCCTCCAGGTCATCGGCGACTGCCCAGTCTGGATCGGCGCAGCCATGGGAAAGGGATCGTTGAAAAAACTTGCCGAGATGAATTACGAGCCGGTGGTTCTGGAACCCATGACGATCGACGAGGCACTGAAGGCGTATCTCAATGAGCAGAAATACGATGGCAAGCACAAGGCAGTTCGCTGAATAAGTTCGTCCTTCTGGACAGCAAAGTTGTCCGTCAGCGGTCAACCGTTCTCCGGGAAAACAGAAGTGATGCTGGGAAGACCATCCCAGGAAGTGATGCTCGCTAGCGCGAGGAAGAGCAAAAAGGTTAGACACAATTCCCGCTGCGGCGGGACGCAAGGCCAGTCAAAAGGCGAGAATCATCGCCGCCAGTGAAGGCTTCGCCTTCGCCAGTGCCACTTCGTGGTGCCAGTCTCAGCTTAACGCTGAGGCCAGTCACTGCAAGAAGTGGCAAGAAAAACCGAAAAACACAATTGATGCAGAACATCAGGACCGTCGCACTTTGTGTGGCCAGTTCCGCTGCGCGGGTCACAAGATCCACTGAACGCTGTGAAGAGACATCCTTCGTTGCTCGTCCAAGATCATGGACCCGTCCTTCGAGAAGACCTGTTCTTCGTTCCGACGCTACGCGTCCAGGTTGTTCGTTCTTGGAACCAGATCCCGGATCAAGTCCGGGATGACAGTGTTACGTGATTGCGAGAACGGCACTTACAGTCATGCTGAAAGAAGCCGTCCTTGGTCCTTCAAGAGCAAGGATCCGTCCTTAGAAGAGCAGTTGCAAGTAGTCCGTTCCAAATTGCGAACAAAAGAACCGCTGAGCGCTTAAGAGCAAAAACCCGCTGGTGGCTGATGAAAACAGCGTTATCCGTCAACGGTCCACCGCCGCCAAGAAGCACCTGTTCTTCGTTCCGACGCTACGCGTCCAGGTTGTTCGTTCTTGGAACCAGATCCCGAAACAAGTTCGGGATGACAGAGTGAGGGGCTTCCACAAACCGCTGCCTGGACAACTTCCTCAGCTGCATTGAAACCCTGAATCGATTGCCGGTTCTTTTCGCGAGACCCCATACCCTGTTATCGATACCCCGTGCTTGGCGTCATGAACTTGCTTCAGCATCTCGAGGATCCTAAAGAACCACAGTACGATGATGAAAACAGCGTCGCCGGTCAACGGTCCACCGTCTTCAGCTGAGAAAAAACCGAAGCCCAGATCCCGGATCAAGTCCGGGATGACAGTGTTACGTGATTGCGAAAACGTCACATACCGTCATCTGAACGTGATTCGGCACTCGATGCTGTCTTGTTGAATGCCAAAAACGAGCTTACCTCATCGCCCTTTAGAAAAAAGTCTTCTTTCTTCTTGTTGCAACTTGCATCTTGGAACTTGCAACAATTCTTTTCGGAGAACGGTGAACCATTGAACGGCGGACCAGCTCTTGCTCTTCCAACCTCTGACCACTGACCTCTACCCTCGGTTTCTTTTCAAAGATCCACTATTTTCCCCGGATTGAGTATGTTGTTTCGATCAAAGGCCTTTTTTATGCCTCGAATCAGGTCATCATGTTTGCTTCGTCGAACTTGAGAATCCTGTTCATCTTCTCGAAACTCATGACGATTCCACGGTATGAGGGCACCGCGCCTCCCGAAAGGCCCGTTGCCGCACCTCTTGGGGTAACTGGAATCAAGTGCCTGTTTGCAAATTTCATGATCTCCGACACTTCCTCATCGTATTTGACGGGGATGTTGAGTAGTGATTGTAACTCTTCGATCAGGTCTGCGTTGAGCCGTCCGTAATTCATCTCTTCACCTTCAGGGGTAACGCATCTCCACAGCCACCTCCCTAGCCCTGAGAAGTAGCTCCTTCCCCCCGAAAAGCGGCTCCTCTTCGAAGCGGAGCCCAATACGCCTTTCGAAGTTATCTTCGTTGAAGACGTAAACGAGTCTCTCTCCACGATCACCGACGCTCACGACGGGGAAAACCCCGAAGGAATCGCCCGTCATGGAGATCTTCGGTTTCAATCCGTAGCCCTCGAGAATTCGGCCGAAGAAGCCAGTGTTGCAGTTGAAATGGGCAGTTATGACCGTTGTGCTTCCGACTCTGGCGGCGCACGTTTCGCCCTTCTGGGCTATTACGGCGAGCTCTTCGCCCCCTTCTATTCTGAAGGCCCGGGCGAAATGCGTGGCCAGTTCCGGCAAACCCAAAGGTTTCACCGAGAGGAAATATTTGCTAGAGGAACGGTAAGCTTCCCCGGGAGTTATGCCGAGAGCCTCAATCAGTTCCCTGCAAACTCTGCCGGTCATATCGAAGAGAGGCACCTCCCCGTAAATCAGCAGCCTTCCCCCGCGTTCGACATGATCCGCGATCTTTCTCTGGATCGCAACGTCCAGATACCTCGCACATGGAAGGATCAGCAGCCTTTCGGGATCGATTTCTCCATCCTGTATATTCTTCACGTCGTAGCGGTATCCCAGCAGCAGGAGTGCCTTGAGGAAGCTGTCCCAGAAGTTGCCCGCCCGGTGAGTTTGGAGATCGGAAATCATCTCTCCGGATCTCGTCCCGTAACGGTACTCGCTCATGAAATAGTCCGGAATGAAGGCCACCGTCAGAGGATCATGGCTTACCGAGAGATTGCCCATGTTTCTCGTCAGTGGTTTGAGGGAGAGCGTCGCTTCCTTCAGGAAGCCGTAGGTGTAGTTTTCCGCGCCCGTAGGAGAGATCGGGGCCGCAAAGCCGTGGAGCTCGCCGGTGAAGGCTATCCTTCCGTTGCCGTCGAGTGGCTCGGGATCAAGGACATAGTTTCTTCCTCCCGAGAAGAGGTAGTAGTTGATCAATCGGTTCCCCTGGGCGATGCAGAGCTTTAGCTTGTGCTCCAGCGAGTAAGGGTCAATCCTCTGCCCGTAGTTGTCCCCGTAATTGCCGTCGCCGCACTCGAATTCCATGGAACCATAAACTCCCCCGCAGGCGGCCGCGAGCGTTTCGTTTATCGTGTAGAGGTCCTGGAAGTTCCTCAAGGAGAGATCTCCCAGATAGATATCGCTAGAGGGGAAGACCTCCTCGTCGTCGCAGGCTTTGTAAAGCTGGCTGATGCCTATCGGGAAGGTGAAGCCCCTTCCTTCGGACGTACCGTGAATGTTGACTATATAGGGGATACCTTCGAGGCCGGCCCTCTTGGCCAACTGTTTCAGGTTCTGCACGTACTCTCTGTAATCCTCGCGCGTGAACTGGCCGAGGTCGCGTATGAACTCCAGCGAGAAATCTTCTCCCGGGCTGCGGAGGAGCCTGTAAGTTTCATCGCGCTTCTCAAGCGCGAAGCCGTAGGGCTCCCGGCCGCGCTTCTCCGAGACCCGGTCGTTGAACCTCGCGAGCGTGAAGTCCGAAAGATCGGGCGTGTTGTTGACCCACTGAAGCATGCCTATCTCATTATCCAGCTGGACGGCCACAACGTTTCCTCCCCTACCGACCAGCAACGGTCCGAGGATCTCCCCCACTCTGTCGTACCATTTTTCGACCTCTGCGAGAAAGTCCGGGTGGTTGTAGATGACCATGGCGCTCTCGACTTTTCTTCCTTCCCAGCTGAGGGGTCTGAGATGTGGGTGCTTATCGTACAGCCAGTGTGGGATCCCTTCGTTTTTTAGCTCTGCCATGACGAAGGGACCCGGTCTGGCTATGAAGTAAAGCCCCAAATCCTTAGCAAGCTCCACGAAGGCTCTCAGGTCTAGCCTCCCGGTGAAATCGTATCTTCCTTCGACGCTCTCGTGACAGAGCCAGGGAATGTAGGAAGCTATCGCGTCGCAGCCGGCTTCCT
Source organism: Mesotoga prima MesG1.Ag.4.2 (assembly GCF_000147715.2). Taxonomy (NCBI): domain Bacteria; kingdom Thermotogati; phylum Thermotogota; class Thermotogae; order Kosmotogales; family Kosmotogaceae; genus Mesotoga; species Mesotoga prima. Next base: position 2,703,758 of record NC_017934.1, on the reverse strand, counting down.
TCGCTTTTTCAATCCTCTCTCTCCACTCTCCGGGCTCGAGTCTGAAGTAGTGGATCTCGGCCGAAATCAACCGGGGAGTTCCACAGATCTTCGACCAATTCTCTTTTTTCATTCTTCATCACCTTCGCAACGGCCATTGAAACCTTTAAACAATTATAGCCCAGGTATTTCCCGCCGGGATTTTGGCCGGAGTGAGAAAAACAGTATAATTTGTTGAAACGTTTCAATGAAAGAAGGGATAACCTTGGCGACTATAAAAGACGTGGCGAAACTCGCGGGGGTTTCGATCTCCACCGTTTCCTACGTCCTGAACAACAGCAACAGGATAGGCGAAGAGACCAGGCAGAAAGTGTTGAAGGCCGCGAAGGAACTGAACTACGTTCCCAATACCTTCGCCAGGAGCCTTAAGAAGGAAAAGTACGACCTCGTATCGCTCATCGTCCATGAAATAAAGGGTCCCTTCTACGATTCTCTGGTGAAGGGCATTCAGGATGTTCTTCACAACATGGGCTACAACCTTTTGATCTACTGCACGCTGGAGAACCGCCGTCAGGATGTCGCCAAGTTTCTCAAAAACGATATCGTCGACGGCCTCATCATCATGACGCCGACGGTCAAATCCGAGGATATAGAAGGCTTCTCACGGGACTTCCCTGTAGTCACGCTCGACAGGGTGTTGAAAAGCGAGAGGGTGAGGAGCGTTCGGATAGGCAACGAAAGGGGTTCTTACGAAGTCGTCAGACACCTCCATGAACTGGGCCACAGGCGGATAGGTTTCATAAAGGGGTCGAAGGACACTCTGGATGCCAGAGAACGGTATTCCGGCTTCACCGGAGCCATGAAGAAGTTCGGACTCAACGTTGTGGCCGGGGACGTTCTGGAGGGCGACTTCACCGAAGAGTCCGGTCGGAGCTCGATGAGCGGTTACCTGGAGGCGAATCGTGGCCGGAAGATCGCGACGGCCTTCTACTGCGCCAACGACGAAACGGCCATAGGCGCGCTCAAGGCGATAAACGAGTACGGGTTGAGAGTGCCGGAGGATATATCTCTCGTCGGCTTCGACGATATAGAACTCTCCTCGTACATAACCCCGAAACTGACCACGGTGCGGAGACCGATGTACCAGCTCGGCTCACTGGCCGCGCACATGCTTATCAGCCTGATCTTTGGCAAGTACGACGAGGTGAGCAATATCAATCTCGATGTTACGTTGGTGGTGAGGGATTCGACCGGGAGGGCTGCACATGAAGAGATTGAGTGATATGACGCTCGAGGAAAAGATCGGTCAGCTGGTGATGTACGGCAAGTATGGAGAAGCTCAACAGAAAGCGCTGGCCGAGGGAAGAATCGGTTCCTTTTTGAACAACAGGGGCGAAGAGACGCAGATGAGGCAGAACCTGGCCCTCGACTCGCCAACTGGCATCCCCCTGATAATGGGCGACGATGTCATTCACGGATTCAGGACGATCTTTCCCATTCCCCTCGCTCTGAGCTGTTCCTTCGATTTGGGACTCATAGAGGAAACGTGCGCCCTGTCGGCGCGCGAGGCGGCCATGGAGGGTATAAACATGATATTCGCCCCCATGGTGGATATCTCGAGAGATCCGAGGTGGGGCAGGGTGGCCGAAGGGGCCGGCGAGGACCCCTATCTGGGAAGCGAAGTGGCGAGGGCGAGGGTCAGGGGATACCAGAGAAACGACTGGGAGGACCTGCCGAAAACCGCCGCCTGTGCCAAGCATTATGTTGCCTACGGGGCACCGCAGGGCGGAAGGGATTACGATGGGGCCGATATCTCTGAGAGATCGCTCCGGGAGATCTACCTGCCACCCTTCGACGCGGCGGTTAAAGCTGGTGTGATGTCGGTGATGTCATCTTTCAACGATCTCAACGGGATACCCGTCTCGGGCAACGAGCGTGCGATACGGGGGATCCTAAGGGGCGAGCTAGGCTTCGGGGGAGTTGTGGTGAGCGACTGGGAATCGGTGGAAGAGCTGGTGAACCACTCGATAGCCTCCGACGGGAGGGAGGCGGCCCGTCTCGGCTTCAAAGCCGGGGTGGATATAGACATGAACTCCGGAGTCTACGAGAGATATCTGAAAGAGCTCGTCCGCGAGGGGAAGCTTACGGTCGAGGAGATCGATCAAGCGGCTGGGAGAGTCCTGAAACTGAAGGAGAGACTAGGGCTCTTCGGCAAAAAAAGGTTCAGGATAGAAGACGCACGCCGGCTGAGCCTAGAAAACCTCGCGGCGAAAGAACTGGCCTTGAAGGCGGCGCGCGAATCCATAGTCCTGCTCAAGAACCGGGATCTCCTGCCGTTGCGAAAGGGGACAAAACTTGCGGTTATAGGCAAGCTGGCAGACGACAGGCCCGACATGCTCGGCTGCTGGGCCGGACAGGTCGAGGTGCAGGAGAGTGTGACCGTTCTCGAAGGTCTGGAGAACCTTGGAGAGGAGTTTCGCTACGAGAGGGGCTGCGAGATAAACTCCGACATAGAGGGCGGCATCGACAGGGCCCGCGAGATCGCGTCGAAGGTGCAGGTCGTGCTGATGGTTTTGGGCGAGACGTCCTCTATGAGCGGCGAAAACCGCTCCAGGGCGGACATAACGATACCCGCGGCCCAAAGGAGGCTTCTAAGGTCGGTCATGGAAGTCAACGAGAATGTAGTGCTGGTCGTGGTGAGCGGCCGGCCCCTGGTTTTGAGCTGGGAGGAGGCTAACGTGCCGGCGATTCTCCAGCTCTGGCAGCCCGGCCATCAGGCCGGCAACGCACTCGCCGAAATCCTCTACGGCATTCACAATCCCTCGGGGAAACTGACGCTGACATTTCCGGCCTCCGTCGGTCAGATACCGGTCTACTACAACAGGAAAAATACGGGCCGTCCGCTGTTCAAGAAGTATATAGATATCCAGGACGAACCGCTCTTCCCCTTCGGCTGGGGTTTGAGCTACACGGATTTCGATTACGAAGATCTCGCGCTCTCGAGCGGTTCGCCGAAGATGGGGGAAGAGCTTAAAGTGAGCGCGCGTGTCACCAACCGCGGAGATCACGACGGCTCGGAGACGGTTATGCTCTTCGTAAGGGATGTGACGGCCTCCGTCACCAGACCGGTGATGGAGCTCAAAGGTTTCGAAAAACTCTTTCTGAAGGCCGGTCAATCGAAGAACGTACAGTTCGACATAACGGGGGAGATGCTCTCTTTCCTCGATGAAAATTTGAAGCCGGCTCTCGAGAAGGGGCGGTTTGAGGTCTTCCTCGGGCGCAACAGCGTCGAACACCTGAAGGGCTATTTCGAACTGATCTGAAGAGACACAAAGGATTTTTCATTTATTCAACCGTGAGCGGGAATATACATCCTTCTTCGAAGTTTACGGGATTTTCTTCGGTCCTCTCCGGTATGATAAGCTTGAAATACCGTTGAAACGTTTCAATTAGTTTCAGCAGGAGGTGCGTGGTGAAGCGCGTTGAATGCAGAGACGGGAAGTTCGTCATCGACGGGCGGGAGAGGTTTCTCTTCTCGGCCGAGATGCATTACTTCAGGGTTCCGGCCGGCGACTGGTTCGACAGGCTGGAAAAGATAAGGCGGGCCGGCTTCGACACGTTGAGCTTCTACGTACCATGGTTCTGGCACGAGACAAAAGAGGGCGAGACAGACTTCGAAGGCCGGACCTCTCCAGAAAGAGATCTGACGGGTTTCACAAGGCTGGCCATGGAATACGGTTTCGACCTCATAATCAAACCCGGTCCGTACATAATGTCCGAGCTCAAAAACGAAGGGCTTCCCGACTGGCTCTACATGAAACACCCCGACGGAATCGCGTTGACGAGCGAGGGAAAGCCGCACCCCACCAGAGTCTTTTCGTATCTGCATCCGGGTTTCCTCGACTGCGTGAGAAAGTGGTACGCATCAATCGCGAAAGCTATCCGGGAGAGCGACGCGATAATGATCCAGCTGGACAACGAAGTGGGCATGCTCCACTGGGTGACCTCCACGGGGGATTACAGCCCGGTTGCCCTCGCCCATTTTCGCGAATACCTCACCGCCAGGGCACCTGAGCTTCTTGCGGAGTTAGAAGCCTGGAGTTACGGCAAACAGTTCGGCTTTCCCCTGAACGTAGAATATCACAGGTTCATGAGGCAATACTTCAGGGAGTACCTCGAGACCCTCTCCCGTTTCATGGATGAAGAGTGCATCGATCTGCCGAAGATAATAAACATACATGGCTTTGATACGCTCGAGTACGCCAAGAGAGGCAAGAATTACCCTATCGGCGTCTCTCAGTTGAAGGCGGCTGCCGACATACCGCGGGCTGTTCTTTCGGGCGACTACTATATAGGCAACATAGTACACGAGAACTTCACCGATATCAGCATCTCAAATTCGATCATGACGGCCGTCGAGAATCCTGCCCAACCGCTCTTCTCGGCCGAGTTTCAGAGCGGTTTCCAGCACGATAGGCCGAAACTCATGCCCTCCTCGATAGATCTCTCCAGCCTGCTCTGCATAGCAGGCGGAATGAACGCGATCAATTACTATCTCTTCGTCGGGGGGAGAAATCCCGAGGGGAGCGGCCTCATGGGAAGCGCGCACGACTGGCAGGCGCCCATCGGAGCCAGTGGAGAGCTCAGGGGGAGTTATAACAAAATCAAAGAATTGATAAGTACCGTAAGACCGTCCGAGAAAGAGTTGCTGAACGCCAAACCGGCCTTCGATACGTGGTTCGGTTTTATCTCCTCTTACTATGCGGGCGAATTCTTCGCCCAAGACGGATACCCCTTCGCCCGGACCAAAGCGCACAGGGACATGGCTACGTTCGACGGGCTGCTCAGGGGGCTCTTCCTTTTGAACTATACCGCTGGAGCGGTCGATCTGGAAGCGGTCGAAGAGATCGATCCGACGAAACGGCCAATTCTCTGGGTCTTCTCCGGTCCCTTCATGCCGGCCGGTGTTCAGAAAAAGCTCGTCCGGTATATGGAAAGCGGCGGGAGGCTAGTTCTCTTCCCCGCGCTGCCGGAGCGGGAAGAACACGGTAGAGAGTGTGCGATCATACGCGACCGCCTGAACGTCGAAAAAGGTAAAGAGAGGGACTGGTCGATGGCGCGGATATTTGGCCTTGAAATAAACGCCTTCTACACCGAGAGCTACCGTGAACTTTCGGGCTTGTCGCCTTTCGGGTTCGACGAAGAAGGTTCGGCCTGCGCCTTTTACGGTTCTGTCGGGCAGGGCGAGATAGTCATGCTCGGCTGCGGTATAGAGCTTGAGAGGGAGTACAAGCTCGAAGTCCTCCGCAGGCTCTGCGAGCATCTTGGAATAGAAAGAAACGTCGAGATAAAGGGAGAATTCATCGATGCCTGGCTCAGGAAAGGGGAAGGCGTGGATTTTCTGTTCCTCAACAACTACGATGACTACGACAAAACAATCACAGTGAAGACCGGAGATCTTGAATTTGAAGCGACGGTCAAGGGGCGAGCGGGCCTGATCGTCCGGCTCGACGGGAGTTTCCGGGAGCGGAAAAAGTTTGAGGCCCGTAAGGCCGTCTTTTGAGGAGCGTGTGGAAAGTGAGGCTTTTCGAGAGCAAGTACGGATATTTCACCCCGGACGGGAGGGAATACGTGATAGTCGATCCACGAACTCCCCGCCCCTGGGTGAACGTTATAAGTAACGGAGATTACTCCATGATCGCCTCCCACACGGGGAGCGGTTACTCTTGGCGGGGCAACGCTGGCCAGAACCGGATAACCAGATCTTACCAGGACCTGATCAAGGATAGCTGGGGCAAGTACTATTACATACGTGACAGGGAGAGCGGAAGATTCTGGTCGGCAGGCTGGAAGCCGGTAATGGCCCAGTACTCTCTTTACGAAGTGGTCCACGGGATGGGCTATACCATCTACCGCCACCGCGTGGAGGATATCTACTCGGAGATGAAAGTTTTCGTATCGGCAAAGGCGCCGGTGGAACTGGCCGAGATAACCCTGAAGAACGAGGGCGCCACCAGCCGGAGACTCGATATCACATCGTACTTCGAGTGGGTTCTCGGGAACTTCCCCGATGAACACAGGGAGTTTCACAAGCTCTTCATAGTACCGGCCTTCAGAGACAACGCGATCTTCGTAAGGAAGTATCTAGGACAGTTCCCCGACGGGAAGGGAAGGTGGAACAACACCGACTGGAACCAGATCGCCTTTCACGGTGCGAGCGAGCCGGTGAAGTCCTACACCTGCGACAAGGAATCCTTCATCGGGATGTACGGCACCCAGGAGAGACCGGCCGCGCTTTTTGAGGACGAACTGACGGGAAAGTGCGATAGGTTCGGCGATCCCTGCGCCGCCCTGCAGGTGGAGATGGTGCTGGTTCCGGGACAGTCGAAGAGCGTCGTATTCACCACCGGCACCGCGATCATCGGCGAGGAGGACCCGGAGGAACTGCTGAAGTCTCACAGCTCCGTCGGGGCTTCCAGGCGACTCTTCTCGGAATTAAAAGCGATGTGGGACGGTTTGCTCGAGGCCGAGAAGGTCGAAACGCCCGACCCGGGGCTGAATATAATGACCAATTACTGGTCGAAGTACCAGGCGATCTCGGGCAGATTATGGGGCAAGTCCGGGTATTACCAGGTATCGGCCGGTTACGGCTTCAGGGACCAGTTACAGGACTCGCAGATCTTCCTTGTTGCCGACCCGGGCCTCATGAGGAAACAGATCCTACTCCACGCACAACACCAGTTCAGAGAGGGAGACGTCTTTCACTGGTGGTTTACCATAGGCGGTGGCGGTCCGAGGACAGGCTGTTCGGACGACCTTTTGTGGCTTCCCTTCATCACGTCGCAGTACGTGAGGGAAACCCTCGATTACGGCATACTGGATGAAGAGTTGTCCTTCGTCGACGGCGGTTCAGCGACGCTTTATGAGCACTGTAGGCTTGCCATCGAGAAGTCCTTCAAACGTTTCTCGCCACGTGGGCTGCCCCTTATAGGAGAGCATGACTGGAATGACGGAATGAACGCCGTGGGCAGCGACTGGAAGGGAGAAAGCGTTTGGCTTGCTCAATTCATGTACCTTCTGCTCGAGCGGTTCCTGCCTCTTTCAACGAAGCGGGGAGATGGGGTCTTCGCCGACAGGTGCCGCGACGTGATGCAGTCGCTGAAGGACGCCGTGAACGAATACGCCTGGGATGGCGAGTGGTTTATCCGCGCGACCAAAGACGATGGCGGCAAGATTGGCTCGAAGGAGAACGAAGAGGGAAAGATCTTCCTCAACGCCCAGACCTGGGCCGTGATAAGCGATATAACCGATTCCGAAAGGAAGGCCATCGCCATGGACTCGGTCGGAAGGATTCTCCTCAAAGACTTCGGCGCCCTTCTGCTCTACCCGGCCTTCACGAAACCGGCGCCGGATATAGGATATATAACCAGATACGCTCCCGGGCTGAGAGAGAACGGCGGCGTCTACACACACGCGGCCGCCTGGGCGGTCTGGGCCTTCGCACTCATGAAAGACGCCGCCAGCGCCTACAAAGCCTATTCAGGTATCTGCCCGCCCAACAGGAGCGTGGATATAGACAGATACATGGCCGAGCCGTACGTCACTTGTGGCAATTCCGACGGACCGGTCTCGCCGATGTACGGAAGGGGAGGCTGGAGCTGGTACACTGGTTCGGCCCAGTGGCTCCACAAAGTGGCCGTCAGCTGGATACTCGGGATAAGGGTGGAAGACGGCTTCATGGAGATAGATCCCGTAATTCCCCCACACTGGAAGGGTTTCAAATATACGAGGAAGTTCAAAGAGACCGTGTACGAAATAGAGGTAAGAAATCCCGAAAATCTTTCGCACTCAGTCGCAACCGTAACGGTCGATGGGAAGGGAGGCGGTCCGAAGATCTCGATCGTAAACGACGGTAAAACTCACAAAGTAGTGGCTATATTGGGAAGAAGTAAAGACTGACTGAAAAAGGAGGGGAAAGTATGAAAAAGCTAGTGATGATAGGTCTCGTGATCCTGCTCGTTACGGCGGCCATGGCCCAGGCCGTAACGATCGTCTATGCCAACTGGAACCTTAGTCTTGACGTCGAGAAGAAGATAGTCGAGGAGTTCATGAAGACTCACCCGGATATCAAGGTAGAGTTCGCCGATCTCGATTACGGCAAGTACGAAGATTCCCTGATCGCCGCGGCCGCCGCTGGAAAGCTGCCCGACGTCATAATGATTCCGAACATCCCCATGGCTCTTGTAAACGACTGGGCGCTGGACATAACGGCCATGACGGCTAAAGATGCAGAGTGGGAAAACATACCCGCCCCGCTGAGGGGAGCCACCGTTTACAATGAAAAGGTCTTCGCCGTTCCTTCGGGCTTCTATATGCTCGGATACTTCGTCAACGAAGATCTCTTCACCAACTACAACGTTCCGCAGCTGCCTTACGCTCCCGACTGGAACACGATGCTCTCGGCGATCAGAAAACTCACCATCCCCAGGGACGGCGTTCTCGGGATAGCCGAAGAGGTCCAGATCCCCGAGTGGTTCCCGGCGACCAAAGATCCCGCGCTGGGCTACTTTACCTGGGACGGCGAGAAGTACAACCTTGATCACCCGGCCTTCATAGAAGGCGTCAAGATCGCCAAGCAGTTGTTCGACGGCAAATTCGTCTTTGACAGCCTTCCGGAAGAGCAGAAACAGCAGTACAACGCCGGCTGGTACGGAGATGTCTGGAACCAGGGCAAGATAGCTATCAGATGGTCGGGCACCTGGGACACGACCTCTTTCGCCACGCTACCCTTCCCGAGCCGCTTTATCGGCGTTCCCGAAGGTAAGGTGACCATTGTGGGAGATTTCTTCATCATCTCTAAGACGACCGAATACCCGGAGCAGGCCTACGAATTTGCCAAATACATAACCTTCGCTAAAGAGGGTATTCTCAAGAGACTGGAGATCGACACGGCCAACCAGTGGACCTCTTTGCCGCTGACCACAGAACAGGCCGTTCTAGACGAATACTTCAAGGTCAAGAAACTCTTCCCGGGAATCGACGAAGCCTTCGCCAGGATCTCCGAGGGTATAGTCGAAGGCGTCAAGATAGTCCCAGGCTATATCCAGTCACGCTGGACGGCGCCAACCGGAATCAAAGTCGGAGACAACGACAACGCCTCTATAGGCGACGTGATATGGAACAGCATGAGGGGTAACGTGAACATAGCCGACTACGCGGGTCAGTTGAACAAGCTGGCCAACGAGCAGTATAAGAACGCTATCGAGAAGATCGCGGTAATGACCGACTGAATGGAGGCTGAACCATAAGCAAGGGCGGAGCGCTGCTTACCTTTTTCTTTTTGGCTCTCGTTTCAATGGGCGCGAATCTCGCGGTTCCGTACTCCACGCTCTTGCCGGATATTGAACCTTCTTACGGCGGTGGGACCGTCTGGGCCTCGCCGCCCCTTTCTGAAAACCTCCGGAGAAACGACGGCCTCGAGTTGAAGATAAGTCTGAGCGCGCGCGGCCACTACGTCATCAGGCTCGGTTACACGGTTACCGGCTCTTCGATCCTCCCACCCGAAGTTTCAGTCGAGATAAACGGCGCTTACCAGTTCCTCGAGGCGCAGAGAGTTCCGCTCGTTCAGTACTGGAAATACGAGACGCTGGATTTCCCGCTGAACAGATATGGAGACGAAGTCCTACCCTCTCAGACGATGCTCTCGACCCGGCTCGATTACACGCTGCGTGACTCCTCGAGCCTTTTCAGGGAACCGCTGCTCTTCTCGTTCGAGGAGGGTGAAAACACGGTGAAAGTGACACTCCTCTCTGGAGAGATAACCCTGCACTCGCTGGAAGTGCTATCGCTCGAGGTAATTCCCGATTACACGAAACCCGACGCGGACCGGCCGAAAGATGATTTTATCACGATAGTGGAGGCCGAACACCCTTCTTACAAGAGCGACACCACCATCAACTCGGCCTCGAGCAGGAGTCTCGATGTCGTTCCCTTCGACACTTACCGCTCGCTTCTCAATACCTTTGGCGGGGTCTCCTGGAAGAACGGTGGACAGACCGTCTTCTACGAATTTGAGGTACCCTCGGACGGCTACTACAGTATAGCCTTCAAATATATTCAGGATTCGAAGTCGAAGATGAGAGTCTTTAGAAGGATAACGATAGACGGCACCGTGCCATGTAAAGAGCTCGAAAGCTACCCCTTTGACTCCTCGACCGACTGGAAGATAGAAACTCTCCAGAGTGGCGGGGAGAGCCTGGAGCTCTACCTCGCCGGGGGCAGGCATACGCTCGGAATTGCCGTCGACGTGAGCGTTTACGAGAGCGTCCTGATGACTTTGAAAACTATGATAGCCCAAATAAACGACTTCGCCTTGCAGATAAGATACCTCACGGGCGGGGGCGAGATCGACAGGAACGTGGAGTGGGAGATCGAGGACTACTTCCCCGGGATAGATGAAACTCTGGCCGCCATGAGAGAGGCACTCATTCGGGAATACTCGGTGGCCTCCCGGATAAACGGCAACGAGCACTCGCAGGAATTGACCTCTTTCAGAACGGCCATAATGTTCTTGGAGAGGCTTATGAAAGACCCTGACGATATACCGAAAAAGCTCGATTTGCTGGTTGGAAGCGTCGGGTCGATCGTCTCGGAACTCTCCGTCGCCCTGAACGGTTTCCAGAATATGCCGCTCACTCTAGACCGCGTATACATCTACTCCGGTGAAGCTGCCCCCACCTTCAAGAAGGCCTCCATCTTCGCCTCTCTTTGGGAGGGGATCAAGAGGTTCGTCGATTCCTTCAAACCGGTCCGGTACAAAGCCGTGGGGAGTGAAGGGTCGGTGGTTTTGGAAGTGTGGATAAACAGGGCCAGACAGTACTCTGACATAATCCAGCAGCTCGTGGACGACGATTTCACCCCCAGAACTGGGATAGCGGTGGATCTATCGATCATCAAAGATGAACAGAAGCTGATCCTGGCCAACGCGGCGGGTAAGTCGCCGGACATCGCCCTCGGGATAAGCAACTGGATACCCTTCGAGATGGGGATAAGGGGCGCGGCCCTTGCCCTCTCGGATTTCGAAGACTTCCCGCTCTTCGCCCGCAACTTCATGCCCGGAACCTTTCTTCCCTTCATGTACGAAGGTAAAGTCTACGGTCTCCCCGAGACGCAGGATTTCTATCTCACCTTCTACAGAAAAGATGTGCTCGGTATGCTCAACATCACGGTGCCCTCGACCTGGGAGGAGGTAAAGCTCATACTACCGGAGCTGCAAAGAAACGGCATGAACTACTACATTCCGATCGGAGGGATGGCCTCCTCCAAGGCCTTCATGACCACGGCTCCCTTCTTCTTCCAGCACCAAGCGCGGCTGTACAGCGAAGACGGTCTTAGCACTGCGATAGACAGGAAGGAAGGTCTGGAGGCGATACGCGAGATGACCGACCTCTTCACCATATACGGCATGCCCCTCCAGGTATCCAGCTTCTTTGAGCATTTCAGGAAGGCCGACATCCCAATCGGCGTAAGCAATCTTGCAACCTACGTCCAGCTGATGATAGCCGCTCCCGAGCTGAAAGGCCTCTGGGCTCTGGCCCCCTCGCCCGGGGTCGATCAAGGTGACGTCGAGAGGTGGCAGACCGGTTCGGCCCAGGCGGTGGCGATCTTCGCCGATACCGCTTACCCGCAAGAGGCCTGGCAGTTCCTCAAATGGTGGCTCTCACGGGAGACTCAATCTCGCTTCGTCTTCCAGGTTCTCAGCACGTACGGGCTCGAGTATCTGATCCTCCCCTCGAACAGGTTCGCCTTCGAGGACGTGCCGCTTCCCCATGAAGACAAAGAAGCGATACGCGAACAGTGGAAGTGGCTCCAGGAAGTCCCCAGGAGTCCCGCAACTTACATCCTGGAGCGCGAGATAAGCAACATTTGGAACAGAATAGTTCTCGAAGGAAAACCTATAAGGGTGGCCGTCGACGAGGCCGTGCAGAGGATCAACAGGGAGATCCTCAGGAAGATGGAGGAGTTCGGTTACGTCGTGGACGGGAAAAAAGTCAAAGAGTACGATATCCCCGATCTCGAAAAAATACTGGCCTGGTGGAGTGAGTGAGCTGAAAAGATCCGACGGAAGATGGATAGTGGCCTTTCTGGGGCCGTACGCGGTGATCTTCACCATATTCATAATCGTACCGATAATAATCGCGGTACTGCTCTCGTTCACCAATTTCAACACGATCCAGTTTCCCGATTTCGTGGGGCTGAAGAACTATATCTCCCTCTTCACCTACGACGACGTTTTCATGCAGTACGTTCTTCCCAACACCATCAAGTTCGCGCTCATAGTCGGACCGTTGGGTTACGCCCTCTCCTTCTTCCTCGCCTGGATGCTGGCCCAGATTCCGAGGGTGCCCAGAACGATTCTGGCCCTCATCATTTACTCGCCTTCGATGACGGTAGGGGTGGCCATGCAGGTAATCTGGCTGACGATCTTCAGTGGTGACAAGTCCGGTTACCTGAACAGCCTCCTGATGAACCTTGGTCTCATAAACCAGCCCGTGCAGTGGCTCCAGTCGCCGCAGTACCTCATGATCACGATGATAATAGTGACCCTCTGGAGCAGCATGGGCGTTGGTTTTCTCGCCATGCTCGCAGGTGTGCTCAACACCGATCCGGAGCTTTATGAGGCCGGTTACGTCGACGGGATCTCTAAACGCTGGCAGGAGATCTTCTATATCACCGTACCGCTCATGAAGCCCCAAATGCTTTTCGGGGCGGTGATGTCGGTCGTCTCGACCTTCCAGGCCGGTTACATAGGCGTTCTGCTTTCCGGTTCGAACCCGACGCCCCAGTACGCCGGCCAGCTCATAGTCAACCATATAGAGGACTACGGCTTTTTGAGATACGAGATGGGCTACGCCGCCACGATATCGGTCGTACTTCTGCTCATGATATGGATCTCTTCGAAGTTCGTCTGGTCGATCTTCGGGGAAAGGGAGTGAAAAGATGGCCTTTCAGGGCACGAAGATAAACCCGCGGAGGTTTCACAGGAGCCAGATAAAGTTTTACGCGATTCTCATACCTCTGGCCCTCTTCATGTCGCTTCCGATAATCTTCATCTTCATGAACGCCTTCAAGCCGCCGAATGAACTATTCGCCTTTCCGCCGAGAATCTTCGTGAGGAACCCCACCTGGGACAACTTCAAGGCTCTCTTCAACACGGTCACCCAGTCAGGCATACCGGTGAGCAGATACCTCTTCAACAGTCTGTTGATCTCTCTCCTCACTGTTCTGGCGACTATCCTGGTTGGAACGGCGGCCGGGTACGTTTTATCCAAGAAGCAGTTCAGGCTCAAGAAACTGCTCTTCGAAATCAACACGCTGGCGCTCATGTTCGTGCCGATCGCGGTAATGATACCACGCTACATAATAATAGCTAGGACCGGGCTGGTGGACAGCTTTCTGGTTCACATACTGCCCAACCTAGCCATGCCCGTCGGCCTCTTCTTGGTGAAGCAGTTCATAGACCAGATACCCGACTCGCTCATAGAGGCGGCAAGACTCGACGGCGCCAACGACTGGTTCATATACGGCAAGATCATACTGCCCCTCACCAAACCCGCAATCGCAACGATTGCCATACTCTCCTTCCAGACGGCCTGGAGCTCTGTGGAGGCCTCCAATTTCTATATAAACCAGGAGAGCCTGAAGAACTTCGCCTATTATATGTCGACGCTCACCAGCTCCACCAGCGCCATAGCCGGCCAGGGAGTGGCTGCGGCGGCCGGCCTCATAATGTTCCTGCCCAGCCTTGTCATCTTCATATTCACCCAGAGCAAGGTGATGAACACCATGGCTCATTCCGGTATAAAGTGAGGCCCGCGATGAAGAGGCTGATCACTCTCGTATTCCTTCTGGCCGCGGCGGTACTATGCGCAAGCGTTTCCTATAACACGTACACCGTCGGGATCGGCTCATTTCTCGTCAAATCCCAGGAGGCCTTTGAGCCGACCGAAGTGCTTTACGGGGAGTTTCTCTCTCCGGAGGACCTCTTCGTCAGGGACGGTAAGCTGTACGTCGCCGACTCCGGCAACTCTCGGATAGCCGTGCTCGACGGGAAAGAAGTTAGCTACCTGGCCGAATGGGAGGTGCTGAACCCGCAGGGGATCTACGTGGATGAGACGGGAACGCTCTACATCGCCGACTCCTGGGCCAGAAACGTTTACAAATACGACGGACAGGGAGTCCAGACCGGTGTGCTGAGCAGACCAGACTCGCCGCTTTACGGCAAGAGCAACGACTTCATCCCGCTAAAAGTGGCGGCAGACAGGCGCGGGAACGTCTATGTGCTCAGCCAGGGCGTCACGAACGGACTCGTCGTTTTCAACAGAGATGGAAAGTTCGTCGGTTTCTTCGGAGCGAACGAACCCGACGTAACGCTGAGGATGATCCTCCAGAGGCTATTCTTCACACAGTCTCAGAAAGAGCAGCTTCTCCGCATCAAGCCGCCCTCGCCAGGCAACCTGGTGGTGGAAGACTCCGGCCTGGTATGGACGGTAACCACCGGTCTCACAGATAAGGCGATTAAGAGGTTCAACGTCGCCGGTACCAACATATACGGCGACCTCGACTTCTCCAGTTCCGATTTCATAGATCTCGACATAGACGCGTTCGGGAACGTGTACGCCCTGAGCTCGACGGGCCTGATCTTTATCTACGACTCGTATGGGAATCTGCTCTTCCTTTTCGGCGGTCAGAGCTACTACGAAAATAGGAGGGGGCTGCTCAGGTCTCCGGTGGCTATCGACGTGGCCGGGGACGGCAGGATCTACGTTCTCGACAAAGAGGACGGAACGATAACGGTTTTCTCGCCCACGGCCTTCGGCAGCCTGGTGCTGAAGGGTGTCAGTTATTACAACCAGGGGATGTATCTGGAGGGAGAGGCTATCTGGCGTGAAATACAGAAGCTGAACAGCAGTTTTCTCCTGACTTACAAAGTGCTGGGCAACATAGAGTTCAAGAGGGACAACTACGGGCAGGCCTTCGACTACTTCTCGCTGGCGCAGGATAAGCGCAGCTACTCCGAGGCCTTCTGGCATCTCAGAAACGACTGGCTCCAGAAGGTCGTCGGTCTTCTCTTCGTGGCGCTTGTGGCGCTGGCCGTTTTCGATCTCGTCCGTTCGGTCCTCAAGCGGCAGGGGAAGATAAAGCCGCGGTCCAGGGCCGGCAGAGAGATAAGGTTCAGACTGTTCAGGGAGTTGAAGGCTTCGCTGAAGTTCCTGAAGAACCCCTTCGACGCCGTTTACGAGATGAAGAGAAACGGGGCGGTTTCCTTCTCCACTGCCACGTTGCTTTACATATGGATGTACGTTCAAAACGTATTGATTCTCTATCTGGCGTCGCCGCTCTTTGTGGGCTTCAGGGCGCGCAACATCGATTTTCTGGCGCTCTTCTACGACACCTACAGGCTGCTCTTTCTCTGGATAGTGGGAAACTTTCTAGTGAGCGAGATCTCCGAGGGCGAGGGGACTTTCAAACACATCTACATAGGCACTATCGAAGCCTTCCTGCCAATCCTGCTCTTCGCCCTGCCTCTGGCGCTCGTGACCAACCTGCTGACGCTCAACGAGGCCTTCATATACACCTTTTCGATGCAGGCCCTGAACGTCTGGTCGCTCGTTATGCTCCTGATCATAATTTCTCAGGTTCACAACTTCACCTTTGGCGAGACGGTGAAGAACGTTTTGCTGACGCTCTTCGCGATGCTTCTTCTCGCCCTGCTGATCTTCCTCGTGATCATACTTCTGCGCGAGGAGATCGATTTCTTCGTCTCGATCGTCCAGGAGCTGATCTTCCATGCGGGTTAACAGGGCAGTGGTCGGTTACGCGATAAAGATAGCGCTTCTGGTTCTGGCGACGGTCCTTCTGGGCCTTCTGCTCGATTATGAGCCCGGCGAATCGTTGGGAACGCCCCCGGTGGCCTTCGTTCAGAGGCCGTACACCTTCGAGAGCCCGGTCTTCGAAAAGATTCTTGGGAACGAAAATCTGGAGCTGTACTTCGACAAAAGGTCGGCCGGGATAAAGCTCGTCGATCTGAGAAACGGCAAAGTCTGGCATTCGGTTCTGGAAGAGGCCGATAGATCGCTAAACAACGTCTGGCAGGCCTTCTTTAGCTCGGGCGTCACGCTCGAACACATAGACGCCAGGAACACCGTCAGACGGCTGAACTCAGTCAGGGACGGTGAGACTGGCTTTGTAGATCTCTCTTCGGATAGCTTCAGCGTGGCCATCGCTTTCCCCGATGTAGGGGCCGCAATCGAGGTCAAATATACACTCGGGGTCGATTCTCTGGATATATCGGTCACGCGGGTCGAAGAGGGCGCGATCAAATTGACTTCACTCTACCTCTACCCATTCATGGGCGCATCGAAAGGAACGGTTCCCGGAAGCTTCCTCATTCCCGACGGTATAGGCGCGGAGCTCAACCTCTCGAAAAAGACGATCGCTACCTCGCCCTTCATCGCGAGGGTGTATGGACGGGACGAAGGCTTCACAGATATTCCGACTACTTTCAGCCTGGATATGGTGACCGATCCAGAGAGAATAACCCTGCCCTTCTTCGCGATAACGGCCGGCGACTCGGCTATGCTAGGCGTGATAGCGGGCGGCGATCTCTACGCCGAGGTCCAGGCCTACAAGTCTGGCATAGTCACCCCCTTCAACTGGATAACCACAAGATTCATATACAGGGAAATGTACAGAAAGCTCCTGAACAAGAAGGGCGAGGGCGTAAGCATACCTCAGGCTCAGAGGAACGCCGTGTCGCCGACGTTGAGATTTTACTTTCTCGACGGCAAGAACTCGTCCCCGTCGGGGATAGCCGCCAAAGCCAGGGAGGATTTCCTTCGGAGGGGACTCATCCCCTCGCGCCGGCTCGAGCAGGTCGTCCCGCTGAAGCTGGAGTTCCTGGTTTCGGAAAGCGAAAAGACCACCTTCGGCAGAAAGGTCCATATAATGACTCCACAGAGCGAACTGGAGAAAATACTTACCGACGTCAGGAGATACTCTCAACGGACCGTGGTCGTTTTGAGGGGCTACACCTCCGGCGGGCTCTCCACCTCCTCGCCCGATCACCTGCCCCTGGAGAGGAAAGCGATAGAAGATATATCAAGGCTAAGCGACTTCTATTTCTATGTGGACTATCTGACGGCTTACGAAGGATCCGGGGGCGTATCGAGAGCCCGCTACGCTCAGAACAGATCTGAACAGATCATGATCGACGGTCCGAGATTCATCATAGATCCGCGGGAAACGGCCTCTTTCGTGCTCGAAGAACTCGAGAGCTTCTCGAAACTCGGGATCGAGAAGTTCGCCCTCGCCAACCTCGCCGAACTGGCCTTCTCGACCAGGGACAGTAACAGAACTGAAAACGTGGAAGCCCTTTTGGAGACGGTCTCGCTCTTCGACGGGCCGATCCTGTACAACCCCAACCTTTACATGATCTCCAGGGCTTCACACGTCTCCGACATCCCCGTCTCGAACTCGGGTTACCTCATAGAAGACAGCGTCGTCCCGCTTCTGCCGTTGGTGTTGAGGGAGTCCTTCTGGCTCTTCACCGCTCCCATAAACCTCACGTCCGACTTCAGACGTGAACTGCTCAGGGCCGTCGATTATGGGCTCTTCCCTGGCTTCTACATAACTTTCGAGAGTTCGATGAAACTTGTAGAGACCGCCTCGTCCGACCTCTTCTCCACCGGGTACGAAAGCTGGAGCGAGAAGATCGAGTTCGCCTACGACTTCGTCTCGAAGGCCCTCGAAAATACGGTCGGCTCACGGCTCGTCGAACGCGTCGAAGTGGCTGACGGTCTCTTCAGAAACACCTACGATAACGGAACGTCCATAACGCTGAACTACAACGAAAACCCGGCGAGAGCGGGAGATCTCGAAATAGAGCCTCTCTCCTACGTTGTCGAGGTGAGCAGATGAGAATGAAAATAAGGACCAGAGAGGCGCTCCAGGGCCTGGCCTTCATATCACCCTGGCTCATTGGTTTTCTGATTTTCACGCTCGTACCGCTGGTTAGGACTTTCTGGCTGAGCCTCAACGAGGTCAGGGTTACGGCAAGCGGGATCCGCACCTTCTTCGTGGACTTCAAGAATTACAAGGACGCCTTCCTGACCGACGTGACGTTTTCTGGAATGTTGATCGACTACGCTCTGCAAATGGCAGTCTATATACCGGTAATCATCTCCTTCTCTATGGCCGTCGCGCTTCTGCTCAATCTCAAGATTAAGGGACAGGGCCTCTTCAGGACGATCTTCTTCCTCCCCGTGATAATCTCCAGCGGGCCGGTCCTGGCCGAACTGACCGACAAAGGCGCGATGACCTTCGAGGGACTGACAAACCTCGGTTTCCTCGTAAATCTCCAGGCCACACTGCCACCGTCGATCGCCAGGCTGCTCGCCTTCGCAGTCGGCTCTTTCATAGTGATCCTCTGGTTCTCGGGCGTGCAGATTCTCATCTACCTCGCCTCACTCCAGAAGATCGACAGGAGTATGTACGAAGCGGCCAGGATCGACGGGGCTTCCGGCTGGCAGATCCTCTGGAAGCTGACGATTCCTTCGCTCATCCCTATTACCTTCATAAACATCGTATATACGATAGTGACCGTCTCTACCTTCTCCACAAGCGCCGTGATCCAGAAGATACAGACGGACATGTACAGACCGGAAAAGGGGCTCGGCTACGCCTCGGCCCTCTCATGGATCTACTTTCTGGTCATGCTCGCGATCATAGGGATGTTCGTTCTGAT
Organism: Mesotoga prima MesG1.Ag.4.2; assembly: GCF_000147715.2. Taxonomy (NCBI): domain Bacteria; kingdom Thermotogati; phylum Thermotogota; class Thermotogae; order Kosmotogales; family Kosmotogaceae; genus Mesotoga; species Mesotoga prima. The sequence goes on along the minus strand of NC_017934.1, from coordinate 2,684,974 downwards.
CAACGTGATATACAGAAAGAAGGGGGGCGAGAGGTCTTGAACGTTCCGCGACTGAACAGGAAGGTGAAGACTGCGGCCGGCATTGCCTCGGTCTATTTCACCCTGCTACTGATCGGCTTCGTCTTTATATACCCGGTGATATACATAGTATCGTACAGCTTCATGGACACCGAGGATCTCGTCAACCCGCTGGTGAGATGGCTGCCGACGAAGCTCTATATCGGGAATTTCAGCGAGGCGGCCAGTGTGCTGGATTTCGCGCCCACCCTGATGAAGACGCTCATCGTGACGGTCCTGCCCTCGATCCTCCAGACCATCTCGGCCTCGATTGTCGGGTATGGCTTCTCGCGCTTCCGCTTCCCTGGAAAAAAGATAATGCTCGCGGCGCTACTGGCGACCTTTATAATCCCCCCGCAGGTCACCATGATTCCCCAGTTTCTCATGTTCCGCGATCTCAAACTCCTCGAGACGATCTGGGCCTTCATACTCCCGGCGACCTTCACGCAGGGAATCAGAAGCGCCATATTCGTGCTGATCTTCTATCAGTTTTTCAACATGCTCCCGCGCTCGCTCGAAGAGGCGGCCAAGATAGATGGAGCCTCGACTTTCAAGATTTTCTACCGGATAGCCGTGCCTTCGGCTACCCCGGCGTATATAATAGCCTTTCTTTTCTCGCTGGTCTGGTACTGGAACGAAACGACGCTCACGGCCCTCTACCTCGGAGAGAAATGGGCCACGCTGCCGCTTAAGCTCCAGAATTTCGCCGTCACCTTCAGGAGACTCTACCCGGCCGATCCCTACTCGGTGGTGGGCAAGAACCTAAACGAAGCGATAGTAATGGCCGGAACCTTCCTGACTCTGATCCCGTTGCTCATGATATATTTCTTCACGCAGAGCTGGTTCGTCGAAAGCATAGACAGAACCGGCATAACCGGGGAGTGATCGAATGAAAAACCTGAAAAGCTGCCTCACCGCTCTTTTAATACTGCTGTGCGTCTTCGCCACAGGTTCTCAAAATCTTGAGAGGGAATACAAAGGTTCCTTCTATTATTTCTGGGAACAGACAAATACTCTGGATCATTCTCCAGGTTATGGGCTGGTTCGAGACAGGTTTCCCGGTAATCCATCGATAGCCAGCATCGCGGCAGTGGGTTTCGGGCTGACCGCGATACCGATCGGTGTCGAGGAAGGCTGGATCAGCTACGAAGACGGTTTTGAAAGGGCTTCGAGAACTCTGGACACCTTCCTGAAGCTTGAGAATTTCCACGGTTTCTTCTTTCACTTTCTTGATTTCAACACAGGAGAGAGGGCCTGGGATTGCGAAATATCGACGATCGACACGGCTATCTTCCTCTGCGGCGCCCTGACGGCCGGAGAGTACTTCGGCGGAGAGGTCGCCGAAAAGGCATCGGCCCTGTACGAAAGGGTCAACTGGAACAGGATGATCGATTACCGCAACAACTATTTCTACATGGCCTACTACCCGGAGAAGGGCTTTCAGGGATTCTGGGACTTCTACGCCGAACAGCTCATGATGTATGTCCTGGCGGCCGGAGCTCCCAATCCCAAATACAGGATCGATCCGGTCGTTTACTACTCCTTCAAGAGGTACGAGGGCTCTTACAAAGGGGAGCGGTTCATTCACTCCTGGTTCGGCTCGCTCTTCACCTACCAGTTCAGCCACGCCTGGATAGATTTCCGAAAAATCCGCGACAGGGACGGAATCGACTGGTTCGAGAACTCCATCAGGGCCTCTCTGGCCAACTACAACTATTGCAAAGACAACGCCGACCAGTACACCGGCTTCGTCATCGGCTGGGGAGTCACGGCCTGCGACGGACCGGGCGGATACAACGGACTTCTTGGAACGCCTCCCTCGGGAAACAACAGCACCGCTCACAGAGTCGACGGCACGCTCGCCCCGGCCGGCGCGCTGGGATCGATAGTCTTTTTGCCAGACAGGTCTCTAGAGGCTCTCGAGGCCTATTACGAACTGCCAGACCTCGTGGGCGGGTACGGCCTGAAGGACTCGTTCAACCTCGACCTCGACTGGTTCGCCTCCGATTACATAGGCATAGACAAGGGAATAACGCTGCTCATGATCTCAAATTACAGAAACGATCTTGTCTGGAATATACTTATGGAGAGCGAATACATAGTAGACGGGCTCGATAGACTGGGTTTCGAGGTGGAGAGAAGATGAAGTTTGAAGAGATACTGGATCTCGAGGAGAGATCGTCGTTCGACTTCTTCTGGAAGGAGTCCTCCCTTTCCGACAGGGGTTACGGCCTGATAAGGGACAACACGAAAGACAGAAACGTTGCGAGCATCGCCTCGGTGGGCTTCGGCCTATCGGCCCTGCCAGTAGGTGTTGAAAGGGGCTGGATAAGCAGAAAGAGCGGCGAAGAAAGAGCGGTAAAGACGCTGAAGAGCTTCCTGAACAACGTTGAACAGAAAGAAGGCTTCTTTGTGCATTTCATAGATATGATCGAAGGCAGGAGGGCTTACAGATCGGAAGTCTCGGTTATCGACACCGCGCTCTTTCTCATGGGCGGGCTCGTCGCGGCCGAATACTTCGGCGGGGAGACGTCGGAGCTTTTCAGGACCATTTACGGACGGGTGAACTTCCCCTGGTACGTGAATGGGGAGAGAAACTGCTTCTATATGGGCTACAGCTACGAACGTGGCTTCTGGGGAGGGTGGGATCGCTACGCCGAACAGATAATCATGTACGTACTGGGCGCCGCCTCTCCGACCTGCCCGACGGACCCGTCGCTTTATTACTCCTTCGCCAGAGACAGGGGGACCTACGAAGAGCTGGAAGTGATCCACACATACACTGGCTCGCTCTTCACCTATCAGTTCAGCCACGCCTGGATAGATTTCCGAAAAATCCGCGACAGGGACGGAATCGACTGGTTCGAGAACTCCATCAGGGCCTCTCTGGCCAACTGGAAGTACTGCTCAAGCGAGGGGAAAAACTACAGAACCCTGCATGAAAGATCCTGGGGACTCACCGCCTGCGACTCTCCGGATGGCTACAGGGGAGATTTCGGAGCGCCGCCTTCGGCCAAATCCAACACCGCTCACAGAATCGACGGAACCGTGCCACCCTGTGGAGCGCTTGGCTCGATCGTATTCGTCCCCGGGATAGTCGAAGAGACAGTGAAACACTACTTCGAAAACGTGCCGGAACTCTGGAGCGAGTACGGATTTCTAGATGCCTACAACCTCGACAGAAACTGGATCTCGGACAGGGTCATCGGCATAGACAAGGGAATAACGCTGCTCATGATCGAAAACTACAGAAGCGGAATGATCTGGGAACTGACCATGGGTAGCGAATACATAAAAAACGGCCTCGAAAGGCTGGGCTTCTCACGGCGGGAAGAGTGGTAAGAGCCATCCTTGGAAAGAACATAAGAATGGTTCCTCGTTCCGACGCTACGCGTCCAGGTTGTTCGTTCTTGGAACCAGATCCCGGATCAAGTCCGGGATGACCCTGAACAGGAGATCCCAAACAGGAGCCCTGAACAAGAGCATTTCAGGGCAGGCTCATTGGGGCAGGCTCCGTGGGATACCAACATATCGTTATTGCGGAAGGGCTAGATTCTGTCATTCCGACAAAGCTCCTGGTCGGAATCTTGATGCTACTTCTTATGATTTCAACCAAGAACGAAGAACAGATCCTCGCTCTTGAACGAGCAACGGGTTCTCCTCGGAGAACGGAGAACCGTCCAACGGAGAACCGGTTTCACTTCGCTCTTTCCGACCATAACCTCTTACCACCAACCACAATTCCTGAAAAAACCCAGATCCTGAACAGGAGCGCTTCAGGATGACGAAATAAGTTGGTTCTGATCAGATGGCTTTGAATTGCTTCTTGAGGACTGGGTCAATCTCTTTTTTGCTCCTGACCAACCCCCAACCTGCTACCCGCAACCCGGTCTTCCAAGAGCAGATCCCGGATCAAGTCCGGGATGACAGAGGGACTTCCACGAATCGCTGCCCGGACAACTTCCTCAGTTGCATTGAAACCCTGAATTAATTACCGGTTCTCTTCACGAGACCCCATACCCTGTAATCGATACCCTGCTCTTCGCGTCATGAACTTGTTTCAGCATCTCTATCCTAAGAACCGCTGTGCGCTTAAGAGAAAAAACCCGCTGGTGGCTGATGAAAACAGCGTTGTCCGTCAACGGTCCACCGCCGCCAAGAAGCGCTGGTTCTTCGTTCCGACGCTACGCGTCCAGGTTGTTCGTTCTTGGAACCAGATCCCGGATCAAGTCCGGGATGACAGTGTTACGCGATTGCGAGAACGGCACTTACAGTCATGCTGAAAGAAGCCGTCCTTGGTCCTTCCAAGATCATGGACCCGTCCTTAGAAGAGCAGTTGCAAGTAGTCCGTTCCAAATTGCGAACAAAAGAACCGCTGAGCGCTTAAGAGCAAAAACCCGCTGGTGGCTGATGAAAACAGCGTTGTCCGTCAAGGCTCCACCGTCCTCCGAGAGGATCAAAACCAGATCCCGGATCAAGTCCGGGATGACAGAGTGAGGGACTTCCACGAATCGCTGCCTGGACAACTTCCTCAGTTGCATTGAAACCCTGAATTGATTGCCGGTTCTCTTCACGAGACCCCATACCCTGTAATCGATACCCTGCTCTTCGCGTCATGAACTTGTTTCAGCATCTCTATCCTAAGAACCGCTGTGCGCTTAAGAGAAAAAACCCGCTGGTCGCTGAGCGAAAGAATTCGTCATTCTGAACTTGATTCAGAATCTCGATGATGTTCTCTTGTTGAATGCCAATAACGAGCTTACCTCATCGCCCTTTAGAAAAAGGTCTTCTTTCTTCTTGTTGCAACTTGCATCTTGGAACTTGCAACAATTCTTTTCGGAGAACGGAGAACAATTCAACGGTGGACCACTCTTTTGCTCTTCCAACCTCTGACCACTGACCTCTAACCTCTAACCTCGTTTCTCCCTTCTGTGTGGCCGTCCTTTATATGGAGATCGAGCTGGCTGAAAGGAATCTCTATGCCGTTTTCGTCGAATCTGGATTTTATGATCTTTGCCAGTTCGGTGCTTGAGTCTATGAAGTTTGCCTTCTCTACCCAGAACCTGACGACGAAGTCTATGGAAGACGCGCCGTATCCGGTGAACTGTATCATCGGTTTGTGGTTGTCATCGACGTAAAGCTTCTCGTAAGAATTTACGGCTTCCTCCAGGATCTTCATGACTTTGTTCAGGTCGCTCGAATAGGAAACCCCGACGTTGAGATCGTTTCGTCTTATGTTGTCGGGCCAGAAGTGAATAATCGTTGCTGCCCAGACGTTTTTGCTAGGGATCGTGACTAGCTTTCCGTCCCATGTCTTTATGAGCACGTGATTGAGTTTGATCTCCTGGACTCCTCCGGATGTCCCTCCGATGTCAACTGCCTCTCCCTCGTAGATTAGCTTGTTTATCATTATTAGTATCCCGCAGATTAGGTTTTCTAGAGGCTCCTTGACAGCGAGACCGACAATGATACCGGATACTCCGAGACCGGCGAGAACGGGAGCCAGATTCTTGAAGAGAACCGAGATAATTATGAAGGCCGCCAGAGCATAGAAGGCGAGGTTGAACAGCGTTCTCATTGTCTTCCGATATTGAATGGAGACAACGGATGTCTTCTCAGTGAATTTAATGAATGCTTTGTAGAAGATGCCCGAAAGCCATTTTGCAACCAGAAGGATTGCGATGCTGATCCCGATTCTAATCGCCCATTCGATTATTGTTTGGATTACATCATTCATGATTTTCCCTCCTTCTTCCTATATAACAATTCTTACATAGATCCCTGGAAAACCCAACCCCGATGAGGCTGGTGGCTTTTCTGGATCAATAGAAGAGCTGAAATGGAGTTTGAAAGATCTACTGTTTGAGCTTTCCGTCAAGATGATCTTCAAGTTTTGAGAAACCTATACTCTGGAGAATGGACAGACTCTTATGCAAATACCGCAGTCCGTCCCGTTTCTTCTCCAGTAGGAGTAGCAGAGCTCGTGGTCAACCTTCCATCTTGGCGTATCATTGGCTTTTTGTCCTTCGCAGCCGGGAATTGCGGAAACCGGACACTCGCGGGAACAGATTCCGCAGTCGCTGCAGAATCGCTCGAGATTCTTTTCCAGTGGTGGGGTACATTTCAAGGGCATTTCAGTGGTCACAAGTCCCAGCTTCATTCTTGGTCCTAGACTGGAGGAGATAAGAAGGCCATGCCTTCCTATTAACCCAAGTCCGGCGGCGGCACCGACTATCGGTAGAACTGCGAGATAGTTTCCGTCCATATGATTTCTGGCGGAGTAACCCAGCCCCCTAATGAAGTACGAGATAGTCAGTCCGATCATGGCTGCCTTCAAGTATTTCCTGGAGCTTTCGACCATTGCTGGCATGGCCGGTGCAGCATCTATCATTTCGCCGTCCAACTCGACAGCGAAGACTATTCCGAAGGGAAGCCGTAAGCTTATTTCATCCCCATAATTCTCTCTATGTCTTCCCCTGTGGCTATAATAGAACTCGGGTTTCATATTCGTTATGGCTACGAGTTCCGCGCCGCTGTCAATAGCGATGCGTTTGATTGTCTCGGTAGCGGTTGTTATATCTACGTGAAGCTTCTCACTAGATGGTTTTCCATCACACAGGCTTCGTAGACTGGCAACAAGGGAGAAATTCGAACTCACCTCTGAAGCATCTAGAGGATCGTAAGAAGGAGAATTTCTGTCGCAGAGATCGGGTCTTTCGCGAAGCTCGTCATCTATCTCCTTCAACTCGGGATGTCTAGAGTAGTAGTCGCAGTACTCAGGAGTACCGGCTTCATAATTCATCCGAGCAAAAATCGTGTTGCGCTCATCGTATCTGCGCATTCTCTTCACCACCGATTTGCAATATGTCTTTCAATTATACAATCAGTCCCTTTGCACTCTTCGACTGCCCTATAATTGAGTATAGAGGTGAAGAAGGGAGAGAATCTTCATTACGGATTAGCGTCCCGGCGCTGCAGTTTCTCTGCTGAACAACTTTCGGTGTGAGACTGCTAACTGCGGCCGTTTCCGATTCAACGATGCTATACTGTTTTTGTGGAAACGGCTTTTTCCGAGAAGAATCTTCGGAATTCCGATCATTATTTGGAAATCGGCAGAATGGATTTCTTTATACCGATCCTCGTAGTTCTCCCCTGTAAGGGCAAATCATCTGACTTCTTCTTTAGAGGACAACCGGGTATCACATCTTCATTGGGGTAACTGGAAGAGCATCGACTTGTTCCCTCTGTTTCAGATGAACTCTCGAGGGGTCTGCGAAGGACGAAACTACAAGTAACGATATCAGGATGGTGGTGAAATGAAGGATAGGAAAAGGGAATTTGATGCAATAGTCATTGGTTCCGGCCAGGGAGGTACTCCCCTCGTACTCTCCCTTGCAGATGAGGGATGGAGGGTTGCCCTTGTCGAGAGGAAGGCAGTTGGAGGAACGTGTGTAAATGAAGGATGTACGCCAACGAAGACCATGATAGCAAGTGCAAGAGTGGCGCATCTTGTCCAGCGATCAGAGGAATACGGAGTTGTTGCGGGAGAATCTTCAGTCGATATTCAGAAGGTTATTCAGCGAAAGAGACAAGTTGTTGAGAGCTTCAGAGAAGGCAGCAGGAAAAGGATTATTGATTCTCCTAACCTTTCTCTGATTGAAGGCAGCGCAAGTTTTGTTGGTGACAGAGAGCTTGAAGTAAGGCTTAAGGAGGGGGAGACCGAGCTAATTGAGGCAAGGACAATTGTGATCAATACAGGAACGAGCCCGGCAACTCCAAAAATACCTGGTCTTGAACGAGTTGAAGCACACGACTCTACGTCGATAATGGAACTCGACGAACTTCCGGAGCACTTGATAGTCCTTGGTGGTGGGTACGTGGGTCTTGAATTCGGTCAGATGTTCAGGCGTTTTGGAAGCAGGGTAACGATAATTCAGAGGGATAAGCAGTTGCTTTCACTTGAAGATGAGGACATTGCGACGTTGGTTCTGGAGATTCTCAGAGGTGAAGGCATAGATGTTCTACTGGAATCAGAACCGATAGAAATCGATAGTTGTGAAGGCAACAGGAATAGTGTAAGGTTACGTTTTTCGGATAAGGAAAAGCCGGTAGTCGGAAGTCACTTGTTACTGGCGACCGGAAGGGTACCCAACACTCCTGATCTTAATCTCGAAAGGGCAGGAGTTAAGGTTGACGGTAGAGGTTTTATTGAGGTCAACAGTAAGCTGGAGACCACAACCAAGAATGTATATGCCATCGGAGATGTCAAGGGCGGGCCCGCCTTCACCCACATTTCATACGATGATTTCAGGGTAATGAAAGAGAATCTCGTAAACGGGAGGGGTTTGACGATACAAGAGAGGTTTGTTCCATACGTGGTGTTCATAGATCCCCAACTTGGCAGGATAGGTCTTACTGAGAAACAAGCTGTTAGTCAAGGACGTCAATTCCGTGTGGCGACTCTCCCCTTTGATAGAGTGGCTCGGGCGATCGAAACGAATGAGACGCGTGGAATGATGAAGGCTCTTGTAGATTCGAAGACAGACCGGATTATTGGAGCAGCGATTCTGGGAGTGGAGGGTGGCGAGATCATGTCTGCAATTCAGATTGCAATGATGGGTAATCTTCCCTATACTTCGCTGAGAGATGGTATTTTCGCACACCCGACGTTTGCAGAGTCTCTTAACAATGTTTTCATGGGACTGGATACTTAGCGGAAGAAAACGTCATTACTTCATTTTCTATACTGCATTTTAGCTGCAAGGAGAAACTAGAAGTCTTCCTAAGGCAGCAGCGCTTAGTAAAACTATCTCCTCACCGGGAGGAAAATCCTTCGCTTCCCCGCAATTCGCATTCTACCCCTTCTTAGTATTTTTTTGGACAGTCATGGTATTTCGAAAAGAATCTATCCTTGGAGAGAAAAATTCTTATTGGCTCTTTTTCAAGAATGCAAGAAAGGCGATCTCTAAAGACCTTATAAACAAAGTCTGAATCTCAGGATTGAAGCTATTTTCAAATCGTTATCGATTCTGATCTGAGTATTGTGGACCTACATACTCGCCGAAGCATTGAAAATCAAGTGTGATAGTGTACAATTAAATGGAGTATAATTATCGGCAATACAAATGATGGAGGTTGTTTATTGTGAAGAGATTGATTTTAATTGGATTATTGTTCATAGCATTTTCAGGTTTTGCACTGAAGGGGCCGATTACGGTGGCATCGAAGATAGACACGGAAGGCGCGCTCCTGGGCCAGATGATTGTAACTGTCCTCGAGAAGAATGGATTCGAGGTTGTAGACAAGACTGAATTCGGTACGACGAGCGTCATTCGAAAGGCGATCACTGCCGGAGAGATAGATATCTACCCTGAGTACACGGGCAACGGAGGGTTCTTCTTCGATGACACCGATCCCACGGTATGGAAGAACGCGAAATCCGGATATGAGACGGTGAAGACCCTCGATCTTGAAAGGAACGGACTCGTGTGGCTTACCCCCGCCCCGGCAAACAACACCTGGGCTCTGGCTATCCGAAAGGATATTTCCGACGGTGAAGGAATCAAGACTCTCGAGGACCTTGCGAATTATGTGAACGGTGGAGGCTTCATCAAGCTTGCCGCTTCCGAGGAGTTTCTTACGAGAGCCGATGCGATGCCAGCCTTCCAGGAGGCATATGGCTTTGAGCTTTCCAACGATCAGCTTCTGGCCTTCTCCGGAGGAAACACCGCTCAGACGATCAGAGCCGCAGCGCAAAGCATCGACGGGGTAAATCTGGCTATGGCCTACGGTACTGATGGTGCCCTCTCGGCTCTGAGGCTGGTCGTCCTTGAAGATACCAAAGGCGTGCAGCCAGTATATGAGCCTGCCCCGATAGTGAGAAAGGAGATCTTCGAGATGTACCCCGAGATCGGAGAACTGCTAAAGCCGGTCTTCGAATCTCTCGATCTGGAGACGCTTCAGTCCTTGAACGCTTCGATAGCGATTGAGGGCCTGGACGCGGGCGACGTAGCCGAACAGTATCTCAAGTCGAAGTCTTTGATAGATTAAAGCCTATGGCGTCCTTTGCGCGACGAAAAGATATGATGGCCATTCTTGGAGTGGCCATCATGTTGTTTTCTATACTGCTTCCAGGTTTTCTTTCGGTGAAGGAGACGAGAATTTCCGCAGCTTTGCCGGTCAGCCTGGCCAGGGTTTCCGTAATTGGCCTCGTGGTTCTTCTGGCGTTCTCTGGTGTCACCATCTTGCTTTCTTTCAGCGGATACTACTTCTTGATGGGCCTTGCAGGTGGGCTCGCCCCGGTATACGGTTTCTTCCTTGCAGGTAGCAGCGCGATTCAAATCGCCTCGGAAACGGGGCCGTTTGCCAGAGTCTCCCCTTCCACCGGCTTGTGGATTCTCCTTCTGGCCGGTTATGTGGTCGTCTTTGCGGCAAGAAGGAAACTGAAGGATAAGAGGATACTGTCGTCACTGCTCGTTCTGATCCCAATCGCTTCGTTCGCAGTTCTTCTCGGCTCCGGTCATCTCAGGGAGCTAGCGATCATGAAGGAGTACGCAAACAGGAGCGACAGGTTTCTCGAAGAGACTGTACGGCATCTTCTGATCGCCGGCGGAGCCGTAGTGGCTGGGGTGATAATCGGAGTGCCCCTTGGAGTGGCGGCCAACAGCTTGCCAAAGGTCGAGAAACCGGTCTTTGGTGTGGTGAATTTCATACAGACGATTCCGAGCATAGCGCTTTTCGGGCTTCTCATAGCGCCGCTGTCGTATCTCTCTCGGAGTCTCCCCTTCCTGAGGGAGCTCGGGATAACGGGAGTCGGCTGGGCGCCAGCTATGATAGCCCTCGTTCTCTATTCACTCCTTCCTATCGTTAGAAATACTTACTCGAGTCTGAAAGTCATTCCGGCCGATACGGTTGAGGCCGCCAGGGCCATGGGGATGAGCAGGTTGCAGGTCCTAGGAAAGGTGGAGATTCCGATCTCGCTGCCGGTAGTTCTTGCAGGAGTAAGAACGGCGGCCGTCCAGGCGGTGGGCAATACGACGATGGCCGCGCTCATTGGAGCCGGGGGTCTTGGGGTCTTCGTTTTTCAGGGTCTTGGCCAGGCCGCCATGGATCTCGTACTTCTCGGAGCGTTGCCGATCGTGGCGCTTGCCCTGATAGTCGATTCTCTTATGCAATTGTTGATAGCTATTCTGACGCCCAGAGGGCTCGTTTCGGAGGTGGCCGATGATTAGATTCGAGAATGTCACGAAGGAATACGATGAAGAGACCGTAGCTGTGAGAGATATAACATTCGAAATACCCTCGAGAGAGCTCACCGTTCTTATTGGGCCGTCTGGGTGCGGTAAGACGACGACTCTCAAGATGATAAACAGAATCGTTAAACCTAGCGGCGGCAGGATCCTCATCGATGGAGAAGATGTGAAGGAAATGGATGTCATGAGTCTAAGAAGAGGGATAGGCTACGTCATCCAGAACGTAGGTCTCTTTCCACATATGTCCGTGAAGGATAACATCGCGACCGTTCCCAAACTGCTGAAATGGGAAAAATCGAAGATAGAGAGAAGGGTAAGCGAACTGCTCGAATTAGTCGGGCTTGAGCCGAGGTCCTACGCAAACAAGCTCCCCAAAGAGCTTTCGGGAGGGGAAGCCCAGAGAGTGGGCGTCGCGAGAGCGCTTGCGGCCGACCCGCCGATAATCCTTATGGATGAACCTTTCGGGGCGGTCGATCCCCTAACGAGGGTGAGACTGCAGGACGAGTTCGCCAGGATTCAAGAGGAGCTTCATAAGACGATAGTCTTCGTAACTCACGATATAGACGAGGCGATAAGGCTTGCCGACAGGATTGCGGTCATGAGGGCGGGAAGGATACTTCAGTTCGATACCCCCGAAGAGATTCTGGCAAGACCTAAAGAGAAGTTCGTTCACGATTTCATGGGGTCCGACAGGGCCCTAAAGAGGCTCTCCAGAATACCGGTCACAGAATACATAGAAAAGTGCGAGACGATAGACGTCGACGGCAACTGGGACCAGCTTGGTATGACGAAAGAGGAGTTCATCTGGGCGCTGGATGAAGAGAGGAGACTTGTCGGTTGGGTGGATGTCTCGCATTCAAACAGGGAGTTGCCCATCAGGGAGGCATTGACTGAAATGCTCGAGGAGGAGGTTTTGAGCCCCGACAGCACTGTCAAAGAGGCGCTTTCTAGGATGCTTGAGAGCGGTACAGTGGCACTCCCCGTCGTGGAGAAATCGGGACGCTTTCTCGGTCAGATAAGCCTAGCGAAGATTCAGGAGTTGACGAGAAGTGACAGGGAAGAATAGCAGACTTTCGTCATGGATCTTTCTGGGGATCTTTCTGCTGGCGTTCATTCTCCTCATTTCCAACATGGCTTTATGGGAGAACTTTCTAGGCTGGCTCTTTCCGGAAGAGAGGGAGGTCCTCCACCCGAGAGGAACCCTGCTTGAACTCGTGGCAGAACATATGTGGATGGTCCTTGTCTCGAGCGGACTTGCCACGATTATCGGCATATCGATTGGGGTATTGGTCACGCGGCCGATGGGGAGACAGTATCTGCCGCTTGTGTCGAACCTGAGCTCTCTTGGCCAGACCTTTCCGCCCGTCGCAGTGCTGGCTCTCGCCGTTCCCCTACTCGGCTTTGGATTCAAGCCGACAGTGGCCGCTCTGCTTCTCTACGGACTTCTGCCTATAGTGAGGAACACGATTGCCGGCATCGAGAACATTCCTCCCGATGTTCGCGAAGCCGCATACGGTATGGGGATGTCTTCATGGCAGGCGCTGTTCAAAGTGGAATTCCCACTTGCGCTGAAGGTCATAATGTCGGGAATAAGGATATCCGTGGTGATAAACATCGGCACAGCGACTGTCGGTGCAACGATAGGGGCAGGAGGGTTGGGATCGCCCATCATCGCAGGACTCGTTGCGGAGAATCCCGCCTTTGTGCTCGAGGGGGCTATTCCGGCGGCTCTTCTCGCCTTTTCGGTAGACGCATTTCTGGGGAATTTAGAGAAGACTATATCGTCGGGATGACTGCGGACCTGTCGTTAACTAATGATAATCTATTTGCCGGTCTTCGTCGTTGTTTATAGTGGCGGATTTCTCTCCGGCAGACGGGTGCGGAACAGCCATCTTGCCGCTTACGAAAAGTTCGCCCAGAGCCCTCACATCTCTTCCCGTAGGATTCTGGAAGACCCGGAGACCGAAGTGTGGCAGTGCGGCGAAGACGTGATCGAAGATGTCCGACTGCAAAGCTTCGTAGTTCACCCAAGAAGTATCGCTGCTGAAGGCGTATATTTCCAGAGGAAGCCCGGTGTCGGTTGGCTGAAGCTGCCTTACCATGATTATCATGTTCTTGTTCGTTCCCGGGAGATTTCTCAGATATGCCATGAGATAGGCCCTGAAGGTTCCAATGTTGGTCATTTTCCTGCCGTTGACGGGTTCGCTCACATCTACATTGTTTTTCTTGTTGAATTCCTCTATCTCTTTCTTTTTGCTTTCCAGATAGGGTCTGAGGATCTCGATCCTGTAAAGCCTTTCGTAAAGCTCGTCGTCGAGAAAGCGAATCGACGAGGTGTCAATGAAGACCGATCTCTTTATCCTTCTTCCTCCGGCCTGAAACATTCCCTTCCAGTTCTTGAAGGATTCCGAGATTATCGCGTAGGAGGGGATGGTGGTGATCGTTTTGTCCCAGTTCTGGATCCTGATTGTGGTAAGCGTTATGTCTATAACGTCTCCGTCGGCCTGAAATTTCGGAACCTCTATCCAGTCGCCTATGCTGACGAGATTGTTCTTCGAAATCTGTATGCTTGCGACGAGTCCTAGAAGCGAGTCGCGGAAGACTACCAGCAGAACTGCCGTCATCGCTCCGATCCCGCTAAGGATTCCCCATGGAGAGATTCCAGTCAGCACTGATACCGCAATAACCCCGGCCACAATGTAGACCATGATCTTCACTACGGTAATATAGCTCTTTATAGGTTTGTCTTTTGAGGTTTCAAGGGACTGATAGGCGCTCGTCAAGACGTCCAGGAAGGAGTCTATCACGACGGCGACGATGAATATTAGATACGTGGCGACCAGTTTGTAGATCAAGTCCTCTATCGCGGGGAATGCCCGGGCGAAGAGAGCGATAACTATTGCCGGTATCATCAGTGCTATCTTGTAGAGAAGTCTGTGCTTGATTAAATAATCGTCCCACTTGAACGCGGACCTTCTCACAATGATTTCTATGGGCTTGATCAGCAGCTTCTCGAAGAGGAATTTCGAGAGAAAGGCCACGACTACCATTATTATTCCGACAACTATATTGGCAAGTACCAAGTCGAAAGTCTCGCTGAGTCCGAGCGCCGAAAACCACCCGGCAAAGATGTCTATCACCTGATCGCCTCCAGAGACAATGATAACATCACTGGATCGACACAGCTACTTTTACGGCGTTCTGGGTAAGTCTGACTCTTGATAATTGCGGGAGCCTTCCCCCAAAGATTAGTCGGTACAGAGGGTTACAGAGATCGCCACAATGTCGTAAAATAGTGTATTGGAGGTGAGTGAGTTGAAATGTCCCGAATGCTACTCTAGTGATAACAGGGCGACGCCGCTTAAGAATCCCGAAGACTGCCTGTCGAACCATGTTCAATACATCTGTTCCACTTGTGGCAGGGCGATTTGCATGGAGGGCGATGAAAGAGAAAAACACGGTCCCTTATCCTCCTTCGGTTCTTTCAATGACGCAATGCTTTACCTCCGGGCAGCCGAGGCATTATTCAACGGGCCTTGCGGCATCTACGAATTGACTGACGGTGCGAAAGTCTTCTATAAGATCTTCAAGGATAAAGACGGACTGATGAACTACCTGCTGGAGAACCCGGAGAAGAGGTGTCCTTTGGGAGAAGCGCTTCACGAAACAGAGGAATTCAGGCCGGTGGTTGAAGGTCAGATCCGGAGGCTGGACAAGGAAGAGGTCGAAGAGTATCTGAGAGAGAAAGAAGAAGTTGATGACTAGCTTCGAGACAGTCTTTATTCTCGTTGTCTATGGAATCGCTTTCTTCGAACTCTTTTTGCTGTCCCTAAACTTCAGAAATGCGAAACTCTCGAAGGTCTCACTTCCAGACAACTTGCGAGACGTCTTCAGCGATGATCTCATAGAAAAGTCTGTGGAATATTCAAGGGCGAAGAGTCTTTTTGTTATCGTTTCGTCTGTTGTCAACCTTGTAGCGCTTAGCATTGGAATTTTCTGGGGATTCGGAGTAATCGAATCTCTTTCGATGAAGTTGGCCGAAGGTTTTGCGCTGCGTGGCCTCATCTTTTTCTCCTTAATCGCCTCGATTTACTTTTTTATCTCTCTCCCCTTTTCGATATACTCGACTTTCGTCCTGGAGAACAGATATGGATTCAATCGAACAACACCGAAAACATTCGTTTCGGACAAGATAAAAGAGATCCTTCTTGCGGCCGGGATCGGCCTCCCACTCGTATATCTTGCCCTCCTTGCGATTGATTCCTTCGAATACTGGTGGGTCTATCTGCTGATAGGCGTCGTTGGATTCGAGATACTTACTCAGTTGATATTCCCGACAGTGATCCTGCCGCTTTTCTACAAACTGAAGCCGCTTGAAGATGAAAACCTTGCAAAAAGGATAAGAGAAATTGCGGACAAGGCAGGATTCGGAGTCAAGTCGATCCTTGTCATGGACGCCTCGAGGAAGACGGGCCACACAAACGCCTTTTTCACGGGTATAGGCAGGGCAAAGAGAATTGTTCTGTACGACAGCCTCCTGGAAAAGCACAGTTCAGAGGAGATAGAGGCGATCTTTGCCCATGAGGCCGGCCACTTCAAGCGCAAACACATTCTCAAGGGGATGCTCATATCCAACGCGGTCGCAATATTCGCAGTGGTTCTTCTGTGGATGATGGTCGAAAGCGATACCGTCGCTGGTATTTTCGGTGTCTCAGAGAAATACGCGATTCTGCTTTATGCCGGGATCTTCCTGTCTTCGATCTTCACGGTTCTGGACTGGATAGACTCGTTCATAAGCAGAAAGTGGGAATTCGAGGCCGACAGTTATGCGGCAATGATTACAGGCGATACCCAACCGATGATAAGAGCTTTGAAGAACCTATCCGTATCTAATTTGTCTAACCTCAGCCCGCATCCTTTGTATGCAGCACTATATTACTCGCATCCGCCCTCGTGGGAGCGAATTGAAAAACTCAACGGAATAGTCTCTAATATAGATGAAAGAAAGAGTAGGGGGTGAGAACTTGAAACTGAAGTTCATTAACGGTGTTACGCCCGTGAACAGGCTTGAATGGATCGAAGAGTACCTTGGCCTTCCATTCGAACTCTTCTGCAAGCACGACGAGTTGACTGGCTTCATCACGAGCGGCAACAAAATCAGAAAGCTCGAGTATCTTCTGAAAGATGCTCTGGAAAAGAAGGCAGACACCGTCTTCACCTGCGGGGGAATTCAGTCGAACCACTGCAGGGCGACGGCGATGGCGGCGAGATCGCTCGGAATGCAGCCGGTACTCTTCCTCAGGGGGAGGCCGATGGAGATTCCTCAAGGGAACGTCCTTTTAGATACCATGGTGGGAAGCGACATTCATTATGTGACCAAGGAGGAGTATTCGAGAATAGACGAGATCTTCGCCAAGAAGAAGGAAGAGTACGAGAATAAGGGAAGGAAGGTTTACCTGATCCCGGAGGGCGGTTCAAACGCGCTGGGAGCGAGAGGTTACGTGGACGCCGTGAAAGAACTCTCTGGCCAGATCAATCTCGACGGAGTTGAAGCCATCTTCACTGCAGTTGGCAGCGCCGGAACCTATGCGGGAATTCTGGCAGGGCTAAGAATACTTGGCTACAACACCGGAGTCATAGGAATAAACGTTACGAAGGACCCTTCTTCAATTTTCGTGGAAAAGACAAAGAGACTAATAGGCGAGATGAGGGAGTACGAAATAGACGTATCGATAGATGACGGCGAGATCGAGATAGTCGACGACTTCTCGGGCCCTGCTTATGCCGTGCCTTCGGAAGAGGATATAGAGCTTATAAAGAGCCTTGCCAGGGAGAGAGCCTTCTTCCTTGACCCCGTCTATACGGCGAAAGCCTTCAGGGGAATGCTTCAGATCTCAAGGGAAAGGTTTGCCGGGAAGAGAGTTGTTTTCATCCATACTGGTGGATTGTTCAAGCTGTTCGACAATCCGGCCACTTATGTAAAGTAAAGCCCTGCATCGCAGGGCTTTATATTTTATTCAGGTTGTTCAGTCTGTCAAGAAACTTGTCGACGTTCTCCCTGAATCTCTTTATTTTGACCTCCGCTGTTTTCAGGTATTCGAGGCCGGCCCTTGTGATCTTGTAGTTCTTCTTTGCCGGGCCTGCGTCTTCAGTATCCCATTCGGAAGTTATGAGTCCCATTTCTTCCAGGCTGCCCAACACACGATAGAGGCTTCCCATTTGACCGACACCAAAGATCGGTATCTCGAAATCGTTGATTCTAGAAGAAAGCTCATAACCGTGCGCAGGCTTTTCGGCGATGAGAAGAAGCAGATACAGTTCAATCCAGGATCTGCCCATCCCCATTCTTCTTCCCCTCATGTTTCTCATGCCGTACTCCATGTCATTAATTAGTGATTGTGGAACTTTCCGTGGTCTTCGGGCTCGTATTCAAGACTGGAAAGTTCACCTTCGATGTAAGTTTTTACGAGCTCTTCTACAGTCCCGCTGGCTCCTGTAATGGCATGTACGCCAAGAGTCTCGAAGAACTGCCTCGCCCGGCCGCCCATGCCTCTCGTTATGATCACATCGGCGCCTTTACTCTTCACATAACCCGGAATTTCACCAGGCTCGTGCTGTTCAAAGGGATTTACCTCGATTTCGTGAGAGACAATTTCGTTGTTCTCAACAGTCACGAATGCAAAGAACGGAGAGTGACCGAAATGCTCCGATATATGTGACTGGAGTCCTTTGTTATCAATTGTTGGAATAGCTATCTTCACAAACCAACCTCCTTGCATATATTCAACTACCATATATTATAGCATCTGAATTGGACTGGATTCTGACATCATCGACGATCTAGGTTCAACTGTCATTTTAGGAAGGCACAAAACAGCAGCCCTCCGCTTAAGCAATTGTGAGAGAATCTTCATGGATGAGGTCCGGCATGAAGAAGACGCTTGCTTTTTTGATAATTGCGGCATTGTGTGTTACTGCGCTTGCGAATGGTTTGCTGGTCGTAACTTTGAAGGACGGTTCAGTCTACGAATTCTACCTCGATGAAATCGAGAGTCTAGTATACGTTGCGGAAGACGAATTGCCCCTTGAACCTAAGTACATGAGTTTCGAAAAACTTGTTTTCGTTCCCGGTGAAGAGATCAATCTCTACTTCTTTGGAACTTCGGGACTGGGGCTTACGCCTGGATCGGAATCGTTCCTTCGGATATTACGCATGGAAGCGAGTCGGAAAACGACCTGCACGACATTCAGTATGCTTACGTCGGTGGCATGGCAGACGGTTTGATAGTATTCACCGCTCCATGGGATGCCGGATTCTACGACTTCAGGTTGAATGATTCCGAGAGCGGCGGCATCGAGATCGACTTCCTGACCTTCGAGGTCCGAGAGTAGCCTGCAGAGCCAATTTTAATTATCCTAAAGTTGCCCTGGGCGTCGTTCTGCTCTTGAAAGGTTATCCCAACTGTGATAAAATCTTCGAGTACGGGGCATAGCGCAGTTGGAAGCGTGTCTGCATGGGGCGCAGAAGGTCGCTGGTTCAAGTCCAGTTGCCCCGACCACCTGTTAGCACCGCGATGCTAGCGAAAAGCACCATTATAAAGGAAAGACGCGACTGAGGTCGCGCCTTTTCTTTTGTTAGAAAGCACCTTCGAAAATGAGGTTTCTTTTCTTGAATATATTATCTAGCTATTCCTTCCAGAAGTAAGGCTGCCAGTCAACATAGTAAGGATTGCAAACAGAACAAAGGGTGTAGTCTCCACGAAACGCGTCGGATAGTCCCACTTCATGGCAACTATCATCGATTTAGTTTAATCAGGGCTCCGTCCTTGCAATACGGAACCCAAGGCTGCGGTCCGTGCCAGTAGCGGAGGAGCCTGTGCGACTCGCCACCCGTGCGTTCGAAGCAAAGTGGAACCAGCTACCGCCACGAACCACCCGGCTGGAACCACTGGTATTGTAAGGGTTCGTCTGCGCCGAATTGGAGTAAGCTTCATACCAGTCACTGCACCATTCCCAAACGTTTCCAGACATATCGTGAAGTCCAAGTTCGTTCGGCGTTTTCTTTCCAACTTCTTGAGTCATTTCTCCGGAATTCGGATCGTACCAGGCCACATCATCCACACTGTTACTCCCGGAATACTTGTATCCCTTGCTCTTGTTTCCACCCCTGGCCGCGTATTCCCACTCGGCCTCAGTAGGCAGTCTGTATCCGAGTACCTTCGTTATGTCTGCCGTCACTTTTCCGTCTTTGTCCAGCAAATTCCCGCTACTGTCATACGCCTTTGGAAGGTCCTCTTTCTCACTCAGCCAGTTGCAGTAAGCTATAGCATCGTTCCAGCTCACGTTGACAACTGGCCTATTTTCTCTTCCCCACCCGTTATCGCTGGGTTTACTCCTGCCAGTAGCCTCGCAGAAGGTGTCGTACTCGTCGAATGTGACTTCATACTTGCCTATGTAAAAGTTGTAAGTGAACGTCACCATGTGTATAGGTCTTTCATCGCTATCTCCTCCACCCCAGGTGTCTCCCATAGTGAAACTGTTCTTCTCGACAAGTATGAAATTCCCCTTCGGTGCAAAAGTGCTTGTGACGATCGAGGGTATGATGCTATCTGGCACGTAGTAGCCCTCCTTGAAAAATATCCTGTCTATCCTATCCTGATGAACCTCTATCACCGATCCCACGTCAAGCGCGATTTCTATGTCCTCCGTCTCGAGTATCCCCTGCACGGTGTCCCCATTCGTCATCTTCACTGTGGTGAGTAGATTAGCGTCCCCAATGAGAGTTATCGACTCGGTTGTAGCGAAGTCGAGCAGTATCTTCGCGTAAGCTGTGGAGATCGTTATGTCCTTTGTGATTATTTGTCCGTGAAAGTAGTCTCCGTCTTTGAGCTTCATGAACTGCCTCCACTTCATGCCAGCCGTTTCCTGTGGTCTCTGCCGAAAGATTATCTTCAGCACATGCTCATGCCCTATCTCTAGCAGTTGCCCACTCGTAAGCTTAAAGCTTATGAATGCATCTTCTATTAACCCTGAAAAGCGGTTGTTGTTGATAGTTAATATAAATTCTGTGTTGGTAGCCCCTCCTTCGAGGTTTATCCCGGCAATGTATCTGCTCTCTAATGCTATTTGGGCATAGGAGGTTCTTATGGAGAAGCTCTCGTTAAGGACAGTGCCCGTCAGTTTATCCCCGTTTCGCAGTAACAGTATGTCCGCGTTTATAAGTCTTTCAGTATCCAAAACTCTCTGAATAGTAGGCATTACAGTTTCTGTGATTGCCAACGTTGAAGTTGCGAACATCAATATACTTATTACTAGAAACTTCGCAATTTTCAATTCTCTTCCTCCCAATAAGAGATTGTTCTATCTAAAACTACAAGGTAAGATACAAATCACTTGTTTCTGGATAGAATATCCCATTTCTTCATATTGAACTCCGATTCAGAAAGCACATCAGTTTTATAAAGCACGTACAGATTTCTCAGAAGCTTTACTACATAATCACGATCGTCTTTGGGTTTTCCCAGGAAAAGTTCTTTTGCCCTCCCAAATTCATCTTCAGTAATCAATCCCTCCTCCATCAATCGATTCAACTCCACAATTTCCTGAGATAGGTTAGTTGATCCTCGATTAACACCTATTCGTTGTCTTTGAAGAATTTGATCTACTGCTTGCTGAAGCTGGTAAGCATCTTCCTCTTTTTCAGTATACCCGACAACAGAACCTGTCCAGAAGTTGATAGAAAAGTTTTGTCTTCTTGAACCAGGGTTGGTAAATGTGTAATTGACAAGTGTATCACAACCCATAGTATCCTCTCTAGAAAACCGAACTTCTTCGTTTTGCCATGGCCATCTCTGCTTCGGTAAATACATTCGCAGGAAATAGTTCGTGAAGACAAAAAAATATCTCACATACCCTCTCACCTCTTTACCGTCCCAAGTAACTCCCTCCATAAAACGATTAACAAAAACAGAGGAAATTACAACTTCCCCAGGATGAAGCTTGCTCTCTGCAAAAGTAAGGCATTGTTCTGCAGTTGGAAAGTCTTGAGAAGATAACAAGAGTGCTATTGCGAGTAGAAATAACATTATTGATAACAATATGAAAACGGGTATGGCAAATCCAATAAGGAGAAGAATAATTCCTATGAAAATCAGTATAAACCCAATTTTAGCAAAAACACTTTTGTTGAAGTTCAAGATAACCTCCTTGTCAAATTAGCCCCATTGTTCGTGTTTTGGCCATTTAGAAACTTCTCCAAAAGATACTATCTAAGCTAACTTCAACCCAACAGCTCTTTTCTCTAATGATTTATAAGTATGCCCAAGAATCATCGGAAGATGATCTTAATCCCAAACTGTCCCAAAGTGAACCGTAATTATTCGAACGCCATAGACATTCCAATTCTCCTGTGACTCTTCTAGCTTTTGGGCTCATTCATTCATCCATACCTGGGTGATTGGAGGCACAGCAAAGGATAAGAACGTAAAAATACTAGTAATCAGGGTGCCTTCCTTGCAACACGAAACCCCAGGTAGTAGTACATGGAATCAGGTTTGTAGAAGCTGCGAAACGCTACACGCGCGTACGTCGCAAAGTTAACCCAACTACCGCCACGACGCACCCGGCCGCGAGCAAGTAAAGACATGATTGGATTCGTATCCGCCCAGCCGGAGTAGTTTATATGACCGTCGCTGCACCACTCCCATACGTTTCCAGACATATCGTATATGCCGAGCTCGTTAGGCAACTTTTTCCCTACTTCGTGCGTCTTACTCTCCGAGTTCGAATCGTACCACGCAACGTAGCCAACATTATCGCTCCCGGAGTACTTGTAGTTCTCGCTCTTATTTCCTCCTCTGGCCGCGTATTCCCACTCGGCTTCGGTAGGCAACCTGTACCCAACTACCTTCGTTATGTCTGCAGTTACTCTTCCGTCTTTGTCCAACAGATTACCATCATCGTCATACGCTTTGGGGAGTTTATATTTCGCGTTCAACCAGTTGCAATAGGCTATTGCATCCCACCAGCTCACGTTAATAACTGGTCTGCTTCCCCTTCCCCAGCCTTCGTCGTCTGGCTTGACTATGCCTCTAGCCTCACAGAAAGCGTCATACTCGTCGAATGTGACCTCATACTTGCCAACGTAGAAGTCGTAGGTGAACGTCACCTGGTGGGTCGGTTTTTCATTATCGTATCCATCTCCCCACGTGTCGCCCATCGTGAACCTTCCCTTTTCGACCAGTACCAGTTGTCCGCTTCTTGCCAGCATAAGAATCGCCAGCAATAAAATGAAGGCTGTCAACAATACTGCTTTCTTCATTACCCACCTCCATAGGCAAGGGCTCGCACTCGAAGTAAAGACGTTAAGACTCAGGCAACACACGGCAAGCTGTACAATGACCTCACAAGATCAATATACCACTTGTTACATTGATACCAAAACAAGAAAGGGATTGCTCAGAAAGAATCGCGTTTTGTGATAAGCGGTTTTCAGCAATATGATTGCACGTATTTCGATAGAAAATGCAAATTCATCAACGTCACATCGTTCTGCGGTAAATCTTACACACAAAGCGCAAACAGTTATCTGAGTTTTGTCTGAAGTGTAACATGCGGTATCATATTGATATTTCGGGGGAAAAGAAACGAGAATAAGGGGGAGAAATAAAGAGAAGGTTTACGCTTCTTCTGTGTTTACTTACAACTGTTCTTCTTTTCTCGTCAGGTGCAACTGAAGTAAATAAGTACGAGATCATGATTCAAGCGATCAGCGAATGGCTTGATTCCAAAGAGCCCCCGGTGTTCGAATCCGCAGATAAGGAGAAAATTTTCGACTGGAAAGTGGCTCTCGAGAAAACAAGTTACGGTGAGAGGTTCTACACTTTCAGTACAATATTGGACGAAATTGGTGATAAGACCTTCCGTCATGATTACTACTACTATAATGCTTCGTCCTTGAGAGCCGAGATGCTGAAACTATATCCCAAAGACAGCGAAAGAATGCCTGGAGTAGAAGAACCCTCGCTGTTTCTTGAAGACATGTACAATTACTATCTAAGAATTGTGTCAAGCGAACAGGAACAAATGCTATGGCTAGAAAACTTCATGAGATTTCTGGAAGGGCTAAGTAACAAAGAAGCGTTTGACGTATTCAAGAAGCATCCACAAATCATTGAGGATATTCTCCTTCAGTATTTGGCGTTAGCTAAGATTTTCCTTGACGGAAGAGAATCGGACCTCTGGGACATCGACAATGTTTACAAAGCCACAACTACTTTGGCTGCAGATACAGAGCTTTATAGAAATTACCTCTTTAAGCCACTGCTGTTATTTGTGCAATCACCAGTATTTGCCTACTTGTCGAAGAAACATACTGACACTATCATTTGCTTCATTATTCCTGACTACACAGATATTGATACTGCTGTGAAAATCTACGTAGAGTTGACTGAATAGGATTGGTTTCCAACACCTGCAGAAAAACGACCCTCCCAACACGGAAGGGTCATCTTCGGGAAAAGGAGGTGTCAAAAGCGAAACTCAAATCCTATCAGCAGGTCGAAATAGCGCTTGAAATCGAACAGATATTGCCACTTCTTAGCGATTCCTATATGAAAACGCACAGGCGGCTCCACTTCGATTCCTGCCGTCGCTATGAAGTCTGAGACGTCTAGTGCAATGTTGAGGGAGAACCAGTCTTTCTCATACACAGGGTACATCTCGTAGGTGAAGTCTTTCCCTTGAAAGTCGGGAAGCGTTAGGCGAATCCCTGAAACGTTCTTCATCTTTTGTTTATAAACATCTCCAGTGCCGCCTCTACTATGTCACCCAGGGAGGCCTTGTCCTGATCTGTGAGTGAGTATTCGTCGATAGCCGCTAGGTTCTCCAGCAGTCTTATCGCTGCCTCTTTCATCTCCGCATTCATTTCCGTAACGTCCTTGCCTTCGTTCTTCATCTTCGTTTTGATTCCCTTATACTGTCGCTCTAATGAAGAGACGGCAATGACCGCGTATCTCATTATCTTGTCCGTTGAAACATTGCTTGAGAGTTCTGATCTCGGGAGGTACGATTGATTTTGATGAGAAGGAGGTATCATTCTTTCTGAGGTATCTTTGCTAACTCACTATTTACCGATCTTGTTGCCCCGACCAAGAACCCTCGATTCGTTCGGGGGTTTTTTTATATTAGAACGGGTTATACTTAACATGGTCTTCTCAAGAAAGCCCCGGCTAAGAAGTCTTTCCGGAAAGACGGTCGACAAGAGCTTCGCTGTTAATTGACCAGAGTTTCGAGCAATCGACAACGGCAGGCAGTCTGTCTGTCTCTACATAAAGGAGTAGTCATTATTTGATAATGCTAAGTGATTTTGAAATTACGAACAAGAGAATTGAGCTCCAGAGAAGATGATTGGGTAATGATGAGCTCTCGGGAGTAGATTAAGAGCTTTTCAAGATTGCAGAACCTTACCTACCCTCTTTGCTTTTCCCTTCTACTCTCTGAAGAATGGTTTGACCAAGAACGGTTATTCCGAAAAGTCTAGATTCCGTCATTCCGACAAAGCTCCTCGTCGGAATCTTGGTGCTACTGCTTCATGACTTCAACCAAGAAGAGCAGATTTTCGCTATTGAACGAATGAAAAACTCTCCTCGGAGAAAGGACAACTGTTCAACGGCGAACCGGTTTCAATTCGCTCTTCCTAATACTAGATTGCAACGCGCAACCACGGTCTTCTCAAGAGCAGATCCCGAAACAAGTTCGGGATGACAATATGCGGGAGTTCTGAAAAATCATGACGGCTTGACAGCTTTGGTTATTCCGAAAACGTCGCATCCCGTCATGAACTTGTTTCAGCATCTCGATGGTCCTAAGATCCGCTTTGCGCTTAAGAGAAAAAACCCACTGGTCGCTGTGAAGAGCCGTCCTTGGTCCTTCGTTAAACAGCAAGAACCCGTCCTTCGAAAGAGTATGAAGAACAGATCCTCTCTCTGGAACGAACAACTTCTCCTCGACGAACGGTGACCACTCTCTTGCTCTTCCAACCTCTGACCACTGACCTCTAACCTCTACGCGCGTTTCCATTTCCACTACGGGCGCTGTGGTCAAAACGTTAGTTTCCTAAAGTGGATCCTTCTGCCGTCTCAGTATCCCCTGGATGAACTCAGCCTTGCCATTTGTATAAGCTTCTCTGTTATCTCTGTATTTTTCGGCGAGCTCTTTCTTGAGCGCAGCGTATTGTTGTACTATCTCTGGGTTTTCACGCAAACAGTTCCTGAAAAAGATGTGGCCTCTCCAGAACTTGCTTCCAAAAACGACCAAGTGTACGTGGCAGTCAATCTCACTGCCGGATCTTTCAAAGTACCTTCTTTCTGGCATTGAATCCTCGTGCTCGGGTCTGTAAAGATAGCCCGTTCTTTCAATGAATGGCACGCAGGAATCGGCTTGTTCAAGTGATGATACGCCAATCATTATGTCGATCACGGGTTTGGCCTGCAGTCCAGGAACTGCTGTGCTTCCTATGTGCTCGATACTCATCTCAACACCTTCGAGCGCGGCATAGATCAGTTCCGCTTCCCTTCTGAAAAGCTCTGGCCACGATGAATCATACTCAGCGACTATCACTGGCTTTCCTCTCAAGGGATCCCTCCTCAACTGTCCTTCAATTGAACGTTAGTTGGCGTTGTGGGTAATGAACGGGGGAAAGATCGATTCCAAGACCTTCACCTTTTCAGGAACTTCGGAGATCCCCCAAGGAACGTTCTTCCATGAGTCCGTACGAAGCCTTCCATGTCTCCAGAGTCTTGTGGGTGAAAGCCTTCCTGTCAGGAGGGGTGTAAGGTCGGAAATCGTAATCTCCAGATCATTAGGAGCTTCACTCAACCTTGCAGTACCCTTTCCGATTTCGATAGTGAGATTGTTCTGGGGCAGCAGCTTGTCTTTTATCTTGATGACAACTGTTTCGGAAATTGACCTGTTCATAAGTTCCTTGATCACGGGCAATGGATCAAGGATTCTCACCATTCGCGAAGAGGCGTCCTCGATTTTCAGGTCCTTTCCGGCCTGCCATCTGGAATGGAAGAAGAGTTCCACGGGGAAATCGGGAGGCATCCTGTTCATTTCGAAGGTCGCGATCTGGTCTCTGTGATTGAGCATGAATCTCTTCAGTGCGAAGAGACCCGCAAGGTCTATGAAAGAGAAGTTACTGACTTTCATCTTTCTCTCTTTCTTTCTGTAAACCATCATCGCATGAGGCATACCTGCCTTGTCTACGGCCACGGCCCCGAAGAGGTCTTTCATGTGGAAGATCTCCTGACTGCAGGCGTTGATTTCAATGGCTTCGGTGTAGCGAGAGGTTTCCCAGAGGACCTTTCTAGCCTTTTCGATGAGCTCCTGCATCTCGGCGCTATTCAGGAGCTTGCCGGAAACGATATTTAGATTGTCCTCTTCAATTTCATCCGAAAGGAGAGAAAAGTCGAACTTGAAGTCCAGGCTTTCAAACCCAAGGCCGAATCCAAACCTCACATAGAAATCATGCTTGAAGGGGTCGAGCATCAAGAAATTGACGCCGCTCTGCAGCGCCTCCTGTATGTCTTTAAGGAGAATTGCCTTAGTTATTCCTTTGTTGCGATACTCGGGCAGCGTCGCCACAGCCTCGACGTACCTGCATTCAAAAGGCTTGGTGCGGATCTTCGCGAGATACTTGTAGCTTATGTATGCTGCAACCAGTTTCTCATCATCGAATGCTCCCCAGACGTATTTCCAGAGAGACGGATCGGAAAAGAAGAACTCGCTCTCTTCCGGTTCGAAGTATTCAAATGACATCAGGAAGATCTCAACAATCTTGTCTTTGTACGAACTGTCGATTCTTCTTATCTCCATAGTGCACCTCAAACAATCATCTCTACCAATGATACCAGATCGGCTCTCTCAGGCTCTTTATAGACTTGATTAGTAGACTTCTCAATTCTCGAGTTTTCTATATGTTTCTGTCGATCTTTCAATATGGGCAAACAACAACCCCGATTACGAAGCTCGCAATTCAGGAGCAGATAAAGAAAGGTACATTCGTCCGAAAGCTGCGTTTTCTGAGCTTAAAAAGCGCAATGCAACAAAACTCTTAGCGATAAGCATTTTGTTTTTGACAGTTGCAGTATTTTCGCCAGAATAAATCTTAGTAAACATAACGGTAAATTTTGAGAAAGCGAATCGTAGCATATATATCGTAGTTGTGTATTGTCCCCGATTAGTTCTGCAAACGACCAGTAGTATTCCGCCAGATTACTCGGATTTGGTAAGACCGTTTCCGGCCTTTCTTGCTGCCGTAATTCCGAAGTTTGCAGAACTGGCGTTCGATGTTGAGTCAACAATGGGGATTCAGAATCAAGTCTTGATTGAAGATGACCAAGGAGGCAGGAAGGAGAAAGGTCAGAAAAGCTATCGAAAGCTGAAACAGAAGAGATTGAATAGTCCTCTATCCAATGAAATGAAAACCGATGGCGGTTGCGGCAAAAAAAGAGGGTCGTCTCTATCTGCTGACCGGTTAACTGAAGGAGGTTGAAAGTGATTCTGGGGATCTTTCTGAAGGACAGAGAGGTTAGTTTCTTCGATGGTTGTTTAGAGGTGAAGATCGACAGAATGGAAGCTTTTTACGCAAAAGTTGTACTAGGAGGTGAAACGCCTGGAGTTTCTTTTGAGGATTACATGACTACTGCGTCAGTAATTGTGAAGAGAGATGAAAACAATATGGTGATTCTCGATTTTGAAGACTTCGCCCCTCCGGGCGAGATTAGAGAGCTTCGTTTCACGGCGGATGATATTACATTGTCAGTTACCCTTGAAGACAAAGAGACGGAGGAAATCTCGCAGGGTTTTAGGGATTATCGTCCACCGGAGGATTTCCTATCTTATCTCAAGAGGAATATGAAAAAGAGCGATAACCCCCTCGTGACGGGAGAGGTCGAACAGGTAGCAAGCTGATGATTGAAATGTCAACGGCCTGTTGATCCATCTGAACGAAAGAACAACAAGGAGAGCCTCATTGATACTAATCAAAGCTATACTTGCGACATACCTATCTTGTTTGTCTCTCCGATCGACTTCTTCATTATCTCCCTACCATGTCAGAAAGCGACTTCAATCTCTCAATTTGCTGTAAGGACTTCGTTTTTTGTGGGAAGGCTACTGTAGTGAGTCAGCAGGGCCTTCCTTTGCGCTTTTGAATTATATTAACCGGGAATCGGTCAGAGAATCTTCATGAATCGAATCAAGATGGATGAAGATCAGCAAAGATGAAAAACGATCCAACGATCCATCTTTCAAAATCCGTTTGACTTCACGAAGAACAGCTCGGTCATATGCTATTTCTTGAGAGATAATTCTACAGTTCATTCTGTCGGAATTAGTTCAACTAAAGCCTGCTTTTTTGCAGTCAATACTTTCTAAACAATTCACGGGAACCCGGAAAGGGAATTTTTGGATAAACGATAGAGGACGTTGATTTTCCAGTGAGAGCAGGTTCTACTAGAACCTTAGAAGCGTTTGTGAGAAGCATAGATCTTAGAATACCGTCAAAATTTGAATAAGACAATCCAAATAGTCGACTGTCTTTCTATTTGTATATTGTGGAAGTGGCCGGTGCTATACTCGTTCGGACGACTTCTAAAGGGGGTGAAAGTATGTTCAGAAAGGCGCTAATAGCGATTGTTCTCGTAGCCTCAGTATTTGCCTTTTCAACACAATTCAAGCGAACAATCGAAGATAAAATCGTTGTTCAGCAAGACGGATCGGCGATCATCACCCGTACTGAATATGTTCCAGCGTCCGACCTTTCTAAGATATACATCCAACACAGGGATGCCCTCAGAGAAAGAGAGACGGCCAATGAAGCCTTCGCCAACTTCTATGACGAGATTAGCAAGGGATATTTCTTTCTCTACAGATCGGTACCCGGCTTCGGAGACGGGGATCTTAGGTTCAAGATTGAAGGAAATGGAGACTTCACAAGTACAGTTTCGATGAAGGTCACGGGCCTGATTTCGGAATCGAAAGATCATCCAGGAAGCTACCAGTTCTCTAGCAAGAATTTCTCAGAAGAGAAGATCATGCTCAAATACCTGGAGGATCTCATCGATGGCAAGGCCTTCGAGACGGCCTTTCTGGGATCGTCGAAAAACTCGCTTCTTACGACAAAGACGACGACTATCGTCTTACCCGAAGGGTCAGAGATCATCGATCTTCTCTCTCCACATGGTGAAAAGCCTTCCAAAGATTGGTCGATCGATCTTGGCGGGGGGACTAAGTTCAAAGCGAGCTTAGACCTTGAAAAGAATACTATCACTCTGAAGGAAGAGATAATTACCGGGGGTGGCGCTCCAAAAAACCTCATGAATGAAGACAATGAGGAACTCATGGCGAAGCTCAGAGACTATGCCGCATATATAGCGGTCTTCAATAACGAAAAGACCGGCGGTAAACTGTCGCAGCCGGAGCCGTATTTCTTCAAGGAAGACTATTCAGGTTCCTGGAACTTTGGTATTTCACATAACTTCTCGACACAGTTCGCGTATCAGACTTTGAGCGTTGAACCAGGGCTTAACGTGAGCTTCACATTTGGCACTTCTCTGCTCTGGGAGCACCAGTGGAAGAAGGTAAGCTGGTGGAAATACAAATACGTTCTGAAGAAGTTCCAGACGACCGTGAGCCTCAGCCCTTCTCTGACGCCTTATATCGAAGTGAGTTCCGGCGCAGCGCTGAGCAAGACATGGGAAAAGAACATCACAACGAAGACGAAATGGATTACGTTCTGGGTTTCATGCGTGCCGGTTACCCTCGTTATGGAGGTCAAATTCGATGCGAAAGCCGAGGCTGGAATTTCCGGTGTTATAGGTTTCACGGCTTCTACGACGCTTTCTGCAAACACGACGCTAACTGTCAAATATGAAAATGGATGGAGTAAAAATGTAAACTACTCGGCAAATTACTCCGGTCTGCAATTTGATGCAGATGCAAAGGTCAATGCCTGGGCAAAGGGATCTCTTCCTCTTACCCTTTCGGCATACGTTTACTATGTTGCGGGCCCATTCGTGCAGTTCGTCCCATGGCTGAAGGGCGAGACTAACGCCTCTGCCGGTAGCTCTACCCAGGTTGGATACAAAGTAACGGCCGGCTTCGACGTCAATGGCGGAGTACACATGGCGGGCTGGCTCAAGGACCTTTGTGACGGTGTCCCGAGTGTAAGCTATACTTTCTGGAACAAGAGCTGGACAATCGCTAACTCGACACTCACTTTCTAGAGCAATATGACCGTCAAATATTAACAGGGCTCTTTGTCAAGATTGGGATTTCTTATGAATCGCCTGCTGTAGAGATACTGTAAGAATTGACCGATTCCCAGAGATATTGTTTAACGTTGTGCTTCAAGCTCCTTAGATCCAAGAAGCACAAATTGCAATGCTATTTGCTGGATGCAGAATTCGCAAAGTAGATGATTTTGACTTTTCGGCGAAAGATATCCGTGTTGCACAGGAGCAGATCTAGTCTTGCTTAAGGTGACTTGTCCGTGGATGGATGGCAACGTGCGATGCTGTC
This sequence comes from Mesotoga prima MesG1.Ag.4.2, assembly GCF_000147715.2. NCBI lineage: Bacteria > Thermotogati > Thermotogota > Thermotogae > Kosmotogales > Kosmotogaceae > Mesotoga > Mesotoga prima. Next base: position 2,654,081 of record NC_017934.1, on the reverse strand, counting down.
GAAGTCATAGGGAATTCGTTGAAAAAGAGTATTCTAGCTGATGTAATCAGTATCTAATTTTTTGTTAGGCAGTTATCGAGAGGGTCCGTTCTGAGAAGACAATTACTAAGGGATGCAAGGAGGAAGGAATACCAGATCATCGTCGATTGCAGTATTGAAGCAGGAAGAGCAACCAGCGCTGTTTATACGAGCCTGGACGAATGTTCAGGATCTTCCCACTATAATAGGAAGGTACTACGGAGAGATAGCGGCCTATTCTGGGTAAAACGAAGGGATTTCCGGCAGGGATTCCTCCTGTAGCTTATCACAACATGGATATGGAGAACCTTGAAGTGGAGATTGGATTTCCCATCTCCGCTGATCTTCCGGGAAGAGGAGATACCATTAGGGGATCGATTCCGGGAGGTCTATACGTTTGCTCAGCTTACACGGGACCTTGCAAATGCAGGGTAAATACGGTGAAATGGCCGAGTGGATAGGCACGAACGGATTTGCACCAACAGGTAGTGTCTATGAGAATTATTACAACGGGCCCGAGTTCCCGGAGAGTAAGTATTGACGAAGATTTCGATGCATGTAAGAAGACCTGAGTGAGCATCGGTCTTAGAAGACTTCCTGGATGAGAATGAAGCAGACCTAGATTCAGTATAGTTCTGCAGATTGCCTATGGAAATACTTAAATGAGAATCGGATAGTTAGTTAACAGAGGCCTCTTTCAGGGCCTCTGTTCTTGTTCTTGTCAACTGATTTTGCTCCAGTAGGAGCTCAACCCATTGCTAGTTAAGGATTGCCTTTTTCGAGAATTGGTTACACAAATTTCGGCTTGAAGATCTATGAGGAGGATCATAGAAAGCTAATGTTCTCTGAATCTTTCTACTTGCAGAATTCTTACGCAAGAGAGCAAGAGAAACTGGCTAATGACTTTGCATGAGATTATTCTTTGGTTTGAGATATACAGTATGGGATGAATTAGCTAGATACGTGCCAATCCGTAGGCCTAGAAATAGCAGAATCGTAGAGATTCTTAGGGGTTCGACTCGATAACGTTTGACTCGTCGAGATATTCTCTGAAAGCTTTTGAAGAGGTGTTTGCGTCAGTAAGGTTGATCAGGGCGATTACCATTGTCATCACCGCTATCGCCAAACCAATCGTAAAGACTATCAAGACTGTTTTATAAAACCTGTCCCGTCTCATCTTACGCATCTCGCTCCTTCGAACATTAGTATACCATGCTTAATTGAGAGATGCATCTGTAATTAACTATCAGTTAGTGTGTAAATCTATTCCTGAAAGGAAGTTTAGTGTTGAATTACTATGTGAACTTAAATAATAGATATACAAAGGAATTATATGAAATCGAACCGTTTTTTGGAAAGTCTTGGGAAGAAGAATGTTGCGAATGCTCCTCGCAGTGATATGGAGAACATAGTTGCCGGTACATTGGAGCAAATCGAAAGGTGATACTCTTGATTATTCTTTGTCAGCCAACTTGCCCAGATTCTCATCGAAACTGTAGAAGCTTTCATCCCAGAAATCTATCGGGCAGATCTCATCTTCGGACTCAAATCTGTTTCCTGAACCGACAACGGTCCCGTTGAATTCATCGCCGCCGCATTCACACTCCGTGCATCGATTCAAATAGAGGTCGAGACCATGCCAAATATTCCCGAAGAAGATGTTGTTCTCCAACCTGGTTTCGGAAGATGAGTTGATCAAGATACCGTTTTCGATGTTCTCCGTGACTACGTTTTCAGATAGAGATCCCGTAGCATTACCACCAAGTGAAACCCCTACTGTATTTCTCTTGAATGTGCATCCTGTGATGTTGTACTTCAGATCGTTTGTCAGGCTTATTCCAACTCCGTTCCTTTCGAAGACGCAGTTTTTGGCAATCAGGGTGGCGTTACCGTACGCGTAGATTCCGGCCAGCCTGGCTTCGATATACTCCTCGTTATCCATGCCGTCATAGCAGGTGATGTATGAATCGAGAACCTCTAGAGTCATTCCTGTGCCGCTGAAAGAGATTCCAAAGCGGCCGCCCGCTATGAGGACGTCTATGATCTGGCCGGAGGACCTGGAGACGTTTATGGCTGCGCCGCTGGCGATGACAGTCACGCTTCTTATCGAGAAGTTCTTGGCACCTCTTACGAAGATCCCGAGATCCTTTCCTTCTTCGGGCATTATTGTTACTTCGTCTCTTGAGGAGCCCTCTAGCTTTATCTCTTTGCTGATTGAAAGGCTCTCCTTGTATGTTCCCGAAAGTATTCGTATTGTATCGCCGGGATTCGCTGCATCGATGGCTGCCTGAATGTTTTTATACTGGCCGTCTGGGTCCCCGACAATTAGAACCTTGGCGCTGTCTCGTGCCGGGACTGTCGACACAAATACAAGTATGGATAAAAGCATAAAGAAAAGCATTTTCATAAACGCACCCCCATTCCTTTCCTACCATTAGTTTATCTTAATTTGGTTCAAGTATTCGATGGTTTTAACTATCAAGGTATTACAGATAACCATATAGCCGAGGTTTTGCCAATGATCTGACTCGCTTTCTTAAATTGTCTAGTTTACATTTCGTGACTGTTCTATTTGGAATGGTGCTAAAATCACTTGTTGTAAGGAAAATTCGTGGTCCGTTGTGGTTTTTCATGACTTCTCAGAGGCCAAAGTGAAAACTGGAGGCGAGAAAATGAAGCGGATCATACTGATTACGTCCTTTATGGCGATTCTACTGATGCTTCTTTCGGGATGTTTCTTCATTGATCCTATGGTAAAAGTTACAAAGCTTGTTAGCGATTTCGAGGAGTATTGGGAAGATGAAAATGCAGTCGGTCTTGCAGGATTGTATACAGATCCTGCGCTAATAAACACGGCAATGAAATCTTATTTACAGATCATAGACGCTTATTCAAGCAGATTCGAAGGAAGAGATGTAGTCTCCTTCAATAGAGGAGACGTCGACGTGCATTTCAATGTTGGAGCAACGGAAGCGACAGTAGAATTCAGCGCCGTAATAGACTGGACATCTGGTCCCGATGATCATCGCACTTATTCCTGGACAGTGAAAAAGATGTCCGGCAACTGGTTCATCTCGAGATCCAATGAATATTAGTTGATTTCTCTTTAGTGTGAAACCCAAAACAGAAGGATTGACCCTGTATTGATTCTTGTCGCTAGTTAGCGCTGTGAAGAAGCGCACTTAGATGAGATCATTATTCCTTCTGATTCTACGAGTCCAGGTTCTTCTTCGTAAAGGATTCCGTCCAAGAGCAGAAGTGATGCTGCCTACAGCAGGAAGTGAGGTTCGCTGGCGCGAGGAGGAATAGAATATTGACGCAAGGCTGCCTCTGGCAGGAGGCCATATCGAAGCCAGTCTGCTGGCACAGGCCAGTCAAAAGGCGAGAATCATCGCCGCCAGTGAAGGCTTCGCCTTCGCCAGTACCACTTCGTGGTGCCAGTTTCAGCTTCAAGCTGAGGCCAGTCACTGCAAGCAATGGCAAGAACAACCAAAAAACACAAGTGATGCAGAACATCAGGGCCATTGCACTTCGTGCGGCCAGTTCCAATTCGTGGGCAGAAAAGCCGCTGCACGCTTAAAAGCGGAGAACCCGCTAAGCGCTGGAAAAACCGTCCTTAGTAAGTACCGCTGTACGCTTAAGAGCAAAAACCCGCTGAGTGCTGCAAAGAGCCGTCCTTGGTCCTTCGTCAAAAACCGTGAACCCGTCCTTCGAAAGAGCAGTTGCAAGGATAAGAACCGCTGTACGCTTAAGAGAAAGAACCCGCTGATCGCTGTGAAGACAACATTGTCCATCAAAGGTCCTCCGTCCCCCGCCGAGAGGATCAAAACCAGATCCCGAAACAAGTTCGGGATGACATTCTTTGCGTTATTCAGACATGATTCTGCCCAGAATTCGGTTCGTTAAACTATTGAAGAGGACGATCTCATCCTTGGGAAGACTGATCATTGTTGACAGCGGGCGTGCAGCCGCACGCCCCTACATCCGTTTGGATCGAATCTATTCTCACATGCAACTCACAACTTGCAACTGTTCTTTTCGGCGAACGGCGAACCGGTTTCACTTCGTTCTTTCCGACCATAACCTCTTACCACCAACCACGGTTCCTGAAAAAACCAGATCCTGAACAGGAGCGCTTCAGGATGACGAAATGAGTTGGTTCTTATCAGATGGTTTTGAATTGCTTCTTGAGGACTGGGTCAATCTCTTTTTTGCTCCTGACCAACACCCAACCTGCTACCTCCGACCACTTACGGATCCTGAACAGGAGCGCTTCAGGATGACGAAATGAGTTGGTTCTTATCAGATGGCCTTTATTAGCCTTCTTCACGCCATAGATGGAGATGCTTGCCAGAATCACTCGAGTTAATCAAAGCAACAAAGGACTGTCATTCCGTGATGGGCTTCCCATTACAGTCTTTTTTTCAGAAAAGTTTCGAAACCGTATTGTTCTCGAATGATTATTGTTGGATAATTCGATCATTACTCCAATTTCCATCTGGAAGATTGAGGTTGTGTAATGAAGAAAAGTGAAGATGGAATGGCGATCTTAGCATATGTTCTCGTCAGTTTCTTTTGGGGATCGACTTATCTGGCCATAAAGATCGGTGTTGAGGGAATGCCGCCGATGTTTTTTGCTGGCGTTAGATTCCTCATAGCTGGTTTGATCATGATCGTCTTCTCGGCTATCAGGGGCTACGCCTTCCCGGCAAGTATGAGAGAGTTTTCGAGGTTGTCGCTCATCGGTCTTTTCATGCTACTCGGTGGAAACGGACTCGTAGTCTTCGCGGAACAGTGGGTAGATTCGGGTGTTGCCTCTCTAATGATGGCTACTATCCCTATCTTTGCAGGCGTGCTGGAGCATTTTTTCATAAGAACGACGCGCCTGACATTGAAGGCTCTTTTGGGACTTCTTCTGGGGTTCTTCGGTGTCTACTTTCTTCTAATTCCGGCCGAACACGGAATTTCTATCGACATCCCAGGAATACTAATACTTCTCTCTGCAAGCTTCCTCTGGTCTACGGGAACTGTACTCTCAAAAACGTTCAAGGGTAAAAGCTCTATTGTCTCGAACATCGGGATACAGATGTTTGCAGGGGGAGTCGGGCTGATGTTCGTTTCAGCAATAACCGGTGAATTCTCCAGAGTGAGTTTCTCTATGAACTCTGTTTTGGCAATAGCTTATCTCATTGTCTTCGGGTCCTTAGTTGCCTACAGCAGCTACATTTATCTTCTTCAGAAGTGGCCTGCAACAAAAGCGGGTACTTATGCCTATATCAATCCCCTTGTCGCCGTCTCGCTCGGAGCAATTTTTCTAGGCGAGAAGATCAATTTTCTCATGATCCTCTCTATGGCGGCGATTCTTCTCGGAGTTCTTATAGTCCAGAAATCAAAGATCAAAGTATCAGAATAGTTGGTATTAAAAAAGGCATGCCGCCAGGGACATGCCTCACAGTATTCTTAACAACTCAGAGAGGATAATGGCATCTTACGAAATGACCGGGTTTTATCTCCCTCAACTCTGGTTCTTCCCTCGCACATCTCTCATCTGCGAACGGGCACCTGTTATGGAATCTGCATCCAGAAGGGGGGTTTATCGAACTGGGTATCTCACCCTTCAGCAGCCGCTTTTCCCTTACGAACTTTGGATCGGGGATTGGATTGGAAGCCATAAGCAGGTCAGTATAGGGATGTGCAGGGTGATTGAAGATCGTGGCCTTGTCTCCCATTTCGACTACTTCCCCCACGTACATGACGGCGACCTTATCGGCTATGTAGTCCACGAGAGAAAGGTTGTGAGTTATGAACATATAGGTAAGGTTTTCCTGGACCTTTATCTCCTTCAGCATCTTGAGAACCATGGCCTGGACCGACACGTCCAGCGCCGAAGTAGGTTCATCCAGGACAATAAACTTCGGCTTGAGAACGATCGCTCTGGCGAAGGCTATTCTCTGCCTCTGCCCGCCGGAAAACTCGTGCGCGTATCTGTACATATGATCGTCAATCAGCCCGACTTCCTTCAAGACAGAAGCTATTCTGTCTCTTATTTCAATTTCCGAGATCTTGAAATGGATCTTCATTCCCTCGCCGATAATGTTCTTTATCAGCTTCCTCGGGTGGAGAGAATTGTAGGGGTCCTGGAAAACGATCTGCATATTCCTTCGAACTTCCAACAGATCTTTGCCCTTGAGTCCCAGGATATTCTTTCCATCGAACTCTATCTCTCCTGAAGTTGGTTCTATAAGCCTAAGAACGGTTCTCGCAAGAGTTGTCTTACCCGAACCAGATTCTCCTACAACGGCGAACGTAGAGCCTTTCGGGACGTCCATATTCACGTTGTCGACAGCTCTGACAAATAACTTCTTCGAGAAGATGGACTTCTTCACTGGAAAGTAGGTCTTAAGATCTCTTATTTTGATCAAGGTCTCAGCCATCTTCTCTCACCTCGTTCTTGCCCTTAAATAAATAGCAGGCAACATAATGATCGGGTTCTATTTCTACGAATGGTGGTCTCTCCGCCTTGCAAATGTCCATTGCATAAGGACACCTTGGATGGAAACGACAGCCGGATGGGGGGTTTACGAGATCGGGAACCGTGCCCTTTATGGCCTTCAGTTCGTCAGTTCTACCTACCCTAGGCACCGCCTGAAGAAGCCCCCCCGTGTATGGATGGAGTGGCTTTTCGAACAGCCTTACCGTCGAAGCGTACTCTACAGAGTTCCCGGCATACATGACAAGGACTTTGTCGCAAAACTCTGCCACAACGCCCATGTCATGGGTGATCAACATCACGGCGTTTCCCATCTTCCTTGCGAGTTCGTCCAGCAATTCAAGGATCTGAGCCTGGATGGTAACGTCGAGAGCCGATGTGGGTTCGTCTGCAATAAGCAGCTTTGGATGGGTTGCCAGTGCCATCCCTATCATGACTCGCTGCGACATTCCGCCGCTTAGCTCGTGGGGATAGCTGTTCATAACTCTTTCCGCGTCAAGACCCACAAGGCGAAGCATTTCCTTAACCTCCGGGTAGGTATTCTTGATCCTGATCTTCTTTGACTTGGCGATTGCCTCCCCTATCTGGTAACCTACTTTCATTACGGGATTTAGGGAGGATCTTGGTTCCTGGAAGATCATCGACATTTCTACGCCTCGTATGTTGTTCATTTTCTCTTCAGACAACTCTACAAGGTTCCTACCGTTGAAGATTATCTTCCCCTCTTGGATCTCTCCGGGTTGTTCTATCAAGCGCATTACCGCCAACGAAGTGACCGACTTTCCACAGCCCGTCTCCCCAACGACCCCAAGTCTTTCGCCGGAGTCCATCCAGAGCTCGACACCGTTGAGCGCTTTTACTACTCCCCTGTATGTATAGAAAGATACTTTGAGGTTAGATACATCTAATAGTTTTCCTCTAAGCTCCATATAATTACCTCCTCAACCTTGGATCAAGCATGTCTCTTATTCCGTCACCGAGGAGGTTGAATCCAAGAACGACAAAGGCGATGAATATGCCCGGAAAGGTAGATATCCACCACTGGTCGATCAGGTAGTTTCTGCCGTCGGAAACCATGGCTCCCCATTCGGGCGTGGGAGGCTGGACACCTAACCCGAGGAAGCCAAGACTTGCTGCGGTGAGGATTATCGTGCCCATTCTAAGAGTCAACTGAACAAGAACGGGAGAAATACACATCGGCAAAACGTGAAGGAACATTATTCTAAGATTACCACCGCCGGCCGCACGTATAGCTTCAATGTATGGCTGCGATTTTACTTTTATTGCCTCGGCCCGGGAGAGCCTGGCGTAGGTTGTCCACGTGACAATGGATATGGCAATAATCGTGTTTGTCAGATTCGGACCCAGCATTGCAGCAAAGGCCATTGCCAGGACCAGACTGGGAAAGGCCAGGAACATGTCCGTTATCCTCATGAGCACTTCATCGACAATGCCACCGAAATAACCTGCCGTAACACCAACAATAATTCCTATGGACCCGCTGATGACCGATACCAGGAAGATTATCCAGAGCGCGATCCTGGATCCCATGATAACCCTGCTGAATATGTCCCTCCCGAACTGGTCCGTTCCGAAGAGATGCTGCCAGCTCGGAGCCTGCAATTTTATCTGGAGATCCTGATGAACCGGGTCGTAAGGAGCTATAAGTGGCGCAAAGGCTGCCATAAGAAGGAAAACAAGGATTATAGCCGATCCGATCATCGTGAGGCGGCTCTTTCTCCAGAGAAAGGCTGTATGCTTCAAATCATCCATGAATGGCTTAGATACTTTTACGGTTTTTTCCATCTAGATCACATCCTCATCCTTGGATCGAGAAGAGCGTAAAGAATGTCCACGATAAGATTCGCAATTGAATATATCAAGGCTATATACAATGTACCGCCCATTACAGCCGGATAATCAAGGAAGAGCATTCCGGTGGTTATATATCTACCCAGACCTGGCCAGGAGAAGACCGTTTCCGTAAGAACGGCTCCTTCCAGTAGACTTCCAAATACGAGTCCGATTATCGTAACGGTCGGTATCAAAGAATTACGCAGTGCATGTCGGTAAATAACTACGTTTTTTCTCAAACCCTTCGATTTTGCAGTTCTTATAAAATCCTGCCTCAACACGTCGAGCATACTGGCTCTGGTAATTCTAGCTATGGAGGCCGTCGCATTGTAACCGAGGACGAACGCTGGAAGAAGAATATGCATAAGGGCTTCTTTGAATGTGTCCCACTGCCCTGCAATGATTGAGTCTATAAGATACATGCCCGTCACTCTTGGAGGCGGATAGGTGAAAAAGCCAAGTCTCCCGCTCCCGGGGAGCCAGCCCAGCTTGAAATAAAACACAAGCAACAGAAGAAGCCCAATCCAGAAGACCGGCATCGAGACCCCTAGTATAGAGAAGATTCTAGAAAACTGGTCTATGGCTTTGTTACGGTGAACGGCCGACAAGATCCCCAGAGTTATCCCCAGTATGATCGAGATCGTTATCGCGACAAGAGCCAGTTCCATCGTAGCAGGGAAATAGTTCCTGATATCTTCCATAACCGGATTGGACGTCTTCAAAGAAATGCCGAAATCTCCTCTGACTGCTCCGGTGATAAAATTGCCGAACCTTATTATTAGAGGCTGATCGTAGCCCAGTTTTGCCTTCAATCTATCAACCGCTTCCGGTGGAGCATTTCCTCCAAGAATGGCGCCGACCGGATCGGCAGGTATTACATTTGCTATGAAGAAGACAATACAGGCGACTCCAAAGAGAACTATGATCATTAAGAATAGTCTTCTGAGCAAGAATTGTCCGAAGTTCATAGAATTACCCCCGTATCAATATCTGATTTTTTGGGAAAGAATACGCCCCGCTCAAGAGAACGGGGCGGGGGATACTTTACTTAGATACCTTGGTGAAGTCGAACAGCATTCCGTAACCGAAAGCGGCTTCTTCAAAGTTCTTGACTTCTTTGCGAATTCCCCAGAACTCTACAGTCTGGTAAAGCATTGCAAAGGGTCCATTGTGGAACCAGTATTCAGTCAGATCCTTGTAAATCTGTTCACGCTTGTCAGGATTGGGCTCAACCTGACCCCATTCACAAAGCGTCGCCGCGTAATCGTCGAACCATGCATTTCTCCATGCGAGCTGCTTTGCCCTGTAGCTTGCGTGAGCCATCGCAAGGTTGTCCGGGTCTGGGTAGTCGTTACCCCAGCCGGCAATTATCATCTGATGACCCTGTGCCCTGTACTTTGCATACATCTGAGAAGACTGCATTATCACGATATTTGCCTTTATCCCTGCAAGAGCCAGGTCGGCCTGGATCTTTTCGGCTTCGGCCTTTCTTGTATCCGTGTTGCTGGTCAGCAGTTCAACTTCGAATCCGTCAGGATAACCGGCCTCTGCTAGGAGAGCCTTGGCCTTCTCTATATCCTGATAGAATGGATTCTCTTCAACATATCCGAAGTAGCCCTTGTTTATGAAACCCTGCACGAGGAGAGCGTTGTTTAGCATAATATCTTCAACTATCTCTTCGTAGTTGATTGAGTACCTTACGGCTTCTCTAACCTTTGGATTTGCAAGGGGTCCCCAAGTAGCGTTCATCGCGAGATACTCGTTAGAGTGTCCAGGAACTTTCACTTCAACGATGTCTGGATTTCTCTTGGCCTCTTCGAGTAGCTGAGGTGTGAGATCCCAGGCAACGTCTATGTCTCCTCTTTCAAGTAGAAGCCTCTGGTTCGATGCCTCAGGAATGTCTCTTACCATGATTCTCTTCAGAGGGGGCTGATTGCCGTAGTAATTCGGATTTGCTTCGAGAAGAATGACGTTGTTTCTTTCCCATTGAACGAGAACGTATGGACCGGCGCCGGCAGAGTGGTCTGTAAGCCATGCCCCACCAAGATCTCCATCGACTTCATGTTCAAGCACTACGTCTTTGTTGACGATACCTGTGAACATGTTGGAAAGAATACCAAGAGTGATGTTCTCTGCGTAGGGAGCGTTAAGCGTTATCGAGACGGTGTAATCGTCGATCATCTTAATCTTCTCATCTACATTGTCCTTGTTTATGCCGAAAATATCGACCAGGAACCATGCAGAAACCGACTCGAGAACTATGGGCCTCTTCAGAGAGAAGAGAACATCCTCAGCTGTCAAAGGATCACCGTTGGAGAACTTGACTCCCTTCCTGATATTGAAGGTATAGGTGAGCCCGTCCTCGGAGATTTCCCAGCTCTCAGCAATGTCGGGTACTGGAACGATAACGCCTTCGATTGCCTCCAGCTTGACCAACTGTGCATATAGAGCTGCTACGATCTTGTTCGGGAAGACCTCATAGGCAACGGCCGGATCCATTGTTATGAAGATTCCCGTGTTCGCACCTATAACAAGAGTGTCTTTCGGGGTTGCAGCAAATCCGGTTGCCGCAACGATAAGTACCATTAAGAAAACTAGCATGAAGCTTCGCTTCATTCTTGCACCTCCTTTTCCACTAAAGGTTGATGACAAAATTAGAACAGAATAGGATACTGTCTATCTTTCTCCTGCCTGAACCCGACAGGATCGACATCCTTGAGCAATAAATGAGAATCTAGATCGTGATAAGTAAAAGCGCCAGTCCCCGCAGCAAAATGCACGCTCTGTGAGACTCCGATTCCAGACTCGCTCATGCAGCCTATCATAAGACCAATGCCCGCGCTGTTGCACATCTCCACTATCGCAAGAGCGTCAGAGAGACCCGACTTCATGAGTTTGATATTGACGTAGTCGACGGCGCCTTCCTTTATAAGCCTCATAACATCGTACTTCGTCTTCGCGCTTTCATCTGCGCCAACTGGATACATCGAGCCCTGCCTGATTATCTTCAATCCCTCGAAGTCTTCGGCAGGAACTGGTTGTTCAAATATCCCCACAGGCACATCGTTTCTGTACATTGCATCTATGAATCTCAATGCTTCTTTGGTCGTGTAACCGGTATTGGCATCAATGACATACCTGACTCCTTTGATTTCGTCATTGACTGCCAGCACCCTAGCCACGTCGCTCTTTACATCTTCGCCTACCTTCATCTTGATAACTTTGTGGCCGGCATCAAAGATCTCCTTTGCATCATGAACAGTCTCTTCCAGACTACCGATGCTAACGGTCTTGTCTGTTTCCACAAAGTCCTTCATCCCTCCAAGAATCTGATATACAGGGGTGGAGATCGATCTCGAGAAAGCATGTAGCGTCGCGAACTGAATGGCGGCCTTCAAACTGGGAGCTGTTCTGGAGTACGCATCCAGCTTTGCAAAGACCTTCCTGTAGTCACGGACGTCTAGGTCCTTGATCATCTCGAGGATCTCCTTCTGGAGCTGGAAAATTGCTGCTTCGCTCTCACCGTTGACCCTGAACGATGAAGAGGACTCGCCCAGACCGACTGTTCCGTCTGAAAGAACCAGTTCCACCTCGATATTTACTTTGGAAGTGGAAACATTGTTCGCAATGTGAAAAGGCTTTACGAAGTCCCATTTCTTTTCAGTGAAACGCAGATCCTTGATCTTCATCATTTCCTCCCCTTATAAGAAAGCATAACCCACTTTCAATAGTGAAAAAACATCTATACAATAATACCTTAAATGGTTACTCTCTCCAAAATAGAGTAACCTACTCGGTTTTACGATACTTAGTTATAACATAAATTATGTAACACCTAAACATCATCATATTAAAGCTGTTGCCATTCATTAGATTGAATTGGAGCTAATTTTTCCGTCGTAATCATTTTCTTTGACGCACTGGCTGGTAAGATTAGTTCAGAAAGGCGCGGCATTGGTATTGTTAAGAGCGTCGCGGGAAGTAAGGGTCGCCAACGCGAGGAAGAATAGAATATTGATGCAAGGCTGCCTTTGGCAGGAGGCGAGGCCGACTTCGTCGGGAAGTGATGCCCTTATAGAACATTGGACGCAATGCACTGAGGAGCATCAGTGGACGCAAGGCTGGCGAAGAACATGCCAGGACGCAATGCCCGCTTTGCGGGGAAGATCTTCAAAGCCATTCTGCTAACGTAGTCCAGTCGCACTTCGTGCAGTCAGTATTTGCTTCGCAAAGGCCAGTCACTGCAAGCAGTGGCAAGAATAACCGAAAGACAAAATTGATGCAGAACATCAGGGCCATTGCACTTCGTGCGGTCAGTTCCGCTTCGCGGGAGAAGAGCCGCTGCACGCTGCAAAGAGCCGTCCTTGGTCCTTCGTTGTTTGTTAGAATAAGAGAGGCAGGGGATGCAAGATAAGTCCAGTCCTTCGTTATAGCCTGCGAGGCCCAGTGGGGCAAGAACATCTTGCATCCAGGAGTGTTCAGGAACGATAGTAGAATATCCGGAGCAGGAATGCTTCAGGACCAAAACAGCGGTAAACGAAACACTCAACAAACTGCCAAACAAGCAACGGAGGTGCAGTTATGGAGATAGTTGGAATTGATTGGGGAAGAAAGAAGCATTACTGTTATCTTTTGCACCAGGGTAAGAAGTTAGTTTTAAGGAACAAGGAAGAAGATTTCGCGAAGCTTCTGAAGATAAAGGAGGCGGTCTATGTTATTGAGGATGGCAATAACAGGATCGTCGATTATCTTCTAAGGAACAACAGGCAGGTGTACATACTTCCAAGCAGGAGATCGAGCGAAGCCAGGTCATTCTTCGTGATAGAAGGCAAGAGCGATTTCATTGATTCGAAGGTAATAGCGATGACCTATGAGCATAACCCCGAATGGTGTTTGCAAGTGAAGAGGGAAGGGATAGCTTTTGAGCTGGATGTACTGGTTGAAGAGAACGCTGTGATAAATGTATCTATGATGCAGGATATAGGAAGGCTGGATGCATACCTTGAAAGGTACTGGCCGGAGGTGAAAGAAGTTTTCAGTGGCACTTCCGCCAGAAAACTGGCGTTTATATCCATCTGTCCTACTGCAAAAGACTTTCTCTCAATGTCTGATAAAGAGATACTCCTGAAGCTTAAAGAGATGGGTTTCCTGATAAATAGCAATCTCAAAAGCAAGCTGAAGGAGCTCAGAAAAATCGCGCTTGAAAGATATGTGCCAGCTTCCATAAGGACATTGATAGTCGCTTTCTCAAGGTACGCTATGGAGAAGAAAGTGATGAAGGAAGAGATAGGCAAGCAGATGAAAGAAATCATTGAGAAAAGCGAATTCAGTGTGCTTCTCACCTTACCTGGAGTGGGAGTAATAATCGCCAGCCAGCTCATAGTTGCCTACCTAACACACAAGTTCAGTTCCTACAGAGACCTTCAAAGGTACGCGGGAACTACTCCGACTTACTATGGAAGCGGTAACAAGAACACCACCAAGATGAGAAGTAACTGCAATCACTATCTCAGAGGGACTCTTCATATAGCCAGTCTTGCTGCAACAAATAGCTCTAAATGGATGAAAAGATTCTACGACAACAAAAAGAGCGAGGGCAAGAGCTCTGCTCATGCCCTCCGTGCATTGGCGAACACCATCCTCAAAATCGCCTTCGCCATGCTTAGGGATTTGACTCCCTACTCAGAAGAGAAATTCTTCAAGAGGAATCCTCTTTCTGATTATACTCCTTCTAAAAAGGAGGGAAAACAGAAGCCTGAATACTCGCTGAAAGTATCTTCAGTAGCTACCTGCCGGTCTACTGCTTGATCCTTTCAGTCTGCCTTTTTTATAACTGTTGACATAGTAGAAGCCCCAAACCATGAACCCGTCCTTCGGAAGAGCAGTTGCAAGTTGACTGTTCCAGTGTGCCAAGAAGGCGAAGAAGGAAACTTCAAGCCATGCTTAATCGAAGATGAGGGAGGGCCCCTCGAAGCCGCCATGCAGGTGGAGGCTTCAAACCACCGTAAGCTGCTGTGGTAAAGAGCCATGGTAGTGAACGTTACGGGAAAAGGCGGGACAGTGATCCCGTCAGGTGAGTACCAGAGGAGACGAATACAAGTGAACCACCGTGAACGTGTCGTAACAACTACTAGTGTCATCTAAACCGGGGGGTGGAACTATCCCGGGATAAGTCTGGAGGAAACCTGCTTACTGTCCAGATGGTGACCGGCATATAGGTGGCGTGACCCTGGTACAGGCTTCGATTAGGAACTTGGGAACCTGGATCTGGATGTTAAGGGAAAAGCCGCAAGTGGAAGACCCACGAGGGTGAAAGTACCGATGCCAGATTTCAGGGGCGGAACAGTCCGTAGTAGTGATGAAGCTCCTGTAATGGGAGTGGAGCGAAGGGACTGTGTTATCCAGTTTTGTAGGTTAGTCAACCAACTCTGTGCAGACAACCGAAAGGGAGGAACTGTGAACAGAGACAAGGAAGGAGCCAACAGACAAGATGAGGTCATATGAAATCCCCAAGAAAGTAGTACTGGTAGCATTCAAGAAAGTGAAAGAGAACAGAGGGGCAGAAGGAATAGACGAGGTAAGCCTGAAAGAGTTCGAAGCCGATCTGGACAACAATCTCTACAAGATTTGGAATCGAATGTCCTCGGGCAGTTACTTTCCACCTCCAGTAAAAGCGATAGAGATAGAAAAGAAGAGTGGAGGCAAGAGAGTACTGGGAATCCCCACAGTGGGGGACAGAGTAGCCCAGATGGTAGCCAAAATCTATCTAAATCCCCTAGTAGATCCACACTTCCATAAGGACTCCTACGGATACAGGGAGGGAAAGTCAGCGATAGATGCCCTTGAAGTAACGAGGCAGAGATGCTGGCGGTATGACTGGGTACTGGAATTCGACATTAAAGGACTGTTCGACAACATAGACCATGAACTACTAATGAGGGCAGTCAAGAAACATGTGAAGATTCCATGGCTAATACTCTACATAGAGAGATTGCTGAAAGCACCCTTTTCAGAAACCTAATGGAAGAGTCGAAGAGAGGAGCAAGGGAACGCCACAGGGAGGAGTAATAAGCCCTGTACTGGCTAACCTCTTCATGCATTACGCCTTCGACAAGTGGATGGAGAGAACTCATCCGGATAAGCCCTTTGCCAGATACGCAGATGATGGAGTGATACACTGTAGAACTCTGGAGGAAGCCCGGCTTCTTCTTGAAAGTCTCAAAGAAAGAATGGAAGAATGCAAACTAAAGCTTCATCCAGAGAAGACCCGTATTGTCTACTGCAAAGACGATAAAAGGAAGGGCGAGTATCCAAATACAAGCTTTGACTTTCTAGGATACACCTTCAGAGTCCGTAGCTGCAAAGCCAGAAACGGGAGGATCTTCTACAGCTTCACCCCTGCAGTGAGTGAACAGGCAAAGAAGGCGATGAGACAGAAGATCCGGAGAATGAGACTTCAAACCAAGTCATACCTGAGTATTGAAGAACTCTCAGAAAGAATCAACCCGGTAATAAGAGGTTGGATAAACTACTATGGACACTTTCGCAGATTTGAGATGTATACAGTACTGAGTCAGCTAAACAAAGCCTTAGTTCAGTGGGTAAGAAACAAGTACAAGAAAAGGAGAGGTCGTACAAAAGCGGGTAAATGGCTAGAAACTCTTGCTCGCAGAGAGCCTCGTCTATTTGTACACTGGACAATGGGGATATTCTATACGGCTGGATAATGGGAGCCGGATGAATCGAGAGATTCAAGTCCGGTTCTGAGAGAGCCTGGGGGTGAAATCCCCCTGGGCTACTCACCAGTTGCGAGCATAAGAACCGGTGTGCGCTTAAGAGAAAAAACCCGCTGGTCGCTGAGCGAAAGAATTCGTCATCTGAACTTGATTCAGAATCTCGATGATGTTCTCTTGTTGAATGTCAGTAACGAGCTTACTTCATTGCCATTAGAACAGGTCTCCTTTCTTTTTCTTGCAACTTGCATCTAGGAACTCACAACCGTTCTTCTCGGAGAACGGAGAACCGTCCAACGGCGAACCGGTTTCACTTTGCTCTTTCCTACCCCTAACCTCCTACCCCCAACCACGGTTCATATTCTTCTGACAATCTTGAACTTGCTCTTGTCTGCCCTATATAGTGAAATTACGTACTCAATGCAGATGTCGCTCTTTGTGTAGGTGAATCGCTTCCTCATTATTGCGCAATCGTCCTGCTCCTGTCTAAGAAAACGCGCCTCTTCCTTCTTGAGTCTGGTAAGCTCCATTTCTTCTTCGGCGTAGGAGATGTTGATTTCAAACTCCTTTCTAAGGATTCCATACAGTGATTCCCTTTCCATGTCTCTCTGGGTTATGTTTAGAAGCCTAATGTCAGCTCCCACGTTCAGATATGCCTCTTCAATTGCGTAGGGTTCGCCCTCGAGAATCCTTACTCTTTTCAATAGCACAACCATTGCATCGGCAGGAATGTCGAAGAGCTCGACGGCATCGGCAGGAACCCTAACGAGTCTGTTTTCGAGAACCACAGAACGAGTTTCGACGCCTCGCTTTCTTGCTTCGTCTGTGAACCCTGTAAGTATGGCCAGTTGTTCTTCTCTCTTGGAGCCCGTTACAAAGGTTCCCTTCCCCTTCAGTCTTTCAATGACCCCCTCTCTTCTGAGCTCATCCATCGCCCTTCTAACTGTAAGTCTGCTTATACTGTATTTTTGACAGAGGTCCTTCTCTGTTGGAAGCTTGTCCCCTTTCTGGTATTTTCCAGAATTCAGGGATTCCTTTAAGTCCATATATAGCTTGTAATATAGCGGAATCGGTGTTTCGGCCATGACGACCCCCTTCACTCTCTGTACTTCAACTCACCGGGATAAAGAAGACAATCATCTACAAAGTCTATGAACTCCATTCCGGATTCATTCCACTCTCTGTAATCAAGGTTATGTGTTCTGATCTTCAGTGCGCTTTCTTTAATACCTATTAGATCGTCCGAACGATCCATGATATCAAATTGTTCATATTTTAGCAAATATTCCATCATCTTCAAAGTTATCACGAAATAGTTGTCTTCAATCCTGGGGAAGAATTCGACTCCACTGCAGTTGGCATTGGCATACTTTCTGTAAAAGGGCATATAATCACGGCTCCTAACTCTAAGACCAGGGAACTCCTCCCTGAGGTATTTGGTCAGGTCGGAGCCGTCTATCCACGGAGCACCTATCACAAGGAAGGGTTTAAAAGTACCCCGGCCTTCAGATACGCTTGTACTTTCAAAGAAGCAGGTCCCTGCATAGCCGAGAAGGGACTCGAATGTTGGCACGTTTGGTGAAGGTACATTCCAGAAAAGAGAAGTGTTGTCGTGCATCTCTCCTCGCCACCCTTCAAGCATGGAAATTTTCAGATCGAGGTCGAGTCTCTTGAGTTTCTTGAAGTACTGAGCCAGTTCGCCAGTGGTTAGACCGTACTGTAAAGGAAGCTCGTAACCACCAACAAAGGTTTGGAGATCGTTTTCGATTCTACTTCCAAAGACTCCTCTGCCCAGAGGGTTTGGCCTGTCAAGGACCATGTATTGAAGACCGTACTCGGCGGCAGCTTCCATCGTATAGGCAAGAGTGTATATGTAGGTATAGAATCTCAATCCCACATCCTGTATGTCGTATACCAGCATGTCCAAGCCGTCAAGATCCTCCTTCACGGGTTTGCGTTTGTCTCCGTATAGACTGACGATGGGTACCCCGTACTTCGGGTGGAGGGTATCACTGACATGCGCTCCGTCTGCAACTCCTCCCAGACCGTGTTCTGGTGTGAAGATCTTCTTTACATTCAGACCGTTTTCGAACAGTATGTCAATTCCCCATTTCAAGTCTGAGTCAACAAAAGAGAAGTTAGTTACCAGTCCTATAGCTTTCTTCTTCAACCCGATGAGACCATTTTTCTGAAGCTGGTCTATCCCGAGTAGAATCATGAGCATCACCCCCTGCAAATATGTTTATTCTCAATGACAATCATGCCATATTGTCATATCATTTTCCGAATCCTTGCGGAGGTTTCGGCGAAGAGCTTAATCAAGTCATTCGGGCAGATAAGAAAAAGAGCCGGCACTTCGCCGGCTCAGTGTTTGTGTAAGAATTTACAGTATAAGAAAGAGATCCACTATTTCTGGCCATAGTGATTCTTAACAAAATCCTGCATCTTGAGGCACTCGTCATGAGAGATAACTTTCGGAGTTCCTATAATCGTTGCCATGATTATTGTCTTTGCAGATTTCTCGAGTACTTCTGCCACTTTGAAGGCGTCGCTCAAATTGCTTCCGACACAGACTGCTCCATGATTGGCTAGCAAAGCGGCGTTGTTGTATCCTAGTGCAGAGACTACGTTAGCCGCAAGTTCTTCTGTTCCGGGTAATGCGTACTCCGCGCATTTCACGCCCTCTCCAATTATCTGTACCAGTTCTTCGGACACGGCAGGTATATCCTTTCTTGCTATAGCGAAAGCCGTTGAGTACTGGGGATGGGTGTGGATAACCGCTCCAACATCCGGTCTGTGACTGTAGATCATCCTGTGCAGCGCGTGTTCTATGCTTGGCTTTCGTTTGTTGTCAATAGTATTGCCCTTCATGTCTGCCATCACAATATCATCGATCTTCAAACTCCCGTAGCTCATCCCACTTGGGGTTATGAGGAAGGTTTCGTCATCCACTCTTACGCTTATGTTTCCCCATGTTCCCACCGTCATGTCCCTGTCTTCCATTCTCTTACAGGCATCCAGCACCAGGCTTGCGAACTCATCTCTATTCATATGTATACGCCTCCAACTTCTCCATGATTGAACGTGTATTTTCATAGATCTCTTTATAAATTCCAAATAGATTCTCATATTTCTTGGCTCTGATTGGGTCGGGAATGACAGTCTCAACATGTCTGATCAGCTTGGCAGCTTCTCTGGGATCTCCAATTTCATTTGTGGCAAGAAGGGCGAGTATCAAGTTGCCTATAGCACCGGTGTCCTGAGTCTCCAGCGTTCTCACTTTCTTTCCGTAGACATCTGATTGTATCTTCCGCCAAATGGGACTCTTGCTGCCCCCTCCCATAACGTTCACGCTGTCGAACTTGACTCCCAACTCTTCAACGACTTTCATACAGTCCTTTATCGAGAATGAGACCCCTTCCATAATTGCCCGGACCATGTGTGCCTTAGAGTGTTTCATGGTCAGTCCAAAAAAGACGCCCCTTGCTTTGTAATCCCACAGAGGGGTTCTTTCACCCATGAGATAAGGTAGAAAAACCAGGCCTTCCGACCCCAGAGAAACACCTTTTGCCAGGGAGGAGTATTCGTCAAAGACTTCGCTGTTTCTCTCTTTGTCGAAGGTATTTCTAAACCAGGTTAAGCTGGAAGCGGCCGTCTGAGTTATCCCCAGAATATCCCAGTAACCTTCAAGTGGATAGCTCCAACACATGATCCTTTTCTTTGGGTCTATTACCGGCTTGGATGTGCAAGCGGCAACGACACCGGCCGTGCCGACTATGCATGAAACCTCTCCTTCACCGAGAAGGCCCGAACCCAATTCAGCAACTGAGTGGTCCGAACCTCCGTTCACCACCGGTGTCCCTTGAATCAGGCCTGTCTCTCTTGCCGCTTTCTCGGTGACATGACCGATTATTCTCGCTGAAGGAATAACCTCCGGAAGAAGATCTCCATCCAGATCAATTAGTTCAAGAGCCTCCCTGCTCCATTGATTCGTTCTTATGTCGAATACAGCCGTTCCCGAGGCATCCGAGGGATCTGTAACCTTGTTCCCTGTGAGCAGAAACTTTATGTAATCCTTTGCAATCAATATCGACTTCGTACGGGAAAAAACACCTGGCCTATGCTTTTTCACCCAGCATATTTGTGGAGCGGCGTAAGTTGTTGTGGGGAAGTTCCAGGTCAGATCGAAGAGCCTTGCGGCCCTGCCATCGCTTTGCCATTCTTCTATTATTTCGCTGCTTCTCTGATCTAGCCAGGTGATTGAAGGGCCTATTGGCTTGTCTTCGGAGTCTAGATAGACATGGGTATGCATCTGGCCGCAAATAGAAATCGCTTTGATTAGATGAGGGAGATTGTTGTCACTATCGGTCAACTTCTTTACACAATCTATGATCCCCTCCCACCATAGCGCCGAATCTTGTTCTGCCTGTCCCGGGCTTTCTGAGATGATGGGGTACTCCGTGTATGCCGATTTCTGAATCTCACCTTCAAGAGAGACCAATGAAAGTTTTACTCCCATGGTTCCCAGATCGATTGAAAGAACTCCTTGCCTCATCGTCTCCTCCACAGGTACATTCTAAAACCGCTATTGAGCAAAACGGATCACTAAAGTGATAACTTCATATCATAGTCTATTACCTAGAGCTTACCAGATAATCTGCATTTGAAGAAATCCGATTAGGAACAAATATCCCATAGTTCAAACGATTAGGAGTGATTTCCGACGAATAATACTATGTAATGTTAGCTTAGACAGTGTCAATAAAAACAGACTTTTGACTGGCAATATAGCTGCGGGAAGGCGATAGATCAAGTTGATCATCCACAATTGTCCCGAAACAATGGATGAGATAATCCGGAAAACGAGAGTATTTATCGCTACAGGGTCTTCATCAGCCGTAAGTTCGAATAACCAGTAATCTTCGGGTATGGATCTGTCAGAGTGAATCGATATAATTGAAATGTTGATCACAAGTAATCATGTGAATTACGATGCTTTGTCTTATGATCTTTGGGCCGGCCTACCGGTCACATAGAAGGAGGGATGCGAATGAACAAGAAGCTTCTGATGCTCCTGTTCTGTGTCTTGTTTACAGTTGCCGTCTTAGCAGCGAACTATGAGATTGCCGTCGTTGTCAAGATCGGCGGAATCCCCTGGTTCAACAGAATGGAAGTCGGTGTAAAAGATGCAGCAGATGAACTCGGCGTGAATGCCTACCAGATAGGGCCTTCCGATGCGGATCCTGCTCAACAGGTGAAGATTGTTGAAGACCTTATTGCCAAGGGAGTAGATGCCATCTGTGTAGTACCTAATGATGCGAAAGCTCTTGAACCTGTATTCGAAAAGGCAAGAGCGAACGGTATCATTATCATCACACACGAGTCACCAGAGCAGAAGGGTGGCGACTGGGACGTAGAAACGATAGACAACGTCAAGTTTGGAGAAGCTAACTTCGAGAAACTTGCTCAACTAATGGGCGGAGAAGGTGAGTTTGCCGTTTTCGTCGGAGGACTCACAGTTCCTCTCCACAACTTCTGGGCGGACGTTGGGCTTGCCTATGTTGCGGAGAAGTATCCAAATATGAAACTGGTAACCGAGAGAATCCCATGTGGTGAGAGTGTTGAGCTTTCCTATCAAAAGACACTCGAGCTGCTAAATGCGTATCCTAATCTGAAAGGTATAGTCGGATTTGGTTCACTGGGACCGATCGGAGCGTCCCAGGCGCTCAACGCGAGAAACATGAAGGGAAAGGTACAGATAGTCGGAACGGTTATCCCAAGCCATGCTGACCCGTATCTCAAGCAAGGACTGATGCAATGGGGTTACCTGTGGGATCCAAGAGACGCTGGATTCGCGCAGGTCTATTTGGCAAAGACATTGCTCGATGCCAAGGCCGCTCTTGCTGAGGCGGGAATCCCCGAAGGCATAGTGCCGGCTGTTGTCGATGGATTCGAGATTCCCGATCTTGGGAAGGCCACGCTGGAAGGAAACATTGTGAAATTCGACGCGCAAGTCGATATAACTGCTGAAAACGCCCTTTCTTACGGGTTCTGATTTCGAGAGGGGGTACGCCCCCTCTCTTTCTGGTGATCTGATTATGGCCGAAAAACTGTTGGAGATGAGAAATATTTCGAAGAGGTTCGGGGGAGTATTGGCCCTCGATTCAGTCGATTTTGAAATAGAAAAGGGGGAAATCCACTGTCTCGTTGGCGAAAACGGGTCTGGAAAGAGTACCCTAATCAAGATAATCTCGGGTATTCACTCACCCGATCCCGGTGGTGAGATCTATGTCGACGGAAGAAGGATAAGCCACCAGAAGTCTTCTAACAGTGTGAGGGAGGGAATCCAGGTTATCTATCAGGATCTTTCGCTCTTTCCAAATCTGACCGTTGCAGAGAACATAGCTATTTCTTCGAGGGTGGAAACCGGAAGTCGTCTGATGAAATGGAAAGAGACCGAAGAAGAGTCAATGAAGACGATGGACAAAATTGGGGTTTCACTAGATCCCAGACGCGAAGTCAGCGAGCTATCTATAGCGGAAAGGCAAGTTGTAGCGATATGCAGGGCTATAAATGCCAAGGCGAGACTTGTAATAATGGACGAACCTACTGCTTCTCTCAGCAAGAAAGAGGTTCAGTCGCTAATTAGGGTCATAAATGAACTGCAGAACAGAGAAATCTCCACGATCTTCGTCAGCCATAAGCTCGATGAAATAATGGAGGTAGCCCAACGAGTTACCGTTCTTCGAGACGGGAAAAAAGTTGGTGCCTTCGATGCTTCCGAATTGACACGACAGAGGCTCTCATTTCTCATGACAGGCAAGGAGTTCGAGTACTCCAAACTGACTCCGTATTCTGGTCACGAAGTTATTCTGGAAGTCAGAAAGCTCTCAAGGAGAAATAATTACAAGGAAATTGATTTGAAGGTCCACAAGGGTGAAATAGTAAGTATCACAGGACTGATGGGTTCAGGCAGAACCGAGTTCGTCCTTTCACTCTTCGGAATGAATCGTCCCGACGATGGAGAGATCTTCGTAGAAGGGAAGAGAGTGAACCCTGGGAGCGCCTTGGACGCTATGAGAGCTGGAATTGCGTATGTGCCTGAGGATCGATTGCAACACGGACTCGTTATGGAACAGCCAGTAAGCAAGAACATTGTGTTAACGGTTCTAAAGAGAATACTGTCGAGAATCAGGCTCTTGAGTAAAGTCAAGGAAAGAACTGAAGTCAGGCGGTGGGTCGACGAACTCTCGATCAAGATTCCTTCGGTCGACTCTCCGGTTAATACGCTTTCCGGCGGCAATCAACAGAGGGTTGTAATTGCAAAGTGGTTGGCAATAAATCCGAAGGTATTGATTCTCGATTCCCCGACAGTGGGAATAGACGTTGCCGCAAAGGACAGTATATACAAGATAATAAGAGAGTTAGCCTCAGAAGGTATTTCGATAATCATGATCACGGATGAAGCCGAAGAAGCGATCTATCATTCAAACACGACTTATATTATGAGCTCGGGAAGGATAATTGGAAAGTACAACTCCAGCGAGCTCACGGAGAAAGAGCTGTATGAGAAGATTAACGGACAGTAATTCAGTATTGAGAAAATTATTCGGCAAGAGTGAGTTCTATCTCTTGCTTGTAATAATAGTCGTCTCACTCTTCTTCACCATTTTGAAGCCAAGTTTTCTTACTTCCACCAATCTCTACGGGATGGTTGAGAGCAACTCCTTTCTTGCGATAATGGCCGCAGGCGTGCTGGTTGTTTTGATTTCAGGAGGAATAGATATATCATTTACGGCAATTGCTACCGTTGCTCAGTATATCATGGCTACTATCGTTATCAATTGGGGCGGGAATATGTTCCTTGCCTTTGCTATAGGAGGGGTTGTCGGAATTGCTCTGGGTTTGGTCAACGCTTTACTGATTTATTTCCTCAAAACTCCGCCAATAATCGTGACGATCGCAACCATGAACTTGTTCTATGGTCTTCTCATATTCATCAGTGGTGGTACATGGATTTACGGCTTTCCACTGTGGTTTATGGAGAGGAATCTCGTTAGATTTGGAGACAGCCCGGGAATTACTATACCGATTCTAGTTCTTGTTCTTTCCTTCATTCTTACTTGGCTGATACTAAAGTACACTGCTCTGGGCAGAAATATCTACGCAGTGGGCGGAAATCAGGAAGCCGCAAGACGTGTGGGAATAAGCGTTCTCAAGACGCAGCTATTTGTCTATTGCTACATGGGCTTTCTGGCAGGCATAGCCTCAACCGTTCAGGCGAACATGATGTTGACTGTCGCCCCCAATGCCTTGATGGGCAGGGAACTGGAAGTTCTGGCGGCTGTTGTTCTTGGAGGGGCCAGCCTTGCCGGAGGTACGGGCAGCATTCTAGGGACTGTTCTTGGCTTTGGTTTGATTGTCATCGTACAAAATGGCCTTACTTTGCTTGGGATTTCCTCTTACTGGCATAAGGTTTTTGTGGGAGCGATCATAGTCATCAGCGTGAGTATAACGGCCTATCAGAGAAAAGTCCGCGAGAGAAAAGGAGCGATAATCAATGTTGAAGACTGACACAGGCAGGGGAAGAGTATCAAAGCACTCCGAGATTCTCTCGCTTGGAGCGATCTTGGTCATCCTGGTACTATTGTTCTCGCTCGCTCTTCCTGGGAAATTTCTAAGGCCCAGCAATCTCCAATCGATGGCCTTCCAGCTTCCCGAGCTCGGAGTCCTTGCTTTCGCGATGATGATAACAATGCTTACGGGTGGGATTAACCTTTCAATAATAAGCTCGGCAAATCTCTCTGGGATAATCATGGCGATGATTTTGACCGGTGATTTAGCATCTGGTCCGGGAGGGGCCGGACTGGGCTGGACGATCTTTCTGGCCGTACTCGCGGGGTTGTCGATTTCACTCCTAGTGGGACTCGTAAATGGAATGATAATCGCATACATCGGCGTATCTCCGATACTCGCGACGCTCGGTACTATGACCTTTCTCGAAGGAATAAGCCTGGTTATAACCAGAGGGTATGTCATTTCAGGCCTACCGAGGGAATTACTTGTGATTGGCAATGGAACCTTCCTGGGAGTACCGGTACCGATGTTCATTCTAGTAGCCGTCGCGGTGGGTGTCGCGATAATTCTAAACAAGACGCGGTTGGGTTTGTCGACCTACATGATCGGATCCAACATCAAAGCTACCGGTTTCTCTGGAATAAATACCAACAAGGTAACCATTCTCGTTTATATGATTTCGGGCCTTCTGGCCGGTATAGCCTCTTTGATAATGATTGCGAGATTCAATTCCGCAAAGGCCGGTTATGGTTCTTCGTATCTTCTGGTTACCGTACTGGTTTCAGTTCTAGGTGGGATCAATCCAAATGGTGGCTTCGGGAAGGTGTCCGGTGTTTTCCTTGGGTTAATTTTGCTGCAGGTTATCTCAAGCGGTTTGAATCTTCTTGGGATAAGTCAGTTTCTCACACTTGCGCTTTGGGGTGCACTCCTCCTAGGTGTAGAAGCTCTAAGATTAACCAGGAGGAGAGTCAGATAAGACAGATATGCTGGAGTTGAGCACATGGCTTTGAAGAAGGAAGACAGAAGACAAAACATACTTAGCGTTCTTTCCGAGAGAGAATCGATCAATACTCAAGAACTTGCGTCTCTAATGGATGTATCTCTCGTCACACTGAGAAGAGACTTGAGAGATCTGCAGAAATCCGGCCTTGTTATCAACGGATACGGAGTCGTAAGAGCGGTGAATCAGGAAACAGATCCAAACAGCTTTTTCTTGAAAAGGCTGAGGTTAGCCAGAGAGGCAAAAGAGAGAATCGCTGAGAAGGCAATCGAGTTTGTAGAAGAGAACGATGTCCTTTTCATAGATGAAAGCACTACATGTTACGTTTTCGCTTTAAAACTCTCCAGGGTTTTCAAGAAGCTGCACATAATCACCAACGGAATCAACATACTGCTCGCGCTTTCAAAGGTTCAGGGGTTTTCTGTCGAATCTAGTGGCGGCAGTCTACAGTACGGATTTGATTCGCTCATCGGCCCCAGGGCGGAGAGTCTTGTCGGTTCAATCTATGCAAACAAGTTCTTCTTTTCATGCGCCTCGCTAAGAAAGAAAATAGGAACATTCGAGTTGAGCCCCTTTTCCGCCAGTATAAAGAGAAAAATGCTGCTCAATTCCAGCACAAAGATTCTTCTTGTTGACAACAGCAAATTCGACGTAATCGCTCCGTTCAAAATGGCCGAAATCGACGAAATAGACAGGGTCATCACTGAAGACAGAGACTTCCTGCCCTCTGAAGTTATATGAGAAGGCTGCTTCGCAGGAAGTGATGCTTTTTGATTGGACGCAAGGCGCCGAAAAACATAGGCGGACGCAATGCCAACTCCGTCGGGAAGTGATGCGCCAAAAAGCATCAGCGGAAGTGATGCTGCTGCGCAGGAAGTGATGCCCGGAGTATCATCCGGGGAAGTGAGGCCGCTTTCAGCGGGAAGCATTCAGGAGCCAGTCAAAAGGCGAGAATCATCGCCGCCAGTGAAGGCTTCGCCTTTGCCAGTACCACTTCGTGGTGCCAGTTTCAGCTTCAAGCTGAGGCCAGTCAATGCAAGCAGTGGCAAGAACAACCGAAAAACACAACTGATGCAGAACATCAGGACCGTCGCACTTCGTGCCAGTTCCGGTTCGCGGGAGAAGAGCCGCTGTGCGCTTAAGAGAAAAAACCCGCTGGTCGCTGAGCGAAAGAATTCGTCATTCTGAACTTGATTCAGAATCTCTCGTTTTTTCACTTCGACCGATAACGAAGAACAGGTTTTTTATTCGGTGAACGGAGAACCATTCAACGGCCAACCAGTCCCTTTGCTCTATCCAACCCCCAATCCGCTATCCCCAACCACGGAAAGCACATCGAGTAGGAGAGGGGCGGAGCCCCTCGTCCTCTCACAGAACCGTGCGTACGGGCCGCGTACACGGCTCATGGATCAAGTATCGGAAATTTCGACAGGGGATGATGGTATTTTGTCATATCGACTAGGTTCATCTCTTCAAAGAACCTGTTGGGGATGGCGTAATTGGCTGCTTTTGAGTGAGAAGATCGCCATTTGTTCATTCTCATGTTGACTTTCTCTTTCCATCCGTTCCTTCTGAGAACTCTGTTCAGTTTCTTAGTTGTCTTCCACTGGTGTAGTATGATGGCTCTTAGCCTTCTCCTTATCCAGCTCAGAAGTCCCCTCAAGATGGATTGGAAATCCACTATCCTGAAATAGCTGGCGAATCCCCTCAACAGTGGATTGAGCTGTTTCACTATCTCCTTTACCGGCCTGCTCTGATTCCTTCTTGTAAGTTTCCTGACCTTTTCCTTGAATCTCTTCAATCTGGATTTCTCTATCCCCACTCTCTCGCCTTTTATTTCAAAGCCAAGAAAGTGAAATCCATCTTCAAGTGTTGTGATTCTCGTCTTGTTCCTGTTGACTTTGAGCTTCATGTCAATCTCCAGTATGTTTATCGCGATTGCCAGAAACTCTCGGGCTTCTTCCTGGGTTTTCGAGAAGATCAGTATGTCGTCTGCGTATCTGACTATCCTTATTCCTCTGGCTTTCATCTTCTGATCGAATTCGTTCAGATAGATGTTAGCCAGCAGCGGGCTTATTACTCCTCCCTGTGGACTGCCAGTCTCTGTTTCCTTCCAGACTCCATCTTCCATTACTCCGCTCTTCAGTATTGCCCGTATGAGTTTGAGTATCTTTCCATCACTCACTCTCTCGGCTACGGAGTCTATTATCTTCTCATGATCCAGAGTGTCGAAACATTCACTGAGGTCAAGTTCCACTACATTACACAGTCCGTATTTGGATGCAAAGGCTTTCGCCTTCTCCACTGCCTGCCAGGCATTTCTTCCCTTTCTGTAACCGTAACTGGAGGGATGGAATCCTTCCTCGAATATCGGTTCGAGTACCTCCTTAAGAGATTGCTGTACAACCCTGTCCCTTACGGCAGGTATTCTCAATTGCCTCGTTTTACCGTCGGCTTTCGGGATCTCTACCCCCCTGAGTGACATGGGTTTGTATTCGCCTCTCTTGATTTCTCCGGATAGTCTCTCGATTTCTTCGAGAAGTTTCTCTCCAAATGTTTCTACGCTTACTCCGTCTATCCCAGGGGCTCCTCTGTTGGATTTTACCCTGCCATAGGCTTCTAAAAGGTTCTTCTCCAAATAGACTTTGTCGATTAGACTGTAATACTTCATCTCTTTCTCCTGTATGCTCTCTTCCAACGGTTGTAGTCTCAGATGTTATTGCGACAACTAATGACTGGCTTCTCTACCCTTTCGGGAATATGTACCTTGTCTTTAACTGTCTAACCTGAATCTCTTCACTGTCTTCCGATCACATTTCTTCGATCCTTCCCCCCTTCGCAAGTGATGGAGCCTTTCGACTTCCCCATCACCCCCTTGGCTTTTAGCCAAGGTCCCTTCCCCTTTCGGAGAGGTTCTTCACTACTACGGGTTCATCTGCCATCCTCCTGAGCTTTCCGTTAACTTGGATCACCTCCTTGCTAACGGTTACCCCTTTCGGACTCATGAGGACTTCCCCGGGTAAGATACACCACTTTCATCCGAATCCTGCCATCCAAACCTTTACAGCTGGAGTCAGGGCTTTCCCTTATCTGGCAGGGTTACCCTACTGTAACGGCCATCCCTGGTTCACTTTCGTTCAGTTCCGGACTTTGCCTCGGGCTTCCTTCAGATTCACCGTTACCAGTGACACCCTTGCCTCTGGCTAATGCTTCTTTGACTCCCCGCATTCGGGTCTTTCACCCTATAGTTGTGTATCATGCCGGGCGCACCAGATCCCGAAACAAGTTCGGGATGACAGCAGATGGTTTTCCGAAAGGGCCAGATTCCGTCATTCCGACAAAGCTCCTGGTCGGAATCTTGATGCTATTGCTTCATAGCTCTTCTCGACGAACGGTAAACCGTACAACGGAGAACCGGTTTGTCTTGATCTTCCAACCGCCAATCCCTAATCACGATTTCCCTTTGCTCTTGCAACTGACAACTTGCAACTTGGAACTGATCCTTTGCTTTTCCTACCCCCGACCACGCTTCAAGAAACCCCTACTTCCTTCCATCTTCTGCAGGCGTGGAAGTGACCATCTTCAATCTCCTGAAGCTGAGGTTCTTCCTTCTCCCAGCATTCTTCTTTTGCATAAGGACATCTGGGATGGAATCTGCAGCCCTTTGGAATATTGGCGGCAGAGGGAATCTCTCCCTTTATCGGTACAATCTTTGGTTTGTTTACCTTTCCCGCTACCGGTTCGCATACGGCAGCGATGAGGGCCCTTGTGTATGGATGAACGGGATTGTCTATGACATCATCTGGATCTCCTATCTCTATTATCTTTCCAAGGTACATCACGGCTATCCTGTCGGTGAAGTATCTCGCAGTGGAAAGATCGTGTGTTATGTAGAGATAGGTAAGACCAAGGTCTCTCTGCACTTCCTTCATCATGTGGAGTATCTCGGCCCTGGTGGAAAGGTCAATCATGGATACCGGTTCATCCGCAACGAGAAGCTCGGGGTTTAGAAGAAGAGTCCTCGCGGTAGCTGCCCTCTGTCTCTGACCCCCGGATAACATATGGGGATACCTCACAAGGAATTCATCTGGAGGATTGAGCTTGACTTCCCTTAAAGCCTTCTCGATCATCTTCATTCTCTCATCCCTGTCTTCTCCGAGTTTGTGTATTATTAAAGGCTCCTCCATGACATCCCTTATCTTGAATCGCGGGTTCATTGAAGCGTATGGATCCTGAAAGATCATCTGTACATTCCTTCTGTATATCTTCAGTTCATCTTTCTCTATATGAGTTACATCCTTTCCGTTTAGAAACATGGTCCCGCCTGTAGGTTCGAGGAGTTTCATGATTAGTTTTCCCGTCGTGGTCTTTCCACATCCCGACTCTCCTACAAGACCGAATATCTCGCCCCTCTTTATCGAGAAGGATACTCCGTCAACTGCCTTGACGTAATTGTGTTCTCCCTTGAAGAACTGGGATATGTTTCTTCTTATGGGGAACCATTTCTGAAGGTCTTTGACTTCAATTATGTTTTCGTTCATCTCTTCTCACACCTCCAGCAGGCCACCATGTGTTCATCTTCTATCTCTATTAGGGGTGGTTCTTCTTCTTTGCACTTATCCATGGCCAGGGAACATCTGGGATGGAATCTACAGCCAGAAGGAGGCTCTAGCAAGTCCGGAGGAGCACCCGGGATGAACGAGAGTTCACTCACCCTTTCATGTAGTCTTGGAGTGGCGGCGAGCAAGTTTTTCGTATATGGATGACAGGGACCCTGTTCTCCGTATATCTGTTGATTTGTTCCTATCTCCACTATCTTTCCTGCATACATCACCGCTATCCTGTCTGAAACCTCTGCCTCTGTTGCAAGGTCGTGAGTTATGAAGATGAATGAAAGGTCGAGTTTTTCCTTTAAGTCTTTTAGAAGGTTTATTATCTGGGCCTGTACAATAACATCCAGAGCGGTCGTGGGTTCATCACAGATTATCACCTTGGGTTCCAGAAAGAGGGCGGTAGCGATGGCGATTCTCTGTTTCATTCCTCCCGAGAGTTCATGGGGATATCTCTTCACTATATCGCCTGAGAGTCCAACGAGGTTGAGATACTTCTCTATTCTCTTTCTCGCCTCGTCTCTCTCCATCTCTCTGTGTTCCTGTAAAGTCTCCATCATCTGTTTGCCTATTGTGTAAACGGGAGTGAGGGTATTCATTGCGCCCTGGAATACCATGGAAATCTTCTCCCAGCGTATATTCCTTCTCATTTCATTCTCACGCAGGGGAGTAATGTCGATACCGTCTACCTCTATTCTTCCTCCGACAATCTTACCCGGGGGAGTGGGCATCTTGAGAAGGGCGAAGCCTGTAGTTGTCTTTCCGCAGCCAGACTCTCCAACGAGGCCAAGAGTTTCCCCCTTCTTCAGTGTGAAGGAGATGTCGTCAACTGCCTTCACGACACCTTTGCTCGTGTAGTAGTAAAGCTTGAGGTTTTCTACAGTCAATATGTTATCCATATTCATTACCTCGTCTTCAGTTTCGGGTTAAGTATCTTGTCCATTGCGAACCCGACAAATGCGAATGTCATCCCCATGAAGGCTATCGCCAGTCCCGGCGGTACTACCCACCACCACATTCCGCTCAACATCGCGCCTCCATTATGGGCATCTTGAAGGATCTGACCCCACGTCACGATATTGGGGTCGCCCAACCCGAGCAGGCTGAGTGTTGCCTCGACCACGATAGCTCCCGGTACGTTGAGGGCCATTGAAGCGAAGGCGTAGGGGATAAGCAGAGGAACCATATGTTTGAAGATTATTCTCGTATTGGAGGCTCCAAGAGCCCTGGAGGCCTCAATATAAGTCTCTTCCTTGATCTGGAGTCCCATGCTCCTGACGGTCTTCACCGGTCCTACCCAGTAGAAGATGCACATGATCGCGATAATCATCCAAATATTTGGCTTAAAGACAGCGCTCATTACAATGAGTACGGGAAGCATGGGAACGCTTATGAATATCTCGAATATACGTTGCATTAAAGAATCCTTCCAGCCTCCTAGATAAGCGCTCATTACGCCGTAGATAACACCAATGGATACTGAAATAAGAGCCGTAAGGAGCCCGATAAGCATAGCCCACTTCACTCCGGCTATTACTCCACTCCAGATATCTCTCTTCGAGTTGTCCGTTCCCAGAATTCCATGCACCCTGCCCGCAATTTTCATTTCTGTGGAATCGATCAGGTCTGTTTCCTTCTGGAGAATCAGCGAGACCATTATTCTATACTCGCCTTTCAGGGCCTCTGGTTTGAATGGAACCGAATCCTCTACTTTGGAGAATATGATGTCTGTAGTTTTCATGGTCTGCTTCGAAAGGCCTGTTGCAGCGTCAAGCCCCTTGAGGAAATTGTACGCTTCATTCAATGAGGTCTTGTCAATCGCGATTCTCAAGTCGTTTCCTTCAGTAACTTCCAAAGGCTTTCTCAGCAAGTCGATCTTTCTTCCATCAGGTCTTTCGATGGATATGATTGCTGTCGGATTCGCCTTACCAGAGGCTCTGAATATTATGTCGGAGGGAGCGACATCATACTGGAAGTCATATACGAAGGTCTCCTCTATAATTCTTATCGGGC
This sequence comes from Mesotoga prima MesG1.Ag.4.2, assembly GCF_000147715.2. Taxonomy (NCBI): domain Bacteria; kingdom Thermotogati; phylum Thermotogota; class Thermotogae; order Kosmotogales; family Kosmotogaceae; genus Mesotoga; species Mesotoga prima. Next base: position 2,621,786 of record NC_017934.1, on the reverse strand, counting down.
CGGCGTTTTTCTCTTCCTTTTTTGCTGACTCAAGAGCTATGGATACTGCGCTCTTCTTTGAGGAGAATAGGTTTGTCCACTGAGGTGCGGCACTGGCCGGATTATCCTCCCAGTAGGTTATGTCCTTCCACCGTTGGTTTGCTCCTTCAAAAGGGAGAAGCAGAGGTTCAAAAAACAAAACCATTAGAAACAATCCAAGAAAGACGAGGCCTATCATCCCCGATTTGACCCTTCTAAATTCTTGCCAGAACTCGTTGAACGATGATTTCATATCTCCAATTCTCATATTCTGCCACCAACCTTGATCCTGGGATCAAGAAGACCGTACACCAGATCGAGGAGAACAAGACCACAAATATACAATCCTGTGGTTATCGCGAGATTTCCCATAAGGACCGGAACATCGTTCTGCTGAAGGGCGAACCAGAAGAGATTCCCCATTCCGGGCCAGTTGAAGATACCTTCAAAGACAATATTTCCTGACACAGAGGCAAGCAGTGCAAGAAGCGACATGGTGACGATTGGTGGGGCCGATGTTCTCATTGTGTGTCCGTAGAGAACCTTCCTTTCGGGAATGCCCCTTGCTCTTGCCGCCATTATATAGTCGTCCTGAAGAACTCCGAGAACGATATTTCGAGTAAGGAAGGCGCGCCCCCAAAATCCAATTACGACAAGAGTCATCACTGGAAGCGCCAAATGATAGAGAGCATCTAAGAAGAATGCTATTCCCTCTGGAGGAGGCGTAGCGTGAAGTCCACCAGAAGGAAATACTTTTAGTGTGTATGCGAAGAACATGATCAGTATCATGCCCAACCACCACGACGGCATACCGAAGACCACCATGGTTCCTACTGAAGTACTTTTGTCCAGTAACCCTCCGGCCTTTTGAGCCTTCTTCAGGCCAAGCCATATTCCAATAAAGATGTCGACGAGCATCGCTGTGCTGAAAAGAACAAGGGTTCTTGGTATCTTCTCGGAGACTATCGACCAGACATCCCGATCGCCTGCTGCAGAGCGTATGGAACTCGATTTTCCAAGGTTGAAGGTCAGGGTTGACCAGGTTCGCCACACTATCCTTTCGAAGATGGGCTTGTCCAGTCTGTAAAGGGCATACTTTTCTGCCCTTCTCATTTCGATGAAGTCTTGAATCTGTTGGGAGCTTCGGTTATCTAGGGCCATCAATTCGCCTCTAATTTCCTCATCGATCTGTCCTCGCAAGGTCTGTTCCATGACGGTGTTGAAAAGCGCAGAAAAGACGAAAATCAGTATGATGTAGATAAAGATGCCGTAGAAGACACGTTTCAACATGTATTTCCAGAACATATTCCACCTCAATAATGAAAGCGGCACCCTTTCGGGTACCGCTCTGCAGACATCAGTAAACTATGGTGGAAGTGACGGACGATGCCGGCACCGCACCTTCGAGTGAAGCGATTGCCAGAACGTTGTATGAGCCAGGTTCGAGATCTTCGATAGCTTCAGCGTTTATTACAGCTTCGAAAAGTCCCGGTTCGATCAAGACGGCGTCGAAAGTCATCTCTTTCTCCGGAGTTATAAGTGTCACGACAACGCTTCCCCTGGATGCCTTGGATACCTCTTCAGATGGATAGGCAACCTCTGCGACTACTACCTTGACAGTCGTATCCATTCCCTTCATGATTATGGCCGGTACGTCTATAGAGTCGATTGAAAGCCTTACGGTTTTCAACATTTCCTTCCAGTAGTACGGTTCATATGGATAGGAAGGATCTCTAAAGGCCCTGCATTCCGCATAGTTCGCAGTTGGGTCGTATTTTGAAAGGTAGTATGGTCCATTGCTTATATACGCATGTCCATACTTGTCTATGAAGTCGATTGCGGCCTGGTATCTTGACTGAGCCTCTTCGACAGTTATCAGGCCCTTAAGAGAGTTAGGAACATGTCCCTTTTCTATTAGCTCGACGAGTTTCGCTTTTATGTCTTTCACGTGGTTCGGTACAAGGACATCGATCTGAGTGACAGCGGGATCGTTCCTGAAGGCATAGACCGTTCCAGATTGGCTGCCGTTGGCAACGATTTCCGCGAGGGCCTCGTATATTTCCCAGGAGACTATTACAAATGGCTGTCTGTGGACTCCAAGGAAAGGTGCTCCCCACTGTGCGGTTCTGTCGACGCTTGCAGGGAAGTTGTAATCGAAGTAGGTAGTGATTGTCCCGTCATCGTTTACAATATATCCCTTTATCGTGTCTTGTCCGCTTCTCATGTAATTCTCGTACGAAGCTTCGTAGTACTTGTCATTCTCCCCGTCTCTCGATATCCATTCATCAATGAATGCGAAGGCGTAGAGATAGTCGTTGACTGTTATGGGCTGGCCCTGGTGCATGTTGCCTCCGAGGAGGGTATATGTTCCCATCGACATTGACTTGACGCCCGGGCCGACTTCCTTCCACTGCTTGGTCTTGCTGTCGAATCTTATCGCATTTTCGGGAACGTCTATTGTACCTACGACGTCACCTTCCGAGTTTCGCTCGACCTTCGTGACTATGTCGTCATGTGTCCAGTTAACTCTGTAAGGGGTATTTATAGCAGACGCCGGGCTCTCAAAAGAGCTGGGATCAGAGAGAATCGTTACGACATTTGCACTGTACGTGTCTGAGATTCCGTCAGGTCCTACAGGATCCCAGTTGGACATGAAGAGAGCTCCAACGGATGAGTACTGTGTGACAAAAAGCACCTTGTCATCGGTGACGGCCGTTTTGAGTGACCAGTCATTAACTCCGTCTCCGAGTCCGTATGCGAATCTGTCGAGAAGCCTCGCCGAATTGGCCGTATAGAAGCCGTCCTGATAGCAGACATAAATTCTAACTGCGTCTTTAAGTCCCATCTCCAGAGCCGTAAGAGAAAGGTCCCAGTACTCCTCTTCAGTTAAGAAGTTTCCTGTGTAGGCCCTATCTATGAGATCGTCCAGCTTTTCGTTTCTGAAATTCCAGAACCCTTCTGTCCCACGGCCGGGCATGTAGGATCCACCGGAAGCATACATCTGGCGTACTATGTGTTCCCAGAAGGCTCTTGTGGCGCCTGCGCTCCATGCTTCGGTGTAGAGGTTCCAGATCAGGTCTGCAGGATCGCTACCATAAGCTGTGTTGCTAGCTTTTGATCTTTCCCAGACCAGTCTGTCCACTGTTACCCCGGCCTTTTCAAGTTGAAGGGAGACGTATTCGGCCATCTTGACTCTAACGTTGGGGTCATCAGCCCTAATAACGAATTTAACCGTCAATGGCTCATTATCGAAATACCATTTGCCGTTACTGTTTACCAGTCTACCCTGATTCTCAGGAATCTTTGCGGCATCCTCAAGAGCTTTCTTCATAGCTTCGAGAGCTCTTGTCTCGTTGCCTTCAAAGCTTAACCCAAGTTTGTTTGCGACCAGACCGTATCTGTAGGTACCGGGTTGACCGGGGGTTGCCATAGACAACATCGGTCCTCCAGCGCCTCCAAGTATCTCGTCAACTATGTACTGCCTGTTGATCAAGTCGTTGAGAGCATACCTGAATTCGTTTATCGCCATTACGTTGAAGAAGTCCTTTCCGTCTACATTTGCGAAGTAAGGAGCTTCGTTCGGATATGGGTTTACGAAAAGAGCATAGGTTAGCGCTGGAACAGAGTAGATATCCATTTTGTCTCGTGTTGCCTTATCCATCCCCATTAACGTAGGACCGGAGACGCCTTCCATGAAAATGTCGGTGAGTCCTTCGGCAACGTCTCTGAGACCGAGTTCTTGAGACATCTTAACGTTGAAGTAGATGACGTCGGAGATTGGTCCCTTCTCGGTTGCAAAAACACCGCCACAGAGAACAATCATCGATGCGAGAAGGATCACGGTAAGTCTCTTACTCAATTTCTTTCGCCCCCTTTTTCATTTAGTTCTGTGCCTTTGCACAGAATATTCAGTTGTATATCAGTAAGAAATTTTCATTATAATCGCATAATTATAATTCTGGACAGAACTATAGTGCAAAAAGTAATCGATAATTTAATTACTTCGATAAAAAGAAAAAGATTATCAAAGCATTACGAAGTCTAACACAATAATTCCAAGAATGTCAAGCTCTTTGCTTCAATAATTAATGGAAAAATAATTAATTAGTTGTAGTGATTGATTATTTCAATATGAATTAGCGTGCAAATCAATAAATTAAACTAACCAAAACCAAATTATCGATATAGTTCGGCAAGGTAATGAATAATTCCAACAATGGATTTTAATTCTTAAGGCAAATTTTTCAATAGTGAGGGCGGAAATAAAGAGCTGAATCAAAGGAGATCATTACTACGAAGAAACCATTCTATCTCTTTTTCGTATTTCGCTGGATCGGTAACAAGGGCCATCGCATGGCCAGCATCGGGAACTATAAGTAGATGTTTGTTTGATTGTCTTTCACTGTACATCTTTTCGCTCATAAAGGTAGGGACGTAGTGGTCTTCTCCACCGTGAGCAAACATGATAGGAATGGAAGTCTCTCTTACTGATCTGATCGGGCTGACTTCCTTGAGATCGGCTCCAGTCATTATCCTAGCGAAGAGACGGGCGAGCCAGATGAATGGAACTCTTGGCAGATGAAAGTCCTCTCTCAACCTTATCGAGAGCAATTCTTCGAGGTCCGAAAAACCACAGTCGGCGACGCAGAAGTCGATCTCATCATCTAGAGAAAGATACTGAATTGCGATTGCGGCACCCATCGATTCCCCATGCAGACCTATTCTGGTCTTCTTGCCCAGTCTATCCAGGACCCAGTTTTTCACCGCAGCAAGATCATGTTTCTCGTAATAGCCCAGAGTCGTATTCGTGCCTCCGCTCTTTCCGTGATTTCTGTGGTCATATACGATGATGTTAAAGCCTAGCTTGTGAAAAATTTTCGCGTACTTTATGGAACCGAACAGCGAATAAGTGATACCGTGGCAGATAATTACAGCTCTTTCGGAATTGTCGTTCGGAATGAGTAACCCGTGAAGTTTGTATCCATACGGAGAATCAATCCAGACCTCCTCCTTTTCGATCTTTTCGAACCACTCCGGATCCATTCTGCCGTTTTCGACTTCGATGCGGTAGGTCTCTTCGTACGGGATTTGCCGCGGTTTCGTGACCTTGTTGGCAAAAACGGCACCGACGATGCCCAGAAATCCTACAACGATCAGCACCAATATTATCACTGTCATTTTTCTCCTCCAGTAGGAATTACCTTTTTTCAAAGTCCATGAACCCGTGTTCCATGGATGGCCGTTCAGTAACCCTCTTGATGTTTCCTCCGGAAAGCTTTATCGAAATCGATCCCTTCTCGATCTTCGCAAGGAATGCATTTAGCTGTGCTTTGCTGCCCTGAGCTACTACTCTCACCGAGCCATCGTCGAGGTTCTCTACATAACCAGTAATCCCATGTCTCGTAGCCAGACGCCTTATGAAGTTTCTCATGCCGACCTTCTGAACTCTTCCCTGAATAATTATCTCGACGGTTCTCAAACTGTGATTTCTCCCCTTGTGATTTAGAATATCATGTATAAAACAATTTTATCAGCAGAAAGTGTACTTGATCACTTTAAGAGAGCAGTAGTGGTTTTCATTAATCAAGGAAGTGTACTTTCTTGTTGCTCTTTCTAAGACTGGTTGTTGTCCTGAAGTTTCCGGTCATCAGAGTACGTCGACGATTACTTTTCAATCAAGGTACTCTTCAAGAGATTTCTGTTGGATATGATCTATAGAGGAGGGACAGAATGATAGTTATAGAGAAAATGAGGTCAGATGAGTTTAGCGTATATCTGAGAAAACTTGTTGAAAACTACGCGGTAGAGAATGTGAAATCCGGAAGATGGGAAGAGAAAAGCGCACTAGAAAAATCGAAGAGAGAGGTCGATTCATTGCTGACTGACGGACTGAACACAGAGAACCACGAACTGCTGAATCTTAAGGAAAAGGATACAGGCAAGAAGATCGGCTGTGTCTGGCTACATATCTTCCCGGGAATGGAGAAGAAGGGATTCATCTATGATTTCGTAATCGATGAGGCATTCAGGGGAAAAAGCTACGGGAAAGAGAGCTTGAAGGCGCTTGAGGAATATGCTTCAAAACTAGGAGTGGAAGACCTTTCGCTCCATGTTTTCGCACATAACACCGTGGCGGTTGCTCTATATAGGAAGATGGGGTATGAAGTTACCAGCTTGAATATGGCAAAGCATATAGGGGGGAAATAAAAAAGAGAGGAAACTTCCTCTCTTTTCTGGCAGGCGAGGAGGGCCTCGAACCCCCGACCTACGATTTTGGAGACCGTCGCTCTGCCAATTGAGCTACTCGCCTACAAAGACGATTATAGCGGAATCGATACTCCTTTTCAAGAGGAGAGGATAATTGCCAACACGATCGAAATTAGAAATAGAACGAGATAGGAAGAGAGAGCCGAATCGATCCTCTCGAAATAAACCGGCAGAGGTCTGAGAAACTTGCGAAGCAGAAGATATGCGGCTACTCCCGCAATAACGGCAAATAATGATTCGAACATATATATTTCGAAACCGATAATCCCGTGTACGATTATGACTCCGGACAAAATGGAGTAAGCCGCAACGGTATTCGCGGCAGGCCGCGAGGAAGATTTTCCGGGTTTGAGAAAGATGAATTTCGAGAAGCTCATGGCCGTTCCAGCGGAAGCAATGAGGAGCAGTATCTTCAACGAGGGACAACAAGCGCCGTGTATGATGATCTCCTTCGTCACACATCCGGATGTCATGGGAAATCCCGCGATTGCGAGCGAACCGATCAACAGAAAAGCGTACTCGACCCTCGTGATCTTCCCCGACCACTTTGTATACTCCTTTGTACCGAGTCTTTCCGAAATATTTCCGACGACCAGAAAAAGGAGCGTTTTGAATATTGCATGGCTGAAGCCGTGCCAGGCAGAGGACTTGTCACAATTCACAAGCATGAATCCAACTTGAGAGATAGTGTGATATGCTAGCACCCTCTTGGCGTTCTTTGAATTGACTGCGAATACGACGCCGACAATTGCGCTTACGATTCCTATGAACATATAGGTATCTCTCATCCAGCCGAAAGAGGAATAGGTTATGAACCTTATCGATAAATAGACATCAAGTTTGACAATAAGACCGGATAGTATTGGAGACACTTCGATTGGCGCATTGGAATGAGCATCCGGAAGCCACATTGAGAAAAAGAAAAGACCGGACTTGACGGCCAGCCCCCCAAAGATCAGAACTGTTGCGATAGTCGAAACCTGTTCGAGACTATCCATCGCAAATGAACCCGTTTCCATATAGACGATTCCGATTCCTAGTAGATAGAAGTTCAGACCTAGTGAAGAGAGGAGCAGATACTTCAGACTGGCCCAGGCCTGACGGGGCTTCTTCTCGTAGGAAATTAGGATAAAGGAAATTATCGATGCGAGTTCAACGGTTACGAAAATACTGAAAAGGTCTCTCGAAAGGAATATTGAATTTAGAGTTCCGTAAAGTATGAGGATCAAGGCATAGAAAAAACCGTCATAACCCTTCTTGATAGAATTCAAAATCACCGCGAGCATAACGATAAAAGTCGATAGCAGAAAGGGGATTGCTAATTCATCTATCGCAAGTCCAATTCCAAGTGAACCCCAGTTCCCTATGTCTATCGAAGCGTTGTCAAAGATAACAAATGGAAGGACGCTTCCACCGACTAAAGCCGTAACAATGGCAATGATCAGGCTGACGTTCTTTCTCTTCTTCAATACAAGGCAGATAACGCCTCCGAGAACGGGCAGGAAGACTAATGCTATCATTTTTCCTCCCTCTCGAAAATCATTTCGATAGTCTCGACATTCATTGTGTGATACTTGTTGTAAATTATGATCGCAAATACGAGCGAAAGACAGAGCAATGCAAATGAAATTACGATTCCGGTAATTATTACGGCCTGGGGAATGGGGTCTGCATAGACTGCATTAGAAAAGTCACCGCTGATTATGGGGGGAATTATCCCTCCTCTGGCCGAAATTCCGGTATACATAAGATTTACGGAAGTCTCTACTATACCAAGGGACAAGATTTTCTTTATTATGTTTTTCGAGAGAATCATGCCCACTGCTCCGACCAGCATACCAATTATCGAGAAATAGATTACGAGAATTCCCGTCATAATGTTCCCCGTCTGTTTATGAACTCGCTGGACATCTTCCAGGCGCCTGCATATACTTTGATTCCTATCAATATATTCATCATGGGTATTAGTCCGCCACTGAAAACCGAACCGAATCCAGCCTCAGATAGTATTTGTGCGTGAGCCTCTGGAAAGATTATGATGAAACATGAAAACGCAAAAATAAGAATAAGGCTTACGTTCTCCAGCATATTTACCTTGAAGATCTCATAATGAAGACTCGCTCTCCTGAAACTCGAAGTGAGTCCATAAGTGACAACGCCCGTTGCGAGAACTACTCCACCAACAAATCCTCCACCGGGACTTATGTGACCGTTTATCACAACATATAGGAAGAGCGTTATGGACAGTGCAGCCAGTCCACCGCTGTAAACAGTAACCGTTCCGAATACCTGCTGACCCTCGTCGCTATTAACGGGCAGCGAAGTAAAAAGGCTTGCAACACCAAGTGCAGTTATCGTAAAGACTATTATCTCGAAAATAGTGTCATAGAGTCTTGTTTCAAGATAAACGCTTGTGACTATATTGGGTACGTTTACTCGATTCACTATTTCTTCGATCGGCTCTGGAATACTGCCGAACGGATCAAAGGAAAAAAGAACGATCATGAAGATGGTTATCAGAGCTATGATTCCCGCGATCTTCACAGATACCGCCCCACAATCTCCTCAATGTTTCCCGAAGATCTTATGAACTCCAGTCCTTCAAGGATATCCTTTTCGAGATCAGGTGAATTCGTCGAAACGACAAAGACATAGCTGCTCTTTCTCAGAAACTCAGGCGTTGGAGAAAGGGAGTTTCTGCTCAAGTGCTTCAGTCTCACAAAATCGATTTCCTCTCCATTGCACAGGAAGATCGAAGTTTCCAAATAGGGAATGCCCTTCGTCCTGCCGGTAACATCGTCTTCTGTAAGCGCTCCGCAAATCAAATCTATATCATGGTTTTCTATCGCTACCAATGCCTCTTCCTTGCTGGAAAACTTCACAGGTTCGAGATGATAACCCTCTTTCTCATCGACAAGCTGGATTATCTCCCACTCCAGACCCCTGAATCCAGAGGGTGTCTCTTCAATCATCGACGGTACCTCGACAATGCCGAGACGAACACGGCGCTGCTTCTTGAGCGCCATTATGTAAACGATCAGAACAAGGGCTACCCCGACCGAAAATTGAGTCATGGCAACATCCGGTGCTCCAATTATCATCATTATTATGGCTGACAGAGAACCGACAATCCCAAACCAGATTACGCTTTGGAAATTGGTTTTCGATGAAAGGACTATTATCGCACTGACAATATATAAAGAGCTGATTGCGACTATGACAAAGCTCATTTCTCTCTTCCCCCTGAGTTTATGAAAGCTCTTGCAATGACGTGTGTCACGAGAGGTCCCGTAACCATTAAAGCAACTATGAACGCGAGCATTTCGATTATCGTCAGGAGACCGAAGAAAAACGCCGAGATCACTAGGAATATCAGGCCAACCGTATCGGCTATGGTTAGGAAATGAAGTGTACCAATTATCGTGTGTGCAAAAACCGCCCTGAGAGTACCGGCAACAACGAAGAAAAGCCCAGGGATCAGAATTATGTAGGCGATTATTTCCATCATCTGCGCACTCCCATATAATAAGCTGCGATAATCGTTCCGCTTGTGTTGAGTATAAGGAATAGAAGAGCAACACTCGAGACGAAATCGACGCTTGTTACCATCTCAATGAAAATTATACCTATTAGAAGTCTTGTGGAGATAGCAGAATAAGCCACAAGAAGCCTCCAGGGATTACTGCCTGCGGCGAACCACACAAGCATTACAATGGAGGAGATAGTTGCAGCCATGGTGATGTAAAAAGTCACTTCTTCACCTCATGAATCAGCAATCCTTCCCTGTCTTTCGAGATGACTATTTCCTCAGGGGTCATCGTTATAGAGATGATCTTGCCAAACTCCACAATTCTGTTTTCCGGAGATTTCTCACTCCTGACCGTGAAGACGGGTCTTGAGAAGATAAGTCTGAACGCTTGAAATACGGCTATTGGCAAGGCAAGAATAATCTTGAAAGCCGTGGCAAAAACGGGGCCGGAACGAATGAGTCTAGATGATATATATTGAGGAAGAACGGAAACTAACACTCCCGAAACTACTGAGGCCAGAGTGAATCTGCCAAAAAAAGTGATCCACAAAAAGAAAGAGATTGTGAAAATCATCTAGTCCCACCTCAGAGGTTTCGCCCTGTAGCCTTCATTCGACTCGAAGTGCTGCATCCAACCGGTGAGGCCAAACGCATCTATCACGTTCAGCGCGTGATCGTACTCTTCTTCCGAAATTCTTCTCGATAGCTCATAGTATTCTCTCGCCCTGTAAACAGGTCGATACTGTGACATAAGCGATATGGGAACGGATGAAGATAATTCAAAAGCAACAAACTCCGCCATTTCTTCAGTGCCTGCTATTCCTTCAGGTAGAACAAGATGTCTGACGATAACTCCTCGCATGTTTTCTTCTCTGAAAGAGCCTGTTTGCCTGAACATCTCCTTAACTGCCTTCTTTGTGACAGTCCAGTAGTCGGGAACAAGGGAGTATTTCTTTCCAACCTCATCGTCGGTGTATCTTATGTCTGTGAGGTATATGTCCACGATTCCATCGAGAAGCAGCAGTGTACTCACTTCTTCATAGCCGCTTGTGTTGAACACTACCGGAAGAGAAAAGCCCTCCTTAAGAGCAAGTTCGTAAGCTTTGAGAAAGCCATACAGATTTGGAGTCGGAGTGACGAGATCGATGCAAGCGGCCCCTTCCTCCTGAATCTTCATAAAGTGTCGTGATAGCTCTTCAAAAGAAAAGACCTTGCCTGAATTCTTCTGACTGAAGGCGAAGTTTTGACAGTAGAGGCAGCTCATTGAACAGCCACTGAAAAAGATCGCACCTGCACCGCCTTCCTTCACCAAAGGTGGTTCTTCCCCGAAGTGGAGAACAGTTGCCGAGACTCTTGGTTCGATCCTTTGCATGCAGAAACCAGGAACCTCGAACCTGTTTATACGACACTTCTTGGGGCACAGGTCACACGAGTGCAGCCTTTCACGAGTGTTTTCTATTGCTTTTTGCACTTTGACAAGTCTTTCTGCGTTTGAATCCATCCAACCCATTCCTTTTCTTCACTCTTGAGAGTTGACGGAAGACCGTCAGCTGAGATTAGTCACGCAAATTCGAGTCTACGGTAACTGAGATTGCGTTTGGGCTATGGAAGAGAAAAGGAACACTTCGAACAAGTTCGCCTAACCATCAACCCATAACGCACAACCAATCTAACTCGTCCTGAGAGTCTTACACCCCTTAATCTGAACTTGTTTCAGCATTGCGCCCCAAAGAACCGCTGCACGCTGATGAAAAACACGTTGTCCGTCAACGGTCCACCGTCCTCCGAGAAGATCAAAACCAGATTCCGAAACAAGTTCGGGATGACAGAGTGAGGAGCTTCCTGCCAAGAGCCGGTGCCGGAATAACTTTCTCAGTTACAGTAAAACCCTGAATTGATGAACCGGTTCTCTTCACGAAACCCCATACCCTGTAATCGATACCCTGCCCTTCTCGTCATCTGAACTTGTTTCAACATCCAGTTCCTTTTCGCCGGCGAATACCGCTCAATGGCGCATAGTTCTCTTGATCTTCCGACCTCCTACCACCAACTTTGAACCTCGTCTGCTTTTATTCATGCAACTTATCCTTTGCGCTTTCAAGCGTTCAGCGTATCTTAGAAAGCGGTTAACGGCTCTTTTCGGAAAACGGTGAACCGCTCAACGGAGAACCAGTTTTCTTTCTCTTCCGACCTCCAACCACCATCCTCAAACCCCGGCCTTTACAACTCACAGCTTGCAACTTGGAACTGATCCTTTGCTCTTCCTACCCCCAACCTGCTACCCGCAACTCCGATCTTCATTCTTCGTCGGGATAGAAGGTTATCTTGGCTCCCAGTGTTCTCAATTTCTCCTGAAACCTCTCATACCCTCTGAAGAGATGGGTAACGTTGTTAATTATTGTTTCTCCATCGGCCGCCAGTCCTGCTATCACAAGTGCAGCGCCGGCTCTTATGTCAGGGGCTACGACCTCTGCTCCACTGAGTTTATCGACGCCGCATATGTTAGCGTGGCTACTCGATACTTTGATTCTTGCTCCCATTCGATTTAGTTCATCTACGTATCCAAATCTGTTTTCAAAGACGTTCTCTTCTATAACGGATGTGCCTTCGACCGTTGCCAGCACGGCAGTTATTATCGGCTGGAGGTCAGTAGGAAATCCAGGGTATGGTTCCGACGATATTCTTACCGGCTTCAGCGGTCCCTTCCAGAAGGCGTGCAAATAGTCTTGGCCTTTCTCTATACCTGCTCCCATCTCCTCAAGAATACTCAGGAGAGAAATCAGGTGGTCCGACCTTGTTCCGTGAATCTTCACGTCGCCTTTGGTGGCTATTGTTCCAAGGAGATAAGTGCCCGTTTCAATTCTGTCGGGAATAACCGAGTATTCCGATCCATGGAGATTTCTAACTCCGGTAATCTTTATGGTAGGTGTCGAGGCACCGGCAATCTGTGCGCCACACGCATTAAGGAAGTTCTGGAGATCCGATATTTCCGGCTCTCGGGCAGCATTCTCAATAGTTATCGTACTTCCCTCCATTAGAGCTGCCGTAGTCATGAGCTGCTCGGTTGCGCCAACACTGGGAAAGGGAAGCGCATAGACAATCTCTTTTTCAAAACTGTTGGGAATGACGGCCATGACGTCTCCATGTTCCTCCGTTATTCTGAAACCAAAGGCCTCGAGACCCTTCAGATGAAAGTCGACGGGACGCTGACCGATGTTGCAGCCACCGGGTTTTCCTACCTTTGCCCACCCGCAGATCATGGTAAGAGGGCCAATTATATTGAATGAGGCCCTCATTTTCTTTACAAGCTCATACGGAACGTTTCCCACTAGTATTTCCCCTGGCATTACCGTTACCGTCTCGTTTTCGAATGAGACTGTCTTTCCAATCTGCTGAAGTATGGAAATCATTGTTTGAACATCGCGCAGTTCAGGGACATTTTTTATTACTACCGGTTCTTCGATCATGACAGTCGCTGCCAGAATAGGCAAAACTGAATTCTTGGAGCCGCTTGCCTTTATCTCGCCTTTGAGACTTGTGTTTCCCATAACAACGAGCTGGCTCATAATAACCCTCCAATCATCTTATCGTGTGAGAAAGACTTGACCGCACTATTATTCTATCAGAGGAAGAGGTTGCAAGAATGTCCATAGAATTCAGAGACTTTATTGACGCATTGCCTTTTTGTACGTGCGAAGCCGTATTCTAAGCTCTGCAACTTCACCCGTACGATCGGGCATGAACTCTCCCGCGCTTGACGGATCAGGTTCGCTCTGGCTGATCAGGAATCCTTCCTCGGATATTGACATCTCTTGAGGAAGAAATGGTGGGGCCGGTTCCAAGTCTTCTTCTGGGAATCCTCCGCAAGGTATCTTTCTTATGAACGGCTTGCAGTCTTTTTTGAAGATATCCAGGTCGGACTTTTCCCAAATACTTCCCAACGATCCTTTCTGTTCTCAAGTGCATCGCTGGCTGGGGCCAAAATGATTGGGCTCATTCCCAGAAGTTTTTCGATCACCATTCTGGTGAAGATAGAAGTTGGTTTGCTGCCTTCATTGCTATTGGTAAGGATAGCCGCCGAAAGGTTTAGATCGAGAAGTATTATCAGCAAGGAAATCTGACCGTTGGCCCGGCATCTATGCTGCAGGACTTTGACGCCTTCAATCTCCTCAACGAACCATCCTAGAGCAACTCTGGAGGCCGGAGAAGCGTCGATTCTTCCCGTGGTCAGGGCCTCAAATGAGTCTTCACTTATGATTCCAGTCTTTTGGGGGACGATTCAGCAAAGTAAAATGCAGAATACTTAAGCAAATTCTCGGCGTTGGTAACGATTCCACCTGCCGGATGCAAAGCTCTGTCAATATGCCAAGGTTGTGCAACAAATATCTTCTCCTTCTTGACATGATGGCCGACGGCAAACCGTTCGGTAATGACCTATTCGGGAGAGAAACGGATCTTATCGAGATCGAGAGGTTTTGAAACCAATTCATTGATGGCTTATTCGAAGGGTTTTCCGGTAACCACTTCGATGACCCTGCCTGCGACATAGAAACCGGAATTGCAGTAGGAAAGAATCATTTCCGGGGGGATTGATCTGTGGAAGTGCCAATATGCTGTTAACCATGTTTCCCATAACATTTTTGCCAAAACGGAAATCCTTGAAGTAATCTCCCTTCCCCCGATGATTGTGTAAGAAGATGCCTCATTGTCAAACTCTTTTCGGCCTCTCCGTCCGAGAGCTTGAAGTTGGGTTAATAATCGCGTAAAGGTCTGTCAAGATCAAGTCTGCGGCAGTCTACCAATCTAATTACTGCAAGAACGCCGAACCTCTTAGTTATAGAGGTAATCTGGAAGAAAGTGTCCTCATTCACTTTCAGTGGATTGCTGAGGTTCGTGATGCCATAAGAGGCAGGATCGACAGTTTCTCCGAAGCGAATTCTACATGACAGGCCCGGTATCTTGCTTATGCAACAACCTCTTCCTGTTTGGCCACCATATTGGCAAAGCCGTTTCTCAAAGATTCATGAACACCTCCCTTAGGCATTATATCCGAAGTGTGTTTAAGGGAGACAATCTCTGGAATTACCGTTTGGTCTAATATAGAATTGCAGTGAGGTGACTAAAATGGCAAAGTTGAATCTGTCGGACTTGCTAATACCGATGAGCAAAAGGGTTAAGTTCGAAGAAAAGATAGGGCTCGTTCTTTCGGGGGGAGGAGCGCGTGGCGCTTATCAGATCGGAGTATGGAAGGCCTTGAAAGACTGTGGGATCGAAATTGGGGGAGTTTACGGAACCTCCGTTGGCGCGATAAATTCCATGGCTATTGCCATGGACAATTTCGAAGATGCAAGGCAACTGTGGCTGAAAATCGATTTTGACAAAGTTGTGAAAGACGGCCCCGACGGAAACCTAATCGAAAAAGCCCTCGCTGCCTTGAAGAGCCGTGGTTTCGATCCTGCACCTCTGAGAGAGAACTTTGGTCGACTTCTTAAAGAAGAATTAGTACGAAAGGCGAAAATCGATGTTGGAATCGTCACCTATTCTCTTAGCAATATGCAACCCAAGGAGCTATTCCTAGACGATATTCCAGAAGGAAAGTTAGAAGATTATATACTTGCCAGCGCAAATCATCCGGTCTTCAAGAGAGAAGAAATTGGTTCAGAGAAATTCATCGACGGAGGAATATACAGGAATATCCCTGTAAACATGGCTCTTAGCAGAGGCTTCAAAGAGATTATCATTGTGGATCTTGGTCCAAAGAGAATAAGGGATGTGCTTACCCTCACTTCGCTTAAGAGATTGGAGGAAGTAAAGTATCTGGTTATCAAGCCACGCGAGTTCTATGGAGACGTTCTCGATTTCGACCCTGATATCGCAAGAAACTTCATGAGAGAAGGATATCTTGATTGTCTAGATGAGCTGGGATATTTGAACGGCGAGGAGTACTTCGTCTTCGCCAAGCATGACGCAATTGCGCGTGCGCTGTTTTCTCTTCCTAAGAAGAAGAAAGAGGAGGCCAGGGCGATCTTCGGAGTTGAACCGTGGCAGAGCGAATCTACTCAACATTTCTATTACGGCCAGCTCATGCCGGTTCTTCAGGATCACTTTGGTATCTTCAATCCTGTTGAAACATGGGTACGACTGCTAGAAGACCTTGCGCGTTATCTTGAACTGGAGAGGCTTGATCTTTATTCCCTCTACAGCTTTACAAAGGAGATTCTCTCAAGTCGTAACGTTGGAGTTGAAGGAAGAAACTACAACGATATTTCCTGTGAAAGCATACTGAACTTCCTTGAATTTCTCGTGAAAAACTCGGATCTAGAAAGTCTTGAAGACCGTGAATTCAGTGTGTTTCGGGAAGGGTTCTTGTCATTAACCAATCTCAATGACTAGATGAAAAAGGTCCGGTTTTGCCGGACCTCACTAGCTTAAGGGTTTAGATCTAGTAGTTCTCAACGAAAAGTTCGAAGTAAGCCTTTGGGTGTTTACAAGCCGGGCACTGCTCCGGAGCTTCCTTAGCTTCGAGAATGTAGCCGCAGTTTCCACACTTCCAGAGAACCTTTTCTTCTCTCTTGAATACCTTACCGGTTTCGACGTTTTCCAGTAGTTTTAGATAACGGGCCTCGTGTCTGCTCTCTACTTTTGCTATTTGTCTGAAGCTATTAGCGACATCCAAGAAGCCTTCCTTTTCTGCGACATCGGCGAAAGTTGGGTAGAGTTTGGTCCATTCCTCATTTTCTCCAGCGGCGGCCGCCTTTAGGTTTTCTTTTGTTCCTCGTAGATCCACTGGATAGTCGGCGTCGACATGTACCATAACGGGTAATTCGTCTTTCATACCGTCGATAATGTGTTTGAAAAAGACTTCCGCATGTTCCTTCTCGTTGTCGGCGGTTTCCTTGAAGATTGCCGATATCTGTTCAAAGCCTTCTTTCTTCGCCACAGATGCATAGAAAGTGTATCTGTTTCTAGCCTGTGATTCACCGGCAAATGCCTTCATAAGGTTTTCAACAGTCTCTGAGCCTTTGAGATTCACAATTTCACCCCCGAATATTGGATGAGGTACCGAGTATTGATAGTTGATTGATGACCTGACGAAGAGCTTTTTCAAAACAATTATAGTACAGATTTGATTACAATCACGAATTTCTCTAAAAATGATGAGTTAAAGGTTTCTGTTCATAGCGGCCTATTCCGATTTCTCGTCTTTGTTATTCAGGCTTTCATTAAATTCCTTAGAGGAGTCGATCCCGAAGTTCTCGTCTTCGACATTGCCAGAGGGTTCTACATGGACATGGACATCGTAGACATTTTTGTGATCTTCTTTTATAGAGGCCTCGACTTTTTTTGCAAGAGAATGTGCCTTCTTTACCGACATATCCGGGTCTACTTCAATATCTAGATCTACGAGGTACTTATAACCCATTTTTCTCACTCTGACTTTATGAGGATTTTGAACACCCTGAACCCTTTCTATCGAATCGAAAACTACCTTGTAAATGTCGTCTCCAGGTTTGAGCCCGTCCATCAGCTCGTAATTGGTCTCCCAAAAGACCTCTATGGAGGTCTTGATTACCAGAGCAGATACTGCCAACCCTACGATCGAATCCACTATCTGCAGGCCAGTAATTCCCACGAAGATCGAGCCTCCCAGTACAGATAGCGAGATGACGATGTCCAGTTTCATGTTCGTTGCATCGGCTATGAAGACCGATGAATCAATCTTCTTTCCTATTCCCAGCTTATAACGATATAGAAAATACTTCGCAGCAGAGGAGATGGCTGCCACCACAATTACCAGAGCGATATTCTCAACAGAGGATCCACCGCTGAAGAGCTTCTGAATGGAACTAACGGCCAGTTGTGCTCCGGCAAAGAAAATAACCATGGATACGATTTTTGAGGCAACGGCGTCTGCCCTTTCGTGACCGTACGGGTGCTGCGCATCAGGCGGCTTGTTTGATACGGATGTAGAGATCCAGGTAATAACCGAGGTCAAAATATCCGTAGTCGAATCTACTCCGTCGGCCAAAATAGCCATACTTCCGGTGAAGAAACCGGTAAGAACCTTCAGCACCGCGAGCGCTGCATTTCCGGTCACCCCTATTATTGAGCCTCTTCTTGAAAGCACCATTCTGTCTTCGGTCATTCAGTCACCTCGATTGCGCTCGAGAAACCTCCAAGGTATCTCTTGCCGCGATACCTACCCAAAGAGCCGTTGATGATCTGAAGATTAGAAACGTCTTCTAAAGCGACACGTCTTTTCCCGAGATTGTGATAAATGTACGCGCTCCGGCTTTCTCCAACGACTCTTAAGATTACCAGGTTTTCTCTTCGTTTCAAGCCTCTCATAGTTGCCAACCTCAGCCAGGAGTTGTTCTTCCTGAATTCAAGTATAGCCCTGAATCTCTCGAAGTAGCTCCCATCTACAGCTTTTTGTGCTTCCAGAGACCTGCCGCTGTGAGGATGATTCTTCCCGAGCGCTTTCCATTCGGTTTGACCTGGACCGTAGCCGTTCTCGAACCACAGGAAGGGTTCAAGTTGCTCTTCGTTGAAATACGTATTGTAGACCCCTTCCATTCCAAGTTCTTCGCCATAATAGAAGAATGGCACTCCGGGAAGAGACAACAAGACCGACATTGCCAGAAGAGAGAGTTTCTCGTCACCGTCCATAACCGATACGAGACGACTCATGTCATGATTTGTCAGGAAAACTCCAGACTCATAGCTACGCTTCGACCTGAAAGATCTATTGAGATCAGTCCTCAAAGACTTCACTAGGAGTTCTGGGTCTCTTGTCGCAACGGAAGTTTTCAGGTCCTCGGCAAGGGGGAAATTGAATCCAATTCCAAAGATCGCGGAGTACAGGTCTACTATTTGCGCATCGTCCCACACTTCACTCACAAATATCGAATTTGGAGAAATCGATCTGCAGTGTGCCGTCATCTCCTTCCAGAAAGCGATGTTTCTGCTGTGCTGGTACTCGCAGATGCCTTTTTCAAGAGAAAAATCGAAAATGTGCTTTGCAGCATCGAATCGGAATCCATCGAATCCTACGGATAACCAGAATGTAAGGACCTCCTTCATCTGTTGCCACAGGGAAGAAGACTCATAGTTGAGATCAGGACTTCCAGGTCCGAACAATGTGTAGACCCACTGTCCCGAGTAGTTTGTCCATACCTGCTCTCCGTCCCAATGTCTCCTAGCCTTCAGCCACTGTTCGTCTTTCAGAAAGAGATACCAGTCTCTGTATGGTTTTTCTCCATTCAAGGCCTTCAAGAACCATTCATGATTTGGAGAGGTGTGATTCATCGGAAGATCCAGTATGACCTTCAAATCTAGTTTGTGCGCTGATGCCAGAAAGTTTCTCAAATCCTTAAGAGTTCCATAGATTGGGTTGACACTAAAGAAATCGATGACACTGTAGCCATGGTAAGATGGCGAATGAAGAATCGGCAAAAGCCAGATTCCTTCAATACCTAAATTTGCAAGATAGTCGAGCTTCCGCTCGGCTCCGATAAAATCACCAATTCCATCGCCATTGCCGTCACAGAATGACCTCAGATAGAGTTCGTAAAACACTCGAATCCCTCCCGAATTAGTCGGCCGAGTAATTGGACTGACTTACGAGAACTATTGTTTCCCCTTGAATCATAGATCTTACCATAGTTATCGGACAGTGCATTGTGTTAAAATCTTCTCTGTTCCGGGAGGTGTGGCTAGATGCTGATAAAGGAAATTCTGAGTAAAGGTGAACAGATGAATGCAAGCGACATACACTTAACCTCAGGTGAAAACGTCATATACAGGGTCGATGGTGAGTTGATTCAAGACAAACTGTTGACCGACGAAATAATGATGAAGAAGATAACGACAGAACTTCAAGAGATATCTGAGATTAAGTTACAGGATTCGGAAAGTAAGGAGATTGACTTTTCTTTTGGGTTCAGCTCTTTAAGGGTAAGAGGAAACTACTTCTATTCAAATAAGCTTCCCGTAGTCGCTCTGAGGTTAATCCCGAAAACAATCAAGACTCTTGAAGATCTGGGTTATCCGCCGTTGTTCAAGGAATTCTGTAAACCAGATAAGGGCCTCGTGCTTGTTGCAGGACCGACCGGAAGTGGAAAATCGACTACTCTTGCCGCAATGCTTGAAAACATCAACAGAACGAGACATGTTCATTTGATCACCATAGAAGATCCAGTAGAATACGTTTTCGAACCAAAAAATGCCCTGATCCATCAGAGGGAACTTGGATCGGATACGAAATCTTTTTATAATGGACTGAAATATGCATTGAGGCAGGACCCCGATGTCATTCTAGTTGGAGAGATGAGAGATAGCGAAACGATGGAACTTGCCATGACTGCTGCTGAGACAGGCCATCTTGTATTCTCGACAATCCATACAAATTCCGCCGCTACCACACCCGAAAGAATAGTGGGAGTCTTTCCGCCTCATCAGCAGAACCAGGTAGCTATGCAGCTTGCCAATACTCTGCTGGCGGTAATATACCAAAGATTGCTCAGGAGGAGGGACGGTAAAGGAAGAATCGCGGTTATCGAGATAATGGTAGTGAACCAGGCTATCCGAAATCTTATAAGGGAGCAGAAATTCCACCAAATAGAATCTATGATGCAGGCCGGGATAAAGTATGGAATGGTCACCTTTGATGATGCGTTGATGGATGTTTTCAAAAAGGGAATAATCGACAAGGACCAGCTTCAGGATTACGCAAGGGACCCCAATGCAATGCTCAGGAGGGCCTTCTAATGGATTTAGGCAAGATAATGGAAGTCTTCAGGGAGAGATTCAAGGAGGTCGAGAAGGAACTCTCAAAACCCGAAGTTGCTTCAGACCCGGACAAGCTTATGGAATACGGGAAGAAACATGCAGAGCTCTCTGAGATCATTAATCTTTATAGCGAAATAGACTCGATGAAGGGCGAACTTGAGGAATGGCATGAAATGAAGGCTACCGCAGAAGAGAACGAACAGGAAGTGATCGCGAATACAATATCCGATCTCGAGAACAGAATCGCAAGAAAGGAGCTTAATCTAAAGGGACTTCTCGTCCCCGATCTAGCAGATGAGAGGAATATTATTATTGAGATAAGGGCCGGTACAGGTGGAGAAGAAGCTGCATTGTTCGCTGCCGATCTCTTCCGAATGTACACCAGATATGCAGAACGAAACAACTGGAAATCGGAGATAATCGATTCAAATGAGACGGATATCGGTGGATTCAAGGAAGTCATCTTTCAGATAAGAGGCAGAAGCGTATTCAGTAAACTGAAGTATGAAAGCGGAGTCCACAGAGTCCAGAGAGTGCCGACGACTGAATCGGGGGGAAGAATCCACACGTCTACTGCGACGGTAGCGGTGCTTCCAGAAGTAAGCGAAACAGAGGTCAAAATCGACCCTGCCGATCTCAGAATCGACACGTATCGCTCTTCAGGCGCCGGAGGCCAGCACGTAAACAAGACCGATTCCGCCGTAAGGATAGTCCATGAGCCTACAGGGATAGTAGTTGCCGTGCAGAAAGAGAGATCTCAGCATCAGAATAAAGCTAGAGCGCTCGAGATTCTACGTGCAAGGCTGTATGAAATGTACAGTTCTAAAGCAGAGAATGAGATTACTGAGGCAAGAAGGACGCAAATCGGTACCGGTGAACGAAGCGAAAAGATAAGAACTTACAACTTCCCTCAAAACAGGGTAACTGATCACAGGATAAATTTTACAAGCTACAGACTTCTTTATGTGATGGACGGAGATCTCGACGAGCTCGTGACGGAACTTTCCGCTGCAGATATAAACAAGCGGCTGGAATTACTTCACAAGAAACTGATCGGTTAAAACAACTTCAGTTCCAATGGAGAATCGAATGAAAAGCAAAAAGCCTTTAAAGACAAATGCCACTAGAATCTTGGATGGGCTTGGGATTGAATATGAGATTCTAGAATACGAAGTCGACGAACACGATCTGAGTGCCGAGAATGTTGCATCGAAGCTGGGCTTGTCACCTTCGCGAACCGTGAAAACTATTGTCTTGAAGGGTGACAGAAGCGGGGTTTTTGTCTGTTGTCTCGGCGGTCATAGAGAGATCGATATGAAGAAGCTTCCAGAGATCACGGGTGACGGGAATATCGAGACGGTTCCTTCAGAAAGTCTCCTGACGCTTACAGGATATGTCAGGGGAGGAGTTTCGCCTCTCGGGATGAAGAAGAGCTTCAAGATTCTCGTTGATAAAGGAGTTTTGAATGAAGAAAGGATATCCGTGAGTGCTGGCAAACGAGGTCTTCAGATCTGGTTGAGACCGACTGACCTTGTCTGCGCAACTAATGCCAGTGTTGTCTCCTTTTCCAAAGAAAAGCATCAGACGTTGTAATGGTATCCGAACAATGCTTCTTCAAATCTTGAAAAGTATTACAAGGACCGAAACCAAACCAAAGAAAAGCGCCAACAACAACAAAACAGTAGTAATTTCCAAATCATTTCTCTCCCTTCGGATTTCTGTCAATCAATTCTACAATTTCGCAGGTGCTCACAGAAGGGGTTAAGATTGATCTGTTTTGCAAGTAATGAAAGGCATTGTAAAATTGAATACAAAGGACGGTGATAAAATGTATATCCGCTCTGGTGATCCGGTGAGAACAATAATAAAAATTGTCGGTGGAATAGTGTATGTTGTTGGAATAGGTTTGATAATATTCAGTTTTGCCAGTTTCTTTCTTGCTCCTTACTTGAGTCTGGTCTTCGGTGGCGTGATTGTGTTTCTGGTATTGGGTTTCATTGCGACGACACTGGGGAGAATGCTTCTTGCAATGGCGAAGACAAAGAGCTTCTCCGGCCCCGTAAGTGAACAGGAACCGGTTAGCGGTCGAGAACTTAAGGAAGATATGACCTATGACTACACATTTGTCTCAGACAGAGAAGCGAGAATTGAGAAGACCAAGAGCAAGAGTTATTCCAGATGTCCCGAATGCGGTGCGGAGAATGAGGACAATGCAACCAAATGCTCGAACTGCGGCGCTTCTCTTGTAGGTTACAAGAAATGCAGTCTTTGCTACATGCTGAATAAGAAAGAGAATCGCTTCTGCAAGAACTGCGGACACGATTTCACGCTTGACTGAGTTAAGAGAGCAAGTCACACTGTCGGGCATAAGAGCCGTCATTTGAGAAAACGGTTCTTCGTTCTGACGCTACGCGTCCAGGTTCTTGGTTCTTCGATGATGGATTCCGTCATCTGAACTTTTTTCAGCATCTAGATCCAAAGATCCGCTGTACGCTTAAGAGAAAGAACCCGCTGATCGCTGCAAAGAGCCGTTCTTGGTCCTTCCCCCAGATCATGGACCCGTCCTTCGAAGAGCAGTTGTAAGTTATCTGTTCCAAGTTGCAAGAATAAATGACGAGGTTCGGGGTTGGTGTTTGCGGGTTTGTAAGAGCAAAATATCAGTTCCAAGTTGCAGGTTAAAGACCCTAAAGCAAAAACACCACAGCACGTCATCTGAACTTGTTTCAGCATCTCGATCCCGAGAGCCGCTGATCGCTGTGAAGACAACGTTGTCCGTCAACGGTCCTCCGTCCCCCGTCGAGAGCATCAAAACCAGATCCCGAAACAAGTTCGGGATGACCCTGAACAGAGACCCCAAACAGGAGTGTTTTGGTGCAGGCTTCAGGGCAGACTCATTGGGGCAGGCTTCAGGGTAAGCTCTACGGAATTACGGCATGGAGATATTGCGGGATGGAACAACATGTTTTCTGGGCAGGATACTCGCACTTTTGGTCATCCTGACAAGCTCTTGGTCAGGATCTCCGTGAATAATGGTACAGAATCCAAGAATCAGTTAATCCCCGCGCTTGCTATTGAAGATGAAGAAAGAGATCCCGTGTAGAGTCATCACGGGATGACCGAAGAGGGGCTCATTGGGGCAGATTTTCAGGGCAGGCTCAGTGGGATGACAACTTACGGTTATTGCGAAAAGGCTAGATTCCGTCATTCCGACAAAGCTCCTGGTCGGAATCTGGATAGTATTGCTTCATTGCTCTAACGAAGAACGAAGAACTTGGACGCGGAGCGTCGGAACGAAGAACTAATTTTTTATTCGGCGAACGGAGAACCATTTAGCGGCAGACCAGTTTCACTCTTCTCTTTTTCAAATCAACCCGCAAGCTGCAATCACGTTTCCCAAAAGCCCAGATCCTGAACAGGAGCGCTTCAGGATGACGAAATAAGTTGTTTCTGATCAGATGGCTTTGAATTGCTTCTTGAGGACTGGGTCAATCTCTTTTTTGCTCCTGACCAACCCCCAACCTGCTACCCGCACCCCCGGTCTTCACAAGAGACAACCCCTTCGACATTGATCTCTAAAGTAGAATTCTTCCAGATTATTGTATAATTTGATTAATGTAAACATTATCTCTTTCTTCATTAGTATTTGCCATTTGGGCGGTGATGCTACGAATGTCTTCAAACATATTTGTTGTAACCGGTATGTCCGGAGCCGGAAAGTCATCGGCAATCGATGTACTTGAAGATTTCGGGTTCTTTTGTATGGACAATGTTCCACCTTCAATAATCGAGGAACTTGTAAACATTATCGGTGCACAAGAAATCGATAAGAGTGCGGTTGTTATCGATATCCGTACGGCCAAGAAGTTTGGTGGTATTGAAAGAGTTAATCAAAGCCTAAAATCACTGAAGCAAAAAGGACTGGGTATTGTTTCAATATTCCTCGATGCAGAAGATGATGTACTTTACTACAGATACCAGAAGACCCGTAGAGCCCATCCCCTGCAGGAAGAGACAGGTCTTGAAGAAGCAATTCAGAAGGAAAGAAGCATTATGGATCCATTCAAAAAGAACTGTGATCATGTGATAGATACGTCAAGAATGGATATGAAAGAAATGAAGGAGGCAATCGTCTCTATTATCAGAGGGAAGGGTTACAAACTGCCTCCGATGAGGGTTGAGATAGAGAGTTTCTCGTACAGTGAAGGGATTCCTCACGATGCTAACCTGATCTTCGATGTGAGATTCCTTCCTAACCCATACTATTATGAGGATCTCATTGAACTGACAGGAATGGACAAGAAAGTTAAGGATTATCTGGAGACCTACCCTGAGATAGAAACCTACTTCTCGACTGTTTTGAAACTCTGCAGGATGACGATTGAAGGTTTCGCCGGAAGCGGCAGAAACTTCATGAAGATAGCTATTGGCTGCACGGGCGGCAAACACAGATCTGTCTATATTGCAGATCGTCTGTTCGAGGAGCTCAAGACTGACAATTTAAGGCTCTCGCTTGATCATAGAGAGCAAAAGGTTCACAAAGACAATTCATGATCCATACTTTTTCATCTCTTAGCGGTGTCTTATGAGGTTGAGGGACATCAAGGTGTTTTATTTCTTATGAAAAGCTTTAGGTAATGGAGTTTAATCTCAGGAGGCGACAAAATTCCTGTGCTCCATCTTACAGATCCTTCTGATAGTATTCCTGCCCATTGCCGCACAGCCGTAGAGATTTGTTCCACCTATGGAGTGTCCTATCACAAAGAAGTTCTTGAGGCTTTTCAGCGTCATCGGTTTGTTGAGAAATCCTTTGAGGGTGTCTCTCAATCGAAAATCCTCTTTACTTCCGTATCCCCGGGCGTTTGACGTGAATCTCTCTGTGGTAATAGGTGTTGCCACATCGGTCGCTTCGACGGCTTCTCCGATACCGGGAATGAATCTTTCAATGGCCTCGATTGTTCGACTGGCGATTATCGCCTTCTCTTCCTCATATTTCTTCTGATCCTTCGATAGCTCTTCCCAGTAAGAATAGTAGGTATCATACATCGCTTTAATACTGGTCTTTCCTTTCGGTGCCAGTTTCTTGTCATAGCTGTAGTTAAGAAGGTTGATTATAGAGCAGTTGTCGCCTGCAATTTCGATTGGTTCGTCAAGGAAGAAGGAAATGGTGTTCGGTTTGTCTGAAAGGTCCATGTTCACACCGAAAGATACATGCAAACCCATCATCATCCTGTCAATCGGCTTCGAATACATCGAGCGCAGCCGATCGGTGAGGTGCCGTTCATCTATCATTTTCATGAAAGTGTCATAACCGTACGCGTCTGAAATTACATAATTGGCGGAGATCTCCGTACCATTTTCAAGTCTCACTCCGACAGCCTTTCCACTATCTTCTATGATTCTCTCCACGGAGGAGTTGTAAAGTATCTCGCCTCCAAGCGAAGAATATCTGTCTGCCACCGACTTTATGAATTCGGCCGAACCGCCGAGATATCGTCCGTATCTCTTTCCCACCGATCCCGCCATCACTCCTAGATTCAAAGTTAGTGGAATGTTTGCCCACCCGTACTGGATTACAGGAAAGAACTCTCTCAAAACAGGACTCTTGAACCTCTGCGCGAATGAAAGCATGGAGTATTTCGAAACCTTTCTATTCTTAATCAATACTGAGATATTCCTCAACCAGTCTCGGAAGCCCCAAAAGCCTACCTCCATCAGGTCAGTGTTGGAAAGCCTGCGTATAGCCCTTATGTAGTCTTCTATAAGCTCAGAATCCTCTGGTGAGATTCTCTTCATTTCGGCTTCAAGCTTTTCCAGATCGTAGAAGACTGTCAGTTCGTTACCCTTTTCGTCAACCGCCTTCACCAGTTCTTCGGGAAAGTAGATATCGGAAGGCATCGCTCCAATGTCTTTCCACATATTATTAAGTGGGGTGCCTGGCTTAAGCCCAGCAAGATGACGTATGCAGCCGTCAAATATATAATCACCCTTGTCCCACGATGTACAAAGTCCTCCCGGCTTATCGGCCTTTTCAAGTATCACCGATTCAAGACCATTCATCCGGGCATAACATCCTGCAGCAAGCCCCCCAATTCCACTACCTATAATTGCGATTTTCGACATTTGCACCACCTCGAGAATCAAAAAAACCGGAAACCCAATTCCTCTGCATTGTTGAAAAGTGAACTTATCGAAGCTCCCGGGGTTCAGGCCAATTCTACCACTCCAATTTGAACATGCTCGCTTTTCAGCGCTATTGGTGAATATTGACTCAGCGACCTCTGAAAATTATCTCCGTAGCTTAAGGTAGAATTGGTTGTTATGGAGGTGATCGGATTGACGAAGATGATTTGTGTGTTCTTAGTATTGATCCTTGCGGTGTCGATGATCGGTGTAGATTTCAGTGTGGGAGTGAAGATTCATGGCCATTTTGAGCCTTTTGTGGCCGTAAATTTTGATACATGGCTTCTTGGATTTCAGGTGAAGGCAGGAGTGATCTTTGCTACAGATTCGATCGTACTAGTTCCCGGTCTCTACCTCTACAAAGACATTGCTTCATGGAGAGTTCACGGTGGCGTCGAGGGTTTGATTCATCTTGGAGAGATGGAATGTCTAATGCTTGCCGGTGCCGGTGCTAGTTATGGATTTAAGACTGATTTCGGCAGAGTTCTCGTGGGTGGAGAACTGGGGCTTCCAATAAGCCTGCCTGGCGACTTCTTTGTTGACGCTACCATGAAGCTGGTGCCGACATTTCTCATTCAGCTTGAATTCTAGAACGAATCTACTGATACTATGAAATGTCTTCTCGAACTAATGTCCCGCTGGTCAGTTCATTTCAGCATTGGGATACTTCAAGAGCTTAGTAGGGGCCCATGGGACAAGATACATTTCAATATCATCAGTGCTGTGCCACCACAGTTTGACCCCTTCTATCTCTTTAGGGAATATGCCTTTGTCGAAATCAAAAACATATGAGGAGTGAAATTTGACATCTTTCTTTTCAGTGAAGACCTTTCCATTCTTATCATACGTGACAAAATCAAACAAGAGCATGCCGCTCTCATTCTTGTCAAGCTCCAGTATTACCATCTTTCCAAGCCTGTCTTCGTCAGTAAGGTAGACGAGAATATCGCCATCTTTGAGCATTCGTTTCTCATTCCTCGAGATATCGATTTTTTCTGTAGTAAGTTTTACACTTAGGTTTTCTACATCCATGAAGTTGATCGAGTAGAAATGATTTCTGTAAGCCTCAATCGTTGGATTTCTGGAAAGACAAGAGACTGCCAGCACAGTTACCAAAATGGCCGTTGCAATAGATCTCTTCATCTCTGAACACCTCTTTTGATCTTCTAGAATCTGTAACCTATCTTAAAGTCAAAGATCTTCCCGACCGTCTCGTTGAATTTCTGCAGAACAGTATCGACGCTTAGCTCTATGTAGTAACTGGGACTGAAGTTCATTCCAAACCCAAGTCTTAGAGGAGAAAAACCCAGCTGTAGCTGTTCGCCGAAAGCAAATGTGTGACCGATATCCCCCTTAAAATAGAAAACACCAAAATCGAGTTTCAATCCAATGTAACCATACCATGCAATTCCGGGAATTATTAATGAAGACTTCACTCCTGTATCTTCCGAAAGAGTGAACATGAGAAACGGAGTCGCCGCTCCAAGGTACAAAAGTCCTACATCATAGCGCAGGTCAATACCTAGCACATCTACTCCTACGAAGCCGGAAAGAGGAGTATTTGAA
The DNA here is from genome assembly GCF_000147715.2 of Mesotoga prima MesG1.Ag.4.2. Classification (NCBI taxonomy): domain Bacteria; kingdom Thermotogati; phylum Thermotogota; class Thermotogae; order Kosmotogales; family Kosmotogaceae; genus Mesotoga; species Mesotoga prima. The sequence continues at coordinate 2,593,435 of NC_017934.1, read as the reverse complement.
AGGGATTCGGTTTTGGCTGCGACATTTATCAATCCTAAAGAAAGATTTCCAAGTAATAAGGACCCGGCGAGCAATAGACACAGGACTAGAGAGACTTTCTTCATAGATCTCACCCCCTAAAGTTCATTGTACGTCCACTATGCAAGAAAAGAATCTGATTTTCAGACTGTTTGCTTCGCTGCTCGGGAATTCTACATAAAGCTCTAATACAATCATTCTCCCCGTTCGCTCTTGCCATTATCCCAGAGAAGAATTCTGGGATCTAAATAAGAGTAAATAATATCAACGACAATATTCACGAGCAGCATTACGGCAGCAATAAGAAGAACAAGGCCAGAGAGCGTGAGAACTTCAAAGCTTATTGCTGCTTCCGTAAGCAGCCGTCCGATGCCAGGCCTTGCAAAAATAGTCTCAACAAATGCGAGCCCTGCGAAAAGCGAAGCGAAGAGCTCTCCTCCCACTGTAACTACAGGAATAAGCGCATTCCTTCTTACGTGAGTCAGCATGATGGTCCTTTCGCTCACACCTCGTGATCTAGCAGCCCTTATGAAGTCTTTCTTCTTCACTTCCAGTGCAGTTGCCCGGCTTATCTGAAAGACATAAGCAGAATGTACAATGAACAGAGTCAAAACAGGTTGGATTAGATTGACTAGCTGAGCCAGCAGGATATCTAGACGTAGATTAAGTATTGAGTCGATTATCAAAGAGTTGCTGTAAGTGTTCCAGTCTTTGATAAGAGAAGTGGTCAGGTTGCCAATGGGAAGCCATCCGAATATTGTGAAACTGCCGACTAGAATGAGGAGCGCCATTACATAATCGGGAGTTGCCCATCCGATTATCGAAAGGAATCCGAATACTGAATCCGTAAATCCATCGGGATGCATTGCGGCCCTTATTCCAAGTCTCGAACCGAAGAGTATTATGGGAATCAGGGCCAGTATCAGTAGTTCGAGGCTTGCCGGAAGCCTTACAAGGATCGCTTCAGAGACTCTTGAGCCGGCAGTAAGAGAGTAACCCATATCGCCTCTGAGAGTGTTTCCGAACCACTTGAAGTACATAACTACTGCAGGCCTGTCAAGCCCGTACTTTTCAACTATCCTCTGCTCGGCGTTTGGTGATTTCGAGGCGTTCCCCGTCATATAGGCTCTAAGAAGGACATCAGGCCCCATAGACCAGATGACTGCAAAGACGACAAGCGTGACTACAAAGGCGACAAGCGGCAGGAACATAAGCCTTCTGATAATGAAAGTGGCCACATCGACCCTCCTAGTTTTGGAAAACAACTTATCAAAGAGTTGAACTGCAACTTCACATCTTTTCAGCTAAAGAACTTCCCGATAGATTAGAAGCGCAATTATGATTTTATCATCAAGGAGAGGGTGTTAGTATATTTAAAGCGCAGGACAGAAGTCCGTTGATATCACAAGTGGACTTATCCAAACAACCTCATTCTGAACTGGAAAGACAGTGACGGGAAAGCCTTAGAAAGAGTGAACGTCTAATCTTCATAGCCTGTATGTTTTGTTTCTAAAAACAGTAGAAAAAAGGGAGAGGTATCACCCCTCCCAGTTTCTAAAGGAGTCTAATCAGTCTGTTCGTACTATCCTGCTGACCCAGAACTTTATCGTCTCAAAGACCAGATCGACAATTATTACAATTGCCATCAAGAATAGAATCGCTACAAGGAGTGGATGATCTATACTTGAGGGATTCAAACTCAGATAGGATGCAATATCTGGTTTATAGTCTGGTGAAACGGCCAGAAAGAGAAAGACAAGGCCAAGAGTGTTCGATACGATTTTGCTGAACCGGGAGTAATTGAATATGTTGATTAAGTTGGATACTGAATCTATGACAAGCAGCCCAAAAGCAAGGAATAGCGCGAACTTGAATGAATCCAACGCGATTATCGCGATCTCCGTTAGCTCTCCGCCGCCCAAATAGAATGGTCCGTAAGTGAAAGCAAGAAAGGTTATCCCGGCCCCAACAAGAGAGCCTATTAGCGCTCCTATTCTCTTTCCCATTGAAGGTGTCTTTTCTGCTCTTATGAAATATGTGAAGTGGGGAAGCTTCGCAGTAGCCTTTGCCTGCGTCACGAAGTAAAGAATCAAGCTGACAAGTCCGAAGTCAAATATAAAAGTCACTGGAAGCTGTGAGAGAAGGCTTAGCAGATCGGTTCCCCTGAAATCAAAGATCGCGCCATTCTCGCCAAAAACAAAAGCGATAAGATGAAGTCCAAGATGAATTGCGAAAAGAATTCCGGTGTACATGAAGAGATAGTTCTTCAGATGAGGGGCGATGATCGGACCGCCTTCATAATACCTTGCCGCAACCTCTTCTGGTGAACCGTATTCCTTGATCGTCATCGCGACTGCAGTGTCATTAATTTCTCCATGTTCCCTCTCTGCTCTTTCCAGTACATGACTTTCAATCTCTCTTAGAATCTCATCCACTTTTTTTGGATTGGTTCCCGGTAAGAACGTTCGCACATCGTCAAGATACTTTTTCAGTCTTTCCATTTTCATTCCTCCCCAACGAAGCTTTTTAGAAGTTGTTCCTGCTCATTCCAAATTCTCAGCAATTCCTTTCTCACCTGTCGTCCAGTTTCCGATACGAAATAGTATTTCCTGGGTTTGTTCTCCTCAACTCTCCACTCGCTAGAAAGAATCTCCCTTTCTTCAAGTCTTCGTAGAAGAGGGTACAGGGTGTTCTCGTCGATTGAGAAGTTCCTTTCTCCGAGTGTTTTAACGATATCGTAGCCGTACATTGGTTCATCGAGCATAACCATGACTAAGAGTTGAATGAAGCCCCTGTTCATTTCCGTTGCCAGTTTTCCTATGTCCATAACATCACCTCTGTACTATGTTGATAATAGTATACAGTGTATCACACAGTACTATTATGACGTCATAATATAGTGTTGGTTAAAAATTCGTGAAGTGGGGGGCCGGGAATGTGCAATGTCTCATGGTGAAGAAAAAGACACCCTTGTTTCGTAGTTCAAGACCACAAATCCATCCTTGGATAAGACCTAAAGTTAAGCTGGTTTTGGTGGGACGCAAGGCTGGGCAAGAACATTTCAAGAAGTGATGCTGGGAAGAGCATCCCAGGAAGTGATGCCCGGAAAAGCGTCCGGGGAAGTGAGGCCGACTTCGTCGGGAAGTGATGCTCGCTGGCGAGACGAAGAATAAAACATTAGAAGCAGTGCGCCGGAAAGCATTGGCGTTCGCAATGCCCGCTTTGCGGGGAAAATACCGCTGAACGCTGTGAAGAACCGTTTTTCGTTAACCGTCCAAGATCGTGGACCCGTCCTTCGAAAGAGCCGTTGCAAATTGCCTAGAGTAAAAAAACGACAAATGCCGTCATCTGAAATTGTTTTAGCATCTCGATCCTTCAATAAGACGAGTCGAGAAAGAGCATTGTCGAGAGTTCACTGTGCTTGCCGAGAGGACGAGATTGATTATCGTTGTCCGTTATCGAGATCATTAACCAGATCCCGTATAGGAACCCTTAACAGGAGCACTTCAGGGCAGGCTCTACGGGATGACAATCTTAGGTGATTCTGTAGGGGCGAACGGCGGTTCGCCCGAAGAGGAAGCCCTCTCAAAGACGCAAGGCCTGTTTCGCGGGCAGAAGAGCCTCTTTAAAGAAACCGTTGAAGCCGAAGACTACGTTGTCCGTCAACGGTCCTCCTTCCTCCGAGAAGATTACCCGAAATGTGGGGACAGGTTTTCCGGTGTCTGTCCCCCCTAGTGCCCATCTTGCATTTGCTATTGGCTCTCACGAAGAACCATTCAACGGCCAACCAGTCCCTTTGCTCTATCCAACCCCCAACCCGCTATCCCCAACCACGGAAAGCACCAGATCCCGAAACAAATTCGGGATGACAGTGTTAGGCGATTACGAAAACGTCACATACTGTAATTCTGAACTTGATTCAGAATCTCTCGTTTTTTCACTTTGACCAAGAACGAAGAACGGGTTTTTTTCGGCGAACGGAGAACCATTCAACGGCCAACCAGTCCCTTTGCTCTATCCAACCCCCAACCCGCTATCCCCAACGACGGAAAGCACCAGATCCCGAAACAAGTTCGGGATGACAGTGTTAGGCGATTACGAAAACGTCACATACCGTCATCTGAACTTGATTCAGAATCTCTCGTTTTTTCACTTTGACCAAGAACGAAGAACGGGTTTTTTTCGGTGAACGGAGAACCATTCAACGGCCAACCAGTCCCTTTGCTCTATCCAACCCCCAACCCGCTATCCCCAACCACGGAAAGCACATCGAGTAGGAGAGGGGCGGAGCCCCTCGTCCTCTCACAGAACCGTGCGTACGGGCCGCGTACACGGCTCATGGATCAAGTATCGGAAATTTCGACAGGGGATGATGGTATTTTGTCATATCGACTAGGTTCATCTCTTCAAAGAACCTGTTGGGGATGGCGTAATTGGCTGCTTTTGAGTGAGAAGATCGCCATTTGTTCATTCTCATGTTGACTTTCTCTTTCCATCCGGTCCTTCTGAGAACTCTGTTCAGTTTCTTGGTGGTCTTCCACTGGTGTAGTATGATGGCTCTTAGCCTTCTCCTTATCCAGCTCAGAAGTCCCCTCAAAATGGATTGGAAATCCACTATCCTGAAATAGCTGGCGAATCCCCTCAACAGTGGATTGAGCTGTTTCACTATCTCCTTTACCGGCCTGCTCTGATTCCTTCTTGTAAGTTTCCTGACCTTTTCCTTGAATCTCTTCAATCTGGATTTCTCTATCCCCACTCTCTCGCCTTTATTTCGAAGCCAAGAAAGTGAAATCCATCTTCAAGTGTTGTGATTCTCGTCTTGTTTCTGTTGACCTTGAGCTTCATGTCAATCTCCAGTATGTTTATCGCGATTGCCAGAAACTCTCGGGCTTCTTCCTGGGTTTTCGAGAAGATCAGTATGTCGTCTGCGTATCTGACTATCCTTATTCCTCTGGCTTTCATCTTCTGATCGAATTCGTTCAGATAGATGTTAGCCAGCAGCGGGCTTATTACTCCTCCCTGTGGACTGCCAGTCTCTGTTGCCTTCCAGACTCCATCTTCCATTACTCCGCTCTTCAGTATTGCCCGTATGAGTTTGAGTATCTTTCCATCACTCACTCTCTCGGCTACGGAGTCTATTATCTTCTCATGATCCAGAGTGTCGAAACATTCACTGAGGTCAAGTTCCACTACATTACACAGTCCGTATTTGGATGCGAAGGCTTTCGCCTTCTCCACTGCCTGCCAGGCATTTCTTCCCTTTCTGTAACCGTAACTGGAGGGATGGAATCCTTCCTCGAATATCGGTTCGAGTACCTCCTTGAGAGATTGCTGTACAACCCTGTCTCTCACTGCAGGTATTCCCAATTGCCTCGTTTTACCGTCGGCTTTCGGGATCTCTACCCTCCTGAGTGACATGGGTTTGTATTCGCCTCTCTTGATTTCTCCGGATAGTCTCTCGATTTCTTCGGGAAGTTTCTCTGCGAATATCTCTACGGTTACTCCGTCTATACCGGGGGCTCCTCTGTTGGATTCTACCCTGCCATAGGCTTTTAAAAGGTTCTTCTCCGAATAGACTTTGTCGATTAGACTGTAATACTTCATCTCTTTCTCCTGTATGCTCTCTTCCAACGGTTGTAGTCTCAGATGTTATTGCGACAACTAATGACTGGCTTCTCTACCCTTTCGGGAATCTGTACCTTGTCTTTAACTGTCTAAGCTGAATCTCTTATCTGTCTTCCGATCACATTTCTTCGATCCTTCCCCCCTTCGCAAGTGATGGAGCCTTTCGACTTCCCCATCACCCCCTTGGCTTTTAGCCAAGGTCCCTTCCCCTTTCGGAGAGGTTCTTCACTACTACGGGTTCGTCTGCCATCCTCCTGAGCTTTCCGTTAACTTGGATCACCTCCTTGCTAACGGTTACCCCTTTCGGACTCATGAGGACTTCCCCGGGTAAGATACACCACTTTCATCCGAATCCTGCCATCCAAACCTTTACAGCTGGAGTCAGGGCTTTCCCTTATCTGGCAGGGTTACCCTACTGTAACGGCCATCCCTGGTTCACTTTCGTTCAGTTCCGGACTTTGCCTCGGGCTTCCTTCAGATTCACCGTTACCAGTGACACCCTTGCCTCTGGCTAATGCTTCTTTGACTCCCCGCATTCGGGTCTTTCACCCTATAGTTGTGTATCATGCCGGGCGCACCAGATCCCGAAACAAGTTCGGGATGACAGTGTTAGGCGATTACGAAAATGTCACATACCGTCATCTGAACTTGATTCAGAATCTCTCGTTTTTTCACTTTGACCAAGAACGAAGAACGGGTTTTTTTCGGTGAACGGAGAACCATTCAACGGCCAACCAGTCCCTTTGCTCTATCCAACCCCCAACCCGCTATCCCCAACCACGGAAAGCACCAGATCCCGAAACAAGTTCGGGATGACAGTGTTAGGCGATTACGAAAATGTCACATACCGTCATCTGAACTTGATTCAGAATCTCTCGTTTTTTCACTTTGACCAAGAACGAAGAACGGGTTTTTTTCGGTGAACGGAGAACCGCTCAACGGTCAACCAGTTTCTCTTGATTTTCCAACCCCCGACGCCGGTCTTACAACTCACAACTTGCATCTTGGAACTAATCTTGGTTTTCACATTCTCTTTTCGGCTATCGAAACATGAGCCAAGGTAAATGGACATTCCTCTGCACTAAGAACTACTTCCCAGTTCTTTCCTCCGTCTTTTGTGCGCAGTATCTTTCCGAATTGTGGGTATCCGGCCGATGAGCCGACAACCAACGCGTTACTCCTGTCGAGAGCATCTATTCCTAACAGAAAGGAATTGCTCGTTCCTGCCGGAGGCTGCTCCTCCCAACTTATTCCACTGTTTTCAGTAAGGATTATCGTATCGAAATCGCAGGCTGCCCAGTAAGTTGAACTATCCAGCATTACCAGAGAGTTCAGGTCTTTAGCGAAAAGAGGACCTCCCGTAACCCATTGTTTCCCACCATTCGCGGTTACCACATAATGGCCCTGGCCACCGTGGATAACTATGTGGTTTTCATCTGTGGCCTTTACACCTATCCATCCATTGTCATTGTAATTGTTTGGCAGTTCAATCTCTTCCCAGGTCTGGCCGCCGTCTTCGCTCTTCAGAACTATGCCGGCTCTGGGAGTTGATTTGTTTCCAACAGCATAAATCACGTCCTCGTTTATTGCATGGATTCCTTGAATAATATACTCTGAAGCCATTTCGGGGAGGTCGCATACTGTCCAGCTCCCACCGTAGTCATCAGAGAAGATTACAAGTCCTTCGTCACCGCTTACCCAAATTCTATCTTCAAAAATCGAAAGGAAAGAGAAAAAAGAATCAGTGGCAACTTCCGATACTCCAACTATCTCCCAGTCGGAGCCGCCGTTAGTCGTTTTCAGCAATAACCCGTCTGAACCGCAAGCCCAGACTCTATTCTGGTCTACGGAAAGAACGTCCTCCAAACTCTTACCTTCAGGCAGGGTGTCCATTGCCTGGCGTGTCCACGTTTCACCGGAATCGTCCGAGAAGTAAAGCATTGCGATTCCGTTTGAGTCTGTCTGCCCCACTACCCATGCGCGGTAATTCTTCACTTTGGGAAAGGGAATACAGCCGCCAATAACAAATGCAACCAATAGAAGACCCGTAACCCAGATCAGTCTTTTCATCTTCATAGTTTCCTCCTTTTTACCAGCTTCACAAGAGAAACGATCAATTCTCATTTAGAAAACATCGCGAGTTCTTTAGGCAAGGCTACTACTAGTAGATGTTGAAAGGAATCCAGCCAATTCGTCAGTACTGTTCTTCTGATAAAGAGGGCAATAAACTTCAACACTAAAATAATAACATCTGCAATTTCTGATAGAAGTTTTTTTTGAAGCTTGTTTCCGTGCCAGTTTATCATTAACTGTTTAACCGTCCTTATTGTTGTGCTTACACTGGGCCAAAAAGACGACATAAGTATTTTGGAGGGGGCAAGGTTGAGATTCGCTTTCCGTTGATTGAGCGAAGTCAAACCATAGACACACCTGATCGCTGGCCATTTTAAACTGGCGGAAAGAAGTGATTTGCTTGCTCTTTAACGCGACAAGTTGGACGGCTCTCATAATCTCCGTTAAGGTGGCTCTGCAACTTATCAATATGCTGTTCTAGAGATTCTGAAGCCGAGATTTGTGATGGCGTGATCTGGCAAACCCTTAGATCTCACATCGATACTGACACCGACGGGGCAGTCTATCCAGCTGCCACCTCTCTTAACTCTGTAAGCTGAGAAGCTGTCAACATATGGATTCGCTTCTTCTGAACAGGAGTAGTCTGTGTGATAATCGCTAACCCATTCCCAAACATTTCCCAACAGATCGAAGATTCCCAGTTCGTTTGGAGCTTTGGTTCCTACCGGATGGGTCAAGTTCTCTGAGTTAGATTTGTACCACGCTACCAGGTCAACTGAGTTTCCTACCAATCTTGTGTAGCCTTCACTCGTGTTACCGCCTCTCGCCGCAAATTCCCATTCAGCATCAGTCGGAAGCCTGAAACCCTCTACTTTGGAGGGATCGGTTGTTCTTTTGCCCCTTCCATCAAGCAGGTTGCCCTCGGAATCGTAGGCAAGGGGTATCCCCTGCTTATTGCTAAACCAGTTGCAATAAGCTATCGCATCCCACCAGCTCACGTTCATAACTGGTCTGGCGCCTTTTCCCCAACCGGAGTCGTCGGGAAGGATTCTTCCCGTTTCATCACAGAAAGCCTCATATTCTTCGAAGGTGACTTCAAACTTCCCGATGTAGAAATCGTAATTCAAATGAATTTGTCGAACCGGCTCATAATCAACGCCTTCCTCTCTCCATGTGGTTCAGATGAGAAAGCTTCCGCCGTTGACAAGAATATGTTCCGGCATTGAAGCGCTTAAAGAAGCGGCGAGAAGAGCAATTATGAATGTCGCGAATAGTCTATACATTGGGATTTTCCTGAGAAAATCGTCTTTGTTAGAAGAAGCAGGAGATACCGTTTACACAAGTGAGATTTCTGGCTTTTTTTGCTGAAATGTAAAGTATCTTGATTCCTTTTCGTTCTCACACTAAGATCGGCATTTATCATAGAAAAAAAGAAGAAAGGTCTTCAACCAATTTCTCAATTTTCTTCTCTCTTCCGAAGCTCCACCAGCCAACGCTTCCCTGTCCAACTATTTCGGCGCCCTTGTCTTTGCAGATGCTCTTCATGTATTTTAATGTCTGTTTTCTTCCCATTGAGGCCGGAAAGAGACCAGTAGCCATAAGGGCAACTTTTTTGCCCTGGAGGGACTTCATTTTGGCAAGATAACTCTTCATGGGATCAGCGGGTGCTCCACCATTAACTGGAGAGCAAAAGATAAGGCCCTCGTATCTTTCGAGATCGGGGGTTTCCGATCTCAGTCTTATCACAGATGCTTCTTTTCCTGCAGAAATCAGCCTGTCTCTTAGTTTTTCGGCAACGTACAGCGTATTTCCGGTCTTTGAATAGGCAATTATTCCAATCTTCACTACTGTCGCCTCCTTCGAAATTATCTTTCATTCAATCTTCTGAGTTCCAGATATTCTCTATCGGTTCCTTTTCAAAATCCAGTTCCATATGCGATGTGTTTGCCCAGTCTAGAAGCTCCAGAGAAATCGAATCACCACATCTGCATGCCTTCACCGTGGTAATGGCGCAGTTGGTTATCGAGATACCGGATCTTGAGAAGAAACTCTTAGGGTCGATCCCGCTGCAGACGAAGGGAAGTGTCATTGACAGAAAGCCTCCGTGACTCACGGCCAGAACCTCTCCCTCTGGACATTCATCTATGATAGTATTAATTGCTTTCCAGAACCGTCCGATCACTTGTCTGTGACTCTCACCCTCGGGAATTCGCATGTCTTCCTTGCCGCCGATCCAGTCTCTGACAAGCTTTAGGAATGAGCCCGCTGCTTCGCCTTCAATCAACTTGCCCTCAAGTTCACCGACGTGAAACTCCCTGATTTCGTCCATGGGCTTGACCTCAATTTCCAATTCAGAAGAGACTATACTCGATGTTTCCATTGCTCTCAATATAGGTGAGGAATATATCCTGCATATATTTTTCAGACGCAGATAGCGTGCGGCCATTTCTGCCTGCCGTATCCCCTCTTTTGTAAGCGGAAATCCTTCATCGCCATTTGCGAATATCCTTTCTATATTTGCCTGACTCTGGCCGTGGCGCATGAGATATATTGTTGTCATTTTTTGCCTCCGTGAAGTTACTCAAGAAGATGATAACAGATTTGGTCTGAAGGTTTTTTGGTCAAAACTCACAGAGTATTATGCGATAACTCAGAGTGCTCGACCCGTTTTGATGAGACTTGGGTTCCAGAGGTCAATATGTGAGATGAATATATCGATTCTAAGGCAGTTTTAGAAAGATAACTCTTGCCCACTTGCGGATTTTACGAATATGTCGGCCTAACGCCTAGTTGCCTCCCATGTTCCTTCGGCTGAAGGTTCGAATCTAGTGAAGGTTCCCGACATTGTTCCTTTCTCAGCGACTCCAGCGAAATCTATTTTGCTTTCAGAGGTCCAGGTGTTGATATTTACCTTATGATCGTTGGAGATCATCCCAAAAAGCTCTTTACAGGTTGAATCAAGACAGAATTTTCCCCTGTAGTTATAGATTATGTGCTGCTCGATATGAAAAGTAGCTGTCTTCGAGGCTCCACCAGAATAAGTCATTACAACATCCCAGCTTCCATTCAAATTAGGAAGTCCAAAGAACAGACACCCAGATGCAAGGAAGATTATCGCCAATATCGAGAGTGCGGTCAAAAAGCTTTTCTTCATTCTCCATCCCCTCCGTGTAAAAAGCACATTCTTTCTTGGGCTAACTACGGAATCTACAAAGAGCGCGAATTTGCTCCAATTATACAGTGAATTAAGCTTTGAAAGGGGAATCTTAGTCGCTGCTGAACAGCGATTTTCTATGAGAAAAGACGATAGTACTACTGATCAAATATAGCAATTCCGTGTAGTTAAAAAGAAACTATGAAGCAGAGGCCTCGGAGACAATATCATGTGGAAGCGACATAATTTATGCTGATATTATTTGAACATTACGCTTATTGCTCATGTTGTGATGGATTCATTTTTGCTTGGAAGTTCATTAGATATTGTGATCTAATTAACATGAATTAGAGGCCGGGCTTCCCATACAATCCCTATTCATCCTGACTTCATCTACCAGTTTTTCGACGATTGCCAGACGGTTTTAGATTCATTAAAGGTCAATGATAGAGCAAATTCTCCGAGATGATTTCGAGAATCTTGTCGATCTAGAAGAATATGCGTGCGGCAGGATATTGAGTTCCATCATCCATAATGATGAGAGGAGGAAGTGAAGTGTCTGGGAAAAAAGGGAAATTCGTGTTTAACGCGGACTTTATCTACAAGATGCCGGTGCATTTCGGTGGGGCCCCATTCTACCCGGTTAGAGTTGTCTACGGTGATAATACAGTTATCTCTGTTGACTATGAAACAGACGAAAATGCTCTATTAAGCTACATTCCCGAGGACTTCGAACTTAAGGAGCCGGTTGTCAGTGTCCAGTATACCAATTGTCGGGATGTGGACTGGATGATTGGGGGAGAGTACAGGCTCATTCAGGTGACGACACCTGTAAAGTATGTTGGAAACTCAGAGGGTCTTGAAGGAGTCTACGCGCTTGTAGTGTGGGAAAACAAGACCTGCCCGATAATCGGGGGACGTGAAGAGGATGGAGTGCCGAAGGTGTTCGCAGACATTTCGTCTGAGCGTCATCTGGAGAATCACTGGTTTGTGGCGGCCAGCTACGAGCAGTTCACCTTCCTAAAAATCGATCTTCAGAGAGGTGATGAGGTAAGTGAAGAGGATCTGTCGGAGCTAAACAAGGATTCGAAGATCAATCTGTTTGGGTGGAGATATCTGCCTAATTTGGGAAAGGGTGGTGCTACTCTGAGCCATGCTACTCTGTATCCTCAAGAGATGGTGTTGAAGAAAATGTGGATTGGTACAGGCTCTGTGGAGTGGACTGGCCTTTCTTATGAGCAACATCCTTTGCAGACAAGGATCATAAGATCATTGGAAGCTTTGCCGATCAAAAGGGTTACATCGGCAAGTATGGCCCAAGGAATTGTCAGGTTGAATGTCGGCGATTCCAGGATACTTCCATAAATTACAGGAGGAGGAAGAGATGAACGGATACTTTGAGAAGAAAGTTGCTGTTGTTACCGGGGCCGCTTCAGGAATTGGGCTCGGTTTGGCCGAGGGAATGCTTTCTAGAGGCGCGAAGGCAGTATTTATGGCAGATGTAAGTCAGGAGAATCTCGATAGAGAATCGGAAAGACTTAATTCAAAGTATGAAGGGGAAGCAGTACCATTCCTTACTGATGTGACAAAAGAAGAGCAGGTAGAGAAGATCATCAAATCAGCAAGAAAGTACGAAGGACATCTTGACTTTGTATTCAACAATGCCGGAATAGGAATGACGATTCCAACCGAGATGGTGACTCTTGAGATCTGGAAGAATTTGATAGATATCAATCTCTGGGGAGTGATCTACGGAACATACCAAGCCATTCCAATTATGAGAGAGCAGAAATCTGGTCACATAGTAAATACAGCTTCTATAGCGGGACTGGTCCCAGTTCCATATCAAGCGCTTTATGCAGGTACAAAGAGTGCGGTGAAGACTATCACTGAAAGCTTGTATTACGAGCTTCAAAATGAGGGCTTGAGATTCAGTGTTGTATGTCCGGGAAATGTTAGAACGGCTATCTTCAGAGGACTTACTCCTCCACCAGATTCAGTGTCTGTCGAAGAAGCGGTGAGCTACATATTCGAGAAGATGGAGAAAGGAGATCTGCTTATAGTCTTCCCGCAGAAATACCGCGATTTTGACGAAATGTATAGAACAGATCGAGAGAAATTTGATGAGTTTGCACTGAATTTGGCTGCAGAGAGACTGGAGAACTACAGAACCAAAGGTAACTACTATTGATTGGGCGGCTGCCTATGAATTTGACAAAAGTGTTTAGCGAATCGGAGCTGTCTCTTGAAGTAGTAATCTTGATGATAGCCGGGCTTATTCTTCTTATTACGGGGATACTGCTCTTTCCAGTGGCTACCGGAGGACTTCCCTATTATGAGAATGGACTTTACGGACTTCTGCTGGTCATGTTCTCCCTGCAGATCATTTCAATGGGGAAAACACCATTTGGCGACTTAAGACGATCGAAGTTTGTCGTGTTGGCGGGGCTTATCGTTGGTGGAATTGGAACGATAACCTGTTTCATTCCAGATGCCTTCAATGATATTCCCAGGCTTCTGCTATTCCTTTTCTTTGGCCCGGGAGGAGCTCTATTGCTTCTTCAGATGATCCTTTCGAAGGATAAGCTCAAAGCCTGGTCCAAATATGGTGGAATCTTCAAACACTTGATTGCCGGATGCACGGTGGCATATGTTTCATCGATTCTCATATCAGTACTTCTTTGGAATCAGAGCCTGTTAAGTGTTCAAATGACGGCGATCCTTGTTCTGATCTATGGAGTCGCTGTAGTATATCTTTCGTTTGTTTTGAGAAAGATATACAGCACTTACCCGCAAGAACAGAAGAGCAAAGACGGAGAAGTAGAACTACCCATCGACAGGGCCATGATTCTATTTACAAGTGTTTTTATGATTATTCTGGGCGTCCTGTTGATACCGGTAAATCTAGGTCTCTTACCGTTCTCAGGAAGTGCCCAGCTTGGCCTTCTGATGATGATTTTTGCGATCCAGATGATTGCTTCGGGAAGCACCCCGATAGGGGTCTTTCCAAGGTCGCTACCTGTAATCCTTATAGGTTTTGTATTCGCTGCCCTTGGAACTGTGTCGTGCATCATTCCAGAGGTTCTGGTGTATCCTCTGACCGTTCTTGTTGGGGTTCTAAACATTCTAGGCGGAGCGATTTCAATTGGCAAGTTCCTTGGACGGCGGGTGAGCAGTACCGATCAACAGAAAGGTAAGATTCCAAAGATACTGGTGAAGTTGAACGTCTCTCAGCTGATTCTGAACGTTCTTGCGATTGCATTCGGTTTATCTATGTTGATCTCTCATCTCTTGCCGGGACTGGTTATTGGCGTGGTTTTGGCGGCTAATGGGGTGGTGCTCCTGTACTTGCTTTACATTTTGTTCATTATAGACAGAATCCAAAAGGAGATGGGAACCGAATCATCGCTAGAGATATATCAAAGCTAATCAACTCAATTCAGAGAAAAAACCGTTTCATCTGATTCACACGACAACTTTGTGTGACCTTTAGTCTTGATGCGTTGGAGGAATTATCGTCCGGAAACTCGGTTTTCGAATCATGGATCATTCATGTCGCGATGCGACTCCTGATCTCTTAAGTGTTATTTGAATTCCTGGCTTTCCAGTTCCATCGAAAGTGATTTGACTCTCTTCACCTGCACCACAAACGATTCAAGCCTGCTCTCAACGGTTGGAGTGAACGGGTTTCCATCGGACTCAAAGAAGAGAATCGGAATGTTGCCAGCGATCTTGAAGATCTCCCTCTTGAGCTTGCTAGAGTTTTCTCTCAGGTGTTCCAGACCTCTTTCAGCAACAGCTTCGGCAATCCTTGTAGGCATACACCCAAATGGGCCTATAGAAATAACGCCATCGTAAGTATCTATCGATTCAAACAAAACGGCCCCAAGAGTAAGTATTGCCTCTCCGGTAAGCTTCGGATTCAAAAAGTCCTTCGAAGTGTTTACCATGGATTCTATGTCGACAAAGTGTGATTTGTACAGTCCACTTTTCTCAAGAATCTTCTTGATTCTTTTTTCAAATGCCTGTTTTACAAGGATTTCAACGTGTTTCGTTCCCCTCTTGAGTGGACCGAGTTCGGTCGGAACGTATTTCTTCAGCAGAATGTAGTCGAGATAATATATCCATTCTTCAATTGGAGAGGCATGCATGATTATTCCGTTGTCGGCAAAAAATAGCTCCAGAGACTTTCTTGAGAATTCGTCATTTCTGACGTAAATTTCTCCCGAGAGAAGGACTTTCGGTGCACTTTCGAAATCACTCTTTAGAGGAATGTGAGAGATACTCTCGCAAATCTCCTCCAGTTTCTTGGTCATCTCACTAAAGGAGTCTCGTCTAACACTCTCAAGTATGATTTTGCGGGCATCTTTGGTCGCTTTGACTGCCTCATCTCTGTCGGATGCCAGTGTAAGCAGGGCATTTTCAACGTTGCAGAATTCGTCTGCGATAATCATGCTCGCCCAGATTCTCAGTTTCGCCTTGAGTCCTATGCCCGCATAACCGTTTTCAGAATTGAGAGAGAAAAGGAGAACATTGCTCGCGTTGTTCTTGTCTAGCCAAAGATCTATGTAAGTGCTGTACTGTCCAAATCGGCAAGGTCCGCGAGTATCGGGCATGAAGTACATAAGTATGCTTTCGTCGTCCTTGTTTTCCTCGAGGTAACGAATAAGGCTTCCCAAAGTCAGGTGAAAAGGCAAACACTCCTTGGATAATGAGTTGGATTTTCCCAGTTGAAACTCCAGTTCGGTTGGCCTGGGGAGAACGTGAGTGTTTATACCGACTTTTTCGAATGCTGCCGCCATAAGCCGAGCCGCAAACTCGCCCATGGTGGGAACGATTACTTTGACCGAAGGATCTGTAATGGGTATGTGTCTTCCGTCCTGCAGTTCTATACTGAAAGTCCCATTGTTCGTCAACAGTTTTGGCCGTTTCGCCCTATTGTTCTCGCCCAAATTCGTCTTTCTTTCGAGGGAGCTTCTGACGACATCGGCGAAGGCTTCTATCCTTGTCTCCACTCCGGCGTCTGACGTATGACTATCCAGTTCCAGAATCAGAGATGGCTTTTTCCCCATAATGTCTCTGAAGAAGGAGATCAAGAACGAATCAGGCCCGCAGCTGAAGTTAGTTATGTAAAGTGCGAATAGCTTTGGATTGCTTCTTACATATCTGGCCGCTTTCAAGTTCATCTCGCCCCAGGCCCAGTACATCTTCTCATACGATTTTTCGTTTTCATAAGGAAGAGCGTCAAAAGTTACCACCGGGATTCCACGTGAAGCGAGTTTCTCTGGGATCCCCATATTGGCATCACTGGAAAAGGCATTGTAGGCTCGGCCGAAGATAACGACACCGAAATCCGATTTCTCTAGGTTCTCAAGAAATCTGTCTCCGATTTCTTTTATCCTTCTTACGCTGTCTTCGTAGGATCTTACTCCATTGGAAAAGGCAGTCAAAGCTTCTTTGCGATTCCTTCCCAGTAACTTCGCAAGCGAGACGAACTTCTCCTTCTCTTTCTCAAAGCCCCGCGAGAAGTCGAAGAAATCTGTCAAAATTCTTTTCGATTTGAGTTCCTCAAAACTCCCCATTAACCAGTCCGGTTCGCTCTGGACAAATGGACAGAACACCGAGTTTTCAACGGAGTTCGCAACCTCTAAGCCCTTGACTGCTGGAATGAAGAAATAGTCGGGATTCTTCTCCAGAAGATCATAAATATAACCATGAGACAGTTCGACTGGAAAACAGAATTCGGACTTCTTTCTGTCCCAGCCCCTGGGGTCGGACTTTTCCGGTACGACAATTCTGAACCCGAGACTGCTAAAGAAATTCGAGAACAGGGGAAAGAGAGTATTCATTGAGAGAGACTTGCTGATTCCTATAGTCTCAAGGCCCTTTTCTTCCGGCAGTTCAAAGACTATCTTCTCCCTATCGGTGGTATATATGTATTCGTTTCTGTTTATGGGAAGGTTAAGACGAACGTTTTCGTACTTGTTGCAAGCACCACCGAAGGGAAACTTCTTTCCTCCAACTTCAATTATTCGGATTGGACACTTCCTGTCGCATTTCTCTGCTCCACCGTTACAAATGAAGGTGTTGAGATAGCGCACTTCTTTTGAGATCAAGGCTCCTAGCTCGAAGCGCTCCTCTTCCAGTTGGCCTGCTTGAAGCTTTTCCTTAACCATGAGTGATACACCAAATGCACCCATGAGTCCAGGATGAGGAGGAACAATTATCTCCTTCCCAGTAACTGCCGCCATTGCCACTGGGACAGCATGATTGAGACATACACCTCCCTGCATGAAGACTTTTTTCCCAACCGGTCTCATGGCCTTTACTCTGTTTGTGTAGTTCAGGCAGATAGAATAAACTAGGCCGGCGCAGATATCTTCTCTGGAGATGCCCTCGTTGATTGCAGTCTTTATGTCACTGCTGATGAAGGCTGCGCACTGATCACTGAAGTTTGGGGGAGATTGACCCTTAAGCGCATACTCTCCAATCTCTCTGTAATCTATGTTCAGAGATTCCTTTGCGGATTCTTCGAGAAACGAGCCTGTACCAGCAGAACAGGCTTCGTTCATTGCATAGTCAAGGGCAACGCCGTTGGATAAGAAAGTGTATTTGGCATCTTGGCCGCCAATCTCAAATATCGTGTCGACTTCTCTATCAAAGAATGAGGCAGCCCTTGCGTGAGCCATGATCTCATTGTAGACTGCACTCGTTTCGCAATAAAGACCCACTATCTTCCTTCCGGAACCGGTGACCCCGAGACCAATTATCTCGACGGGAACATCCAATGAATTGCGGATTTCGTCAAGGCACTGTCGAGTAGCTTTTATAGGATCTCCCATAGTCCTGAGATATGAACTCGCTAGAATGGCATTGTCTCTGGCTCTCATAACAACCGCCTTGGTGGTAGTCGAGCCAACATCCACACCGAGAATGCAAGAATCGCCGCTTTCAGCTGTTTTGAAAGGCATATCCTTGAAATCAACCATGTTTACAAACTTCGAAAGAGGTTCATTCTTTGGGAAAGTCATTACTCCTTCCTTGAAGACACTTTCTTCATCTATCTCGATTTCTTCGAGAGTATTAGCATATAGATAAGCGCCGAAGGCCTCGAAGAAGAGAGCCTCATCCGGTATGGTAATTTCGGCGATTTCTTTCAGATGGTTCAGCATAAGCCGGTTTTTTGTTACTCCACCAACCAGAAGTATCTTTTTTACTCCAGCTCTGTGCATGAGTTCGCCGATCTTGTCAGACATGACCTTTCCAAGACCGTTGAGGACCGATTCTTTTGGTGTTCCCTTATTGAGAGCATGTGTGCAGTCGCTCTTGCAGAATACGGTGCACCTTGATGAAAGCTCGTAAATCTCGTCTGTTTCAACGGCGTTTGCATCATCAAGGTCGATATCCATTCGCTTCATTTGCTGGAGAAAGAACTCGCCAGTTCCTGAAGCACATTTGCTGCCTGTAAATACGGCAGTAATGTTTCCCTTATCGTTTAGCTTATACAGGGTAAAATTCTCCCCGCCCACGCTCATAATCGCTTCATGATCTCCATACTTGCTTTTCAGTTCTTTGTAGGCAAATTCAGTAGCTTCAACTTCGGGGATCTGGGGGAGATTCAACAGTTTTCTTCCCTTCTTTCCTGTTGCTACAACCAAACCTGTTTCAAGAATCTCTGGAAGAAAGCTCTTGAGTACTTTCAGTGGATTTCCTTCGTGCAGGAGTCGCCTGGGTGTTTGCCCATCATACCAGGAAATAGTGCTTGAGCCTATGCAAAGTCCGATTCTATTCAAGAAGTTCACCTCAAACCATTAAACAGTCCAATGATAGCATAGACAGAGATTATTGTATTTCAGGATCGCAAAAATCTTCCGCTATGTGATTTACAGTTTTTTAAGTGGACTTTATTGCAAGAAGATTAATCTTCAAAGAAATGGATTCCAATGAAGACGATTTCGTGGTGTTAACCAGGTAATCTGTTTCATTTCAGGTCTCCACATTTCGCCTCTTATTCGAAGATTCGAATTCTCTATATCATTAGGATGTTCGAATTAAGACACACCAGACTAATCTCGCGGTCTTCCTTTCTCCACTCCTGGAGGGCAGTACAGAGGATCAAGAGCTCCAGGTGAAGGCAGGTACATTCTCAAGGACAAAGAAAAAGGTCCGTCAGGGGCGGGGAGCCAGTTGCTTTCGAGATCAATGCCGGGCGAATCATGCTGGATATAGATGTCGAGAGATCCATCATCGTTGTATAACAATCTCGACCGATTACCAATAGAATATCTGTCTATCGGGTTGGGAACCATGAACTCGTCATCACCGTACACTGTAATCGACCAGAACCCACCGGGTTCTGTGGGAGGTATTTCATGGCTTTCGAAATGAATCCTGTAATCGTACTTTGAGCCGTCATATGCTTCATTGTCGGCATCGACGTAACTTGTGGGGTAATATGCCTCTTCGAGATCATTTCCATACAGACCCATATATGCTGCTGCCGCCCTGATTTCGTATTTTCCCTGCATTTGCTGACGACTGCCGAATATCCGTTTCGTCAAATTCCACCCGTTCTTTGTAACTCCCATCTTCTCGGACGGCCGGAATATGATCCTCATCGCATCTTCGATTCCCTTTTCAATCGCGATGATCATCTCAGGTTGCAAGTCGTTCTCACTAAATGGAAGGTTTGGGCCTATGCCGATCAGACTAAAACGCTCAATAAGAGCCCTTTCAGAAGGATGTATCTCAAGCTGTCCAAGAAGGAAGTTCAAATACGAAATAAAGCCTGCCGATTCAGCTTTTTCCTGACTGAACGGCGGAAAGGCTATCGGTTCGACAGCTGAAGAAGTTTGACTACCGCAGAAGGCTCCATAAGGTCTGATTTTGAAGCTGTCTTGAATCTTTGCGACGGCATCGATATCACCTTCTAACTCAGGATTTACGGAAATTCTTACTTTGCAGAAGACGAAATTCCCTTCACTGGTGAACACCTCATCAATTTCGTTGGGAATCTCAACGAAACAGGACGGGCCACTGATCATTACTGTCAATTTCCTGCAACCGGTGGTTCTCGTTCCTGCGTATGCGAAATTATGTGTGTACATGTCGATGAACTGGACTGAGAAATATCTTTCACAGATGCTTGGAATCTCTATTATTACCGGTTCGTTCCTCAGATCAAGCCATGCAGCCGAGAACAACATATCGTTGTTTGGTCTTGCTATTTCTCTGAACTCCGGCCCCAGTAATCCTTGAAGATGTTCAAACTCGTTGAATGAATTTGGAATCACTGCCTGGAGAACCATAGTTCTGTAGTTCTCAAGCATGGGAAAAGCGAAAATATACGCTTGTCTTGCGACTTCCCTTGCTTCTTCGTAGTTGCTTGTTACCGAAGTCGATTCTGCACCAATAATGACAGCGAAAACCAGAATCGCAGATATTAATGCCAGAGAGTTTTTCATGCCCATTTCTCAATCTCCTCACGCAACCGCTCTTTGCTGACTATTCTCGGTCCCCAGTTTTGAACCTAGGATGTTCAGCAGTTAAAAGGGTTCAAACCTCAGCAAAAGATACTTGTAGATATCAACTAGTATTTGTCTGACTGTCGATTGAAAGAAAGAGTTTGCTTTTCTTTTGGATCAGAATTACTAATCCCACGACAAACCCATCTCTTTGATTTCTAAACAGGTCTTCACATACTATTACAGCACGTGGAAACCTTCAGTGACAATATAGTGAAGTTACTTACATCAGTACAGCACAAGAGTAATAATAAACCCCTTGAGTCACTCTGGACGTTCAAGGAATCCTGAATCGGCGTAACCATCAACTTGCTTGACTATTACGCAACGTAATAGTATATCCTTGTGATTATGGGAGGAGATTTCTTGAACGCAAAACGGGTTGCCGAGCTTTAGGGCCTTCAGGGCACTTCATCGTTATGACGAAATCGGGCTCTTGAGATCTCAGTGTAATGCAGAGAATGGATACTGAGAGTATTCAGAAGAAAATCTCGACAAACTTCAGCAGATTCTCTTCTTCAGACAGTGTGGCTTCTCTTTGGAGAGGATCAAGAAGCTTCCAAGCAACCCGAGGTTCGATAGAGTCAAGACCTTCGAGCTTCAGAAGAAACACTTGATGCTGGAGAAAGAGAGAATTGAGGCTATGCTCAGCACACTGGAAAGGACGCTCAAGACTTTGAAAGGAGAAGATTCGATGAGTCAGAGAGAAAAGTTCAAAGGATTCGATTTCTCCTACAACCCCTATGAAGAAGAAGCGAAACAGCTTTGGGGTGATGAGACAGTCGAAAAGAGTAACGATTTCATCACTTCGAAGAGCGATCGGGAGAGGAAGGACATGGAGAGGATACTGGATGACCTTTTCAGAGGACTGGCAGAAATTCGGATCAAAGATCCCGATTCAGATCTTGCCCAGGAAGCAATTGACAGAATGTATAGAGTCTTTAACGATAGCTTTGAACATTACTATAGTTTTGAGTCTTTTGCCGCTCTAGATAGCAGATGTGTAATGGATGATCGGTTCAAAGCAAACACAGATAAGTATGGTGAAGGGTTAGCGGAGTTTCTTTCAAAAGCGATGCAGGAGTATGCAGACAGGGAATCTGAAGGATGAACCGAAAGTGTCGGTGATGGAACTGGTTACCTATGATTATGGGAACTATCACCTGAATTCGACCAGTTTCAAACAAGAGCAAAGCTAGCTGCTGAGATAGGTTCGAAGACTTCCAATGGTCTCTTCGATTTGCCTTTTGATCTATGCACGGTTGGAAACAATTGAGGAAGCACCCCTAACTCCTGACCTGTAGGCGTTGCGACCAGTTTGTACTGGCTAATTCATCTTAACGTCGCAATTGAAGAGCTATAATTGTGTTACTTGTTTCGGATTGTGTGACCTTTCGCAGAAGTTACTATAAGCACGATCCACATTTAAAAGATAGGATCATGAATAACAGAATATATACAGGCAGTGGATTTGCCTCATGAACAGGGGAGTTCTTTGAAGAGGAGTATCGTTTTTCAGGGTGAACACGGAGCTTATTCAGAACAGGCTATAAGAAAATTGTTTGGGGAATCACCTACGACTATTCCATGCAGATCTTTTCGGGAGATGCTGAAACTTGTAAGCGAAGAAAAGGTAGACTGCGCAATGCTGCCGGTCGAAAACTCCCTGGCTGGCACTGTGATTCCAGCATATGATGCCCTCATAGAAAGCGAACTATTTGTTCATGCAGAAGTCATGCTTAGAATTGAGCATTGTCTGATGGCACCAGAAGGGGTAAAAATTGAGGACATAAGATACGTGATCTCCCATCATCAGGCTTTGTCACAGTGCATGAGGCATATTGAAGAGGAGGGTTTTGAGGCGAAAGAGTATTATGACACTGCTGGCTCGGCAAGGGACTTGGCCACTTTAAAGATGCCATTTACGGCTGCAATAGCCAGCGAATTGGCGGCCAAAACATATGGACTGGAAATCCTTAGAATGGGTTTCGAGGACCTTGATACGAACACGACGAGATTCTTCTTGATGGGAAGAGAAGCCAGAAAGTGCGAGGGCAGGTGCAAGACTTCAATGATATTTACCACTGAGCACAAGCCGGGAGCTTTGTTCAAAGTTCTAGGAGAACTGTCGGATCGCAATTTGAACTTGACAAAGATAGAATCAAGGCCATTTACGAAGGAAATGTGGCACTATCTCTTCTTCGTTGATTTCGAAGGAAGTGTATCGGAAAAGAGAGTTGAAGAAGCTGTCAACGCAATAAGCAGTCGCTGCAGCTACTTCAAGCTCCTGGGTTCCTATCGATCTGCAAATGATGTTGAGCTAAACTCAAATCAGTTAACATAGATAACGTTGACACGGGAAGTGGTAACGGAAAGTGCAGGTAAACTGATTATGCGGTGAAAATTATCATAAGTATGTGGTAATCGATAATTATAAGAGCTATCTATTAGCAGTGTTTCAGTTGACGCCTTTTCAGAACTCTCAAAAAACAGAGGCCTCCTCTCTACAGATTGCCTTGAAAAGAGGCCCAACTTAATCTCTTCTAAAATATAGTTATTCATTCTTCAAAATAGGGAAACTGAGCTATTCTCAACCGTGCCGCACCGTAAGGAATCAAACATACTTTCTCTAACGGCCCCTCTGGTCTTACAGGGCTTTCTGGGAGAGTCCCGGCCGAATTCCTTTCCCACGACCATTCCTCTACCTTGGCTGCATCGGCTTCAATCAAGACTGGAACTAGATTCTGATCAAAGGGTTGTTCAGACAATTGTTGTGTTCGCTTGATAAATGAAAAGCTCTTTTCTGGGTTCTTAAGATCCACTTTCAAGGCGTAATTCCATGGACTGGTTGTATAAACCTCATATTCAGGAAACTCCCCGTCTTTGTTCGTAGTGTTCCACTTTTCATCTAGTCTCAAAGCGAAAAGAAGAGGACCTTTCTCGACACTAAGTGAGTTTTTGAACCATTTAGAGGTTCTAACCCTAGACCGGAAAACCAACTCGACCCTATCACCTCTGTTCCATAAACGTTTTATGGTTAGGTAACCCTCATTGTTTTCCGGATCAAACGCTGAACCATTGAGAGTAACTTCACTTTTTGTGGCCCATCCTGGAATCCTGAAGTGAAGTGGTATTTCAAAATCAGCATTATTATCAATAAGAATTTCGATTTTGTCGTCAAAAGGATAATCAGTTACTTCTCTTATCAAAATAGTCTGCCCCGCTACGGATGTTTCTATCTTGCAAGGACCATAAACGCCGAAAACCAGTCCGCCGTCATCACTCTTGTAACATAGATTCTTAACGAATTTTGGCCACCCTTGATGCATGTTCGCTGTACAGCAACCAAAGTTCGGTTCAAGTCCGAAGAGATTTGAGTCATCTAGATTGTTATACCAATTGCGTTTGGCGTGACTGCACATAATCTGATTCACTTGTTGATCGTATTGGTGTGTGAGTAGCTCCTTATCAATTGTTGCAGGCAATGCGTTGTATGCAATTTTCTCGAGAATATCCGCGAACTCTGTATCGTTGAAAACTCTAAAGAGTATCTCGAGTGAGAACATATACTCAACCACCGCACATAACTCAGTTCCTCGCGATGGATCGTTTCCATTTAAGTGTTCGTCACCTGTTACCATTCCATTTGATGTTCCGTGGTAATCAATGAGCTTTTTTATTCCTTCTTTGACTATTTTTAGCTGATTCTTCTCTCCGTAGAGTAGGTACCTTAAAGCCGGATACTTAACACCCATAACTACATTTACTACATGAGTTTCCTGAAACAACTTAGAATATGTAGTGCTGTTCGTTCTTTCCTCGTATTCGTAAAGCCCTTCGAGTCCCTTTCCGCCCGTAGCTTTCATAAATTTCTCCCAGTCCAGATACTCTCCGGTCGGTTTTGTGTACTTGAAGTTTTCGAAATAATTGGACCAGTTCATTGACTTTTCAAAAAACCTTTTGGCTAGATCTATCAGGAACCCTTCTCCAGTGATGCTATAGAGCCAGAGTATCACGTAAATATTCTCCACACTTCTTGTGTTTTCCCAAATTGCGAACTCTCTGGAATCTATATTTTGCAGTTGATACATGAAATACCTGGTCATGAAATGAACTACACGCTGATCCTTAGTGTATTCAAAGTAGTTCTTCAAAACCTTGAGCATGACCATTCTTGGCCACCAATCATCATTATCCCTGGGCCCGAAGAACCCCTCCTCGTTCTGGCTTTCCAAAGTCCAGGATATCCATTTTGCTGCCTTTCCCTTCAGTTTTTCATCCTCTAGTAGATAGGCCAGAGGAATGAGACCATCACAGTAATATGGTCCTCTTTCCCAGTTTTCACCGCTTCCCCCGAGCCAGCCGCTATCCGGTCCCACATCTTTCCAAACCTCTTCCAGTCTTCCTGTCAAACCTTTTGCCTGAATCTTGAGTTGTCTTTCCAGCCACCCGGCAGGTCGAATCTCACCAAGAGGCAGTTCCATAAGCTCCACATCTATCATTGTTTCACTTCCTTTGTATTCATAAAGCTTTTCTATTCTTTGTTAGTTCCTGCTGTCATGCCTTCTACATAGTATTTCTGCAGGAGAAGGAACACAAGAATACTGGGTATGATGCTGAATGTTGCGCCAGCGTTTATAAGTCCCCAATCGCGCGTAAATCTAGTTGTAGCGAATAAGGTAATTCCAACCTGTATGTTTCTAACGTCATTTGAGCTGGTGAAGTTTAGAGCGAGTATAAAATCGTTCCAGGTCATCAAGAATACATAGACTATTACAGTTGCAATTGCAGGGAGCGCAAGCGGTAGATGTACCTTGAAGAGTATTCGCATTTCTGAAGCCCCGTCTATAAGGGCGCTTTCCCTAAGAGTATTTGGCAATGAAGAGAAGTAATTCTTCATCATAAAAATGCAGAAAGGCATGGAATAAGTTGTGTAAATAAGCGAAACACCAAACAACGAATCTAGAAGTCCCATCGCATTCATCAGATCATACAAGGGAATCAGAAGAGACTGATATGGGACCATCATTATAGACAGGATTATCACAAAGATGATATTGCTACCTTTGAAAGCGAGCTTGCTTAAGGAATAACCTCCCATTATACTAAGTATCAGAACCATCCCTATACTTAATCCACAAAGGATGAAAGTATTTAATACATATCTTGTGAATATGGAATCCCCGGCCGTGAAGAGCTTCGTAAACTGGGCTAAGGTTGGTTGTTTCGGTACTAAACTGGGCGGATATGACAAAACTTCACTCGAGGGTTTAAAGGAAGTTATCGCAGCCCAGTAGATCGGTATTACGAAAATTATCGAGATTATGATTAACGTAATGAAGAGTTTCTTACTCATTCTGGAATCCTCCCGCCTTCAACTGCAAATAACTAATGAGAAGCAGGATTCCCAAGAATATTACCGACACCGCCGAGCCAAATCCAATGTCGTAAAATTCGAATCCGATTTTGTTTATGTACATTACAATAGTCTCTGTAGTTTTTAGTGGGCCTCCCTTAGTCATTATGTAGAAGTGATCGAAGGCTTTGAAGGAACCAGCCAGTGAAAGAATCAAAGCCAGTACCAGTGTAGGACGAAGAAGAGGAAGCGTTATGTACCTAAAGACTTGTGATTTCTCCGCCCCATCGATCGAGGCTGCTTCATAAATCTGGGGGGAAATACCCTGCAACCCTGCAATGACAATTATCATAGTGAATCCAAGAGTCTTCCATGCAACCATTATGGAAACCATAACTCTTGACAACCATGTCTGCCCAAGCCAGTTTATTGGTTGGCCTATCAAGTTAAGAGATATTAAAATGTAATTCAGTATTCCATAGGAATCGTTGTAAATCCATTGCCAAATATAACTAGCAGCAACAAAGGAAATCGCATATGGTATGAAAAAAATCGTTCTGAAAATTTTTGTGGAACGTGAAGTCTTTTTCAAAGCGTTGGCCAGCAAAACTGCAGGAACAAAAATCATTGGGGTAACTATTATTGCGTAGATTACGGTGTTCCAAAGGGTTTTCCAGAACTCATCATCTACGAGTGCCTTCTTGTAGTTTGACAAACCTACAAAACTCGATCCCCCCATTATCTTCCATTCTTGGAATGACATCAACACTACCTTAATCAAGGGATAGATGAAAAATATGCTAATCATCACAATAACTGGAAGAAGGAATATGAACCCAAATAATCCCTTCCTTGTCTTCTGTTTCATTGGCGGTTCCTCCTAAAAAAATCGGGATGGTAAAATGCCATCCCGATGAGGGAAGAAATATTTATTCTGCAAGTATCTTCTCTATTTCCTTTGTGCATTCTCTTACTGCTGTTTCTGCATCCATCTGACCTAGAAAGACGCTCTCAAAGTAATAACCAACTGGATCATAGATTTCATTGTACTTAACAGTGTATGGAGTTTGCGCTATGCCAAGTATATCTGCGAAACGCATCATCTGGGGGATGTCCTTGTAGTATTCGTTATCATAAAGGCTAGGTCTCGCCACTAGCTGTAGACTTGGAGCGAAGGCACCGACCTGGGCTTCTTCAGAGAACGCAAATTCCATGAATTCTTTCGCCGCTTCAACATTTTTGCTTTGTGAGGTTATTCCGAGAAGGCTTCCACCACCGAAAGAAGCGAATTCCCCTCTGTTCTTAGGGATCATAGCTACTCCAAATTCCATATCAGGTGCATCTTGTAGCAGAGACGTTATGTTGAAGTTGCCGCCGAGGAACATAGCGAGTTTCCCTGAAACGAACGCATTGTACCTGTCGCCAGAACCATACTGGACAGATGAAACAGGAGCAATCTTGTGCTTATGAACAAGATCCGCCCAGAACTGTAGAGCTTGAACTGTCTCATAAGAATCTAGCGCTACGTTTCCTTCATCATCAAACATTCTTCCGCCGTTACCCCAGACAAAGGGCATGAACCAGAACATATAAGCGCCAGCTCCGCCACCTGCAAGGTTGAATCCCCACTGATCAATGATTCCGTCTCCATCTTTGTCAACGGTTAGTTTCTGCCCCATTTCGACAAGTTCGTACCACGTTTGAGGTGGCTGTTCAGGATCCAAACCTGCCTCTTCAAAAAGGCCCTTATTCCAAAGCATTGTTGATAGGTCAATCTGGTAAGGCAATCCGTATATCCTATCATCCTTCATGCCAATTTCTAGCATTCCTTTCGTTAATTCATCAAAGAAAGGTAGTTCTTTGGCCCATTCCGTAATATCAGTGAACGCGCCGATTGAAATAAAGAAAGGAAACTGAACAAGATCCATTCCGTAGAGGTCAGGAGCAATTCCAGCGGAGAGGGCCGCCATGAACTTCGGAACCATTTGGTCGTAAGGTATCAGCTCAAGCTTCACTTCGATATCCTTTCCTTCTGCCTTCATTTTTTCGTTGAACATCTTGACTATGTCTTCCGTTGCTGCGAGCTGGTCCCACATGACGAGTGTCGTTTTTGCCATTAGGATGCCAGAAAAAGCAAGAGTCACCACCAGGATCAATACCAACAGTCTTCTTGACATAATGAAACCTCCTTCTTGGATTATCAGTTGTAGTCCTGTCCGAAATTCCATCACTTGAGAACGTTCCCGGGTGCGTTACCACCCTGATTCTATCATAGTTTTCGTTTCAATCAAAACCAGCCATAACTAATCTCATCGAGTGAGACGCCGTCTATCTCGATAACTACACTGTTTCTTGCTTTAGCGCGATCTTTCCACACCGAAAAACTCTGATAGAATAATATTACTTGGTCCAGTAATGAGGTGATGCTTTGAAGAAGAACTACGCTACCATTAAAATGATTGCTGAAGACCTTAATCTTTCAACTTCCACAGTTTCGAGGGTAATCAACAAGCATCCAGATGTTTCGCAAGAGACTAGAAGGAGAGTGCTTAAGAAGATTGAGGAGTTAGGCTATGTAAGAAACGCTACAGCTACGCTTATGCGAAATAATGTAAGCACGACAATTGGAGTTATCTTCGAGGCTGAGTACGATCCGTTCTTTTCTGAGATACTACAGGGAATTGAGAAAGGTATATCGAAGTACAACTATAGAATGATTTTGATCAACACTAAATTGAGATCTGCAGAGGCTAGGAGTGCAGTAAACATGCTTCTTGAGCATCGAGTTGGAGGGATAATAATTGTCCCAAGCAATCCCGAGATCTCTTATGCTAAAGATCTAGTCAAGCGTCAATTCCCGGTTGTAGTAATCGGTAGAGATTACAAAGAACTTGATGTAGATGAAGTTTTTACAGACGACTACCATGGCGGTGAGCTTGCTGGAGAGTATTTGGTATCTCGTGGAGCAACTCGTCTTCTGATGATCAATTCCAGAGATTCCGGTTCTGCTTCCAGTGAGAGGGAAAAGGGTTTTGTAAAGATTGCCGAGGATAAGAAAGTGTACTATGAAGTAATAAATGATCGTGTTACGGATTACGATAATACTTTCAAGATAGTGAGATCTATCTTTTCAGAGTCAATTCCTTTCGATGGTATCTTCTGTTTCAATGACACTAGAGCCTTTGCAGCTATCAATGCTCTAAGGAGCATAGATGAGTCGTTGCTTAGAAAGATATCTGTAATTGGATACGATGACATTATCTTTTCCTCTATTTTCTCTCCAAAACTAACATCCATCAGAATAGACAAAGATATGGAAGGATTCGAGGCTGTGAAGTTGTTGGATCAAAGGATCAGAGGAGTAAGAAAGTCAGTGAAAAGAGAGGTACTGAACGTATCTTTGGTAATAAGAGAAACTTAGTTGCTTCATATGCCGTTTGTCTTGCTGGTTCTATGAAGAAATGAAGATTCTCTTGAATACGCGATTTTTCTAAATACAGATGCATTAATTCTTTCCGAGAAATCGGAATCCCTAAGTAGTCAAGATTAAAAGTAATGCTATCTTCAACACCAGGGTTATCAAAATGAACAGCCGGAGACATTCGCAGTCCCCGGCCGGAAAAGCTTTCTTCGTTAAAGTTATTACTGGCCGAGCATCTTCTCCATTACTTCTAGCGCTTCGTCAGACAGAAGTACCATTGCGAGTCTTTGAGTAGTGAATTTGTTTTGCACGGGTCTCTCAACTATACCTGGTCTGCTGGCATTGAGCCTGTCGGTCATCTTCTCTTTCATGACTCTCGTTCTTTCGTCAACATCGAGATTCTTGAGGCGTTCCTGAGCTTCGGGAGGGAGATTTCTGAACTGCTGTCTCATCTGTTCCTCAATCTCCGGAAGTCTTTCTTCGATTCTCCCTATAATGGGTGCATTTTTCTCATGCACTTCAGAACGATTGGCTAATGGCCTTTCTCTGAAGTATTCAGCAAGATTCTCGGCCTGTTCGACCGTGATAACTGATTTCAGACCGCTCAGATAATTCTCGACTATCGACTGCATTCTTGTCCTGGTTGAATCAATTTCTGGAAAAGTCGCTTCTTCGCCTGAGATTGCTTTTTCCAGAGTTTCTTCAAGAGTATTTGTGACTCTTTCCTTTAGAGCTTCGAGTTCGTCGCGGGTGGATTTTGCGAGATCGTACACTTGACCCAGCTGTTCAGGAGAGAGGTTGGCTGCATTTATTGCATTTGCAATCTGGATTTGCAGACGTAGTTCCAAAATCTCCCCATCCATATCATTTCTAAAACCGGGAGAAGCTGTGGCCACTACTCCTAAAATCAGCATTAGGATCGAGAGAACTGCTATCTTCTTCATTTCTGTCACCTCCATTTGAGACTAAGACTATTATAAGAACCTGTAAGTGGAAGGAATGTGAAATGGTTTAACGTTCTTATTCCTCATTCGTGATAAGGCTCCTCAAAGCAATTGAAAACAATATTCAATATGGGGGACGAGGTTGAATCCTTTTTTGGGGCTTTTTGTCAAGGTTATTTCTAATTGATCATTTTGAGTTGTTTTAGCACGGATTGAAGAATCTGGTGATCTCCTTTTCAGCTCGAATAGACGGGCATATCTTCATCTTTTCTACAATGGCGAGAAGGCCGCCAAAGATCAGGCAGAGATGAACGATTATCTGAGCAGACTATACAATGATCTGGTAAACAACACACGTGAAGAATACCGCATGAAGGACTACGACAAATACTTTACTGTTTCCAGTAAATCCAGGAAAATCACACCGAATGAAGAGGCGATGCGTGAAGCGGCAAGAAACTATGGCTATTTCGCACTGCTCTCCAATGAAGTCAACGATCCCTTCGAGGCCTTATCTCTCTATCGCAGTAAAGACATACTGGAAAAGGGGTTTGGGAACCTAAAAGACCGGTTGAATTTCCGTAGAATGCAGGTTTCATCTGAACTATCACTGAATGGAAAGCTGTTTGTCGAGTTTGTCGCCTTGATTTATCTTTCCTACATAAAGAAGAAGATGCAGGACACCGGTCTCTTCGAGAACTGGACATTGCAAGATCTCCTTGACGAACTTGACACCATTGAAAGGTTTGAGTCTCCCGAACATGGCCGCTTGATCGGAGAAGCCACTAAAAAGCAGAAGGATATCTATGTCAAGCTGGGGGTGAAATCACCCTCGTTATAATTTTCGGGAATGTCGGCAGCAAATGAACTCTTGCTTAGAAAGATCTGTATTCCCAACGAAAACATCCACAGGATCAGAGGTGAACTCTCTCAATAAGAGGCTGTCTCCGAATATAGAAACGAGCCGATAAATTACTTCAGAGGGTGTGACGTAAGTTTCGATCTTGTCATACTAGGGTTTGGAGAGAATGGGCACACTGGGTTTTTTTCCCGGGTCGAAGGAAATTAGCGATGTCCGTTCCCTTGTTCTTCCCACTGAAGGAACTTATGACGAGAGGCCTTCAAAAAGGATTACTCTCGGTCTTCGAGCACTGAATCAGTCCAGGAATGTCATCGTTTTGGGCACGGGAGTCTAGAAGGCCGATATCGTCAAGAAGGTCTTTCTTGACAAAGATTCCGAACTGCCGGTCTCAAAGATTTCTCCCGAGGAAGGTAGATTAGTCTGGCTGCTGGATAAAGACGCAGCTCGATCTCTGCCATATAAATTTCTCTCGCAGTCTTCATGACGGATTCCAAAATCATTTGAAAGAAGTTGAGATCCCCAATATTCATCGAACTCGAAGAAAGATCTTCTTCCTGAAGAGACAACCCTTGAAGCGTATTTCTCCTTCACTTTCACTCTCATTAAGAAAACTTCCTGTTCACTCTCGTAAGATCCGTAACCATCACTTCGATCAATTTCCAATAAACGCAGGTCCTTCATTTAGAGCAAAGAGATTTCGCTCAATCAACTTCTGACACTGAGAAAAATAACAGTGTTTCGATTCCCGTTTCTTTAAATAAAGTTCCTGTGATTAGCGTGATAAGCTGAAAAAGCTCTATTCGGACGAAAATAGAATCACAAAAGACTGCCTTTGCGGAGGAATTCGATAAATGTTGGGATTAATCGATCGCCTGCGATTCTAGTCAGTCCAGAATAGACCTCAACGAGTTTAGAAAAATGACCCACAAGGGAATAAAATTTCATTGAAAGAAATCACGTTTCATTAAATGAAATATTAGGAGGCGTATTTATGGACGTTGTTGGCAAGTTTGGAAGGATCCTCATACCAATGAGCACAGCATTTGCAGCTGACTATTCCATTGACTATCCAATGACAAGAAGAATTGCCAGTTACTTGATCAGTAAGAACTATTGCGATTCTCTGGTGATAGCCGGAACAAATGGGGAATTCTATTCGATGAGTTTTGAAGAGAAAGTTAGACTCTTCGCAGAGGTCAAACAAGAGGTCGGAGAAAGGGTGCCGCTTATAGCCGGTACGGGCACTGCTAACACTCACGAAACAATTGAGTTGACAAAAGAAGCGGCGAGACTCGGTTATGATGCAGCTATGGTTGTTGTGCCTTATTACTGTCACCCTACACAGGAAGGAATTTATTATCACTTCTCTCAGATATGCAAGAACACGGATCTTCCCATAATGGTCTATAATATCCCGCTTTTCACTGCTTCTAACATTGATCCTTCTACCCTTGCAAAACTCACCGAATTTGAGAATATCGTGGCGGTCAAGGATGAAGCGGGAATAAATCCTCTGCAAACCTCTGCCTTCTTGAAAGCAACCGAGGGAAAGATAGTTGTCTATTCCGGCGATGATCTGATGGTTCTCTCTGTCATGAGCCAGGGAGGAATTGGTGTGATAAGCGGAGGATCCCACGTTATCGGCGATATGATGAGAAATCTGATCGAGGAATTCCTTTCAGGCGACGCCACGAAAGCAACTGGCAGTTTCAAAGAGTTGTATTCGCTGTTCAGCGCATTCTTTGGAAGGAACAGGCGTTTAGTAAATCCATTGCCGGCGGTGAAGAAGGCCTTTGCATTACACTCCGGACTTGATGTCGCACGTGTAAGGCCACCATTAATGGAAATCGAAGAAGACGAAGTGGCAGTATTGAAAGATACACTCAGAAAGTTTGGAAAAATCTCCTGACTTTCAGGAACAAAAAACCGAAAGGGGGTTTGGCGATGAAAAAGGCATTTATCTTAGTTTTCCTTCTGCTCACAGTGTTCGTTTGCTTTGCCGTTGAGGAGACCTATACAATTCGCTTCAATACGGTGGCTGCACCGACTCAACCGCAGGTCCTTGCAATGAATAAGTTTGCCGAAGTTGTCGAGAATCTAAGTGGAGGCAAAATAGTTGTCAAGGTCTTCCATTCAGGTCAGCTCGGAGATCAGCAGACATCTTTGCTGGCAGTAATGAGGGGAGACCTCGAGATGGCCGGTGATGGAGCGCCATCGTGGTTCGCCGATCTTGGGAATATGCCTAAGATGGGAGTGCTCAATGCAGCCTACATTTTCAAGAGCCTTGACCACATGTATTCCGTCATGAACAGCCCGATGGTAAAGGGATGGTTCGATGAACTGGCCTCGAACACCGGAATGAGGGTTCTGGATACATGGTATCTCGGTATGAGGCAGCTCAACACAACCGAAAAGGCTGGTCCCGTTTACAAGCCGGAAGATCTCAAAGGCATGAAGATCAGAATGCCAAATAACGAGGCCTTCATGGACATGGGACGCGCAATCGGAAGCAATCCTACTCCAATGGGCTTCGGAGAAGTATATCTAGCACTCAAGTTAGGTACTATCGACGGTCAAGACAATCCGCTTCCCACCGATCTCTCGGCAATGTTTGTTGAGGTAACGAAGTACATAATCCTAACAGATCATTCTATAGGAATGATCAACCCTGTGATTAACGAGAAGTTCTGGCAGTCTCTGCCTTTCGAGTACAAGACTTACATTATTAAAGCGCTTGAAGTTGCCCGCTACTACATGAACTATCTTGTTCTGGAGCAGGAATCAAAGCTTCTGAAGCAGTTTGTAGATGAATACAACATGGAGATAATCGTGCCCGACAAAGAAGCCTTTATGAATCTGGCGAGGGATTTCTACTCAGATGAGAAGTTTGACAAAGCCTGGGGCGAAGGAATGTATGAGACGATCCAGTCGTATCCTCTGAACTAGAAAGATGAGCTAGTTACCCTGGACCGGGAAGACAACCGGTCCGGGGTATCGTTTTGGGGGTTGTCATGAAAAAGATATTCTTGTCGCTTTTGAAGACATTACAAATTCTGCTGAATCTAATTGAATCTTGGGGCGGGACTATTTTTCTCGGGCTTCTGTTCCTCAGCATTTTCTTCCAGGTGATTTTGAGGTATGTATTCAGCAGTCCCTCCCCGGAGCTATTCGAGATAGCGCAATATAGTTTCATCTGGACGATATTCCTGGGCGCCCCTTACGCAAGAAAGTTCGATGCTCATATAAAGTTCGATATTCTCTTCCTTAGGTTTTCCAGGAAGGTGCAGCTGATACTCCAGATAGTGTTCGACCTTTTCTTCTGCATAGTCCTTCTGGTCTCTCTGGGGCCAGTGCTTGGCGATGTGATCTTTTACAAAATAATAAAATCAGAGGTTCTCAGAATACCCTGGACATATCTCTTCATGTGCTTTCCGATTTTCATGGTATTGACGTTCATTCACAACGTGATCTGGATAGTGAAGAGCTTCCTGGAACTCATTTCCGGGAAGACATTTGCTAAGGAGGTTGAACCATGGGATTGATACTCTTTTTTATTATATTTGGTGCAACCTTCGCTCTGGGGTATCCGATAGCCTTTGGGATGATCATGGGGGGCTTTGCCTACTTCATTACTTCCGGAATGGATCTGGGAATCTTCCTAGACATAATGGCAATCGAACTGAGGGCCCAGGACGTTCTCCTTGCGGTTCCCATGTTCATATTTGCCGCGAACGTTATGAATGATACTGAGATTACTGACAGGCTTTTTGGCTTTTTGAAGCAACTCTTGGGAGGTGTAAGGGGTGGACTTGCGTACGCAAACATTGGCGCCAGCATTATCTTTGCGGGAATGAGCGGATCGGAAATAGCTGATGTTTCAGGTCTCGGAACAATAGAGATAAAAGCGATGATGGACGATGGTTATGACGGTCCATTCTCCTGCGCGGTAACGTGCGCTTCGGCAACGATTTCGCCGCTGATCCCTCCCAGTATCCCCATGGTTATCTATGCTATGCTGACAGGGACTTCGCTCGGATACCTATTTCTGGCGGGAATTGTTCCGGGGCTCTTTCTGGGTTTTATCGAGGCCGGTATGGCTTTGTACCTCTCAAAGAAAAGGAACTATCCCAAAGGGCAGAGATACCCACTCAAGGTAATTGCCAGGAGTTTCGTTAGGTCGTTCCCGGCTTTGCTCGCCCCAGTCATTTTGCTTGCTGGAATATATGGCGGCATATTCACACCGACTGAATCGGCGGCGGTACTGGCTGCATATTCAATTCTCGTTAGCATCTTCATTTATCGCACGCTTGGATTGAAGAAGCTACGAAAGATAATGCTAAAGACAGTGTACAACGTTGGCGCAATAAGCTTCATGATTGCCGGCGCCTTTGTTGTGAAATATGTCCTAGCAAGAGAAGAGATACCGCTGTTGCTCACTAATGCATTCGTGGATATGGGCCTTCTGTCAAGTGCCTGGGTGCTTCTTTTGAGTGTTAATGTTCTCTTCTTCATCCTTGGAATGTTCTTCGACGTATCGGTCATACAGCTGGTAATTATACCGATCGTCTTTCCACTTGTGAGGGCTGCAGGGATAGACCCCGTTCATTTCGGAATCGTAACCACTTTCAACCTTATGCTTGCGCTGGATACGCCTCCTTACGGACAAACCGGTTTCATAACTAGTGCTATCAGCAAAACTCCCGTCGGAAAGGTCTTCAAAGAGATGCTAAAATATTGGATACCGATAGAAGTTATGGGACTTGTAATAATTACTTACTGGTCCGATTTCGTTTTGTGGCTTCCAAGATTGCTTGGGTATGCGCATTAAGGTCAGATCATAGTCGAGGGGTTTATATGCAGAGTGTTGAAAGGATCGTCAAAATTCTCAGTTCATTCAGTCTTGAAGAATCGAGACTGAGTCTTGATGATCTGACTAAAAAGAGCGGTTTGCCCAAGGCAACCGTGTATCGAATCGCGGAGGCCCTCTGCAAAGAACATGTTCTTAAAAAGGATAGCCAGACACCCACATATAGAATAGGGATCAAGCTTTTTGAGCTAGGAAGTCTTTATCTCTCTTCAATGAAACTGAAGGATGTGGCCTTTGCCGAAATGGAGAAACTCCACCTTCAGACTGGAGAAACGATACACATGGGCATACTCGACGGAACGGAGGTTGTCTCGATTGAAGGCTTCGAAAGCTTTAAGTCGCTCCACACCAAGTTATACATAGGAAAACGTGCGCCTCTCTACTGTACCGCCGTGGGAAAGGCGATACTTGCCTTTCTTCCCGAGGCTGATCGCGAAGGACTTATTGACACTCTTGACCTTATTCCCCAGACTTCGAAGACAATAACAGACAAAGCCAAGCTCAGGGAAGAACTGGAAAGGATAAGATCAAGAGGGACGGCCTTCGATAAGGGGGAGAATGAAGACGGTATTGCATGTGTCGGAGCTCCAATATTTGATTCATCGGGCGTAGTTGTAGCGTCGATAAGCATATCCGGTCCTATCTTCCGGATGGAAGAGGAAGTTATGAAGAAATACTCCGATCTCCTCAAGAAGGTTGTGTCAAGGATCTCTTCAGCACTTGGGCATGGATTACAGCAATGAGGCAATGCATCATAATTAAATCTACTCAAGAGAGAGTTAATGCATCAAAATAAAATCTACTCGAAGTCGAGATGAAGGAGATTAAGAACACCTCCCTTTGAGTTAGATTTGGACTTCATTATCTGTATGTCAACCAGTGATTCTTGAGAATGTGCTATATTACTCTTGAGTTTGTATAAATCTAGGGCTTCGTGAACCTTACGAAGCTCATCTTTTTTTGTACAGTCAATCCAGGGAGAGTTAAGCACTCTTTCATAAGGAGTAGCGAACTTGTCGTATTTCTTCACTATCCTTGTACCATCTCTGGTCTTTTCAATCATCTTTTGAGTAGGCTGGAAATGGTTGTTGTAGAGATTCAAGCTTTCATATAGCTCATTCAAGATACTCAGTTCCTCCAAAGTGTCATATCTGTAATAGCCAACGGCCCTTCTGACCAAAGACCAGTTCTTTTGTTCCACATGAGGATTGTCGTTCTTGTTGTAACTCCGGCTTCTGGTAAAGACCAATCTTTCATCCAAACAATACTTATACAAATGAGCGTTAATGAACTCCGAGCCATTGTCGGAATGAATTCCCAAAAGAGGAAAAGGAAGTAACTCTCTCAATGCAATTATAGCTTCGAGAGTCCATCTTTGAGCCTTGTTCCTTATCGGTGCAACGATACTCCAACCACTGGCAACATCCACCATATTCAGGCTATAACAGAATTTTCCCGAGCTATTACCCCTATCAGAATCAATCATTAACCTGAAATAATAGCTGGATAGACTGACGATCCTTTCTCTTGGTGGATTTGATAATCGCTCCGGCGCAACAAATTGATCGTCCCGAGTCTTTTGGAGGTCTCAGTTTTCCAATCCGTTCTGAGTTCGAGCAAACGCACCTACTACAATCTTGATTGCCAATAATTCTTCGTTCGAGCCTCCATAGTATCAGATATCTGCAGTGATCTATTAGAGAGTTTTGTAAGAGGCTTGCTTCATCAAAAAAAATGGATGAAAGTCTAACTAAACGCACATCGGTTCTCTCTTCCGAGGTAGATTCCACAAAGAACTGAGCATCAACTCCTATCTTTCTTCTCAACTTAAAATATCTTGTGATTGCCTTCATTATAAGACTTCTACAAAAGCATGCGTGGACGCTGACGTTCTTCTCTTTCCCGTGAGCATTTATGAACAGATTGGATTGCAACCACTAATGGATAAGGGCAACCAATGACTGAATGACTGTTGATAATGATTTTTTCACAAATGCTCGGGAATATAATACGTTTGAGAGAAGACCATGAACCGAGCAACATAAATATGTATTTCGGAGGTTTTTCTTTGAGAACCTACAGGAATAGAAAACTCAGGTTTCGGAAACTTATGATCTTCGTTGCAGCAATTTCTTTTATCTTCCTATCTACTGAGTGTATCTTCAAGACCGTAACTCTAACTATGCTCGAGCCAGATGAGGGAGGCGAGGTTCAGCCCCTTCCCGGGAATCATAAATACTTGATCAACACGTCTGTAGATATTCAGGCCATGCCCGATGATGGGTGGGACTTCGACCGATGGGAAGTAGATGAGGAATTCTATTCAAATGAGAAAGAGACGAAACTGGAAATGGATTCCGAAAAGACAATCAAAGCTTTTTTCTCGAGACAACCGGTTACCTTAACTATGGAAGATGAAGAAGGAGAGGGAAGTATTTCACCGGTACCGGGAGAGTATCAGTTTGATTATTCTACCCTGGTCGGTCTTTCAGCTACTCCGACAGAAGGCTGGGAATTCGACCGATGGCAGGTTGACGGCGTTTTCTATTCGAGTGAAGAAGAGACGGAATTGTCTATGGACGCAGATAAGATAGTAGAGGCGTTCTTTAACGAGGAGCCTGTGGCTTCGGTCACTCTGTCTATGCACGAACCAATTGGTCAGGGAGCGGTTGCTCCGACTGTCGGAGATCACAAGTATGATGCAGGAAAGTCTTTAACACTTCAAGCGACACCGGCAGAAGGGTGGCTCTTTGAACACTGGCTTGTTGAAGATGCAGTCTATTCCTCTGAACATGAAGCCGAACTCACAATGAACACCGATAGAAATGTTAAGGCAGTCTTTGTCCGTAAGACACACACGCTTACAATGCTTGAGCCCTCCGGAAGCGGAAATGTCGAACCTGCGGTCGGTATAAGTATATATAAAGAGGGTTCAGTTGTTACCCTTGTGGCTACACCTTCCAACGGCTGGGACTTTGATTTCTGGCAGATAGATGGAGCTCTCTTCTCATACAATTCGCAGATAACGATCACCATGAATGCCAGCAAGACAGCTAAGGCGTTTTTTGTTGAAGAACCGCCAACAGTTTTCACCCTGACAATGGTTGAGCCAATCGGTCAGGGTTCGGTCAGTCCTCCGGTCGGAGATCACACATACATAGAGGGAACCTCCGTGCCCCTTTCGGCTACTCCCGCAGACGGATGGGAGTTCGAGGCCTGGTACCTTGACGGTACTTTTTATTCAGATAGCGAAACTACTTCGATTATCATGGACCGTGACAAATCAGTCTCGGCAGAGTTTGTGCAAAAAGCAGAGAAAGTAACTCTTGAGATCTACAAATATGGAAGAGGGACCGTCAGTCCTCCCGAAGGAACCTACGTTTACGATAAAGGATCCTCAGTTGATCTAAGCGCGACGCCTGATTCCGGATATCATTTTGAAGAATGGCTCGTTGATGGAACGACCTATGAGGTCCCGGAAATAACTATAACGCTTGAATGGGATACTATTGCGCAAGCAGTTCTCAGATGTAATTGCGGAGGCTCATGCGAGAAATGATGAATAATTGTTTTTGCGTCGACTTATGATGGTGAACTGACTCTCAATATCTCAAGAAACTTTTCTATCACGGCTGGATCGAATAGCTTTCCGGAGTTCTCTAGAAGGTACTCTACGGTTTTCTCTTTGCTCCAGGCTTTTCTATACGGCCTATCTGAAGTCAGAGCGTCATAAACGTCTACAACGGCAAATATCCTTGCAGCCAGAGGAATCTCTTCTCCTTTAAGTCCGCGGGGATATCCGCTTCCGTCCCAACGCTCGTGGTGACAGTAAGGAATATCCAGCGAAGGTCTAAGGTACTCGACTTGGGACAACACTTCATACGCCGTTGTCGGATGAGTTTTCATTACCTTCCATTCGTCTTCAGATAGAGGTCCTTCCTTCAGTAACACGCTGTCCGGAATAGAAATCTTCCCAATGTCGTGCAGCAGGGCGCCTCTGTACATGTTTTCTATTTCTTCTTCCGATGCCCCCATTTTCTCGGCAAGCCAAACTGTAAGATCGGCTACTCTCCTTGAGTGTTTCTTGGTGTTCATGTCTCTCATTTCCAGTGTTCCTACAAGAACTTCCAAAGTCTGATCGTAAGCTTCTGCGATCTTCCTGTTGCTGTCTTTCAAATTATCTATCATCAGAGCAACATCTATCGCTAGTGAAGCTTGTGCCGCAAGCATCTGCAGAAAATCATTCCATTCACTGTCTCTGTGAATTTGCATCATGTCGAATGTTTCAAGGACTCCCAGAATTTTTCCTCTCGTTTCAAGGGGTACGGCATGATAGTCCTTCACTTTCATATCTATCAGGTTCTTGAGCCTCGGGCATTCGGGATTGCTAGAGGTGTCCAACGGACCGGAGTAAGGCTTTCCCGACGAAGCAACCGAACTAGGTATAGTTCCTTCCATTGGAAGCTCTCTGAAGTCCATTTCTCCAGTGACTATTCCCTTTCCATGAGCGAATCTCAGAACACTTCTTTCTTCGTCAATTAAGAAGACATCGGCGCCATCTACGCCAAGCCTCGAGATCAATCTTTCGAGAAAGACATCCAGCATCTTTTCAAGTTCGAGGTGATAGCTGACGGCCATATCTATTTCGTGCAGTGCGCGAATATTTGCCAATCTATGCGTTGCGCTTCTTTCTGATTCTACCAGTTGAGTTATATCTACACCTGTCAAAACGAAGTAATCATGTTCCCCTCTCCAGCTTGTAAGATTGCTCAATGCCCATCGGATGTGTAGAGTAGTCGACGAGGTTTCTAAATCGGCCTCATAGAAGTTCTCTATCTCTCTATCCAGTGTCTTGCTTGCGGTGTTCTCGATCCAGTTTGCAAGATCAGGGGATGCGAAGACTTCGGAGCAGTTCTTTCCAATTATATCCTCCGATTTGAGTGAAAGAATCTCCTCAAAAGTCTCATTTGTGAAGACAATGACCCCTTCGCTATCTAATACTGCAACAAAAACGCCCACCGTGTCGAGGACTGCGTCGGAAAGGTCTTTCTGCTTAACGAGTTCGAGTTGAGTCTTGTTTTTCTCGCTGAACTCACGGTAAATGAGAAAGTAGAAGAGAATCCCACTGAAGATAACAAAGGCCCAGCCCTTGTAGGTTTGAGCATGAGCAACAAGATCTTTTTCGACAAACATCAAATCGACGATCATATCAGAAAACAAGATCCATATAACACCAAATACAACGTATAGTAACGCAACTTTGAGCGCTGGATTCTTCATATTAAAATCTTACTCAACCGTGCCGGAAAAAACAATTAACGAATGCAAAGGGATCTCTTTGAGTAGATTTATTTATGATGCATTAAGGGGATCTAATCACTATCTACGCGGTGATATGCGAATTTCTAATCTTTCCTTTCTGTGCAATCTATGCTATTTCAATAAGGTTTGCCGAGAAAACAAAACAACTTCAGGTTATCTCTCATCTTTTCCCATACTTCTGCGACAATACTCCCAAAATCCTTTCTTATAATCTGTTTGAAGATGAACTGAAGAACTCTAAGGCGAGTATGAAACATAGAAGTACAATTAGCGACAACTAATTACCAGGCGCAGCAGAACTGACAGAGGAAACCTTCATTACCTTTCTCACCCCATCCCTTAAAGCCGGACCAGATAAGGTCCGGTCTTCCTATTGTCTTTGATCTGATAAACAAGGATATTCTTGCAGGCTTATCTAGGATAATAGATCATGGGGTTCAGATGGGAGTCATTCAAGACTGGGGATCTTCAGATACCATTTTTGCGATAGGCTTCTGAGTATTGATGTATGAAAATCCGTCGCGGAGCTAAGAGGAAAATGACAGTGAGCAGAGTACGGAAAATCAGCAAGATCTTGACAGAGGTGTGCCTCTGTTGATAGGGCCGGAGTAAAACTCGTTAGGGTTTTGGGTCATAGAGACGTTGAGGATTTCGACCCCTTTCTATTGCTTGACGCCTTTGATTCCACTGATCCGGAGGATTATGTCAAGGGCTTCCCTTGGCATCTTCACAGGGGGTATCGAGACCGTAACTTAACTTATTAGCGAGATTATCGAACACGGTGACAGCCATGGTAACAAAGGAGAGATACTAGATGTTGACTGTCAGTGGATGACCGCGGGTTCGGGAATTATCCATCAGGAGATGCCTGAGTCAGCTGAGAGGATGCTTGGGGTTCAGTTGTGGTTGAATCTTCCGGCAAAGGATAAGATGACTGACCCGAGATACGGTGATATAAGAAGTGAAAACGTTCGATTGTAACTGAAGAATGCGTAAGAATACGAGTAATAGGCGGGTCTTAAAAGGAATCGGCAGGAGCTTTTGAAGGCAGGTACGTGAAAGCCACATATCTTGACGTGTGGGTCGATGCAGGGAAGGAATGGTTATACGAGTCTGAGAGTCGCACCACTCTTTTCATATACATTCTTCAAGGTAGTGGGAGTTTTGATCCTGGCCAATCTGAAGCCAACGAAAACGCGGTTTTTCTTCGGTGAGGGTGAGCTGTTCTGGGCCAAAGCCGGCAGAAGGGAATGAGATTTCTTCTGTTTTCGGGAAAACCTTTGAAAGAGCCCATAGCATGGGAAGGCCTCATAGTTATAAACAAAAATGAGGAGCTTGAACTTGCTTTCAGGGAACTACTCGATAATTCCTTCGTCAAGAACGCCGGCAGATAACTACCGGTAGCGGAAATGACATTTCGAGAAGACCCTTTGAATGCTTCAGATGATAAACTACTCATATGAAGTCGTTCTGACGGTTCTTTTGAAATCCATCTGTCATGTATGTAGTTAACGATTGGATTGACCTCACCTGTTTCTTGAATGTGCAGACTTGTTATTTAGCCAGCTCTGTTTGGAGCATTTAATAGGGGGAGAGCAACTTGAAGAAATATATCCTATTCGTTCTGTCTTTGTCCTTGATTTTCCTGCTGCTCGGATGCCCGGCCATGAACAAATCGCCAGAAGTTGTAAAGCTCGATGGAGCTAACGGCAAAGTGACAACAAGCAGCTGTACATTCCTATGGTCGGGAAGTGACACCGACGGTTCAATTATCAGATATGAGTATAGAAAGGACTCCGCTGACTGGGAGAGCAACGGAAACGAAACCGTGTATACCTGGAGCGAATACTCTGAAGGCGAACACACATTTGAAGTAAGGGCTCTCGACAATGAAGGGGCCTATTCGGAGACAATCGTGTGGTCGTTCAACTACGACCCTCCCAACGTGCCTCCAGCAGTGACAAAGACCGGAGGAGTTGAAGGAGAAACGGAAGAGTCGAGTAACACTTTCTCGTGGAACGGAAACGATCCAGATGGTGAAATAGTGCGATTCGAACTGAGAAAAGACTCGGGAGAGTGGATCGATACAGAGCTTTCCGATGAATACACATGGAACGGTTATTCCGAAGGCGAACACACGTTTGAAGTGAGGGCGCTCGACAATGAAGGGGCCTATTCGGAAATTACTATCTGGATCTTCAATTACGACCCTCCCAACGTGCCCCCAGTAGTAACAAAGACCGGAGGAGTCGAAAGAGAAACGGAAGAGTCGAGTAACACTTTCTCGTGGAACGGAAACGATCCAGATGGTGAAATAGTGCGATTCGAACTGAGAAAAGACTCGGGAGAGTGGATCGATACAGAGCTTTCCGATGAATACACATGGAACGGTTATTCCGAAGGCGAGCATACATTTGAAGTAAGGGCTCTCGACAATGAAGGGGCCTATTCGGAGACAATCGTGTGGTCGTTCAACTACGACCCTCCCAATGTGCCACCAGCAGTGACAAAGACCGGTGGTCTTGAAGGAGAGACAGATAACGCCACAAACGCCTTTTCCTGGTCGGGCAATGATCCCGATGGAACAATAGTTGAATACGAATACAGAAAAGATACTGGGGCCTGGATCGTCAATGGAATGGAAAACGAATACGTCTGGGGCGATTACTCTATCGGGAATCACTCTTTTGAGGTTAGGGCTAGAGACGACGAAGGATTGTATTCTCCAACTCTTGTCTGGAATTTCGAATATGTACCGCACAATAATGCTCCTACAGTAACAAAGACCGGTGGAATTGAAGGCGATACTACCAGGTACCTCAATACATTCACCTGGACGGGAAGCGATTCCGATGGATCGATAGAACGGTATGAATACAGAAAGGACCGCGGTGACTGGATAAGTGTAGGTACTGACTTGAGTTATACGTGGAGGGGATACTCAGAAGGAAATCATGTCTTCGAGGTTCGCGCTCTGGATGATGGAGGCGCGTATTCGCAGATAGTTATCTGGTCATTCACTTACAGCTATGCGAATCAGCCCCCGGTGATTACAAAGACTGGCGGTCTTGAAGGCGATATATACGTGTCAAGCAACTCGTTTTCATGGACAGGCAGCGACTCAGATGGCACGATAGCAAAGTATGAATACAGGAAAGACAACGGTGATTGGGTCGATTTTGGACTCGGGACGAACTATACGTGGAGTGGTTACTCAGAGGGAAGCCACTCATTCAGAGTCAGAGGACGTGACGATAGGGGAGCGTATTCCGAAGAGGCTCTTTGGAGTTTTACATACAGTATTCCGCCGCAGGAGATGGGGGCCTTCAAGGTCGTTAATTCATGGGGAGTAGGTGGCTGGGAAAACGTTCCTGACGGCTTCCTGTACATTACATACGAAGCAATGAAGGAAAACCAGGTCCGCTGCTTCACTATAGACCCAAGAGAGGACTACGAACCGAGAGCAATTGCAGTATTCGAGATTTCTCATGGAATAAGAGATGATTGCGAGATAACGGTTGGGATCGGCAACCCTTCTTCTCCCATAAGAGAAAAGAGATTCGATGACTATAGCTATAGAGGAGGGCAGCATCCTTTCCCGGACAACAAGATGGTGCTGGATATCACCGAGCTCCTACCCTTTGAAGATGAGACATTGTTCCTGAAGGTATTTGATTCCTTCAGTGACTTCACAACGGGAAGTATAGAGTTC
Organism: Mesotoga prima MesG1.Ag.4.2; assembly: GCF_000147715.2. Lineage (NCBI taxonomy): Bacteria > Thermotogati > Thermotogota > Thermotogae > Kosmotogales > Kosmotogaceae > Mesotoga > Mesotoga prima. Next base: position 2,548,557 of record NC_017934.1, on the reverse strand, counting down.
TTTTCCGTGGAAGTATTCGACAATTATCAATCTGGAACTCCTGTGGCGATATACACTTCGACCGAGACACCAAAGAACACCGTAAATAACTCATTCGTGAACGTGCAGATTCATAATGTTGTTGCAGCACAGGGCTCTTCGTATTACCTTTCAAGCATAAGGCAAGGATTGTCAACGGAAATGCTCGAACTTCTGAAAGCAGACCTAGGGGTCCTCGAAGAAGGGAGAAACTACAACGAGATTATTGACGGACACGGTACTGGTTTGCGTCCTCCTTCAGAAGACGATTGGGATGAAATCGCCAGGACCTGGCATTTGATGGATGGCTTCTCAGTCCAGGGAAGCTTACCATCGACTTTAGACCATTCCGTTTCGATGTATTTTCCTCCCGTAGGAGATCAGGGCGGCGAAGGCTCGTGCGTAGCCTTTTCAAATGGGTATTATACTTCCACTTTCTATGAAGCCAGGGATAGAGGCTGGGATCTCAGCGGCGCAAGCTGGACAAACGGCGGAGAACCTACTCCTTCGTATCAGAACAGGATATTCAGTCCTGACTTTATCTATCATCAGATTAATGATGGTGAGGACGGCGGTTCATCTTACCTTGATGCTCAGAAGCTGTTGTCGAGAGTTGGAGTCAGCAGCTGGGAAAAGATGCCTTACGATACGAGCGATCACACTTCGTGGCCTTCCGAATCTGCATGGAGAGAAGCTCCAAGATACAGGAACGGTATGAATGTAATTAGCTACTTGACAGTAAGGACGGATCAGGACATACTGACTATCAAGTCCTATCTCGCCGCGGGTTATCTAGTATCTGTTTCAATAGACGCCAATCAGTACAAGAACCTTACAGAGAAAGACGTCTGGAACACATCAACTTACATTTATCCCGATACTAATCACGCAAACACAATAGTTGGTTACGACGACAATTTCAACGGCTCTCTTTGATTAACGTCAGCTTCTCAGTTTGCGGCAGTACTGAGCATTGAGGATGTCTACAGAAGCATTCTTTCTGTAGAACTGCGATACTTTCGAATTCACAGGTTCTTCGGAATCAGTATTGCTTCGCGTTAGGTCTACGATTTGCCTGTAAACGAGTTTGCGGAGAAGAGCGTGGCAATGAGATTGAGTCAGAGGGTCTGGCTTCATTTGCTATCAGCAAAAGTTTCTTCTGTAGTTTCTTTCATGCGTTGTTTTATCTGTTCACTTCTGCAAGGTATTGCTTCGAGACGAATGTATAATCTGTTCATACGATGGCTTTGGCAGGAATACAGTTGCTCTCCGATCAAAGCTCTACAGAGCCAGGGACATCTCGGAGGTGCCGCATGAAGCGAGTCTTGGTGCACATTTTAGGGTCCGTTAGATCTTGGCTGCTGATAATGCTTCTAATCCCTTTTGGATTACTTTTTTCAGAGAACATTGAAACACCTGTTGACAATTACAAACCTCCCACAGAGGTTTCCGGGACTATAGCCGAGGACACGGTCTGGACAATCGATCGTAGCCCGTACCTGGTTAGGGCGACAATAACGATTTCTCCAAATGTGATCCTCACAATAGAGCCCGGCGTGGAAGTCCTCATAGTTCAGAATCAGGATTTCATCGTTAACGGTACGCTGAGGGCCGTTGGCAACGAGGAAAACCCGATTGTTTTCACAGGTACTGCTCAGGTACCAGGTTGGTGGAGATCGATCAACATTCAGGGAGAAGGTTCGGCATTTCTTGAGTGGTGCGAAGTCTCCTTTGCAGGAGCGTCAACGGGGGCCGGCGTTCTTAAAGCGGGATCGGGTTCTCTGAGACTCGTCAATTCCGTTGTTAGAAGGGTTATGGGAGATGGCCTTCGGATTTCGGCAGGGTACTCCTCCTTTGAGAGTATCAACAATACCTTCATGTATAACACAAACGGGGTTAGGGTCGGAATAAACGCATCTTACTCTGATCAGAGTTCGACCTTTATTTTGAACCAGGTGGACATCCATCTTGACGGCGGAGCGATCACAGGGATTGTGAAATGGGGAGCCAGTGGTGACTACTCCATGACGGTTACCGGAGATGTCTCTGTAAACGCAGGAGCATCGCTAGAAATAGCTCCGGGAACGGTGGTCAAACTGAGACAAAACAACAGGTTTTTGGTTTACGGTCAACTTCAGGCAAGAGGAGAAGAAGATCAGCAGATCTACTTCACCGATTTGCGCGATGATACGGTCGGAGGGGATGCTAATAGAGATAGCAGTGAGACGATCGCTGAAGAGGGATGGTGGAGATCTATCAACATCCAGAATGAAGGCTCGGCCGTTCTTGAATGGTGTACTCTGGCCTACGGAGGTAGATCGGATGGTGCAACTCTGCTCAAGAGCGGAACGGGTTCTATCAGGATATCCAATTCAGCGATTGTAAGAAGTTCCGGGGACGGGCTTAGGGTAGCTGCAGGCTACTCTCTATTTGAATCTTCGGACAACTATTTCGGGTATAACTCGGTTGGTATTCGATTGGGAATAAATTCATCTTTCTCTGATTTCACTTCCCGTTTTGAAAGTAACGATCTCGATGTTCATCTTGACGGCGGGACGATTAGCTCCAGTGTGGTATGGGGTGCAAGCAGCGAGTATTCAATGGTAACGGGCGGCGACGTAGTTGTCGCTGCGGGAGCTTCACTGAAAGTCATGCCCGGAACTGTAATCAAGCTTAGGCAGAACAACAGAATCCTCGTCTACGGTCATCTTGAGGCAGCCGGTCAAGAAAGCGCCCCCATATACTTCACAGACTTTCGAAATGATCTTGTCGGAGGGGACGCAAACAGAGACGGCGAAGCCACCGTTCCTGCAAGCGGCTGGTGGCGCAGCATAAGCCTGCTTACAGAAGGTACCGCGAACTTTGAGCATTGTACAATCGGGTATCTTGGAGTAAGTGACATGGCAGGAGTGATAAAGAGCAGCACTGGCACCTTTTCTATTCTCAACAGCACGATTCACGACGTTACCGGTGACGGATTGAGGATTGACAATTCCGCAGGAAGTGCGGAAGTGAAGTATTCGACACTATCTTATAATACCGGTGCTGGACTGTACTACAAAACCGACGGCGTCCACATTGAGGCGCTGACCATATCTTCCAACGGAATTGGGATAAGACTCCCGGCGGGCTGTTCGGTCGAGGTTGATGAACAGACCTATTTTGATGGGAACGATATTGCAATACAGATCGATCCTGCCGCAATTTCAGGCAGAGTAACGTGGGGGGCACCCAGTAATATATCCATATTGATGAACGGCAGTGTTTCGGTTGCATCGGGGGCAAGCCTTACCATTAGGCCTGGCAGCGTAATCAAGATAGCTCAGAACGCATTCCTTGCAGTAGATGGAGAACTAATGGCGAGCGGAACCGAGGATAACCCGATCTTTTTCACTGAGACTCGTGACAACTCGGTTGGAGGGGCGTTGTCGGGTGATGGTTCTTTGCCAGAAGCGGGCTGGTGGAGGTCTATCAACATACGTAATGAAGGTAAGGCCATTTTCGACTGGTGCACAATTGCATATGCCGGTCGTTCCGACGGGGCTGCGATATTGAAGAGCGGTGCAGGCTCTCTAAGAATATCGAATTCTGTTCTGTCGCACACTTCTGGAGATGGTCTACGCCTATCTTCGGGTTATTCGTCCTTTGAGCACTTTCAGAACGAGTATTCTTACAACACAATTGGAGTCAGGTTGGGCATAAACGCTTCATTTGCCGATGTAACAACAAGGTTCGAAGGCAACTCCACTGATATTCAATTGGACGGTGGCGCCATAACCGGTACAGTTTCGTGGGGATCGGATGGCGATTACTCCATGGTAATAACAGGCGATGTGAGCATCTCGGCCGGTGCCTCGCTAAGTATTCTTCCGGGAACTGTGATCAAATTCAGACAGAACAACAGAATCCTTGTTTACGGAAGTCTCCAGGCATTGGGAGAAGCGGATTTGCCAATCTACTTCACCGACTTGAGGGATGATCTTGTTGGTGGAGACGCGAACAGAGATGGTGGAGAAACTACCCCCGCTCCTGGCTGGTGGAGATCGATAGGTATTATGACTGACGGCACGGCGACTTTCGAACATTGTGTGATTCGATTCGCCGGATACGGTGATCGATCTGGGGTTCTAAAGAGCAGTACTGGCGCGGTTTCGATGACAGATACGGTAATTGAGAAGGTTGCAGGGGATGGCTTCAGAGCAGATAATGCTGCCGGAGGAGTGAAGATCGGCAGATCGACTTTCTCTGAAAACTCCGAAGCCGGATTGAACTGCAGGACGGACGGGGTTTCGGTAGAAGAATCCGTCTTCCTATCCAATGATACTGGTGTAAGGACAGTCGCAAACGCTTCTCTGATTTTAGATGACGAAACCTACTTCTCTGAAAACAACAAAGACATTTATGTAGAAGCGGCAACTATTAGCGGTAGTGTTGTCTGGAGAGTCCCTAAGCACCTCTCCTTACTTCTCAGCGGCAGCACCTCAATCTCAGTGGGAGCGAGACTTGAGATCAAGCCGGGAACTGTAGTTAAGATGGCTCAAAACTCTCTGATCACTGTCGATGGGGAGCTCATCGCGCTTGGAACTGGAGAAGAACCCGTCTTCTTCACTGATTATCGTGATGATTCCGCAGGCGGCGACTCAAATAGAGATGCAGATGCAACCTTGCCGGTCAAGGGCTGGTGGAACTCTATAAATATTAGAGAATCCGGATCGGCTGAATTGGACTTCGTCGATATCGGCTATTCGCAGAATGGTATTGTCAGAGCCGGTTCGGGATCATTCACACTGACCAACTCCAATATCCATGATGTTTCTGGAGAAGCACTCAAGCTTCTTTCGGGATACTCCTATCTGGAGCTGTCAAACAACGTGTTCCTTAGAAATGGCGCTGCAGTTCGATTGGCTACAAACGTTTCTTTCGATGACACTCTCGCCGCATTTGAAGAAAACGGTACCGATGTGTACGTAGATGGAGGCGAGATAAACAGTAATGTTGTTTTCGGCTTGAGTAGTGATTATTCATTCTACATCTCTGGAGAACTGACTCTCACAAAAGGGGCAGTTCTCGAGATAAGACCCGGAACGGTCCTAAAGTTTGCCGCCAATAGGGGACTAAGGATTTCGGGAAGTCTTAAGATGTTAGGAACTGAACAGGCACCGATAACACTTACCGACTGGCGCGACGATTCTACGGGAGGAGACGCAAATCATGATGGTGATGCCTCGCTTCCTGAACCCGGTTGGTGGAGGTCGATCTACATACAGGAAGAGGGCAGCGCAGAACTCGAATGGGCCAGAATAATGTATGCAGGCTACGGAGACAAGGCAGGTGTCTTCAAGACAGGTTCAGGATCTCTAATCTTAAGAAATTCAGTGATCTCTCGAATTGCCGGTGATGGTCTTCTGGTAAGCAGTAGTTCGGGCCATCTGGAAGTCTCCGGCTTATCATTCCTGGAAAACTCGACAGGAGTGGGTATCTCATCTCAGCAGACAGTTCCTCTGGAATTTGTTGATTGCGTCTTCGAGGGAAACGTCGTTTATGGTATTAGAAACGATAGCCCGGTTGAAGCCGTCGCCGTCGATTGCTGGTGGGGCGATATATCGGGGCCGCATCATCCTTCTCTGAACAACCGGGGAACAGGAAATCCCGTTAGCGACAATGTATCATTCGATCCATGGATAGGAAAGGAAGAGCTCATGAATGAGTCCGAAAGTGAGGAAGTGCCCTCTGAGAATGCTCAAGAGGTAGTTCAAGAGACCGTTGTTGCGGAATGGATAGAAGTCTCTTCGGACGGACTGTGCTATGAAGTACCTTCTTCCTGGTTCGATGATTCGGAGGGGTACAGACTCGAACTGGAGGGCGATGAGAATTCGAAGCCGGTAAGCAGATGGTTTGATGCTGAACCCGGCTCAGAGAACATCTTCTTCGTCATCGCTAAAGTGAAACCGGAGTTCCTCGAAAAAGAAGAAGAGGAAACAAGACTCAACATGGAAGTTGTCGAAGAATTCGAAAGGCTAATCGCCGGGGAGCCGGGAATATGGATAGAGCTTACGGCTGCGCAATGGAATGTTGAGAGATCTATCTACTCTCACGTCTACGAACCGGGAAACGATGGATACTGTCTTTCAGTCGGTTTTGCTGCGAAGACAGGCTTCTGGACTCAGTACGAGCCTGTACTGGAAAGAATAATGGAAACGTTAAGATACTGCGGAAACTGAATCGGCTATCAGAGCAAGACGCGCAAAAACACCGGCAAAGGTGGAAATCTTTGCCGGTGCTTTTTACAAAAGATTACTCTACCTCGAGAAATCACTTCTTTGATGACGGCGTCTATCAATCAAGAAGACATCACAATCCTTCATCTGAACTTGATTCAGAATCTCGATTCTTCTTATCGATCAACTGAGAACCGTTCAACGAAGTATCAGTTCTTTTGCTCTTTCCGACCCCTTACCCGCTAACCCCAACCACGGTTCCTCAGAAGCTCGGATCCCGAATCAAGTTTGGGGTAGCGAAATCCAACAGCTCAATCATCAAAGACCGAAAGGTCATTTCTGGAGAATACATTCTTCTCAGTACGGTCCAGGTATTTCAGTCTGAAGATGAAGTATATCATTCCGATTACTTCCCAGACGATAAAGAACAGGAAGAAAGACGTGCTAAAGTCCACTCCGACCTGGTAGAGAAGAATAAGCATAATAAGTATTGAAAACACCACACCGAGAATGGGAATGAAGATGAACCATTTCTTCTTAACAATTGCAGGAGCCGTTTTTCTAAGCGTTTCATTTTTCTTCAGTTTGAAAACCGCAAACATCGTGGGAATAATCACCGCGATTCCTCCAATCGAAGCGAAGGCTGCAAATAGGTTTAGGCCGGATTCGCCGACTGAAATCAGCATAATGGAAGAGAGAAGCCAAATAATTGTCAGCAAAACCCATGGTGTTCCTCTCTTGTTGACCAGTCCGAGTTTCGAGGGGAATACTCGAAGTTTGCACAGCGCAAGCAAAGATCTAGTACCCCACATGTATGTAGCGTTTATCGTTGTGGCGATAGCGAGTATCGGACCGCCGAATGCAAAGACGTAGAAAAGAAATCCGCTAAGGTAATTCGAAGCTACATCATTAAGAGTGCCGTTAGCCATTACCTCTTCTCCCACTCCAAAAGAGACTATTGCCATCAAAAGATAGCAGATCAGAACAATTGAAAGAGATAACATAACTGAAAGCGGGAGATTTTTTCTGGGATTCTCCACTTCTCCGCCCAGCTCTATTACGGCATTTGAACCGGCGAAAGTAAATGTAAGGAGCGCAGAAGCGTAAATCATTGGACCCAATCCCGTTGAAAAGAGTCCTTCAAGGTTTCTCGGGTCGATTTTTGCAACGCCCGGAACGGTGTAAATGGCAATCGCTACAAAGAGGAGAGCAACAAATACTATCTCTACTATAGAAGCCGTTTTCAGCCCGAGCAGATTGACTACATAGAAGAATGTGAGAATTATCAAAGCGACAGGTACGACAGAAATTCCATTCCAAATTCCTTTCATGTAGGATGCCAGTGCCAGAGCATTCAACGGAAAAAGTCCCACAAATGCACCGAAGAGATAGGCCCAGAGACCAAGGAATGCAACTTTGGGTGAAAAGAGGAAAGCGCCGTACTTGAAGGTTCCACCGGTCGTGGGAAGTGTCGATCCAAGCAACATGACGTTTATCATTATTATCGCCATAGGAAGAAAGGCAAAGATAAAGGCAACGATGGTCCCAATCCCGGCACTTTTGTAAGCTATCGGCATATAGACAAATATGCCTGCACCAATAGTCATACCTACTTCTAAAGCAACAAGATCCCAGAACTTGAGTGATTTCTTCATTTGAGACACCTTTCTGGCCAAATTAGAAGGCATTCAGAATGGCCTGACAGTATATGGCGTATTATACAGTAAATCTTCTCTATAGAAAATTCTCCTATATCCATGACTTCTGGGGGTTCGGGTGACGATCTAACTCTCTCCGCTTTTTCAGAAGGGGATACTATGGCCTGCGCCGGATACTCAACATCTCTTGAAAGGTCGGGCGTTTCTTCGGAAACTAAAGATCTTTGGGTTATTGAAGTCAAGAAATCGAAAGCGTACCTGTCGCGAATAGTTCAAGAGCGAAGGTTTTTACGTGTCCACTAAATGAAATTGGTGGGAAGACTAGAAACCTCAAGTAAACTGTTCAACGCGGTTCTATGCATGAATTTTACGGATTGTCATACGCTTTCACAATTTTGGGCAGCAGATACACTGTCTGTCAGTCGTCATGTTAGGTGGTTCTAGATTGCTGATCCATATCTCGAAAAAGTCATGAGTGAGCGTTACGTAGCAGGTTTTTCTCTGAGAACCCAGTTTCCCAATTGAAGCGTTCCTGTACAGGTCTTGGAGACTACTGTGCTACAATCAGTTTGGATCCGTTCTTCGATAAATGGAGTGTGAAATAAATGGGCCTTTATGCGGTCATTACCGCCGACATTATTCAGTCCAGAAAGCAGGTGCTTCCATTTGAGAGAATTGAGCAGACTCTTGCTTCCTTCGCAGGAGAGCATCTCGTCAAGTCGTTCGCACTGTCAAGAGGCGACGAAATTCAAGGCGTAGTATCTGATCTAAGTGTCATCGTATCGCTGGTGCGAAGGTTAAGATACGTTATGTGGCCTTTAGCCCTTAGGGTGGGGATGAGCATCGGCGAAATAGAAGATGACAAACTTAAAAAGGCTGGCACTTCGTGGGATTTGAGCGGAGAGGTTTTCTTCAGCGCAAGAGACGCTCTTGACATGGCAAAGAAATCAAGGGTTTCTAACACGTTCTTTCTTTGCAGTGATGAACTTTTATCCACTGCACTGAACACGTCTCTTTCTCTACTGGAGACTATTGAAAGCGGCTGGACTGAAAAGCAGTGGCAGGCCGTTCATGTATATGAAAGGGAGGGGACCTACGAGAAGGCGGCCAGGGTTCTGGGAGTTACTGCTCCGGCCGTGCAGCAGCATTGTGATAAAGCTGGCTGGAACGTGGTCAGGGTGGCGGAAAAGGAACTGGCGAGATTGATCTCTCTTTCGTTGAAAATATAAACCTATATAGATTTATATGTGTACACTAAAGTTAATTATCTTTATCTCAGTTAAATAAAGCGGTTAAGTTTAACCCCGGTGTTTATCATGATTAGTGAGTATCTTTCTGGAACTGGATGGAGGCAAATATGAATGGATTCATGATACCTTTAGCTCTTTCGATCTTGGCTCATGTACTCGCCGATTTCTTGTTCCAAACAGACAACACTGCAAAGGAAAAAAGCGAGCAACAGGCAAAAGGCTTCCTGAAACACTGGATCGTTGTTTTCTTGACGCTTTTAGTCTTGATGATGCCCTTCGGACTCATGGATGTGCTTCTGTATTGTGTAGTCCTTTCACTGTTCCACATACTTCTGGACGTCTTCAAGTCCAGCATTGAAAGTAAACGTGGCCCGGCTACCAGGTTTTCGATGTTTATTATTGACCAACTTCTTCATCTAATGTTGATCGTCTTTCTTGTTCCGATTTCCAGTTTTACAATAGCCAGAAGCTTTTCTGCCTTTATAGTTTGGATAGATTTTCATACAGGACTAGATTTAGCCGTACTTCCGGTTAGTAAAATGCTTTCCGTACTTATTGTCTATCTATATGTTCTCTTTGCGGGAGCGGTATTCATAAGAAAGCTTTTCGACCTGATATACAAGAACCAGCCGGACTACCTTGAGAGAATCGTTGGAAACAGCTCCTCTCTAGATAATGTGAGAACGGGAAAAGCGATCGGCATCTTCGAAAGACTTCTAGTTCTAACACTTTACCTCACGGGAAACGTGGCTTCCATAACAATTGTCATTGCCGCGAAATCTCTGGCAAGATTCAAGAACTTCGATAACAAAGACTTTGCCGAGTACTATCTTATCGGGACACTGGCTAGCGTGATGATTGCAATCATCGGTGGCATGATCTTGGAGGTTCTTTGAAAACGTTATGCGCAAAGAGTTTAGTAGTGTGAGGATAGAGGTTAGAAAATCAAGATCAAAAATCGTATCTCGCCGTGTTTGAGAGAAAGCCGTCCTTGGATAAGATCAAAACCAGATCCAGAAACAAGTTCGGGATGACCCTGAACAAGAGCATTTCAGGGCAGGCTCCGTGGAATGACAAAGAATGCTTATTCCGAAAGCGTCTCAATCTGTCATGAACTTGTTTCAGCATCCCGGTTATGAGAGCCGCTGAGCGCTTAAAAGCGGAGAACCCGCTGATCGCTGTGAAGAGCCGTCCTTGGTTCTTCGTTGTTTGTTAGAATAAGAGAGGCAGGGGATGCAAGATAAGTCCAGTCCTTTGGATAAGATCAAAAGCAAGATCCCGGATCAAGTCCGGGATGACAGAGTGAGAGGCTTTCACAAAGCGCCCGGACAACTTCCTCAGTTGCATTGAAACCCTGAACTGATTGCCGGTTCTCTTCACGAGACCCCAGACCCTGTAATCGATACCCCGCGCTCCGCGTCATCTGAACTTGTTTCAGCATCTAGGTCTAGCGTTCAGGTTTTGGTTCTTATTCTTGCAACTTGGAACTTGCATCTTGCAACTAATTTCAGCTCTTTCGAACCTGCTATCCCAGACGCCGGATTATTGAAAAGAGAGGACTGATTTCATTTCATCACCCAACTGATGGTCGAATGTTGGATCCGTTATAGGAGAATTCTACACGACTCGCATATCTTTGTTTACAGTGAGGAAGAGAAGAATAGATAATGCTAGAAATGTAGAAGCGACAATGAAGATCTCTTCTGAATGAACGACCCAGAAGATCCACTAAAACTTCAGCATGGGAAGGTCATTGAGTTACTGCCGATCTTCATATCAAAGATGATAGACTTTATAGTAAACATTGTCTCACACTGGAGTATTTATGAAGAACCGGCTAATCTCTCTTTTCCTAGCTGCAATTGCTACAGTTTTCGCCGCTGTCATAATTTTCGCGATGACAGAAGTAAGGTATTCCAAAATAGAGAATCACATCGCAAACTCCGCCAGGATAATCACGGAGAATAACGCAAAGACCGCCTTCCTCGGTTACTTCCACTGGGATTCGATGTACGAGGCTTTGGAGTCAGGTGATGCCGACTTCGTTATCTACAATCTAGAAGATCTGCTGAAGAACAATAGCCTGATCGAGGGTGTCGTTGTCGTGTACCGCAACGAGGAATTCGTATCTGCCGGTGAAAGCTTCCAGACTCTTAGAGATCACACGATTGGAGCTTCGGCCTTCTACGAGATCATTCCAAGTGGAGAGGACTTATTGGCGACGATGAGAGTTACCGATAGCGCCGGCTTGGAGAGTCTGAAAGACTCATATGCTATTCTGAAACTTAATCTAGACGAGATTCTAAGATTATTGACTACTGAAGACTACAGATTATCGAGTGTAGAAGGGACTTCCGTGTTCGAAGGTATCTCACTTTCTATTATCAGAAAGTGGTCTCCCGCCAATTATGCTACTGTGAGTCTCGTTTTCCTGATGTCGCTTTCATTCACTATGATTGTTCAGCGTTTGGAAGGCAAAAGGTCTATAGCATCCAAGAACAACGAGATGCTGTTGCTTCTAAACCACATCCCAACACTTATCTGGTACTTCAAAGATTCCGAGACTTTCGGGATCGTAAACAAGTCATTTGCGGAGTTCTTTGGCATGCGTCCGGAAGATATCGAAGGAAGGAAGATTCGCGAGATCTTTTCGGGAGAAGACCTCTCAACAAGTATTGAAACCAATAAACTAGTCTTTGCTGGCAAAGAGGAGCACATTTACGAGCAAGATACCAGGAATTCGAAAGGCGAGCTTAGAACTCTGATTGTTACCAAGACTCCGGAAATCGATGAAAACGGTAATATAAAATCCGTAGTCTGCTCTGCATGTGACGTAACGGATGAACGCAAGGCTCTCAGAAGAATAGAGCTCATCCAGTTCGGGCTCGACAACGCAAACGATGAGGCTTTCTGGATTGCCCCTGACGGATCGATTCTCTACGCAAACAGCGCTGCTTGCAAGAGTCTCGGGTATTCGAGAGAAGAGATAACTGCAATGAAGGTCAATGATCTTGACAAATCTCTAGAAGCTGATGACAGAAAAAGCAGCTGGGAGAGGCTCAAATCAAACGGGAAAGACAATTTCGAGGCATACCATCTGAGAAAGGATGGTTCCACTTTCCCCGTTGAAATCAACAGAAACTATTTTAAGTACGATGGAAGAGAATATGAATTCACGTTTGCGCGGGATATTTCTGACCGCTTAAAAAGTTTTGAGATTCTTGAAAGAGACAAGTTCAGGATCGAACGGCTCCACGAGGCGGCTCTCAATCTCGAAAGGTGCAGTGAACTGCAGAGCGTCTACGACCTTGTCATCGAAGCGGCAAAAGAGATTCTCGAATTCGACATTTGCTTCATATGCGTAAGGGAAGAAGAAAATCTCGTAATAAAGGCGTCTTCCAACCTGAATCCACGGGATCCCCTGGAAATGTCGATCGATAAGGGCATTGTAGGAAGGACTTATAGAGAGAAGAAGTCATATGTAATCGATGATATCCAGGAGTTTCCCGGTGCTCTTAGAACAAACGATATATATAGAGCTGGACTCAGTGTACCGGTTGGAGATGTCGGAGTCTTTCAGGCAATGTCCGTGAAAAAGGCGATCTTTGGCGAACAGGAATTGCGTCTTGCTGAACTCCTGATGTCTCATGCCCGCGAAGCGATTGTGAGGATTGAAACAGAGAAGCGCATGAATTACATGTCTCTTCACGATAAACTTACCGACCTTTACAACAGGTTGTACTTCGAGGAAGAGCTTAAAAGACTTGAAGGCTCTAGATTCTACCCCATCTCAATTGTTTCGGCAGATATCGATGGACTGAAGTTGATCAACGATACGATGGGTCACTCAAGAGGAGACCAGATACTCATCGAGCTTTCGCAGATATTGAGATCTTGCTTCAGAAAGACGGATGTTGTGGCGAGATTTGGGGGAGATGAATTCGCAATAATATTGATCAAGACGGACGAGGAGATTACAGAAAAGATCGCTCTGCGGGTAAGAAAGATTGTGGAAAAATTCAACATGAACAACTCCGGACCGCCTCTAAGTGTTTCGATGGGTATTGCTACGAGCAATGGCCCTGAACAAGAACTTGTTGAAACACTTAAGCAAGCCGATGACTTGATGTACCGCGATAAACTTTACAGAAGTTCGAGCGTTAGAAGTCAGATGGTCAACACACTCCTTGTAACTCTAGCCGAAAAAGACCAGATCTCAGGAGGGCATGCGAAGAGACTTCAGAAACTCTGCCTTGAACTTGGAAGAAGAGCCAGACTTAGCACGAGGCAGTTGAGCGACCTTGCATTGTTCGCACAGGTGCACGATCTCGGAAAGGTGGGAATTCCAGACAGCATTCTGTTTAAACCAGGTCCTTTGACCGCTGATGAATGGAGGATAATGAAGCTACATCCTGAAAAGGGATATAGGATAGCGATCTCATCTCCCGACCTCTCTTCAGTTGCGGATTTGATTCTCAAGCATCACGAAAGATGGGATGGAAGGGGTTACCCGCTGGGCATAAGCGGTGAAGACATTCCAATAGAATGCCGGATTCTCTCGATTGTCGATGCCTTTGATGCTATGACAAACGACAGGCCTTACAGTAGGGCGATAAGCAAAGAAGAGGCAGTTGAAGAAATAGTGAACTGCTCAGGTACCCAGTTTGACCCGAAACTGGTCCAAATGTTTAAGAGTATCGTGAGCAATGAACTTGTTTAGATCTCGTTGATTACCAGCTTCACCTTTTTGTAGCTGAAGATAGAAATCAAGATAGCTACCGCAAGCGACGCTAGAGAAATCAGGATGAGCCAGATATTTGAATTGCTCTCTGAAGCGCCACTCAGTATTGTTGTTAGTGGCATTATTGCACCAAAGCTGAGGCCCATGCAGATCACCTGGTTCAGAAGGACAAACTTTGTTCTCATAAAAGTATTCGGATTATCCATCTGATCCGGTGGGGATACCAGGACACCCCTGATTCCTAATAGAGAAGAGGTAATATATAGGACGAAGACTATGGGAACTACAACAAAATAGCCGAATGACTCGCCCTTCACGAGTATGCTGGTTGTGAGAACCCCGACGAAGAGAACTGACCCCAGCAGAACGGGCAAGGTTGCCTTCAGGGCTATCATTCTTCCCAGAGAGATGGGAAGTGTCTTTGTCGTTTCAATGAAAGGGAACTCTCTTCCCATAAGAAATGCAGATTGAATTGTTGTAAAAATAGTGCTTATGAGCACCGTAGTAAATATCGAAGCAACAGCGTCATCTGAAATGAGTCCGAAAATCAGACCGAACACTACGGGGTAGAAAAGATAGTATATAAGTTGCTCATAACGCTTATAGATTTTTAGCTCTCTTCTCAGCAACACCCCTCGCGATCTCCCATTAAAGGAGACCGTTTTCGTTCTGCTTTTTGTATAGGAAACCGGTTCAAACTTAATAGATGAAGCTACTCTGAAAAATATGTATCCCAAAACCGGAATTGCCCCAAGGCCTACAAGAAGATAAATCGGCTGCTCCGAAGCTTTTACACTCCAGGTAAAAACGTTCATGGGATTCGAAAGAACTCCCCATGCGGATGCCAGCTTCTGCAAGTACAGCGGTATATTGTCCGTGCTTCTCGGAACCAGCTGAACGATAATAAAAAACATGAAACCAGCGATTATCTGAACAACAAACATCACTTTTCGCGCTGCCGCCCTTGACATGAACTTTCCGAAAGCCACTGAAACTATGGAGGCCAAGAGCACAGTGTCTATTACTACCAGAACGAGCGCGGGAATCCCAATCCATGGACTGGGATCGACTCTCAGATGAAAAGGAAGAGCTATTCCGATGAAGACGGATAAGGTAAGACCCTGATATACAGTCGATATCATTATTTGATAGGCTATTATGCTGACTCTTTTCACGGGAAGAACGAGAAGCATATCTATCTCCTCATTTCTCATGAAGAGATATGATGACGTCGCGGAGAAAGAAATCAGGAAGAAGAACCCTGAGATAGTTAGGAAGAAACCTGCCATAACCTTTCCAAGAGAGACTCCCTCGATAGAGACCCCTGCAGTAGATCCATATACCTCCCAAAGAAACGTGCCGATCATAATCGCAAATACGGCGAAAATAAATAGCTGACCGGAAAGGCCACCCCTATTGCCTCTCTTGCCTGGGAAGAGAAACAGCTTGTGTTTGAAGAATAGCTTTAAATCATTCAAAGGGGCCACCTCACAGTGCACTTACTATTTCCTGGATGTCTTCATCCTCACCGGTTAACTGAAGGAAGAGGTTTTCGAGAGTTTCCCTTTCATCGGCACCGGCCTTCCTTCTCAATTCATTCATTGTACCTTCCGAAATCAACTTCCCCTTATTGATTATTCCTATCCTGTCACACATCTTTTCAGCGATTTCAAGTACGTGGGTCGTCATAAAAATCGTAGATCCCTCATTCTTGTACTTCTCCAGAAGCATCTTCAGGATTTTTGCGCTTCTTGCATCGAGGCCGACTGTGGGTTCGTCCAGGAATATCACTTCGGGCCGTCTCATCAGAACGGATATGACCATTATCTTTTGTTTCATGCCGTGGGACATCTCGGAGATCATCTTACCTAGATAATCGATTCCAAAGGCTTCGCATAGCTCCCCGACTCTTTTCTTCGCTTCTTGCTTCTTGTCAGGGAAGACGTCCATTATGAACTCCAGAAACTCCGCACCCGTGAAGTAAGAGTAGATTCTTGGCTCATCGGGTACAACGCCAATCCTGCTCTTGATAAGCAGTTCGTTTCTGGAAAAGTCCATATCGAGTATTTTCACCTCTCCAGATGTGGGTTTCAAAGTGCCCGTCAACATTCTTATGGTAGTAGTTTTTCCGGCCCCGTTCGGTCCAAGAAAGCCGTATATCTCCCCTGAACTAATAGACAGATCTATCTCATTCACTACAGGGTCTTTGTCGAAGACCTTGGTAAGCTTTTTACAGCTGATCATTTGGATCCCTCCAGACTCTACTGCTAAGTGTCGGCCAGATTGTTCACACGCCCCAATTTTACGACAAGAGTCAAAGCATTTCAAATTACGTTACGATTCCAATTCATCTGCGAGGCGTTCAATCTCTACATAGGCGATGAATCGTAAAGTCAGATGATATAATGGGCTGAGTTCATGAGGTGTGAATATGAGAAGAGCGATATCCTTTATCATATTGGCCGTAGTAGTCGTGATTCTGTTGTCCGGAATAAACGGGTTTAGCTTTGACCCCTCGCCTGCTGCCTTTTTGAGCGACGACGATTCGGAGCTTGAGGCGTTCAACAAGATCGCGGAAGTTTTCGGCGATACCGGATCGATAGTTTTGATTCTTGAAGCTTCTCAAACCTCTTTGGAGCTCTTGAAAAGCGTCACCGAGAAGATCAATTCTCTTGACTGGGTGAAATCCGCTTTGTCTCCCACCGAGGCCGTTAAGCTGGGAAGCTTCAATCTTTTTACGATGAGTATTCCATCGGGAAGCTACGTTTATGAAGATGAGGGCCGACTGGTTCTTAATGAAGAACTGCTCACGGATCCCGTTTACAGCAATCTGATCGTTTCTTCCGATGGCAGGTACTATGCGATCATGATTACCATAGCAGAGGGGAACGAGCTGAAAAGTGACATGATGATCCCGGAACTGCGTTCGGTACTGGACTCTTCCGGCGTAGAAAGCTACAAATTGATCGGAGAAAGTGTTGCTAATTTCGAAACCTTCAGGTCGATCTTTGATCTCACCTTCAAGTATCCACCCTTCATACTGCTTGCCATCATGGCAGTTTACATGATCAAGTTCAGAAGAATATCGCTATCACTTTTAACCCTTGTACCACCTTTGGCTGCAGTAATGGTGATAGTAGGAATAATGGGACTGCTCAAACTTTCTATAAACAGTCTTACGGTTATGATACCTTCGTTCATAATTATAATTGGCAGTGCTTACGGGATGCATTTTCTATCGAGATTTGAAGAAAACATCCATATGAAGAATGCCGTCAGAAGGACCATCCACGAAGAGAGAGTGCCTATACTCTTTTCTGCTCTTACAACTATGGCGGGCTTTTCTTCATACATCCTACTCGATATGAAGGCCTTTCAGGAAATGGGGATATTCGTCTGCTCCGGGATCTTTTTATCGGCGATTTTTACTATCACTGTCCTTCCGGGGCTTGTTACCCCTAAGGCGGGCACTAAACGCGAGGTTTTGCCACCAAGGGATGTTCACCCATTAGTTAAAAGAGCGGTTATCTGGGTTGTCGTTGCCACAAGTATTGTCTCTCCCTTACTAATCATCACTATTCCAATGACGATTGATCAGTATAATTTTTTCAAGGAGGATTCAGAGATCAGAGAAAGCGCAAGAACGATGAAGGAAGCCTTCGGTTGGTTGACGAATTATACTCTCATGGTTGAACCTGCTAAGGGAGCAAGCATTTCATTCACAGGTGACCAGGTTGAGAATCTAGAAGCTTTCGAACAGGAGTTGAAGGGGATTGAAGGAGTTTCAAAGGTTTTGAGTCTCTTTGACCTTTCGAGAGAGACCAACGTACCCTTACCTTTGATGATCAGAGTGCTCAACTCTACAGAGGCATTTGGTGATTCTACTTCACTTCTGGTCAGTGACAATGCGATCCGTTTCAACATCTTTTCATCTCAGAGCGACAGCCTGAGTGCTGAGAGATTGAAAGCCGCAGTCGAAAAGGCCATAAGAAAATTCCCTGAAATGAACAAGAACTTCGAATTCACTCTGGCTGGAACAACTCTCATATGGGAGAGCGTCAATTCATCGGTAGTCAAGAACCAGATTCAAAGTCTAATTGTCTCATTTGGGCTAATCATATTGCTTCTGTTTTCTATATTCAGGAGCTTGAAATCAACCATAATAGCTACTATTCCAATTCTGCTGACAGCACTGTTCAACTTCGTCTTTATGGCCGTTTTCAGGATCCCCCTAAGCATTTCTACAGCTCTTATTTCGGGGATGTTGATGGGACTGGTAATCGACTACGCTATCCATTTCACGATCTGGTTTAGGAGATTTGGTGATTCACATAAGGCTTATGAACAAACGGCTAGGGCAATTCTTACAAATGGTATAAGTCTTGTAGCGGGTTTCTCGGTTTTGCTCCTCACACCATTACTGCTTTATGTGGATGTTGCGAAACTTATGGTAAGCGGGCTAGCTGTGGGAATGGTTCTTACCCTAATACTTCTCCCCGAAATCGCATCGAGGAGTGAAAGGTTTTTGAGCAGGGGCAAAGACTCCGACTGATATAATTCTTATAATAATCAACTGGAGGTGCGTGGTTCTGAAGGCACTTGTTTCTCTTCTCCCAGAGGATTTGGATCGTTTCGTCAGAGGGATATGGGACGAACTGAAGACAGAGTTTGGTTTTTATTCAGTTTTTCTAACCCCTTTTCCTCATATAACCTTCTGCATTGTGGAAGAGGAGGAGACTGGAATCGACCCTTTGATCGAGGTCATAGCTTCCAGTACGCCTCCTTTGATGGCCAGAACGGAGTATCTAGGAGTCTTCTCCGGTGAGAAACCCGTGATCTTCATTGGACTCGCAAGGAATTCGCGTTTAGCATCTCTCCACCATGCTTTATGGACCGAACTCCGCGATTCGGTAAACAACAGAGCGATCGCTTATGATGAAGACCACTGGATACCTCATATTACAGTTGTTTTTGGAGATGATCTTAAACGATCCAACATTGGTCCTGTTATGGAGAGACTTGCCTTCAGGGATTTTCATCACGAGTTTACAATAGACAATCTGACCATACTCGAAGAGGTTCCCGACGAAGGGATAGTTGTCAGGAAGAAGCTGAAGCTCGCCGGCCAGTCGAAGAAAGATTGACCTGTATCTGGCTCTTACAATCCCTTCTCAAAGGGTAAACAACTAGAAATCCAGCTACCAGATTACCTGTTTGTTATAATCTATCCAAAGAAGGAGGTAGATGCATGAGAAAAGTTGGCTGGAAGGACATAGATCTGAAGATTGCGCTACCGGAAGACGTGAAATCTACTGAGTGTATTGGCGAACTGGAAGAGTTTATAGGTCAGGAAAGAGCCATAAGGGCACTTGAGACTGGACTTCACATAGATGCGAAGGGTTACAATGTGTTTGTTTCGGGTACTACCAACACTGGCAGAAGGACCTTTGTAAGTCGCTATCTCAAAAAGAAAGTCGAGGGCACTAAAACCCCCGGAGACTGGATATACGTCTATAATTTTGACGACCCAAGGTCTCCAAACTCAATATCCCTTGAAGCGGGAACGGGAAAGATATTTCAGAAGGAAATGAATGACTTTGTCGAGATCGCTATAAACTCCATTGGCGAGAGCTTTCAAAGCGAGGACTATCAGCAGAAAGTTACATCCTTACAGAATGAACAGTCGGAGAAACGTTCAAACATGCTGAAGGAACTCGTTGAGAAGGCCAAAGAGAAAGACTACACCGTTCAAATAAACCAGACCGGAGTCGCAACAATTCCTATATGGAACGGAAAACCACTTACGCAGGAAGTATATGAGGCTCTTCCCGAAGATTATCAGAAGCAGATTACGAAGAAGGGCGAAGAGGTTCGTGAGCTGGTTAATTCCTATCTTCTGAAACTGAGCAAGATGGAAAAAGACTTCGGCGAAAAGTATAAGGAACTGAACAGAAAAGTTGCCTCATTTGCCGTTGAAGGTCACATAAGGGAGATGAAGGATAGATTCAGCGAAAGTAAAGAGGTTGTAGAGTTTATTGAGAGCATGAAGAAGGATCTTCTTGACAATCTTGGAGTCTTCTTCAGCCAGGAGATCGATTCGAAGGCCTTTTTTGGCAAGAGATACGCAGTAAACCTATTTGTCGACAATTCTGGAATAGAGGGAAAACCGGTTGTAGAGGTAACAAACGCCAATTACTCTTCCCTCTTTGGAAGAATCGAGTACGTAGCGAAGATGGGAATGCTCGATACCGATCACACAATGATAAGACCAGGAGCGATACACAGTTCCAATGGCGGATACCTTGTTCTAGATGCTAAAAACGTGCTAAGTGAACCGTATGTTTGGCAAACACTGAAACAGGTTCTCTTTTCGGGCCTGGAAGGAATCGAGAATCTTGAACATAAGATCGGCCTGCTTTCGACTGTGAGTCTGAAGCCGGAGCCGATTCCACTTGACATAAAGATCGTCATGATCGGAGAGCCCTGGATATACAGTATGCTTAGCACCCTTGACACCGATTTTAAGAAGCTCTTCAAAGTAAAGGCAGAGTTCGACTGGGAAATGACTATACAGAATGATACTGTGGACAAGCTCTGCGGACTCATGTGCAATATTGTTAAGGCGAACTCCTTAAGGCCATTAGAGAGAGAAGGAATAATAGAGGTTATCAAGAGAGCGATCTTCCTTTCTGGGAGTAGAAAGAAGGTTTCTACACAGTTCGGTGCACTTGAACAGATCCTTCTCGAAAGCTCGGCCGTCGCGGAAGTCAGTGGTCACGAGATGACACAGGCCGATGACGTATCGACTGCATGGGAAGAAATGCACAAGAGGGTTTCGCTCTATCAGGATAAGATCAAAGAGATGTTCCAGAACTCCACTTTAATGGTTCAAACAGAGGGGGAACTTGTCGGCGAAATAAACGGGTTGACAGTGATCCAGACTGAAGATCTTTCTTTCGGGATACCGGTGAAGATTACCGCCAAAGTCGGACCGGGCAACAGCGGAATCGTCGACATACAGAAGGAATCCGAGCTTAGTGGACATATCCACAATAAGGCCAGTCTGACCATTCAGGGATATATGAGCTCGAAATACGCGCAGCAGTTCCCGCTAAGCCTAAATGGCTCGATAAGTTTCGAGCAGGTTTACTCGGCGGTTGAAGGAGATAGCGCTTCGGTTGCCGAAACGGTGGCCTTCCTTTCTGCAGTTGCTGAAGTCCCGATAAAACAGTCGATAGCCGTGACAGGCTCCATAAACCAGAGCGGACGGGTTCAGCCAGTTGGTGGAGTCCAATACAAGATTCAGGGTTTTTATGATCTCTGCAAGATTAAGGGCTTCAACGGCCAGCAGGGAGTGATAGTGCCCGAAGCAAATTCCGATAACGTGATTCTGAATGACGAAATAATAGGAGCGGTTAAAGAAGGTAGATTCAACGTCTGGACTATTGAAACCGTGGACGAGGCTATCGAGATACTAACGGGAATGAAACCGGGGAGAATCGGAAAAAACGGGCAGTACTCTTCGGGCAGTTTCAATCGACTTGTCGTTGATAGACTCAAGAAGTTCTACGAGATTGCCTCTCGAACAAATAAGCGAGCCGGTAAGAACGTCGATTAGTCAGGTTATTTCATTAGACTAGCAAAATACGGCGATAGATAGTGCCTCTGTCTATCGCCGTATTGATTATAAAAACAGCTATTCTAGGATTCGGAATCTATCTCGGCAAATCTTGCAAGCATATAGTTTATGTAACCCTTTACATAAGAGGCAGTTTCTCTCAAAATCTCTACTGAAAGCGCATCGAGCTTCGCTGTTTCGCCTGCGTCTTGAAGATCGTCGAAATAGGCTTTTCCAGGCCAGGCTGATTCGGGATTTTCCAGTTTGTCTCCCATTGTACGCTTAAGCTCGTAATAGACTGAACTCAACCTATTTCTGGAGTACCTTCGCAAACTAACGGCCGCTTGCTTCGGGTCCTTAATTTCTTTGGGAGAAACCTCTTTGATCGCCTCAACAAGTGGTTCGTATTCTTCCCAAAGCAGGTATCCACCGTAGAAGTCATAAGCGAAGTGGTAGTTTGCAAAGACAGTCAGCCACTTGTCCATATTGAACGGCAATTTCAGAAGCTCGAAAAACGGAGCCGGGAATGTATGAAATGGCTGACCAACGTCTTCAAGATAGTGAAGTGCTCTTCCCAAAAACCGGTATGCCCAGTAGTGGTCTCCTCTAGAATAAGCGATCTCGGCCAGATCGCTGAAATACTGAACCACGTCGGTCACCTTACCAACTCGAATGAAGAAAAGCATTCTGTATTCCATGTGTCTCAGCCCCTGGCTATCTCCGAGAAGTGTCTCTATTCCTTTAAGTTCAAGCCCCTTGTCCATACCAAGATCGGGCTCGTAAGAATAGACCGAAAGGATCTGCCACAGGGGCGCCAAATTGTCAACCGGTTTGGGGTTTGGGAAGATCGAGCTGTACAGATCGAGATCTTCTTCCGGCAGATAGTCTTCGCCGAGATAATCGTAGAAACCCTCTATGGCCGGATTGTACTGCTGAGTATCTACATCGGAGTAAGTATAAGGAGTTATTTCCACGAACGCGTCGAAATCATCCTCATACTGAGAAACAATAATATAAGTAAGCGCGTCATGCCCCGACCACGAAAAGGCAAACGCGGTCAAAAGTAGTGTAAGAATCACCATCACTCTTTTCATTTGATCACCTCCAGTCTGATAATATCAGATTTCACGTTGCATTATTACTTTCTCAAGAGCGCCTTTATTTCGGTAATAGAACTCTTTTCTGATAGTATTATTTGAGAAAAGGCGTTATAGGAGGTGCGAAATGGAGGACAATTCAAAGGGAGTCTCAAGAGGGTCGCTCGATGTGAGAATACTGCGTGATGTCGAATTCGATTTTCAACTTTACAGATCTCTCGGTGCGGTTTCCTATGAAGGGGGAACGGTTGGGGAGATCCTCTCGCTTGTACCACATATAGATTGCGACGATCCCGACTCATGGGTGAAGTCATTCAAAGAGCTCGCAACAAAGCTTAAGAATCACGCCCTCGTAGTTCTTCAGAAAGGCAATAACGAGAGTGCGAGACAGGAATTCTTGAGGGCGGCAAGTTATTTCAGAGCCGCCGAGTACTTTGGCGACCCCAGGGATTCGAAAACAAGATACCTTGGAATGGAAAGCAGGGATTGCTTTGTATATGCTTTCAGAACCACCGATATTCAATTTGAAGCAGAGAGGATACCATACGGCGAGGATTTTATTCCAGCGTACTGGATTGCTCCAACAACCGGTGGCAAGAAGAAGACGATAATGATGATGAGTGGTTTTGACGGGACGTCGGAAGAAATGTATTTCCAGGCAGGCTCGGCCGCCTTGCAAAGGGGTTACGCGGTTGTTCTCTTCGATGGTCCCGGTCAGGTGGGAATGAGAAGGTTCTCGCCAGAGACTCCGTTGCGTCCCGATTACGAAGTCCCGATCTCCAAAGTTGTCGATTATGCCCTGTCGAAGGAGGATGTCGACCCTTCTAAACTTGCGCTGTACGGCATAAGTCTGGGAGGATACTTCTCGCTTAGGGCGGCGGCAAACGATTCCAGAATAAGGGCCCTGATTTCTAACTCGCCAATTACTGATATGTACAAGTACATGTCTGCATTTGCCGGAGAAGCGATCAATTCTCCCGAAGACATTACACTTGAGACAGTCGATCTTGTGCCGACCGAGTATCTATCGAAGGCCCAAAAACTGCAGCTCGTTAACATAATGCTTAAATATGGAAGGCATTCAATGTTCAAGGCTTTCGAGAGAATGAAGGACTTTGTGGTCGGTGATAGCATAAAGAATATCCAGGTTCCCTTCCTTGCAATGGTTAGTGAGGGAGAAGGAGAAGAGGCGCTTTCCCAGGCGAAGGAAGCTTCTGATAGCGTTTCGGGAAAGTCAACAATGAGGATCTTCACTAGAGAAGAAGGCGCAGATTCCCACTGTCAGGTTACAAATCTTCCCTTGTCCAATTCAGTTCTTCTTGACTGGTTGGATGAGGTCTTCGGAGCGTAGACATGAAGCGCATAGGTTTACTTGGAGGAATGAGCTGGGAGTCATCGCTCGAGTACTACAGATTGCTTAATGAGATGGTTAAGAACAGGCTTGGGGGATTGCATTCCGCGGAATGCATAATGGCTTCCGTTGACTTCGGACCGGTCTCGGACATGATGAAGATGGATGACTGGAAGGGTATAGAAAGAGTCCTTTCCGAGGCTGCCCAAGATCTTAAGAGAGCGGGTGCGGATTTTCTGATTATCTGTACGAACACAATGCACCTCATAGCAAGGGAAATTGAAAAGGCATCCGGACTTGAGGTCATCGAAATAGGCATTGCTGTCGGTGAGGAGATCGAGCGAAGAGGACTTAAAACAGTCGGACTCCTCGGAACAAAATTCACCATGGAAAGAGCTTACTACAGAGATACATTGGCGGGATTTGGGATAAGTGTTATCGTTCCCTCGGAAGAAGAAAGGGCAGTAGTAGATAGGATCATCTTCGAGGAGCTGTGCAAAGGAATCTTCAAAGAAGAGTCAAAGTCGGCATATAAGAAAATAATTAGTGGGTTGCAAATGAACGGAGCAGAGGGAGTAATTCTAGGTTGCACCGAAATACCTCTTCTGATAAAAGAGTCCGACGTGGACATTCCCGTTTTCGATACGACGGCCATTCACGCCCGGGCGGCCGTTGAACATGCACTTTCGTGATTCGAGACTGCGAATAGTAGATCGTTCACAGTTCCACAGAAAAGTATACTCAAGTGTCCGCTTCATAAAACAAGGGCAGTATGTTTCTGAACCAGTTAGTTCAACCTGATGTTAGATTCAAGATCACTCTTGTATGGATCTCGACAGGTTAATGGAATACTTCAGCTGGATACTGTCACACGCGGAGATCATTAGCTATTTCAAATAACTGAAATTGCCTACATCCATGAAGGAGGATTCAAGTATGAGAAAAATCTTGTCAGTGCTTTTGTCAGTATTGCTGTTATCAGCAGTCTTATTTTCAAACGTTTACAGCAGTGCGTGCAACGGTGACTTACAGGGAGTAAAGGAAGCCTTGAACAGCGGTGGTGACATCAATGAGCTGGGTTACGCAAACAAATCGGCCCTTATGGTTGCTGCAGATTCCGGCCACTCGGATATTGCGGTTTTTCTAATCGAATCCGGAGCAGACATCTCCATTGTTGACGACAACGGTTATACCGCTCTTCATTACGCGGCGAGAAAAGGCCTCCTCGAGGTTGTGAAGATACTGCTTGAAAGAGGGGCGGATATAAACGCTCGTCCAGCAAGTTCGATGTTTTATGAAGGCTATACGCCCTTGATCCTCGCTTGTGACAACTCCAAGAACGACGTTACTCTAGAAGTTGTGAAGTATCTTGTAGAGAAGGGGGCCGATCTTGAGAGAGTTGAATATGCTTTCCGGTCTCCGCTGATCGCCGCGATCTTTTCGAAGGGGACAAACACCGTAAAATTCCTTCTGGAAAGCGGCGCCGATCCAAATAAACCGGCCAAAGACGGCAGAACGCCGCTATACCTAGCTATATCGGAAGGCCTCCCAATTGAGGGCATAGAGGCTCTTCTGGAATACGGGGCCGATGTGTCTGTAGGAAACGAGTACTACACGCCGCTTCAGCTGGCTGTATCTAAGTCGAAAAACGATGTCGCTATTAAGCTGATTGAGTTTGGAGCGGACTACTGGGCTGTAGATGAGGATGGGAATACTCTCCTCCATCGTGCTGCCGGAAAAGGTTCCACAAAAAACATAGAAATGTTTGTCAAGCTTGGGATCGATATAAACGCGAGGAACAACGAGGGAAAGACACCTCTCCATATCGCTGCCGAAGATGATCACTTCAAGAATGTCAAGCTGTTGATCTCTCTTGGAGCGGACGTCCTGGCAAGGGACAACAACAACTATTTGCCGTTCCATCTGCATCTAGCCGTGTATGAAGAAGATGTAGAAGTTATCGAGCAGTTGCTTTCGGCAGGAATCAGCGTAGACAACAACGAAGTCGAGACCGGGATCTCTCCGCTTCATATCGCTGCAGCATATGGAAAAACTGACATTGCAAAGCTTTTGATCCAGAAAGGAGCAGACGTCTCGATAAAAGCACAGGGAGGTCTTCAGCCAATCCATGCAGCGGTGGGTAGTTATGGGAGTCTGGAGATGGTTGATTACTTGCTGGAAAGTGGGGCAAATATCGACGCCGAAGATGACGAAGGCAGAACCCCAATCTTCTATGCTGTAGTAGACTATAACATGGAGGCGATATCCCATCTCGGAGAGAAGGGGGCCAACGTAAATCATAGGGACCATGCCGGTATGACACCCGCTCATTATGCGGTTCAGGACGAATGGGACGGAATCGAAATGTTGACAATTCTAAACAATTTCGGCCTTGTAGCAAATGTCAAGGACAACTCCGATAAGACCCCAGAGGATTACGCGGCTTCCGAAGAAATAAAAGAGTTCTTGAAGACTCTTTACTGAAGATTCAGATAAGCTTTTCGCAATGTCCCACAAACATGGCCTCTGCGTTTGCGGAGACCATGTTTTATTGATTGCCTGAGAAGGGACCCGGAGATAGTTATGAACTTACTTTGCCTTTTTCGCATTAGTGGCTGCTCTCTCAAGAAGGGATAGCAGTTGCTGCTTTTCGTCGTCTGAAAAGCCTTCCGTTAGTATCTCTTCAAGCTCCGAGCCAAGTTTTCGGAGTTTCTGTCCGATCTTCTTCCCGTTATCGGTAAGAAAAAGCCTGTAAACCCGGGTGTCCAAAGAATCGATGTCTCTCTTAACGTAACCCGCTTCAGTTAGTTTGCTCATGGCCTTTGCGGTTGTGGCTTTGTCAACACCCAGAATATCGCTAAGTTCGTTCTGGCTGATTCCTTCTTTTGACATAAGAACTCTCAGAAAGAAGAAGTGTCCGCTTCCCAATCCATATTTCTGCATTTCCCTGCTGAAGTAGACGTTTGCACTGCGCGAAATACAGTATATCCAGCGACTTATGTACCCTTCCCCACTGAAAGATAGATCATGAGACATCCGTTATTCCTCCTCAACATTGAGCTCGCCTGAACGGAATATTTTCAACTCTCTAAGGTAGAAAACCAGCGAGATTGCGAAAGCAATCAAATCGGCAAGAGGGAAGGATATCCAGATGCCGTTAATCCCTAGGAAGCGCGGGATAACTAAAATCAGAGGGATAAGTATGATTATCTGCCTGAGGAGGGATAAGAAAAGTGCTGGTAAAGCCTTTCCGAGAGCCTGGAACATTCCAGATGCAATAACCTGAACTCCTATCGTGGGGGTGGCAAGGATAACTATTCTGAGTGCATAAATGGTGGACTCAATAAGCTCTGTTTCATCGGTGAAAATTGATATGAGTTGTCTCGCAAACAGGAACATGACTATTGACGAGAAAAGAGCAATCATTGTAGTAACTGCAGATGCAAGTTTGACAGACTCTCTCGCCCGTCTCATTTTTCTGGCGCCATAGTTGTATCCGACAATTGGAAGAAATCCCTGGTTTACGCCGAACATGGGCATGATAAAAACCATCAGAAGTCGGTTGATCACTCCATAAACTGCAACGGCAATATCTCCTCCGTAGAAAACCAGCGAATTGTTGAGAACCACGGCCAGAACACTGCCGGCTACCTGTCTTGAAAAGGCGGAGAGTCCAACCGAGACAGTCTCTCTCATGATTCTCCATTCGGGGATCAGCGATCTTAAAGAGACTCTCAGTAGGCTTCTCCCACTTAAGAAGTAGAAGAGAACATAAATTGAAGTGGCAGCTTGAGACAGAACGGTCGCCAAAGCCGCGCCCCTTATTCCCATATTTAGAGAGAATATAAAAATCGGGTCAAGTATAATATTGAGAACGGCAGAGATCAGCATTGCGGCCATTGCTATTTTCGGTTTTCCTTCGGCCCTCACCACATGATTCATAGCCATGCCGAAAGAAAAGAAAGCGCTTCCAAGAAGAATTATACCCAGGTATTCTCTTGCATACGGAATGATGGCTTCACTAGCACCGAGCATTATAAGCAGCTGATCTAAAAAGAACTGTCCTAGGAGAGTCATTACCAATCCGAAGGCGAGCGAGAAGACCATTACGTTTCCGGCGGCTCGTCTAGCCTTTTCGTGGTCCCTTTCACCCAGTGCCCTCGATATCACTGAAGCGCCACCGATTCCGAACATTTGAGCGAATGCCATAACGAATATTTGAACAGGCAAGGCGATCGAGATGCCTGCGATTCCCATCGATCCGACACCTTTTCCAACAAAGATTGTGTCAACAAAGTTATACATAGCCTGGACAAGCATCCCAATAGTAGCAGGCAAAGAGAGACTTAGAAGAAGCCTCCCAATCTTTTCTTCACCGAGCATCTTATGTATGTCTTTTGCCATAACTCACCTCACAGATGGTTGCGCATTCAACTATTATAGTCCGAAATAGTATCAAATGCAGCGGCTCCGCCCAGCGAAGGTAGTGCCGATTTCAGAAGAAGAGAATTGATAGTCGTTACCCGTCAGTGGTCCCACCGTCCCTTGAGAAGAACGGTTCTTTGTTCCGACGCTATGCGTACAGGTTGTTCGTTCTTAGTCAAGCACACATCGTCATGAACTTGTTTCAGCATCCCGGTCCTGGAACCGCTGGACGCTTAAGAGCGAGAACCCGCTGGTCGCTGGGGAAAGCCGTCCTTGGTCCTTCATGAAGGGCAGTTACAAGTTGCTTGTTCCAGTGTGCCAAGAAGGCGAAGAAGGAAACTTCAAGCCATGCTTAATTGAAGATGAGGGAGGGCCCCTCGAAGCCGCCATGCAGGTGGAGGCTTCAAACCGCCGTAAGCTGCTGTGGTAAAGAGCCATGGTAGTGAACGTTACGGGAAAAGGCGGGACAGTGATCCCGTCAGGTGAGTACCAGAGGAGACGAATACAAGTGAACCACCGTGAACGTGTCGTAACAACTACTAGTGTCATCTAAACCGGGAGGTGCAACTATCCCGGGATAAGTCTGGAGGAAACCTGCTTACTGTCCAGATGGTGACCGGCATATAGGTGGCGTGACCCTGGTACAGGCTTTGATTAGGAACTTGGGAACCTGGATCTGGATGTTAAGGGAAAAGCCGCAAGTGGAAGAACCCACGAGGGTGAAAGTACCGATGCCAGATTCAGGGGCGGAACAGTCCGTAGTAGTGATGAAGCTCCTGTAATGGGAGTGGAGCGAAGGGACTGTGTTATCCAGTTTTGTAGGTTAGTCAACCAACTCTGTGCAGACAACCGAAAGGGAGGAACTGTGAACAGAGACAAGGAAGGAGCCAGCAGACAAGATGAGGTCGTATGAAATCCCCAAGAAAGTAGTACTGGAAGCATTCAAGAAAGTGAAAGAGAACAGAGGGGCAGAAGGAATAGACGAGGTAAGCCTGGAAGAGTTCGAAGCCGATCTTGACAACAATCTCTACAAGATTTGGAATCGAATGACCTCGGGCAGTTACTTTCCACCTCCAGTAAAAGCTATAGAGATAGAAAAGAAGAGTGGAGGAAAGAGAGTACTGGGAATCCCCACAGTGGGGGACAGAGTAGCCCAGATGGTAGCCAAAATCTATCTCAATCCCCTGGTAGATCCATACTTCCATAAGGACTCCTACGGATACAGGGAGGGAAAGTCAGCGATAGATACCCTTGAAGTAACGAGGCAGAGATGCTGGCAGTATGACTGGGTACTGGAATTCGACATTAAAGGACTGTTCGACAACATAGACCATGAACTACTAATGAGGGCAGTCAAGAAACATGTGAAGATTCCATGGCTAATACTCTACATAGAGAGATGGCTGAAAGCACCCTTTATACAAGCGAATGGAAGAGTCGAAGAGAGGAGCAAGGGAACGCCACAGGGAGGGGTAATAAGCCCTGTACTGGCTAACCTCTTCATGCATTACGCCTTCGACAAGTGGATGGAGAGAACTCATCCGGATAAGCCCTTTGCCAGATACGCAGATGATGGAGTGATACACTGTAGAACTCTGGAGGAAGCCCGGCTTCTTCTTGAAAGTCTCAAAGAAAGAATGGAAGAATGCAAACTAGAGCTTCATCCAGAGAAGACCCGTATTGTCTACTGCAAAGACGATAAAAGGAAGGGCGAGTATCCAAATACAAGCTTTGACTTTCTAGGATACACCTTCAGAGTCCGTAGCTGCAAAGACAGAAATGGGAGAATCTTCTACGGCTTCACCCCTGCAGTGAGTGAACAGGCAAAGAAGGCGATGAGACAGAAGATCCGGAGAATGAGACTTCAAACCAAGTCATACCTGAGTATTGAAGAACTCTCAGAAAGAATCAACCCGGTAATAAGAGGTTGGATAAACTACTATGGACACTTTCGCAGATTTGAGATGTATACAGTACTGAGTCGGCTAAACAAAGCCTTAGTTCAGTGGGTAAGAAACAAGTACAAGAAAAGGAGAGGTCGTACAAAAGCGGGTAAATGGCTAGAAACTCTTGCTCGCAGGGAGCCTCGTCTATTTGTACACTGGACAATGGGGATATTCTATACGGCTGGATAATGGGAGCCGGATGAATCGAGAGATTCAAGTCCGGTTCTGAGAGAGCCTGGGGGTGAAATCCCCCTGGGCTACTCACCAGTTGCAAGCAAAAGAACCGCTGTGGGCTTAAAAGCGGATAACCCGCTGAACGCTGCAAAGAGCCGTCCTTGGTCCTTCGTCAAAGAGCATGGACCCGTCCTTCGGAGAAGAACGGTTCTTCGTTGCGACGCTACGCATCCAGGTTCTTGGTTCTTCGGGACCAGATCCCCAAACAAGTTTGGGATGACAATTAATGGTTATTGCGAAAAGACCAGATTCCGTCATTCCGACAAAGCTCCTGGTCGGAATCTGGATGCTCTTGCTTTATCGCTTGACCAAGAA
This sequence comes from Mesotoga prima MesG1.Ag.4.2, assembly GCF_000147715.2. Taxonomy (NCBI): domain Bacteria; kingdom Thermotogati; phylum Thermotogota; class Thermotogae; order Kosmotogales; family Kosmotogaceae; genus Mesotoga; species Mesotoga prima. The sequence continues at coordinate 2,517,686 of NC_017934.1, read as the reverse complement.
CAAAGACAGATCCTCGCTCTGGAACGAAGAACAGGTTTTTCATTCGGTGAACGGAGAACCATTCAACGGCAGACCGGTCTGATTTGATCTTCCTGCATCTATCCTCAAACCTCTGACCCCGGCCTTTGCTCTCACAACTCACAACTTGCAACATGGAACTGATTACTTGCTCTTTCCAACCCCCAACCCGCTACCCCCAGCCACGCCTTCAGAAGTGCAGATCCCGGATCAAGTCCGGGATGACAGAGTGAGGGACTTCCGCAAACCGCCCGGACAACTTTCTCAGTTGCATTGAAACCCTGAACTGATTGCCAGTTCTCTTCACGAGACCCCAGACCCTGTAATCGATACCCCGCGCTCCGCGTGATCTGAACTTGTTTCAGCATCCCGACGGGCTTTCCGAAAACATCACATCCCGTCATTCTCGTGTATTGTCAAAAGAGAGAGAGTATAGAATGAGGGTAGAGGGAGTAGCCAGTCGTCATGCGTAGGCTTAGAGCCTGTAGTTCAGATTGGGCATCCTTCTTAACACGATTGAGAGTAATGGTCGAAAAGACCGCACCTTGTACGAGGTTGTGAAAGGAGGAACCCTCATGTTGTATGTAGGAGTGGACATATCCAGTGAAAGTTTTGACGCTTGTTTCTATTTACCAGAGAAGAAGAAAATGAAAAGCATGAAGTACAAACAAGACAAGGAAGGTTTTAGGGAATTTCTAAAGAAGCTAAATACTTACAAGGACGAGAAACAAGTCGGAATGGAAGCGACGGGTTCGTATCACAGCAACTTGTACGGATTTCTTAGGAGCAAAGGGATAGACGTACAGCTTCTCGATCCGTATACCCTTAGCAAATTCATGAAGGCTATGAGCAGGTCAAAGACAGACAAGAAAGATGCAAAAAGCATAGCGGTTGCAATGTACAGGATATTCGATCTGCTGAGCGTTTCTCAAGTACCAGAGGAAGAGATGTCAGCATTCAGGGACTTGGTTAGGGTGAGAAGCACTGTAGTAGCAAACTGTTCTGATCTTCAAAGGAAACTGAAGAGCAAATTGAAGATTCATATGCCTGAGCTTCTTAAGACCTTCAGATCCGTTAGTTCACCTGTGCTGTTGCATCTGTTGAGTGTATATCCATCCAGAGAAGAGATACTTGACAACGAGGAAGATGCAGTCAAATTGCTCAGCTCTCACAGAAACTGGAGTGAAAAGAAAGCGAGAGAGGTTATCGATTCACTCAAAGACTCAATAGGCAAGCCAGATACCTTTGGAACCTACTCAACGATTACCAGCACATTCATAGCTGAAATTAAGCTTCTCAAAGACCACGTGGAAGCCCTGAATGAGGAAATAAAGAAGTTTCTTGAGAAGTTCCCTGACAATCCCCTAAGAACCATACCAGGTATTGCTGAAGTCACGGAAGCCGAAATCGTATCTGAAGTAGGCGACATAGACAGATTCTCTTCTGGGAAAGCCTTTGTATCGTACATAGGCCTTGATCCTGTTATTAAGCAGAGTGGTAACATGACTCGCGGCCTCTCAATTTCTAAGAAGGGTAACAAACATCTACGAAGAACCTTCTACCAGTTAGCTAAAAGCTTGATCAAAAACACTGAAAAGTACAGGAACAAATACGAGAAGATGAAAAAGAGGGGGGTGAAAAATAAGGTGGCCCTAATAGCAACTGCAAGAGCTGCAGCTGAAATGGTCTACCAACTTTTGAAAAATAACGTTCCATTTGACCTTTCACTCTCATAATTTTCCTAATTCTATACTTGACAACTTAGAGTATCTGAACTCGTTTCAGCATCTCGCTCCTAAGAACCGCTGTGCGTTTAGGAACAAGAATCCCCTGATCGCTGGAAGAGCCGCTTCGTAGGAACCTCTTTTTTCTGGCCGCTGTGAAGTTCGTTCTCACTTTGTCACTGAAGTGCTCCTGTTCAGGGATACTGTACAGGACCCCGTCCTTGCCAGACTCTAGATTCCACAACCCAAGACCCGGCTCTTCAAATCTCTAAGCAATCTCTAAGCGGCTTTTAAGCGGGCTCCAAGAAACGGACCGTAGACTGAGAATGTACCAAAAATCATATGGAGGTGTAAGAGATGAAAAAGATAGTGTTGATTGCGATAGCGGTTCTTCTGATCGGTGGAATGACTTTGGCTGTTGGTTATGGTTCAAGGCAAATAAAGAGAGCTCAGGACGTGGTGGCATGTGAGACCTTCGTAGATGAAGACGGAGACGGAATCAACGATAACTGCCCCGTAGACGGTGAAAAGGTTTACATGAATAGAAAAGGACAGGCTGGTAATGAAGCAGCAACAAGAGCAATGCAGAGAGTTCAGGATCCTACAACCTGTGAGAACTTTGTGGATGCAGACGGCGACGGAATAAATGACAACTGCCCGAATGACGGTGTAAGAGAACTGAAGAATGCCCAGGACGGAACAGGCTACAGGCACGGAGCCTCTGGCGAAAAGGGACCGGGACTCGGCAGAGGATTCGGAAAAGCAGCACAGCTGTAAAATAAAACCCCTACTAATTCAAGTCAAGGGCCCGAAAGGGCCCTTGTTCTTATAATGATGAAATCGACTTTGACAGCACGAATCCTGAAACGCGCTAAAGAAAAGCAAAATTGAAAGTAAATCCAAACGTACCACCGCATTTTCAAATCACCGTGCACTTGATTCGTTGAGTATCTCAAAGGCCCCGACCTCGACTAGGAGTGTTCTTTTGCGAGTCCTGTTTACTGTCTCATGAGAAAAATGGAATCCTTCTGAAAGAAGAGTCTTTCCCGGCGGCGGTTCGGTACAACGAGCTTGATTTTCAATGTCGTCATACTCAGTCGAAAGCCGGTCGCAAGAAGTCGAATCCCATAATTACGGCAATTGTCATAGGATTTCTACGCTGATTTCGAGCGATTTTCTCCGGGAAGCCACGCGTAAGCGGCTGCTTTCTTCAATACAAATATCCACTGGCTATATCCTATGATCACTCGAGATGTGCGATGAAAGCGAGCTGACTAATATAATCTCAAAAGAGCTCTAATCAGACTATTCCCTGTTCTTCTCTCTTTTCTCTGACAAGGCGGTCTTTGAGAGCGACTGAGGCACGTTGATCAAAGGTATTCTAATAGGGGGATTCATTCCAGCCTGCGAAGTGAAAGAGATAATGGTTGCCCTGAGAAGAGGGATCAAAGTTGCGGCCCCGCTAATCATGCAGAAGTCTTCGAATGTTTTATCTTCCATATTCTCGGGAGCTTCAAACCTGCCCTTGATTGTTGCATCGAGCTTCAAAGCAATCTTTCTGCCGCTCCGACCCCTGACTTTGACTGAGAGAGACAACAAGCCGAGGAGGCAACCGTTATCGGCACGCCTATATTCAAGCTCTGGATCATCCAGGTCCAGCGAAACTGACATGTTTTTGATCCCCTCATGGAGCGTAAAGGAAAAATCAGAAATTCTGTGCGCCAAGAAACGAAACTCAGCATTCACTGGCTCAGGCACTATTCTTCATCCCTTTGATGCTTTGATTGCCAACGCACTCCCATATTGAGACTCGCTCTTCTGAAGAATTTGTAACCGAAGTACCATCTTTGAAGTCAATCTCAAGAGATACACGACCTCCGAGTTTGTTGACAACGTCAAAAAGCTTTCTAATTGTGAAGTTATAGTCGCCACTTTCGATTTTCGAGACCATTGCCTGGCTGCACTCTAGTTTTTCTGCCAGCTCCTTTTGTGAAAGGGAGTTATCCGCCCGATAGTTGATAAGAGCTGCAGAAATATCCGTCATGACTCCAATCAATTTCAATTCAAATCTCGTATCATCGTCTGCCGACTCTAACAACAGGTCGCTATCTCTCTTGAATAGAGGCTCTGGATTTTCAGTAACCATCCTTTTATTACCGTCGCCTACACCCCATGAAAACATAAGTAACTACACCTCCTAAAACTTGCATACATTAAATCCCCGCCCGGTCCATTCACAAATCCTCGACTTCAGTCTCTCGATCGCCTTCTCATACTTTTCATCGGACTCATCAAAGAAGACGAGATAGACAATAACCTTCTTATCATTGAAGAAGCAGAAAAGAATCCTTGCGTTTTCTGGATCATTCCTCTTAGTCTCCGTAAGATGAAGAGAATATATCGAATAACTGGTCTTCGTACGTCTCAAAATCTCCAGGCGGGAAGATCTTCGCGGTTTTGCAAGTTCCGTTTTCACATAATTCTCCCCCGCCTTCTCCAGCAGTTCGGTGAACAAAAACCTTTTCTTTATCAGATCCTTCTTTCTGGAGGGATTTTTTCTACGTACTTGTCAAATTCCCTCTGCATTTTCTCGTCGGATAAGACATCGATCTTTCTCTCCATCTTACCTCTATTTATAACTTATAAGTTGTATTATTGTAAGAACGATCCGTAACGATTATTACTCATTACCACCATTTTGGGCCAGTTAACAAGGCTTTGCTCGCGATATCGAATGATTTCCATGAGCTTTCCACATGGCTTCAACAATCCTCTTGAGTTGATCTCTGGATGGAGAACAATCGAGTAATTGGCCTCTGACAATTCTTCTGCGTGCGGCTTTTCCTTCGCAAAGACATCCGGATCATTCATTAAGTTGCATTAACTACAATAAGCTTAATGTATTCTCTCGCTGCGGTGTATTCGCTACTTAACATATCTATAGCGTCGGCCCGTGCCAAGGATCTAGATTCTGACCAGAAGCTTCGTCAGAATGACCACATGAGCTGCTTTCCGACTAACCCTATGCCGTCATCCCGAGTAACTCATGCTAATCCCTTACTTTGTCATCCTGTGAGAGCACCTGCACAGGATCTACGTTTCGATCTGTGAAACGGCCGCGTTTGCTTCTTTAGCAGTACTCTCCAAAGGACGAGTCCATGATCTAGGAAGTTGTACGAAAGACGTTATTTTCAAATCACCGCGCGCTTGACTCGTTGAGTATCTCAAAGGCCCCAGACTCGGCTTGGAGTGTACTTTTGCGTGTCCTGTTTATTATTTCTCTTTAGAAGACGAAGTTCCTCCGAAAAGAGAATCTTTTGCGGAGATGCCTCTGGCGCCGGGGTTTGATTTTGAATGTCCATTTGTTCTGTTGAAAGACGGTCTCAAGAAGTCGAATCCCACAATTACGGCAAATTATCATAGGATTTCTACGCTGGTTTCGAGCTGTTTCTCCGGGAAGCCTCGCAAAAGCAGCTTCTTTCTTCAATGCAAAAACATCTTGGCTATATCATAAGATCAAATGAGAAGTTCGACTAAAAGCTGAGGAAGCGTATATAGACTCTTTACTGTTTTTCTGCTTCCGAAGAAAAACGTGGATTCATAAGCGGAATAACAATTGGAGGTGTAAGTCCTGCCTGCCCTGTAAATGATAGAATAGCTGCGCGTAGTACTGGCAGAAGTATTGAAGTACCGCTCTCAGCAACCATTTTTTCTAATGCCTTTTCTTCGAGGGTTTCTTGGCATTCGAAGACACCCTCCATGCTTGCCTTTATCGTAAGATAATCTGTCTCATCGGCTCTACCAAATGCTGTTAGAGTGAGCTCAAGAAGACAGTTCTTCTTACCGTCTTCTTCGATGATTTTTGTCTCTCTACCGAGTTCAATAGATATCACGATCTCATTTTGCACTGGAGTGTAGGAGAAGCAAAACTCCTTTATCAGATATCTTTTCATCTGAAGTATAGCTTGTTCCACTCTATTCATTTATCATGCCGCCTCACTCGGTTTCCAGCAAAAAGAGCTTTCATTATTCTGCACCGAAATTACGGGAATATATATTGGAACGTATTTTATTACCTCTTTTGTTATCTTAGTTTTTCTGTCAGTTATTCCAAGATCTACATTTAGTCTTCCTTTAAGACAGGCAGAGATCTTGACAAGAGTTTCTAAGCTAAGATTCTCTTCTCCACGTTCAATATTTGATACGTATGGCTGCTTAAAACCTAACAGCTCACCCAACTGTTTCTGCGAAAGACCTCTTTCTTTTCTGTAGCTCATTAACTGACTGGCAACTTGACCCTTAATCCTACCTATAGCGAGAGAATCTTCAACATTGTAGGTCTTTGCAATCTGGTCAAGAAACTCACCAAAAGATGAACTCCTCTTATTGGCCATTGTTTCACCCCTTTCGAACTTTGAATCCTTTATTATCGCTCAACCATTTATCCGCCAGAATTTCAGCTTGCCTGACTGCCTTATCATAATCTGCTGAGCTTTTCTCAATGAACACCATAAGCAAAACACAGACCTCTTCAATCCCATCGCTGGGGAAAAAACACAAACAACGAACATTCAATCCTTTTCTAATCAACGTAATGCTGTTAATGCTCGTACCATGCAACTTTTCCAGTAGACCGGACTTTCTGACTCCTATAGGCCCGTCCCTTTCAAGTACCTCTTCGAAGAAACCAAGCTTGTCCATAACAGGAGCTACCCTATTATTATGCTTGTCCAGAAAGTCTAGAAATTCAGAATTGAAGCTTTCTGATCTTATGATTCTCATCGCACACCTCATTTATAACCTATAACTTATGTAATAATAATTCGATAGAATTACGATCACGATCGATTAAGTTAAAATAAGCACGTTTATGCTCATTATTCTTCCGCTTTCACATGCATGCAGTTTTCTAGGCGACAAGAAAATGCATATACTACACTATTGGCTAGCAGTGGTTTACGCCTTTGCTGCCAATGTCTTATCAAACCTCAGAGCGGAGAAGTCAAATAACACCCCTTCGCATTCATACACCTCCCGAAGGCATACGCAACTGACTGTGCATCAATCCCTGGCAAAAAGAACACCGTCGTTAATTCTTCCACGTCCTGGCCGTTTCTTGCCATGTGGTTGCAGGAATCCTTTTCTGTTGATCCTAGATGTCGTATGATCAAACACCAGAACCTTAACATTTTTTCGCTGGGTTTCCCAAAATCCCTAATGCTAAGGATCTCGTAAGCTTTCTCCCTGCTTCTCACTGCTATCCTTTTGAATTTCATTACGGCATGTCTGTTATTTTACATCACTTAACATTCGGAACAAAATACACTAATATGATGTGATTGGTAGATCGGTAGTCTTGTCAAACCGTTAAACTGATAATACAACAGTGATCGTTTCTAGAAGAGAACGTGGGCTCTCTTCAACCTTGGGAATCTCACTTAGTTTAAGGGAACAATCAAATTGGGAATCGCCTCAGTTCATATGTGAATTCTTAAGCAGAACTAGAACTAACCAACGACTAGCAGAACGAATGGCAACCATGTCAGATATACATTTCGGAATCTGTTGTCGAATTTCTCTAACAAGAAGAGATCGTTTTGAACTGAAGACGTTTGTCCTAATGAAAGAGAATTGAAGTAGCCGGGCGGATGCCCGGCTTCGGTTCAGCTATGTGAATATGCAGTGGCATTGTCTAAGTTGCACTCAGAAGAAATCGTTGTCCGTCACAGGTCCACCGTCCTCCGGAAAGGCTTTACGCTTAAGATTGGAGACCCCCCTATTCGCTGCACGCTGAGGAAGATCCCTCCCGTGTCTCGCATCATGGTCAGATACGAGATTATCTAGCCAAGAGCCAATCAAGGACCTTTTCGTTTTGGTATCAATAGCTCTCCTGGTGTTCGAACTCGGAGAACGGAGAACGGTCAACCGCGTGCCGGTTTTTTCCCACCCATTCCTCAATAACCTCCTTTCCGTCGAAGAGATCGGCTATGGTGATTGATTCCCCGAGTCTGTCTTCGTAGAAGCTCTGCAGACTTCCCCTGAAAGAGCTCGATTGATCGAGGATCATACTGGCGATAATGTATCTTCTGCTTTGCTCTTCCCTGTCAAGTTTCTCAAGCGCCTTGCCTGCAAGAAAGTAATTTTTCGGAGTCCGGGGATCGAGTCTCAGTAACTTCTGTACCCAGGCTAGGGCGTCGAGAGGCCTCTCGGTTTCGAGGTAAAGATAAACAAGCTCTTCCACAGCTTTCATGTTGTCTTTATCTTCCGAAAGTGCAGCCCTGTACATCAGTTCGGATTTGTAAGGCTTGTTTCTCTTCTTGTAGATCATTCCGAGGAATACCATCCCCTCTATGTCGTTCGGTTTTCTTGAGTAATGCTCCTCTATAAGAGATTCTGCCGTCTCTGTGTCATCGAAGAGATAAGCGATATGACCGAGATCCCACAGCTCTTCATCGTTCAGTGTGGGCCATCGCTCAAATTCACTCACGACAGATACCGCCTCTTCAGTCTTCGAAGAGGTTTGACTGTCCTTTGTGTTTTCAACTGTTTCCGGAACACTCTTCTCCTTTGAGAGATCGTTTATTATCTCGTGATAAAGTTTAAACGCCTCATTCCATCTTCCATCCAGAAGCAAAGCCAAAGTCTTGGCTATTCTGTCTTCCATCACATTTCTCCTTTCGTCGAAATAGTTGCAAGCATATTAAACGCTGAACACTTTGAAAAGACGTCCTCCGTCAGCCGTCATCGGTCCTCCGATTTTTCAAGAGACTTAGAGAGTTTCCAGAGCATTCTATTAATGCTTTCGGCCTTCTTCTCGATTAGATCAAGCTGATCTCGATTCAGATAGCCAAACTCAAAGGAAATCTCCAACTGAGCAAGTGCCTCATTCAACGAACCGCGGGCAAGATAGAGAAAATGGTCAAACTCTTTCTTGTGTTTCCGCCCAGCTCCTTCGGCTATATTCGACATAACTGAAATCGCTGCCCTTCTTAACTGAGCGACAAGACCAAACTTCTCATCTGAAGTGAAGGATGAAGTCAATTCATACACATCCTTTGCGAAGGACTTGCTTACTTTCCATACTTCCAGATTCTTGAAACCAAACGACATTTCAGACCTCCTGCTTCTTTGGTGGATTTTGCGTAATGACGCTGAACTTAATCGGCTGACGGTGGACCGTTGACCGATAACCTTTCTTCTTACTGCCTTGCTCTTCCTAGCCTTCAGCCCTCAGCGGCTCTTCGATCTTTCCAGCGGGTTCTTGCACTACCCAGCGTTCAGCGTTCAGCGGGTCCTTGATCTTCCAGCGGTTGTTTCGTCCACGCCACATATCTCTCCCTCTTCTTCTCCCGGTAAGAGCCGACTCCTTCCAGCCTCATGATCGCTGTTCTCTCGCCCAGTCTGCTGAAGATCCTTGCCCCAACGGTTGAGTCGAAATCTGTCAAATTCAGGTTGGAGGTTATTATCGTTCCCGCTCCCTGTTCATACCTGTGGTTTATCAGTTCGAATATCTTGTCGGTCGTCATCTTGTTTTCCGTCTCGTTGCTGAGGTCGTCAATAACGAGAAGGTCTACCCCCGAACACTCCTGTACCTTCTCGCAAACAGTCTTGAAGTCCCCGATCTTAAGAGACGGGGCCGTTATGAAAGCGACTGTGTCTCCCATATTGACCGCCTCTATCGCTATTCCCGCTGCGAGGTGAGTCGAGTATGTAAAGAAGATTGTGTAAACCCTCTAGAATGGAAGAGAAGATTGGAGGGAAAAGAAGATGAAATTTGACAGAGAAAAGATCAAGTCGTTAATCGAGAAGAATGGATTTGAAAACGTTGGAGATGTTCAAGAGGCAATGAAGGAATTGTTTGGTGACGTAATCAAAGAAATGCTTGAAGGAGAACTGGAAGATGAGCTTGGATATTCGAAGCATGACTACAAGAACAAAGAGACTGACAATTCCAGGAATGGACATAGCAAGAAGACAGTTAGGAGCGATTACGGAGAAATAGAACTTGAGATACCAAGAGACAGGAAAGGTGAATTTGAACCGGTTGTTGTGAAGAAACACCAGAGGGACATTTCTGGTATAGAGGATCAGATAATCTCCATGTATGCAAGGGGAATGACAGTAAGAGATATTCAGAGTCATATAGAGGATATCTACGGTTCCAGATTGTCTGCAGAGAGCGTAAGCAGGATAACGGACAAGATACTGCCACTGGTCTCCGAATGGAGAAACAGACCATTAGAATCTGCGTATGCGATAGTCTACATGGATGCCGTATTCTTCAGGGTCGTTGAAAGCAACCAGGTAAGGAAGAAAGCACTCTATATAGCCTTAGGAGTATCCCTAAATGGCCACAAAGACATTCTAGGCATGTGGATAAGTGAAACAGAAGGAGCAAGCTACTGGCTAAGCATTCTCAACGAATTGAAGAATCGCGGGGTTGAAGACGTGGCAATCTTCTCAATAGATGCATTAAGCGGAATGGAAGAAGCCATAGAGGCTGTATATCCATTCTCAGAGGTTCAGAAGTGCATAGTTCACCAGATAAGAAACACCATGAGATATGTTACCTGGAGGGATCGTAGACCTCTAGCACGCGATCTCAAGACAATTTATCAGGCACCTACAAGAGAGGCAGGATGGAATGCATTGCTTGCACTAGAAGAGAAGTGGGGCGACAAATACCACTTGTCAATAAAAAGCTGGAAAGATAACTGGGAAACTCTCTCAACCTTCTTTCAATATCCAGAGGAACTGAGAAGATTGGTTTATACAACTAATCCCATTGAATCAGTTAATAGACAACTCAGGAAGGTGACGAAGAACAAAGGAGTCTTTCCAACAGACAATTCTCTCTTAAAGATGGCTTATCTAGCAATAATGAACATAACAAAGAAATGGACAGTAAGAACTCTTGATTGGTCCAGGATCCTTACTCAACTTGTGATAAAGTATGAAAGATTAGCTAAGTACATAAGCTGATTCTTAAACCCATTACAAAAAAGGGGTTTACACAAAAAAAGAGACAGAACCGGTGAGTCTTTCCAGTTCCGTAGCCTCCTAGAAGTACAAAGTTTGACCCTATCTTCCACGCCCTGTGTCTCACGTACTTCTTCGAGAGGTCAAGGGCCCTTTCCGTCACTTCATCCTCGGGGATGAAGTTGTCCAGTCTTCTCTCCCAAAGTCCCTTGGGAAGGACTTTTATCAGTCTCTCCATGTTTTCCCTCACCCTTCTGAATTCTTTGTATATCGAGCACTCGTACATGAGGTCGCTGTACTGTGGATCTTCGCTGGCGTAGATTATGTATCCCCCGTAAGGGCACTTCTCCGGACCGGGACAGTTCCTCATGCACTCTTCTATCGCCTCGTCCTTGCTATACCGTGTATTTGAGGAGTTCTTCAAGTGTTTTGGGTTTTTCTCTTGCCGGATTCTTGAACTTTTCGATAGGATCTCTAAACGGTTCAGAATCGCTCCAATCTTTTCTTCCATTTTTCTTCACTCTCCTTCCGAAGGCTCCCCTGAGGAGGGGCTGCATTAGATACTCGAAGCCTATCTCTTCGAGTACCTCGTGTTTCGATCTGTCTATAGCTATGATCGCGGTCTTTATCTGGGAGGGATAACATTTCCTCAGGGCTTCTCTCAGCAGGGGAATCCATTCCCTCTCGAAGGGCCCTATTATCGCCTCCCATGTCTCCATTACGTCTCTCTCGTACCTCGAACAGGACTCGAGGTATGAGAAGTCTTCCTGATCTTCCTCACTCTGCTTTTCTCCAGGATCGTTCATCTCGAACAGGGGAACGACCAGACAACCTTCAGCCGGCACTTCTGGAGGTCCGCCTTTGTCCTGAGCCGTCTCTTTCCCGTTCGATTTGATTTCGGACGATGAAACGTTCAGTTCGCAGGGAGGAGCTTCTTTTGGATCGGTCTTTCCCTTTTCCGGGACACCGGATTCCGGTTCAATGCCTGTGGAAATCTCTTCATTCTTAACCCCTTCTCCTGTCGATTGCGAAAGTGAAACTTTCGTTTCTCCGTAAGGAGAAAGAATGTTTTTATTTCCTGTTTTGTTTACTTTACTTTTCTTTAGTTTAGTTTTGTTTATATTACTCGTAGGCGTCGGGTAGGCCTCGGGTAGGTCTCCAGTAGGCTTAGAGTCGGTCTTGGATATGGACTCATCTCCAATGACGCAATTCTCTTGTCCATTAAGAGACACTTTCGAAAGACCGCAGGGTGGTGTGTCTTGAGTAGGTCTTGTGTCGGCCTCGGGTAGGTCACGGGTAGGTGTCGGGTGCGCAATTACGGTGTATTTTCCGGGGTTATGTCGGTCACCCGTTTCATACGCAAGTAGGCCAAATTTACACAATTTCTTTCTCGCCCTTATGAGCTGATCTCTCGAACAGCCGAAGACGCTCTGAACTATTCCGTTCGGAAGGACAAAGCTCTCGGGCCATCTCGCGTTGTTCGCGTAGTCGAGAACGAAGAAATAAAAAGAAGTCTCGAGAGAGTTGAACTTGTGTATCTTATTTGCTATCCAGAAGTTGTTTATTAGTTCTATGTAATTCACACTAAAACCTCCAGTCAAAGATCGGACAGATGTGATAGGTATGAGGCTAGAGGTTAGAAAGGCAGGATCTAATTGCTCTTCTTACCTCTTCCCTCTGGCCTCTTACATCTTTTTCTACGCCTTTCTGAACCTCCTTACCGGCTTCAGCTTCTCTTTCTTCTCGTAGGCTTCTTCGGGAAGATAGTCGACCAGTTCTGACAGGTTCCTGAACGTGATGAATTTGAACGGATCGGGGAGGCCTATGATGGTATCCAGAGCCGCCTCTCTATCCAGAAGCCTTATCTGAGTCGGAGCCTCGTCACTGGCATACTCATAGCCCTGAAGCTCTACCTTTCCTATCCCTTCCCTGTCTATGAATTCATCTGCGAGCTTCTTCATCTTCTTCGCCCCTTCCTGAAAGGCTACCGTCTTTTGAAGAGTGCTCTTCAGAGAGTCACTGTCGGTAATCATGAGATCCTCTCCTAGCTTCTCCATTAAGGGACAGAAGGAATGATAGAGACAGTAAGAGCAGTGATCTCCCGCTTCCGGTTCAAAGTCGCTCTGAAGGATCTGGCTTATCCAGGCGTAGAGATTGATCCCGGCCTCTTCGAGGTTTTCCTTTGTCACCTCTTTAGAAATCGAGGCTCCCGCAGAAAGAGATACCCATTCTATCCTTCCTATCTCATAACCCTGTCTAGAGAGAGCCCACGCGTAAATAAACAGCCTCTCCCAGTCGGGATCTCCGAATCCTGCCTTGAAGTGGCAGAGAACAAGAGACGGGTTGACCGTCCCCGGTCCTCCGTCCTCCGAAAGACCAAGAAAAGCAGATTCAAGGCTCTTGTTAGCTTCTTCCCCGGGATTGGAGACAAAGAATTCTGCTTCACAGTTCTTCTCGAAGGACGAATACATGCTCTGGGACGAAGGACGAGGGACGTTTTTCCGCTCATCTTCATAGAGCGCCTGCGCTACGCCCCTAAACACCACTTCCGGTTCATTAAATGGCACGGGATTGGAGAACCTGTCAAGAGAGAAAGGAATATTGATAGCTACAACATCTTTGCTCTTGAGGAATTGAACTCCGTACTCTATCTGGTCGAGATCCCTCTTAAGGTTCTCTCCAAAGAGGAGAGGAGTGGGAGAATTACCGAGATAGGAATTGAACAAAGCCCTCAGTATGAGGCCGTTGTGTTTTCTTCCCTCTCCCTGAGCTTCGGGAAGTCCCTCGAAATATCGCAGATAGAACCTGTGAGGACATTCCACGAAGGACTTGATTCGGGAGTAGGACAGTGGGAACGGCTGGCGGTTCTCCGTCAGCCGTTCTCCGTTCTCCGATTTCTCAGGACCTGATCGCTTGGATATGTATGGGCAAGAGAAATTCTGTCCTATTCCTGACACTTCTTCTGCGGGAATGGACGAAGTAATATCACTGTTGCAAAAAGGGTAAACAGATTTAGACCATTCCCGCCTGAAAGTGGTAGTATTTAGTTGGGTGTTAAATTTGTTTCTTGAGAGCGGGTCTCTGGCGGGAGATCCGTTCTCGTTTTTTACTGCCGGATTCATGGCGAATCACCTTCCTTTCTTGAATTCAGTTCCAAGTTCCATGTTGTTAGTTGCAAGGAAAACCAGTGCAGGTGCCAAGTTGCATGTTGCGACGGATCTTTGGACGGTGGACCGTTGACGGTTGACCTGCTTCATCCGTCATTTTGCGCCTCCTTTGTTGTCAGTTCTCTCATGGCGTTCTCATATACGGCGATGTCGTAACCGAGACTGTAGAGATACATGAGATCCTTATAGCCGGGAAATCTCGAAGTCCTTGTGAAACAGGGAAAGATCCTCTCCACCGGAACGCCCAGAAAACGGGCAAGAGTATCCGCTTTCCGGAAACAGGGAATTATCCTTCCCAGCTCGACCTCGGAGATGTACTTCTGGTCCTTGCCTATCACCTCCCCGAGCTCTCTCTGGCTGAGCTCTCTTATGATTCTCTCATCGCGCAGGTTGCCCATAAATCACCTCCTTTCTACATGGATTTAGTTCATCCAGAACTCAGTTGTCTGAATGCAACGGCTATGAAGCCCTGGATATACTCCAGATTAACTTTCATATTCTTGTGAACAAAATCGGGCTAAACAAGCAATTTGACCTGAAGCCTTAACTAAACTTGCGCGGAATGTTTCCCGTTCAGTTGGAAATTATCATGCCATTATTATGGCGACAGACCTGAAGATGAGTTCTTGAAGAAATAAAACCTTAAACAGATAGAACAAAAGTGAAAAACAGTATTTCGAAAACCATCCATATTTTGAAAAACCTCCATCGGCTCCGCAAGTCAATCAAAACTGGTTGTATATATTCTATATCATTCCCATAAACGCTGTCAAGAACTGTTCATGAGCTTTTCAGTTTTGAGAAACCGGGAGCGGCTATTTTTCATTATCTGCAACTATCGGCAAATAGATTTGATTATTCAAATAATTCTTTATATTAGGCTCTCTTTCTTTTCAAATCGTCTTTTTCTTTTGCTTTTTCATAATGCTCACACATGAATGCGATAGATTTCAACCCGGATAAGAGAGCCTTTGCTTCTCTATTTCGATTATACATAGCCGGCATTCCAGAGCCAAACTCAGGTGTTTTTCACCTGAGCTTGGTGTTTTTTGACCCTGTGGTATATATTCATCTCACGTGGCCACGAAGAAGAAAACGGAGGTTGCGGGTACGTGGTAGCGGGTGGGTAAGATCTTTCAAACCCCCAACCCCCTACCTCTAACCCCGGCCTCCAAAAAAAGGAGGAATTTTCATGGGACTTGGCACAACTGTAATGGTAGTAGGTACTGAGAAGTCACTCTCGATCACCTGGGATACCGGTGTCATTGAGGACGACAAACCGGTTCTCTCTAGACAGACTCTCAGCGTCGATTCGGCAATGACTGCACAGGAGGCATACGATGCAGCCTATAACATCGCGAGCCTCACCAATTACATCATCGCCGACATCAGACTGATCGAAACCCAGACCCTCGGACCGATTGATTGACAGACGGATGTGAGAGGGTAGAGGATAGAGGTTTGAAGTTAAAGATCTTCCTACCTCTAACCAAGTGATGAAACAACGATAGCCGAAGTCCGTCAGCCGTTCACCGACTAAGATCGGAAATGCAATGCCACTGCACTTCATAGGTTTTTCGGAGCACGGAGGACGGCCGACGTAGAACCGTTATTCGAAAGGAGGAACTCAAATGAGAAACCTGAGCGTTAGATGGTACGATTCGACTGCGAAGAAGTCTAAGGGCTTCTACATAAAGGAGCCCAAGGAGACTCTGACTCAGGCTGAGGTCGAGACTGTGATGGGGAACCTCGTAACTCTGAAGGTGATCCCTTCAAGCTATGCGGTAGACTACGCAGCGGTAATCGACACTCAGAAGAACGAGTTGTTTAACCTCATATAGATGTAAGTGGATAGAGGTATGAGGTTTGAAAGGGATGGGGTTCTTACCCCGTCCCCTTTTCTAAGTACCGGATGAAGATCTGAGCTTCTTCTTCGAGAATATGAGACCATTTAGGAGCCTGTTTACCTCGTCTGCAAGCCTCTGTATAGAAGGGTGCTCTTCCTCTGAAAGGTAGCCCAGATTGTTGCAGATTTCGAGCTGTGTGGAGAGCTCCATCAGAGAACCCCTGGCAGTATAGAGAAATCTCAGAAGCTCTTTCGTAGATTCTCTTCCAAATCCCTCTGCGATGTTGGAAGGGATAGATACCGAGGCCCTTTGCATTTGGGACGACAATCCGTAGCGTTCATGCTCGGGGAAGTTTCTGGTTAGCCTGTAAATCTCAGTAGTCAGATTCATAGAAGATTTCCAGAGCTGAAGTTTTCTGAAGTTTCCAAACATAGATACCTCCTATAACAGTGACTGTGATCCTCTATTATAGCTCTTGATATTCATACCTCTCACCTCTGGCCTCTAACATCTACTCACGCTCAAAGGAGTGATAATATGTCGTGGATAAAAGAGTTACTATCTCTAATCACAGTCTTCGCAAGCTACGTAGAATCTCCCGGCAACGGACCGGAGAAGAAAGAGAAAGTGAAGCAGATGATAAAGGACGCGCTTCCAGATGAACAATGGAAGATCGATCCCGAGTTCTTCGACTTCATTCTGGATGTCCTGATAGACCTCGTCGTCATGTTCCTGAACAAAGGACTTTGGAAGACAGCGATGAAGGTGCTGGTGAAATGATAGCAATTTACAGATAGCGATTGAGAAACACAATGTTTCTAGGCGACTCGAAAACAAACCCAGTGTATCTCACCTTCTTTTTTGGCCCGGCTTCAGAGCCGGGTCTTTTTTAAACAATCGAAAGCGCTTAATTTTGTTTTGAATGTAAACTCCTTTATAATTTTGTTTGGATTCGATTGTTTTTTGGGGGATGCTTGGAACGAGAGAAGGAGGATCGAAATGAGAAGAACTAACTTCTTTCTCTTATTAGTGTTGTCTACACTAGTGCTTGGACTAGAACCTATCACTCTTCGAATTGGTGATACTTCAGCCACTTATTACAGGGAAGGATCTCTTTCTATATTTAGTGTGGCAGTATGATTTCAATTATTGCATTCTGACTGAAGAAGCACTTGGGTTTTGGAAGCTCTCGTTTCTCTTGAACCAAAGATGCCGCTGGACTTTCAGAACAAAATTCGATAAATTCTTAGATTTTGATTTTTATGTTACAAGAGATATAATGTACACAGATTAATCCTCATTAAAGCCTTTTACGAACCGAGATTACGAGTAGCCAAAGCAATGCATTACATTCTCATCGTCCGAACAATAATAAATAAATATTGCATATGCAAAATGAATTGAGGTGATGGTTTTGCGATTGCTCGCAGCATTTGAAACCCCGGGCTTCGTTTTTCTAGACTGCCCAAGTGAATTCATGTCACTTATTCAAAAAACCAATATAAGAGGCTGCTTTATGGAGGTTTCACTTTGAGAATAAAAGTCTCACTTAAAAGCGAAAAACCTATCTCTCTTCCAATTAGCTACTCACACCCACTTCAGTCGGCAATATACAAGATACTCTCAGACGTAATCCCGGAAAGCCACGACTTTGGCCTAACCGTGAATAAAAGAACCCTAAGACCATTCACTTTCTCTCGACTCTTTGGTCACAAACAAAGCATTAATGAAGGCTCAATCTCGCTAACTTCTCCGATTTGCTTGCATTTCTCATCGCCACTAGAAGACTATGTCCAAGCCTTTGCAAACGGTCTTATGAAGAACGGAGGGATTAAACTTCTCGGTGCAACCCTTGATCTTAGATCGATAGAAGTAGAACCAACACTTCCGGAAACGAAATACATAGCGGCCAAAACAATATCACCAATAACTGTCTATTCGACTCTCATGACAGCAGACGGGAGAAAGAAAACCTATTTCTACAATCCGGCAGAGAAAGATTTCACAATTCAGATTCAGGAAAACCTCAACAGAAAGGCAAGTGCATTGGGTAATTCCGTCAGAGCAAGAGAATCCTTCTCCTTCAAACTTGCCTCAAGACCAGTTCAACGAATTGTCAAGTACAAGGATTTCACTCAAATCGCCTGGGACTTCCGCTTTGAGCTTAACGCAGATCCGGAGCTTATATCGATAGCCTACTCCTGGGGACTAGGTTCAAAGAACGCACAGGGATTTGGAATGATAGAAATCAGCGAAAGGAGGTGAAACAGTGCTGAAATCAACCTATGAAATTGGAAGAATTGTCTCGAGGGGTAAGGATGAAACACAGATGTACACAACAGACATAGGGGAAACATATATTCATGAACTAACAATTGTGCTAGAGAATAACGGAGAGACCATTCGATATTCTGGTTGCGACAAAAGGGAGAAGACTCGCCGCAACTACCTCTTCCGGGAGAAGAAAGGGAACATTAAAGTTCCGATGTCTCTTACTCTTAGAGATGCTGGCAAGGGATCAAAAGCCATTATTGAGAAATTCATCAATTTCGGTACGCAAAACAAAACTCCCTTTGCAGAAAAAGTCGCAGCCGCTCTTGTAGAGTCAGAAGAGATCATCTCTGCAACTCTAGATGAGATGGCAGAAAATCTACCGAAGAAAGAAGGCCGTTTCTATACAGTAGTAATCAAGCAAGGGGACAGGGAACTATACCCCGGAGACTTAGATGAATTCAGACAAATCTTCCTGAGAAACGTTGTAAGTGCGGCAAGTAATACCTTTGGAACTTGCTTTGTTTGCCAAGAAGAGAAGCCTATTGGAATGAAGGCGAGTGATATTTTCAAATTCTCCTCTTTTGACAAGCCAGGCTTTGCTCATGAGATGAATGACAAGAACTACTACGTGAACATGCCTCTCTGTCAAGACTGTTTCTCAAAAATCGCTCTCGGAAAGAAAGTGTTGGATGAAGAGCTTTCAATGAACTTCTACGCTTCAAGAGTGTATATCATTCCAAGATTTCACTCTTCGGAAAGCGCGCTAATTGAAGGAGCGGTTGATCAAATAAGAGACATAAAGAGAATCTCTAACCTAAAAGACACAGTTCACAAAGCAAATCGCTTCAAGGGTTTCGAAACACACATGCTCTGTGAAATTTCTGAAGGGCTTTATTCAAGCCTAAACTTCATCTTCTACACAGTGAACAATCAGGAAATGAAGATCAACCTTAGCGTCTTAGACGTTCCTCCAAGCCGCTTGCGCAATATGTCTCAAAAGATTTCTGACATCGAAGAAGAACTCAGAACGGTATTCGGTAATGAGGAGTATCTTCCCTCTGTTCTCTTCGGTTCGATGTACGACGTTTTCAAAGACAACCGACTTAGGACTTTCTTCGATTACATCGAAGCGTTATTCAAAGATCAACCGGTTTCTCTGACCCCCTTGAAAAGAGGAACACTTGAGTTCATAGGATCTAGGAAGCTTAGAGGTGAACCATATGCCACAAGGGCAAAACAGTTGATTACTGTTGCCTTTTTCATAGACAGGCTTCAGAAAAATGCGGAAGGAGGTGTCCCTTTGATGGGAAAAGACAGAGAGGACAGAATCGAGGAATTCTTCAACAAATATCCGGCGTTTTTCAGGACTGACGAGGAGAAATTTCTTTTCATTGTTGGTCAGGTTCACTCGAGGATTTCCAGGTTCCAAAGGGAGAAGAATATAGCAAGTACCGTCGATCTAAGATTGAAGGCCTATAACATGAGACCGCTGGACTTCATGAATCATTTTAAAGATCTGAAGTGGAAGACAACACAATACTCAAAGGAAATGGACCCTGTGAGAGTGCGCGGACCCATCATGAATCTATTACAAATAGCTGACAAGTATTTGATTCCGAGTGGCTATGAATGGAAAGCTTCAATCGAAGACTTGAATTACGCCTTCCTGGCCGGAGAACTGGCAACCGGAGTTTTTAGAAGAGAAAGCGATCCATTCGAGGCAGAAATTGTTCAAGAAGCTGAACAATAGATACTAAGGAGGTATTGAGCATGTCAATTAAGAATCGCCATGAAATTGTATTCATCTATGATGTAAAAGACGGGAATCCTAATGGAGACCCAATGGATAGCAACAAGCCAAGAATGGATGTTGCAACGGGAGTAAATATAGTATCAGATGTCCGTCTGAAGAGAACAATCAGAGATCACCTTGCCGAAATGGGTGAAGAACTCTTCGTGTCTGGAGATCCTATAACTTCGGAAAAGAGAGCATCTCTCTTGATAACTGACCTCACAGATGAAACTTACAACAAAAAGGCAGTGGAGGAAGCACTAAAATTGCACAAGCGTGAAGGGGCATCTAAGCTTCTGTTGGAGAAGTGTATAGACTTGAGGCTTTTTGGTGGAACAGTACCTCTGACAGGTTTGAATATGTCAATCACAGGACCTGTCCAGTTCCGTTTCGGGAGATCATTGCACGTTGTGGATCCAGTTTTCACACAGGGTACAGCAGCATTTGTTTCGCAAGAAGGAAAGGAGCAAAGAAGCTTCAGAGAAGAGTGGACATTGAACTATTCTTGCATTGCGTTTTATGGGGTAGTCAATCAGAACACAGCAAAACACACTCTCATGAGTGATGAAGACCTTTCAAAGATGCTCAATGCCATTTGGGATGGTACCAAAGATCTTATAACTCGTTCCAAGATGGAACAACTACCTCGGTTACTCATAGACGTTGTATATCTCGAAGAAGCGAACTTTCATATTGGAGAGCTTGACAAAGGGATTAAGCTCCAGTCAAACATGATGGAAGAGAAGATTAGAGGCATATCTGATTTCAGATTAGAGATATCGGATCTCAAGAAGTTGCTCACTCAATACAAGAATAAAATACAAGAAATCAGGTACAGAATCGACCCTAGACTTAACATTGTGGAAAACGGCACCCTCTTCGATCTAGATACTTTGCTCGAAGGAAAAATGAAACGGTTACCAGAGTGAGGTGAGGTCCTATGAAGGTCCTCGCTTTTGATATTTCAAGCGACTACGCTCATTTTCGGCAGCCATACTCGACTACATCCTCCTTGACTTACGCGATTCCTCCCAGAACAGCGGCTCTAGGCATAATAGGTGCCATAGTTGGTATAGAAAGTGGTGGCTTTGGTCGTAGCGAGCATGTCGCAATACTGGAGAAAGCAAACACAAAAGTTGGCATTCGGTTAATGAACAAGATAGAAAAGACTCGCTTCAATATGAACTACTCGTATACCAAGGCCGATGTAACAACGAAAAACGTGCTGCATATTCAAGTGCCGGTTGAAATGGTTAGAAATCCCGTTTATCGGCTGTTTGTTACAGCTGACAGCGAGCTATTCGAAAAGCTTGAAGGAATGGTAATCAATTCCGAATGCTACTACACCCCATATCTTGGAATAAGCGAATTTGTGGCCAAGGTGAAGTATGTGAAGACATATGAAGCTCTGATTGTCGAAACGGCTGATGAAATCTGGACCGCAATTGAGATGCTGAAAAAAACTAGTCTCTCATTCTCCAGCGGGCAGAAAATATTCACGGAGACTCACGCTGCTTCAATGAACAGTCAGCGGCACGTTACTAGATATGTCGAAGTAGCATATGAAGCAGAAGGAAGTTCATTGAAGCTGCAGTCCGTTGACCCCGATTCTCTGCTAGCTAAGATTTCTACAGACGCGGGAGACGAGGTAGTGATGCTCTGGTGAGCCACGTAAGATCTCATCCAGACAGGCTCCTGGAAAAGCACACAGTTGGTGTCTGGTCATTAATGACAGAGGAAATAGAAAATATTGGCAAGTTCATTGACTGTGAAAATCTCTTTGGTATTAGCCAGTCCGAGCTTAGTGTGCTTGTCAAGGGAATCGCTATCTTCCATGATCTAGGGAAAGCAAGCGAATACTTTCAGAGTCATCTCTCCGGAGCGAGAGTCGACAGTGAGTTGTCCCAACACGCAGCAGTGGGATCACTATCTGTGGGACATTATCTTGACGGCAAGATCCCGGATAAGTCCGGCGCGGCTATCTTAATAGCAATGGCCGTAATCAAATACCATCATGGTTCGGCAAGAGATCCAAAACTAATCCTCGATTCCTTTGACGAAAACCAGAAATTCTTAGAAAAGATTGTGCGCAAACTCGATGAGAATTACCTTTCTTGGATGGAAGATTTGTTGGATGAAACTGTGGATCTAGATCTGCCTTCTTTAATTCCCAGAATACTATCATGGGAGAGAAACTATAGGAAACACCGTGAAGAATCTGGGATTAAATATTACGTATTGTTCCAATATCTTTTTTCTCTACTGACCTGGGCCGATAGAGTAGATGCAGCATTCAGAGGCGATTACAAATCTGAAAGGCAAACTTTTTCACCAGACATTGTGGACATCTTCAGAACCACGGCAGGATTTGATGAACCAAAGACAGACATGAATTTGTTAAGGAATAACTTCTATAGAGAGGCTATCTCTAATCTTGATTTCACTGTCGGGTCGATGAAGGGAAGAACGGGAATCGGCAAGACGCTCGCCACACTTTCACTCGCTTCCAAAAAGAGAGAAATTATCGCCGAAGAACAGAATTATCTTCCCCGTATTGTCTACTGTTTGCCTTTTTTGAGTATTATTGACCAAACTTTTGCAACAATTCGAGACGTCCTTGAGACCTCAAAAATCAAGGTAACGTCGGACATTCTTATTCAGCAACACCATCTAACAGAACTCTCGTACATAAAGAGGAAAGATGGTGACGAAAATGAGAACTATGATGCTTATCTCGCTGATATTCTCCTTAATTCATGGGACAGTGAAATTGTTATAACGACTTTTGTCAGTCTTTTCCACTCCATTCTTACTGACAGAAGAAACACGCGCTTCTTCAGGCTACCAGGGTCGGTAATCATCTTGGACGAAGTTCAGGCGATCCCTCCAAAGTACTGGAAGGTAATAAGCGAGGTTCTTGAACACCTTTCTAAATGGGGAGGAACAAAGATAATCTTCTCCAGCGCGACGATTCCACAGCCGTTCTTTGTTTCATCTTTTCCCCTGATAAAAGGGGAGTACAACCTTGACAGGTATGATGTAAGATACTTGGGAAAAATGGGCATAGAGGAATTCAAGTACGGGCTTCTTGAAGAATCAGTAAATACTGCAATGGAAGAAGATAAGTCATTGATGATCGTATTGAACACAATAAACTGTTGCAAAGAGCTATTCGAACACCTGCAAGATTCAGGGAGTTTCACCGATGAGAATCTTCACTGCCTTTCGTCGAGTCTTCCGCCCGCAGTTAGACGGGAAATCATCAAAAACATAAAGAAGAAGAAAGGCTTTCAAGTTCTCTTGACTACTCAGTTGATCGAAGCGGGAGTAGATATTAGTTTTGACTACTGTATAAGAGATTTGGGCCCTCTTGACTCCGTTCTTCAAGTTGCAGGACGGGTAAATAGGTCATGTGAAGGCAATCGCGGTGAAATGACAGTTGTTGACCTCTTGAAGGAGGATTCCGGAAGGCCTTTCTCCTGGATCTATAACGATACCATAATATGGACAACCAGAGAAATACTCAGTAGTCTGAAGGGTTCTATTAGTGAACCAGCCTTATATGAGCTGGGAGACCAATACTTTTCCAGATTAATGAACAAAGGTCTTGAAAATGAATCCTTAGAGCTCCTGGAGGCACTCGTTAAACTTGACTTTGAACGAATAGCTGAGTTTAGCCTTATTGAGCAGCTAAAAGGTGCCGTCAGCTTTCCAGTTTTTCTCGAAATCGACGATGAGGCGAAGCGCTTCTGGGAGAATTACTGCGAAGTCCTCAGCACAAAACCACCAATAGAGGCAAAATTTGAATATATTGCCAAAAGGAAACAGGCTGTTAGAAATCTAGCTCCGTATGTGGTCAACGTTAGACTATTCTTATATCCAGGCGCCAAGAAATACACTCTACCAGACATTCAGCACGGTTTTTGCTATGTATCCTCCGACGAGCTTGAGTATTACTATGACACAAAAACTGGTTTGAAATCAGATGAGGAGAGTCTATTTCTATGATCGATATAAATGGAAGCCTAGTGCTTTCATACACAAATTGCAGACGTGAAGCTTGGTTAATGGCCCATCGAATCATTCCCGAACAGGACAATACTTCAATGTCTCTTGGCCGACTTATTCACGAAGCATCCTATGAGAATAGGGGAGAAAAAGATGTCTCTATAGACAACATAAAACTCGACATGGTCGAAGAGAAAAAGGGAAAAACTATCGTCAGCGAGATAAAGAAGTCCAAGTATTCACTTGAAGGGGCGAGAGATCAGCTGCTCTTCTATCTTCTGAGGCTAAAGGAAATGGGAGTTCAGGCCGAGGGACAGCTGCTGGTGCCGAAAGAGAAGAAGAAAATAACAATTACTTTGACTGAAGAAGAAGAAGAAAGAATAAAGAAATTATGCGAAGAAATACAGAAACTCGTTGAAGGCCCGATTCCAGAGATTGAAAGGGCACAGAACAAATGTAAGAACTGCGCTTACTACACTTATTGTTGGGTGTGATGACATGAAACGGATGTTATATCTTTTCACTTCTGGGAAGCTTTTGAGAATGAACAATACCCTGGTCTTTGAAAAGGAGGACGGAAAGAAGGTTCATCTTCCCGTCGAGCAGACTGATTCCATCTGTGCTTTTGGAGAAATTGATCTCAACAAGAGAGTTCTAGAATTTCTTACTCAGAAGCAGATTCCTCTTCATTTTTTCAATCGCTATGACTACTATTCAGGAACCTACTACCCGAGAGAACATTTGAATTCAGGCTTCCTTATACTGCAGCAGGCCAATTTCTACAACGATGGAAAGAAACGTACGGATCTTGCAAAGAGGTTTGTGAGAGGGTCAATGCAAAACATGCTGAGTGTATTGTCATACTACAACAGACGCGGAAAGGATCTCGAAAGAGAAATAGAAGGTTTAAACGCACTGAAGGAACGCCTTGAAGACACTGGGACCATAGATGAGGCAATGGCAATAGAGGGAAACTTCAGAGATCTTTATTACAAATGTTTCGATACCATAATAGATGACTCAAGCTTTGAGTTCGTTTCAAGAACCAGACAACCTCCCTTGAACAGACTGAATGCTCTTATAAGCTTCGGGAACACAATGCTCTACACTACCGTTCTGGGAGAGATTTATCGTACTCACCTCGATCCGAGAATCGGATACCTTCACACAACCAATTTTCGAAGCTTTTCTCTGAATCTAGATGTCGCCGAGGTGTTCAAACCTATCCTTGTAGATCGCCTGATATTCGCCATGATAAACAAGAAACAGATCCAGGCGAAACATTTCGCGAAACATCTGGAAGGGATATACATGAACGACTCAGGAAAAGAGATCTTTGTGAGAGCATACGATGAGAAACTGAAAACAACGATAAAACATCCGGGACTGAAAAGAAGTGTATCGTATCGGTATCTGATTCGCTTGGAGCTTTACAAAATAGAAAAGCAGATAACAGGCGAGCGTGGATACATTCCCTGGAAGGAATAAAGTGTGTTCATTCTTCTCGTCTATGACATTGGTGAAAAGAGAGTGAACAAAGCTCTAAAAATCTGTAGACAATATCTGGACTGGGTTCAGAATTCCGTATTTGAGGGAGAGCTAACAAAGGCAGGCCTCGAAACACTCAAGAAACGCCTAGGAAAAATAATGAACAAAGAAGAGGATTCTGTAAGAATCTACAAGCTCAGGTCAGAAGATTACTTAACCATGGAAATACTCGGAATAGATAAGAAACAAGTAGCTGACGACGGAATTCTTTAGCTCCGTCGACCCCTGATAAATTGAAAACACCTGGGGATCGACAGAAGCATATCAATTCAGCTCTTCAGTTTTGTGTGCAATTCATGAGAAAATAGTCTTTGAAAAACAGGCAAAAACTCATATTGCCTCAAAATGCTGAAAATCCTTTATAATCTATATAGTAATGGGCTTCCAGACTACCTATGAGGAATTGAAACTCCAGCTCTACCGGTGCCGACTCGTGTGAGATTTCTACGCTTCCAGACTACCTATGAGGAATTGAAACGAGAAAATCTCGGCCTTACCGGTGAAGCCTTGGCCAGCTTCCAGACTACCTATGAGGAATTGAAACTTATTAACAGATGCAATTTTGTAGAGATCACCAAAGGCTTCCAGACTACCTATGAGGAATTGAAACCCTGCTGCTCAGATTTGCCGAGAATATGGGCGTTGGCTTCCAGACTACCTATGAGGAATTGAAACTTGTTCATCTCCAACTCGGAAGACCGGCGGTGAATTGCTTCCAGACTACCTATGAGGAATTGAAACCAGAATATGGGAATGTGATTCTTTCCAACAGCCTATGCTTCCAGACTACCTATGAGGAATTGAAACACATCGATTGCAGTTCTAAGATGCAGTGGCTTCTGGGCTTCCAGACTACCTATGAGGAATTGAAACCAGCGTTTGGTGGTTTCAATGCGCATGTAAAGCCAGCTTCCAGACTACCTATGAGGAATTGAAACTCTTGTCAGACGACATGAACGCAAAGGTAATCAACATGCTTCCAGACTACCTATGAGGAATTGAAACAATCACTCCTTCATTGCTAAAGAATGGGAAGATCCAGCTTCCAGACTACCTATGAGGAATTGAAACTTCCTAAAGAATGGTAATATCCACCAGATACGGCTGCTTCCAGACTACCTATGAGGAATTGAAACTCTAATCTATCAGTCACTCGTATTCAAACAGTTGAGCTTCCAGACTACCTATGAGGAATTGAAACTGTTCATGGCGTGATATATGTCACGTTTCTACTACCGCTTCCAGACTACCTATGAGGAATTGAAACAGGAGGCTCGATATGGCATTTGTACTGATGGCAATGCTTCCAGACTACCTATGAGGAATTGAAACCGTAAGCCTTGGAATTATATTGTTGCCACAAAAGAGCTTCCAGACTACCTATGAGGAATTGAAACCCTGCAATCTCGAAGATGGCAACATACATACGATAGCTTCCAGACTACCTATGAGGAATTGAAACCGGACAACTAGGTCTAGGTGATACAGCCAACAGAGAGCTTCCAGACTACCTATGAGGAATTGAAACCATCGGAGGGGTCGCTGCTGATGAATGATATCTCGCTTCCAGACTACCTATGAGGAATTGAAACTCCACTGACACGTATATCAAGGCCCGATTCTGAGGCTTCCAGACTACCTATGAGGAATTGAAACCTGGCTAGTGCTTTCTGTCTCTCTCGATGACGCTGTACCGCTTCCAGACTACCTATGAGGAATTGAAACTTGGTGTGAGACAAACCCGCCAATTCAAGAAGCTGAGGCTTCCAGACTACCTATGAGGAATTGAAACACTGTTCAGGGGCATAGCATGCACCCCAAGTTCATGCTTCCAGACTACCTATGAGGAATTGAAACTCCGAATACCAGATCTTCGAGTGCATGAAAATGAGGCTTCCAGACTACCTATGAGGAATTGAAACTGCTGTCGAAAAGAGTCGCGGACTCTTTCTCCAGCTTCTCGCTTCCAGACTACCTATGAGGAATTGAAACTACGAAATGGTACATCTGGGAATCCAGTAGCACTTGCTTCCAGACTACCTATGAGGAATTGAAACTGACTCACAGGCGAGCCATGATTTGAGCCGTTGGCCGCTTCCAGACTACCTATGAGGAATTGAAACAGCATATAGATTTGAAGTCCTGAATTTCCTATCACGCTTCCAGACTACCTATGAGGAATTGAAACCAGGAAGAAAAGACTGAGAGGAGGTGCGATGTGAGGCTTCCAGACTACCTATGAGGAATTGAAACTGCGCTGCGTAATGCCGAAGAGTTCGTCTATCTTCGCTTCCAGACTACCTATGAGGAATTGAAACTAGGTGATCATGTTTCGAGACTTGAGATCACTTATCGCGCTTCCAGACTACCTATGAGGAATTGAAACTATTGACGGTGCCGTCAGAGTCGATCAATCCTGCCAAGCTTCCAGACTACCTATGAGGAATTGAAACTGGGGAGGGCCTGAAAATGGCCCAACTCCTTTTCAGAATCGCTTCCAGACTACCTATGAGGAATTGAAACCTTTCCTTGTATGTAACGGAGTACGATTGGCCAGGCTTCCAGACTACCTATGAGGAATTGAAACTGGGTATCGTTTTCAAAAGACTTACCATTGGAACTTGCTTCCAGACTACCTATGAGGAATTGAAACATATGCCAGAAGGAATAGAAATGCCAAAGAGTCTCTGCTTCCAGACTACCTATGAGGAATTGAAACTGTTCTCTTCGACTCTATCCAGCCTTTCATCAATCGCTTCCAGACTACCTATGAGGAATTGAAACTCTTCAGCGGTTCCATGCTATTCCCTCGCTATCGCTCGCTTCCAGACTACCTATGAGGAATTGAAACCAGGAACAGACTGGAAGAGACCGCTAACGCGGCCGGGTCGCTTCCAGACTACCTATGAGGAATTGAAACTCCGTAGGATTGCCAGGGAACTGGAACTGGCAGGTGAGCTTCCAGACTACCTATGAGGAATTGAAACGAATCATACAAGGTATCCACCCCGCTTGGGTCATTGCTTCCAGACTACCTATGAGGAATTGAAACTTTTGCCTCCCGCAATCTCTTCTTCCTGTAATCCTCGCTTCCAGACTACCTATGAGGAATTGAAACTCGCAAAGCTCGGTACTCTTCAAACTACTCTCTCGCTTCCAGACTACCTATGAGGAATTGAAACACGATCGTTTCCGCTTCCTTCTCACTCGTGGCCTTGGCTTCCAGACTACCTATGAGGAATTGAAACTGGCTTTTGAGATTGCTTCTTCGGTTCGCTCTTGATGCTTCCAGACTACCTATGAGGAATTGAAACTCCCCGGAATCGAATCATGACAGGCAGTTACAACGAGCTTCCAGACTACCTATGAGGAATTGAAACCAATTCTTCGAGATAAAGACCCTTCTCAACTAGAACTGCTTCCAGACTACCTATGAGGAATTGAAACTACGATAGAGGCCTATGGAAGATGCAGCGATCTGGAGCTTCCAGACTACCTATGAGGAATTGAAACTTTCGATTTCATATTTCAATGGGAGCAAGCTACGCGCTTCCAGACTACCTATGAGGAATTGAAACGCTTGTGGCAAGAGCCGGTCTATTTCGCTCATCTCGCTTCCAGACTACCTATGAGGAATTGAAACGTATCCAACCTCCGAACATAAGGGTATCTCTTGCCGGCTTCCAGACTACCTATGAGGAATTGAAACTCAGGAACGATACAGGCAAGGAAAGAGAGATTTCAGCTTCCAGACTACCTATGAGGAATTGAAACATCCGTGAAGAAGAAAGGAAAGCAGAAGAAGTTAGTGGCTTCCAGACTACCTATGAGGAATTGAAACGCACTCAAAACCATGCAAGACTTCGAAATGATCGAGGCTTCCAGACTACCTATGAGGAATTGAAACTTCTCTGTATTGAACTCCTCAATATGCAGTTCTGCAAGCTTCCAGACTACCTATGAGGAATTGAAACTTCCAGACACTACTTTCGCTTGAACAGTTCTTGCTCGCTTCCAGACTACCTATGAGGAATTGAAACTCGTGCAGCATTTCAAAGGGCGCTTCCATAACTGCGAGCTTCCAGACTACCTATGAGGAATTGAAACAGCCTCCTTTACCAATGTTTTCTTTCTCGGCATCATCTTTAGCTTCCAGACTACCTATGAGGAATTGAAACTTATATACGAACCAACCTTGGGGTTTTGGAGAGGGCGCTTCCAGACTACCTATGAGGAATTGAAACCTTACAGTAGAAGCGGCCCTGGAGGAGGCCCGTCTCTGCTTCCAGACTACCTATGAGGAATTGAAACTTGCTAGAGAATGGTAACCCCCACAAGCTACAGCTACCCAAGCTTCCAGACTACCTATGAGGAATTGAAACGTGTGATAGTATGGGTTAGTCTATCCTGGTATAGTAGCTTCCAGACTACCTATGAGGAATTGAAACCTATTTGTTTTGCTGTGTTTTTTTGAAGCAACACAGCTTCCAGACTACCTATGAGGAATTGAAACTTCTGTTGCCGCTATTCGTATGTCAATGACCTTTTATGCTTCCAGACTACCTATGAGGAATTGAAACCCAAGGACCAGAGATAACTCAGGTAATCCTTGAAGATATTGCTTCCAGACTACCTATGAGGAATTGAAACGTCTATCTCTCCTTTCAACAAGTCATATATCTCTCGCTTCCAGACTACCTATGAGGAATTGAAACTGATGAGGTTGACTGGTTTAACTCCGGATTGACTTCGCTTCCAGACTACCTATGAGGAATTGAAACGCCTCGTGCGATGCGAGGCACTTTTTGAAGTTAGGCTTCCAGACTACCTATGAGGAATTGAAACTGTGTAACATTGGTGATATGGGTAGTAGTAACATCAGGCTTCCAGACTACCTATGAGGAATTGAAACACTGGGGTGTGGAGTTCGGAGAGATAACCGAAGAGCTTCCAGACTACCTATGAGGAATTGAAACTGTGAAAGGTAAACACCAGGTGCTCAAAGGGAGATGCTTCCAGACTACCTATGAGGAATTGAAACTCATACTACCACCTCTATTCCGTGCTCTTTAGCGTAGCTTCCAGACTACCTATGAGGAATTGAAACTAGGCTGATGCCAGCCTGCCATGTTTCCTCCACCCTCGCTTCCAGACTACCTATGAGGAATTGAAACTTCTGAGCCCAGGTGGGGTTTCAGTGCCGAAAGAATCTCGCTTCCAGACTACCTATGAGGAATTGAAACTGAAACTGAACAACTCCCTGGAGAGGGAGGCCCCCACGCTTCCAGACTACCTATGAGGAATTGAAACTCTTGCAGGAGACAGGGGAAAGGTTCTCTTCTACTGCTTCCAGACTACCTATGAGGAATTGAAACTCTTGTTTCCATAGATTCTTCCCACGATTCTCAACGCTTCCAGACTACCTATGAGGAATTGAAACCTGTATTTGCTGGTGCTGTTAGAACTGCCGAAACTCTTGCTTCCAGACTACCTATGAGGAATTGAAACTCGTAATCATGCCTTGTCCATTCTGTGTCGTATTCGAGCTTCCAGACTACCTATGAGGAATTGAAACATGAGATAGAGAAGATTAACCATTCCGGCCTGTTTCAGCTTCCAGACTACCTATGAGGAATTGAAACATCTGAAAGAAATGATGAAGGATGAATCGAAGAAGGGCTTCCAGACTACCTATGAGGAATTGAAACTCGTCAAAACCAAGATTGAATGTGTCACACATTGCGTGCTTCCAGACTACCTATGAGGAATTGAAACCTATTGAAACAAAGTCTGGCACAACAGTCTATGTCAAAGGCTTCCAGACTACCTATGAGGAATTGAAACAGTTCAATCTCTCCACAACCTTTTGGCTCTGGACAGCTTCCAGACTACCTATGAGGAATTGAAACTTGTACAACTTTCAGTAAGTGAAAGTCAAGAAAGTGCTTCCAGACTACCTATGAGGAATTGAAACGAGGGGGCTGACGGTGCATCGAAGGTAATGGCGGAGGCTTCCAGACTACCTATGAGGAATTGAAACTCTAAACGAACTCGATCAATTTGCGAAGCGAGATCTGCTTCCAGACTACCTATGAGGAATTGAAACTGAAGAAATATCGTTGGCAGTTCTCACATTTAGCCAGCTTCCAGACTACCTATGAGGAATTGAAACGTCTCATCCAGTCGAGCAATGTGTCTCGTATGTCTTCGGGCTTCCAGACTACCTATGAGGAATTGAAACACGCTTGATACTACTGGTCCGTCGTCTCCTTCTATCGCTTCCAGACTACCTATGAGGAATTGAAACCAATTTCCTCTGGTCCTGATGTTACTAAGATTTCGCTTCCAGACTACCTATGAGGAATTGAAACTTCTCCTTTGGAACCAATTCCAGATCTCCAAAATTCCTGCTTCCAGACTACCTATGAGGAATTGAAACGCAGGAATCTTAGAGATTTCAAGCTGCTTCCAGCTTCCAGACTACCTATGAGGAATTGAAACTTTAGTAGCTGTTGACGGCCTTCGTAATACGCCGCGCTTCCAGACTACCTATGAGGAATTGAAACTTAATGTTCCCCAGATTATTCCCCGGATTACTTCCCGCTTCCAGACTACCTATGAGGAATTGAAACTGGGAACGTGACAAGATCTCTTACTCCACCGACTACTTGCTTCCAGACTACCTATGAGGAATTGAAACATCGCTTCTGGACAATAGATTCTGAATTTAGTTTCTCCCAGCTTCCAGACTACCTATGAGGAATTGAAACTCGGCACTACCGTTGATAATGTTTCGGATGGTACTACAGCTTCCAGACTACCTATGAGGAATTGAAACTACATACTATAATTGTAATTTTCAACGTTGATAGCGCTTCCAGACTACCTATGAGGAATTGAAACTTCGTTATATGCAACAATCATATAATCGCACGTGATAAGCTTCCAGACTACCTATGAGGAATTGAAACCATACTTCACGCCCTTGATGTTCTTCTGTTTCAGCTTCCAGACTACCTATGAGGAATTGAAACTGCCATGCAGCAGCAGAGCTTTGCAATGAACGTGCGCTTCCAGACTACCTATGAGGAATTGAAACTGAGCTCATCTGCTCCTTCGATCGTGACTTTAAGGCTTCCAGACTACCTATGAGGAATTGAAACTCAACGAAGTACATGAGAAAGATTTCTGCGCCATAGCTTCCAGACTAC
The DNA here is from genome assembly GCF_000147715.2 of Mesotoga prima MesG1.Ag.4.2. Lineage (NCBI taxonomy): Bacteria > Thermotogati > Thermotogota > Thermotogae > Kosmotogales > Kosmotogaceae > Mesotoga > Mesotoga prima. Next base: position 2,485,118 of record NC_017934.1, on the reverse strand, counting down.
CTATGAGGAATTGAACCCACGAGTGACACTGAGAACAATGTACATTCTGATCCAAGCTTCCAGACTACCTATGAGGAATTGAAACTGCTTCTTTGTTCATCGCTTTTAAGACTCAAGATAGGCTTCCAGACTACCTATGAGGAATTGAAACAAATCATCTATAGTTCTAAGTGTTGCCCAGCTAAGCTTCCAGACTACCTATGAGGAATTGAAACGTGCTTACACTACCATCAGTCAAATATAAAATGAAGCTTCCAGACTACCTATGAGGAATTGAAACTCCAGAACATGGCTGGATGGCTGCAAGCCTTGATAGGGCTTCACAGGTTCCTAGAAAGCCGAATCCATTCATCAATAAACTGGTTTGATCGTTTCAAAAAAACAATATATGCTTGGATTTTGATTTATTTGTTACAAGAGATATAATGAATATAAATTATGCCTTGTGAAGTCTTTGCCGGAACAATTATGGATAGCTTGAATGGGGTATTACGTTGTCGCTTTCACATTAATTGTCAAATGGTGTTGTACAAAGATGAAATGAGGTAATGGTTTTGCAGTTGCTTGCGATAAGTAAGGCTCCGTACTGCGTTCCTCGAAAAATCATCTTGATCCATTTGTCGCCAAACAGAATGACGAATAAGCGAGAACAATATCGCTTACTAAGGGTTACTCGACTCTCATGACAGCAGACGGGAGAAAGAAAACATATTTCTACAATCCAGCAGAGAAAGATTTCGCAATTCAGATTCAGGAAAACCTCAACAGAAAGGCAAGTGCATTGGGTAATTCCGGCAGAGCAAGAGAATCTTTCTCCTTCAAACTTGTCTCAAGACCTGCTCAACGAATTGTCAAGTACAAGGATTTCACTCAAATTGCCTGGGACTTCCGCTTTGAGCTTAACGCAGATCCGGTGCTTATATCGACAGCCTATGATTGGGGACTAGGTTCAAAGAATGCACAGGGATTTGGAATGATAAAAATCAACGTGGGGGATAGCTGAGACTGAGGGAAGGGTGTTTGTTTATAAGGATGAGTTTGATTAAAAATCCAGCGCGTACCTAAAACTTAAGTCAGAAGATTACTTAGCCATCGAAACACTTGGAATACGCAAGAATCAGCGGCTGACTTTGGGGCTGCATAGAAAAGAGGTGTGGGAAAAATGGAGAGTGGACCGATCACATTCAGAGTTAAGACCCTTACCCCGCTATGGACCGGTGGGTCAGATGGAAAGATGGACCGGGTACATGAAACGGGAATTATAGGAAGCATCAGATGGTGGTATGAAGTTATTGCTAGAGGTCTCGGCTATTACGTATGCGATCCAACTTCAGATAATCGCTGTAAACTATCTGGCAAAGAAAACGACGGTGAAGAAAGGATTTCGAAGCTTTGTCCTGCCTGTTATCTTTTTGGAACTACAGGCTGGAAGAGAATGTTCAGTTTGTCTGTAACGGTCGATGGCAAGCAGCCGGTTAGAGGGAATGAACCCTTTTCACAGGCTACAACTAACAACATCAACAAGAACTGGTTAAGCAAGATCTTTGAGAAGAACCTTTATGATAGGGACTTCTTCGGTTCGCTTGAGCTTAGAGTTTTTCCAAGGTGCGATAGAAATCAAATTGAAAAGCAGCTCAAGGCTGTCCTTTCAATTATGAGCAACTTTGGTTCTCTTGGGGCTAAGCCTCAATTCGGTTACGGCCTCTTTGAACTCACTGACGATGCGGAGGAAACAAAAGAATCACTTCGGATAATCAACAGATTCCTTAAGGAAAATTGCTTTGTCAAGAAAAGTGGTGATGAGAAAGGCTTTTCGCTGAAGAACTACTGGAAAATCGAAACAGAAGTTGGAAAATCTCTTCCGCCAGCGAACCTGGAATATCTAGGTAGCGAAGTCAAGAATTCGTATATTCCGATGTCTTTTGATGTGAGATATATGTTGCGAAAAGAATACTTTGGAAAATGTGGATCCAAAAAAGCTACAGCAGAGATCTTTGGGAGAACGAAAGGTGATAAATCGGCAAGCAAAGTGTTTGTTAGCAGTTTCTACAAAGAGGACCAGAAGAATGAAAAATATAAGTTGCGCATTTGGGGATTCACAGCAAGAGCTGTTTCGGAAATTATTCGCGAAGCAATTGAAAGAGATTATCAAACTAATAGCGATGGGGAGATTTTTTCTTTTGGTGAAATGCTAAGTGAGGTGACAGAAATTGATTCTTGACTGTAATTCCAACACCCTCTTTGAAATTAAGAAAGACAGTATCATAAGCGAACTCACAGATGAACTCCAGAAAAACAAACCAAATGAGAATGTACTTTCGAAAATTCTTAGAAAACTAGGCGACTCAGAACTCTTGATTACTTTCAAGTACCTCGAAGCTATAGGGTATTCTGATGGAGAAAACTGCGTAAAACAAGTTTATGTGAGAAGAAGGAAAAATGCGGACTACGGATGCAGTTTTGCTAAAGAAACATTCAATAAGATCGATGCGACGGCCCTGGATATTCTCCCTCTCTATTCATTCATAATCGAATTTGATTTTACTCTTAAAAAGCCCTACATCTCCAAAGATGATGAGAATTTTACGATTATTGAAAACTCCATAAAGCGAGAAAGAATTCTCGGTTGCCCATACATTCCCGGGTCTACATGGAAAGGCTGCCTTCGTTCAGCGCTTTGGCATGAAGGTATGAAGGAAGATGACGAGCAAATCACTCGAATCTTCGGAAATGAAAGACAGAATAAAGAAAGCTTTCGACAAGGTCGTCTTCACTTCTTTCCGTCGTTCTTCGATAAAGTAGACTACGAAATCGTAAATCCTCACGATAGAAAAACCCGTACTGGAACCGTTCCGATACTTATTGAGAGCATTCCTTCAGGCTCGAATAGCAAATTTTCACTGCTCTATGTTCCGTTCGACCTTGCTGGAAAAGAAAAGGAGGAATCCGCCAAACAAATGCTTGAAGATCTGAAAGTAATCGCCAAAGGAATTGAAGCTATGTTCACTGTTTATGGTTTCGGAGCAAAGACCTCAAGCGGATATGGAATAGCAAAAATAAACGATGGTTTCATAAGTATAAACGCCAAGGATAACAAAGTGAAAATCGAGCCAGAACTCCCAAAGTCTTTCAGTCTTAATGAAGCCAAGACTAATCTTCGATCAACACTAAAGAACCATTTGAACTCATCACCTGAAAGGGGCTTTATTGAGAAGCGTTTTGACACTCTTATGTCTTTCAAAGAAAGCGTCGGCAAAGCAATTGAGGTGTTAATATGACCAAGAGTCTAAAAATACTCAAAGACAATCGGGACAATTTACTAAAGATCGAACTTGCCGGCTGGCTACATGATATGTACAAGTGCAGTGATGAACATGTTGATAAGCAATCTGTCGAACCAGTGCTATCGATGAATGTGGGCAAAGCCTTCTACTTTGGTCTTATGAATGACTTTGATATTAGCTTCAAAGGTAGTTTAAAAGAAAGTGTAAGGGTCACCGAGTTAATTGAAAAAGGCAGACCTGGAAAGACTACTATGGAAGACAAAAATCTCTCTTTACTTGTTAAGTATCTAGGGAGGTGCCATGGGGCTGCTCATATAGAAAAAGAGGAATCCAAAACTTCCCTTGAATCCGCAGAGCTAAAGGAGTTAATGAAGAATAAAAACGATAGTAAGAGAAAACTAAAAAACGTACAGCGTAGCCTATCTGATAAAGAAAAAAACGCAGATTCGGTTCTTAGAAAGCATGGATTTGTTAATCCAGAATTAGTGGCCAAAATTGAAGAAGATAAAGCAAAGATCAAGTTGATTAGCAACGAATTGCAGGATATTGAGAATATGATTAATTTGGTTTCCAAAAAACAAAAAGTGGATTCTGTAAAACAAAATAGACATGACACTTTCATTAGTTCCATCTTTGGTTATGAATCAAGAATAGTTAGTAATCTTACTGCACGTTTCAAAGAAATTCTTGATAACAGTAAACCACCTGAATATGGAGATGTTGGAGCAATAAGTAGGGTATTCTCCGAAGCTCTCGGAGATACACGCCGACCTGCCAATGAGATCACCCTAGAAGACTGGTCTTTCATAGTCGCCACACTTTTCAAATCAGCAGTAGCTGGAGCATTGCTTGAGACCGAGAATGGTAGAGAACCAGTGTCAGCGGATAAACTGCGATGGAGATTCTTATCGGTCAGAATAAGTGGAGAACAAGCCCTTGGTAATTCAACTTCTATATCTGATTTGTTAGCGCGCAAGAACTGGATCAATGAGGGCCTAAGCAGAGTGAAAAAACTTCTCGAAGAAGAATATCCATTAGGTAATGAAGTTTATAGAGATGAGAACGGTAGCATATTTGTTGTCCCGGATATCGAAGACATTCTGGAATATGTGTTGGATGATACAACTGAGACACTCGAAAAAAGAATTAGAGTAAAGCTGGACTTTCGGGGTGAAATAACTCCTGAGATTGCCATTAGCGAACCCTGGTGGGGTCAAAAACCAATACTCCCTAGTGGCATATCACCAGAAGCTTGGCAGGAAGGGGACAAAATCCCACCAATAGGGACAATAATATCCAAACAGCCTTTTTCTCCGGCAGATCCTGAAGAGATTTCTACATACTGGAGCCAAAATCAGAGAAACCAGATATGTAGAATATCCTGGCTTAGACCGGAAGAAGATAAAACCAGACACGTTTCAGAATTCTGGGCAAGTGAAATAAAGGGCAGAGCTGAAACATGGCTGAAAGAGAAGAACACAACCATATGGATTGATGAAATTGCAGACAGTAATTCGAAAATAGCATTAGTCTCTGCGAAACTTGCTATTTCTAATTGGATTGGTGAAGAACCTGGTAAACTCAGTCTAATAAGGACTCTGAATTATGAAACCCCGCCAGTTTCTAAACACTTTGAGAAGTGTGCAAAAACCCCCTCATTTGCAAGGGTTCGTAGAGTGTGGGAGACGACAAGTAAATTCTGGGATGAGGCTCTCGCAGAAATCAAAGAAGTTATAGATCCAATAACTGAAAGGCTTGTTTTGAAAGTTCGGACAAATAATCTAAGCCTCCCAACAAATAATGCCTATGAAGCCAAAGTCAATGAAACCAAGTTCAATGAAACCAAGTTCACTGAAACCAAGTTCACTGTATTCTACGAGAACAAGAATCCTAAAGGCGCTGATGGACTCGAAAACTTCGTGATAATTGAGAATCTTGAATTGCTTGCCAAGAAGCTCCCTGTTGAAATAAAGACAGACAGTCGGAAAGATTTAGTTGATGCCTTGCTTGAAGGGCTGAAAGGCAAGAACATAGACTTTTTCAACTCCAATGATCCTTCAGTAGTCCTTGCCAGTTCAAGAATCGATGGCATAGAAATCGAATCGTGTAATTACACCCCGGTAATCGAAATAACGAAAGACCCGGAAAGATTTATGGTTCTTGTGCCGGCAGATAAGGCTCTTGAAGCTGCCAAAAAGATAAAAGAGAAATACGAAAGGGAAATGGGAAAAGTCAGAAACCGCCTGCCCATGAATCTTGGAATTGTGTATGCGGGATATCATACGGCTCTTCCTGCCATCATGGATGCCGGGCGCAGAATGATGCAAATCGACAATGAAGAAAAAACATGGATATTGATGAAACAACCCGAAGAGCTCTCAGATTACTTCGAATTGACTTTCCAAGGAAATCAATTTTGGAAAATCCCCTCAAAGATGGGAGACTGTTCAGAAGATGTATGGTATCCGTATTTTTATGTTTTGAACGCCGAAGCCAAACCTGAAAAAAGGCTCCTCTCTTTCAAGGGGCCTTCCGGTAACTGGCTAGTTCATGTTTCAGAACTCAAAGAGGGCGACATAGTTCAAGTCACACCTTCTTATTTTGACTTTGAGTATCTTTCGTCTGCATCCCAGAGATTCGAGATCAGCTACACCAACGATTGTAGAAGGCGGTCAAATGATAGAAAACAGCGCCCATATTATCTTGACGATCTGGATGAGATTGAAAGAGTGTGGGCAATTATCTCAACAAAACTTTCGAACAGCCAGATAAAGAAGCTAAACACTCTCGTTGAAGAAAAACGAAGAGACTGGGCCCTTTCTACAGAAAATGAGGACGATACTTTCAACAGTTATGTTGAGAACGTCGTTGAAAATCTCAAATGGAAACAACCTCTCTCAAAGCATGAGAAAGAGAAACTCGTTGATTTTTGTGTGAATGGGAAATTTGTGGATGTTCTGGAAATTCACATGAGCATAATGAAGGATAAATCGGAGGTGGCGGAATGAGCAACGAACTCTATAGCGAGGAGAAATTCATTTTCATGACTCTTGACCCAATTCACATAGGTACGGGCGGAACTAATCTGGGGATAGTAGACAATACGATAATAAGAGAAGCCGGCTCAAACATACCGATAATTCCAGGGACAAGCCTCTCAGGCGCGGCGAAGATGTACGCTGCAATGCTTATGGGAGATCTGGATGCAGCTGGCAGCAAAAAGCCCAAGAGTACTGAGAATCCAGTATCATACACTTTTGGGTATATAAATAGCTCTGGTTCTAAGCAAACCAGCAAGGCCGGCGTTGTTAGTTTTTCGGATGCAAGGATAGTTCTTTTCCCGGTCTGTTCATCCGAAGGAACGATCTGGGTTACTACAAGAGCTATGCTGAACGAAATTGGCTTCGATATGAAAGACCTCGGCCCAGATGAAGAAAAAGCTTATCACCTGGGCGGAACAGATGAAAACAGCAAGATCAAAATCGGCTGGCTATTCATTGATGTAGAAAATATAACAATTGAAAAGCCCAAACTTGGTGGCTTGGCAGAAAAAGACGAGTGGAAGGTTGTCGAACAGAAGATCTATATAGTATCAGATAAGCTGTTCACACAAATAGTCAATGACAACCTTGAAACAAGGACCTCCGTAGCGATCAATCCTGAAACCGGTGCTGCCGAAGATCAAGCTCTTTTCACATATGAAGCAATTCCAAGAGCCACATGGCTAATTTCAGCCGTAATTCAAGACGATTATAAGATCGAAGGGTTCAGTGACTCAATGAAAGAAGATAAATATAAAGAAAACGGAAAGATAAATTGCTGGAAATCCCCAATGGATGTCGTAAGAGCTGGCTTCAAAATCATCGAATTCATGGGCATCGGCGGAATGACCACGAGGGGCTTCGGTAGAATGAAGATTATCTCTGGTGGTGACAACCAATGAAAAATCTCGATTATTTTGCAGCAAAGTCAGGGCAAAAAATCTTGGCTGCTCTAGAGAGCATGGACAAAAAAGAACTAGAGAAACTCATTAATGATATTCTCCTGGTACTCCACGGTAACGGTGTTTACGCCTGCATACTCTATCTCTATGCGAGAGAAAAGAAGAAGACCGAAACAGCAGAAAAATTAGCAAAAGAAATGCTTGGTTCTGTTAGGGAATCGCTGGGAATAGACTTTGAAGATTTGAATGAGAAGATGAATAATCCAGAAGACGTGCTCCGCGTGGTCAACGAGAAGATCTGCAACAACACAGGTTCTCTCTTCCTTGTGAAGGACCTATGGGAAAGGACTCTCGTTTACGCTAGATATGGTGCCAAAGCGAAGGTGAAGAATTAATGAGCTGGGAATTACATAGGGTTTCTCTCAAACTGCTTTCTCCGATGCACATAGGCTGGAGAAAAATCGGAAACCTTCAGCAAACAAGATACTATGTTCCTGGTAGAACCCTTTGGGGAGCCTTGACTGCTAGGCTTGCCAGAGACTACGGAGACTTTGATTACAGCAAAACCGGAATAGACGTCGATAAATCTCTCAGATTCAGCTATTTCTACCCCTCTGATAATGAAGAGAAAATCGATCTACTCCCATGGGAAAGAAAAGATGAGTTCGAATGGAAATACATAGGAAGTACGGTGAACACTGCGCTAGATCTGGGTGCAAGAATAGCTGACGAGGGCAGTCTGCATGAAACAGAGTATATAGCTCCAAAAACAAGAGACGGGAAACAAGTCTATCTCATTGGAAATATCTTTGAACACAAAGATTGTGCCTTGAATTGGGAAGATGCACTTTCGAAGCTACAAATAGGTGGTGAAAGAACATATGGATGGGGTCGAGTGGAAACTGATGAATCGAAAGGCTGCGTTCAGGTTGCTCAGATTGATCTAGATGGATATGATATTGAACTAAACGAGGAATTTCCAGTAATAAAACTCTCAAGATCTCATTCGGCAATCTCCCACGTGCTCGCCGACAATCAAATAGATAGCTCTGCCTTAAGTGGCAACATAGAACCTCTTATTGGACTTGAAACAACTAGAGAAGAGAGATTCGGAGCAGAAATCTCAGCAGCTCAAATATGCTGGACACCTGGTACTAAATTCAGTAAAGATCATACTTTTTTGATAGGCGAAAAAGGAATCTGGAAATCCAAATCCTGATTTACTTCTCCGTCGACCCCTGATAAATTGAAAACACCTGGGGATCGACAGAAGCATGTCAATTCAGCTCTTCAGTTTTGTGTGCAATTCATGAGAAAATGGTCTTTGAAAAACAGGCAAGAACTCATATTGCCTCAAAATGCTGAAAATCCTTTATAATCTATATAGTAATGGGCTTCCAGACTACCTATGAGGAATTGAAACTCGACTTCGAGATTGGCGAAGACGAGCTTGAGACCGGCTTCCAGACTACCTATGAGGAATTGAAACCCGCTCATGTTCGTCGAACCACCTGCAGTCGGTATGCTTCCAGACTACCTATGAGGAATTGAAACTAGACCACTCGTCAAAGACTGTGAGGTTCATTCCCGCTTCCAGACTACCTATGAGGAATTGAAACTTGCTAGAGAATGGTAATATCCAGAAGATACAGCTGCTTCCAGACTACCTATGAGGAATTGAAACCACTTTGGCGAGTGAGGGCGCACAGAAAATTACGCTAGCTTCCAGACTACCTATGAGGAATTGAAACGCGGATAACCGAGCAGGAATAGGATAAACACTATATCAAGCTTCCAGACTACCTATGAGGAATTGAAACCGGTATATCGTCTCAGAAAAGGCTATGAAGTGCATGCTTCCAGACTACCTATGAGGAATTGAAACCACCGTCAATGCCTTCAAAGCGCAAAGCTGCTAATCGCTTCCAGACTACCTATGAGGAATTGAAACGAGAAAATAGAGCCGTTGCTTGAATTGCTAACGGTGCTTCCAGACTACCTATGAGGAATTGAAACCAATATGGGAATATACTATATAGAGCACTTGTACTTGGCTTCCAGACTACCTATGAGGAATTGAAACGTGAACGTTGAATAGACTCAAAACGTGGGAATGGAGCTTCCAGACTACCTATGAGGAATTGAAACGATAATCAGGATTGAAGCCTATTTCTAACTCTTTGGCTTCCAGACTACCTATGAGGAATTGAAACTTCCTAAAGAATGGTAATATCCACCAGATACGGCGCTTCCAGACTACCTATGAGGAATTGAAACCGGCACTACCGCTTTTTCTGCCACCACCGAAGCCGTGCTTCCAGACTACCTATGAGGAATTGAAACTGTTCGACCAGGTCTCGTCAAATTCGACCTCTATCGCTTCCAGACTACCTATGAGGAATTGAAACTCTTTCGTTCTATGAGGCTGTGGTTTGAATACCTTGCTTCCAGACTACCTATGAGGAATTGAAACTGCCAGATCCTCTGCTTCATATTTCCAGAAGAACCGCTTCCAGACTACCTATGAGGAATTGAAACTACCTAACCTAGGCAGGGGATGAAACTGAGTCGTCCGCTTCCAGACTACCTATGAGGAATTGAAACTGTGTTGACTTTCCTTACATTAGATGGTGGCACTACGCTTCCAGACTACCTATGAGGAATTGAAACTCTGATAAAGAGTGTGCCTGTTTTCGTCAAGAGGAGCTTCCAGACTACCTATGAGGAATTGAAACTACGTCCCCAGTTCTTGAAGTTGGGCACGGATGAACGCTTCCAGACTACCTATGAGGAATTGAAACCCAAAGTTTCAATGCCAGAGGCAGCGCCTTTCTGACCGCTTCCAGACTACCTATGAGGAATTGAAACTCAAGAATCAAGAGATCTGCCTGCTCGATCATCTGGCTTCCAGACTACCTATGAGGAATTGAAACTCGAGCCTGTCGAGCCGTTTCTCTGCTTCGCAATGGCTTCCAGACTACCTATGAGGAATTGAAACTCTGCACTTGCAACCAATTCGGGTTTTGGGTCATTTTGGCTTCCAGACTACCTATGAGGAATTGAAACTAGAAGAAGTCGAGTGAACCACAAACTTGAACTGGCTTCCAGACTACCTATGAGGAATTGAAACCTTTTCACGTTGTGGATATTGCTTCTCGTTCTCGCGCTTCCAGACTACCTATGAGGAATTGAAACCTTCAAGATCGGCAAATATGCCATCGACCCACATTCGGCTTCCAGACTACCTATGAGGAATTGAAACCACTTTCTCGCAATTACAGAGTCAGCTCAGGGACCGCTTCCAGACTACCTATGAGGAATTGAAACTTGAGCTTGTACTGTTTCTTTCCTTCCTCCACGATTCCGGCTTCCAGACTACCTATGAGGAATTGAAACCATCGCAATACTTTTCGTCAAGTTCCATCATGTAGCTTCCAGACTACCTATGAGGAATTGAAACAAAGAGAAAGTCACACAGAATATGAACGGTGGCTCGGCTTCCAGACTACCTATGAGGAATTGAAACACCTTCCACGGCCTGACAACATCAATATCTTTCGTGCTTCCAGACTACCTATGAGGAATTGAAACATGGTTTTGGGCACGGGTGATTGCCAACACCTTTTTGGCTTCCAGACTACCTATGAGGAATTGAAACGCCTGTCTTCAAGGAAGCGGAGCTGAGAGATCCCGCTTCCAGACTACCTATGAGGAATTGAAACTGTCTCTGTATCTCTTCACTTTAGGCCAGTGCTTTTCAGCTTCCAGACTACCTATGAGGAATTGAAACTATCTTCTCATCCTTCACCACCTCTTCCTTAGGAGGCTCAGCGGCTTCCAGACTACCTATGAGGAATTGAAACGTCTCATCGGGGATCTCGTCAACAGTCTATTGAAGCTTCCAGACTACCTATGAGGAATTGAAACCCGAGAGGACTATTCAGAGATGGAAGCCCGAAGCCGCTTCCAGACTACCTATGAGGAATTGAAACTCTTGTGCGATGAAAAGGGTTTCAACATCTTTTCGCGCTTCCAGACTACCTATGAGGAATTGAAACTGTCTTTTACCACTATCACGTACTTAACCATTTAGCTTCCAGACTACCTATGAGGAATTGAAACCTCCAAATAAAGAAAGGCTCTCCGAAGAGAGCCTTGCTTCCAGACTACCTATGAGGAATTGAAACTGATGTAGTCAACATCTTTGAATCGAAGATAATCGCTTCCAGACTACCTATGAGGAATTGAAACCCGTATGAACCTAACAGGTTGACGAGGGTAGTACCGCTTCCAGACTACCTATGAGGAATTGAAACAAGGAATCTCTATGTTTGTTGAGTCTGTGGTAAAGGCTTCCAGACTACCTATGAGGAATTGAAACTTTTCTTTCTCATAGGCCCACTCCACCAGCCTTTTCGCTTCCAGACTACCTATGAGGAATTGAAACCTCCGCCAACAACCTCTAACCCGCTTCTAAAATCACCAGCTTCCAGACTACCTATGAGGAATTGAAACTCAGAATTGAGGGTTCATATTGAGCCTCGCCCTCGGCGCTTCCAGACTACCTATGAGGAATTGAAACCTATTGGTTCTGTGGAATCATATCAATACAATGCTGCTTCCAGACTACCTATGAGGAATTGAAACTCCGACACGAGTATCAGCATTATATGCAAACCGCAGCTTCCAGACTACCTATGAGGAATTGAAACTGACGGTGCTTCGAAGAGAATCTATTACAGAATCGACTGCTTCCAGACTACCTATGAGGAATTGAAACTGTAGATGCTTTTGCAGATGTAGAGTTTGAGGCCGGCTTCCAGACTACCTATGAGGAATTGAAACTCTCTCACCTCAACGAAAAGATTGGGGGGTTTCAGTGCTTCCAGACTACCTATGAGGAATTGAAACGTAAGCGAGAATACCTCATATGGGCCAGATGATGGTGCTTCCAGACTACCTATGAGGAATTGAAACTTGGAGCGCTTCTAATGTTCATAGGCATTACCAGGCTTCCAGACTACCTATGAGGAATTGAAACTCCCTTCACAGGCGAGTTTTCTCTCGAACTGCCCTTCAGGCTTCCAGACTACCTATGAGGAATTGAAACTCAGAAAGAGACGAAGCTCGATGTGACACCTTCGGCTTCCAGACTACCTATGAGGAATTGAAACGATGGAGGCATGTTTCTTCAAGCAAGTGGGGAGGGCTTCCAGACTACCTATGAGGAATTGAAACCTGATATGGCGTTAGGGGATATGCACATAGGACCGAGCTTCCAGACTACCTATGAGGAATTGAAACTGTGAATCTCCATGCGGTGAGAATCCGGATTTCTCGCTTCCAGACTACCTATGAGGAATTGAAACTTTGCTTCGTCTGCCAGTCAAAAACCTTAAACACGCTTCCAGACTACCTATGAGGAATTGAAACGCGTAAGCATCTATCTCGAACCAGTTCTCCGAATAATCGCTTCCAGACTACCTATGAGGAATTGAAACGCTTCACCTCTGGTTCTTCAGAAACTTCGGAGGTTTGCTTCCAGACTACCTATGAGGAATTGAAACGCGTCCGAAAATTCGTGGGTTGAATTTCGTTTTTTGCTTCCAGACTACCTATGAGGAATTGAAACACCTCTCGCCTTAGGCCTTTAGAGTAAACACACATGCTTCCAGACTACCTATGAGGAATTGAAACTGCCTCCAAAGCTAACCGCCCTTATGGGCGGCTAGAGCTTCCAGACTACCTATGAGGAATTGAAACTCAGAAAGAGACGAAGCTAGAAGTGACGCCGTCTAAAGCTTCCAGACTACCTATGAGGAATTGAAACTGTTATAGACGTTGACGGTGCTAAGGTTCTACTTACGCTTCCAGACTACCTATGAGGAATTGAAACTCAAGGGCGCAAACGGAGAGGCCAATAAAGTTTATGCTTCCAGACTACCTATGAGGAATTGAAACCACGGCGTTACATCGGGGGTGTTTGCGTTACGTGTAGCTTCCAGACTACCTATGAGGAATTGAAACTCTTTCTATTGTGCTAATGAAATATCTTGTGTTTGCGGGCTTCCAGACTACCTATGAGGAATTGAAACCGGATATCGCCATAAGGGCGTCTTGCGTGAGGGCCGGCTTCCAGACTACCTATGAGGAATTGAAACTGAGCTTTTGCAATCCTCTTTGCTTCGGGCACGGTAAGGCTTCCAGACTACCTATGAGGAATTGAAACTCAGCACTGATACCTCCGATTGTCATGGCAGCAAGCTTCCAGACTACCTATGAGGAATTGAAACTGAGCTTTTGCAATCCTCTTTGCTTCGGGCACGGTAAGGCTTCCAGACTACCTATGAGGAATTGAAACTACCGTCTAAGAATATTCTCAAGGTATAGTTGCTGCTTCCAGACTACCTATGAGGAATTGAAACTACCGTCTAAGAATATTCTCAAGGTATAGTTGCTGCTTCCAGACTACCTATGAGGAATTGAAACCAAAGAATCCATCTTCTCCCTTCCACCAGAGAACATGCTTCCAGACTACCTATGAGGAATTGAAACTACCGTCTAAGAATATTCTCAAGGTATAGTTGCTGCTTCCAGACTACCTATGAGGAATTGAAACTCTCAAACGGGGTTGTGGGGATAGCGGGTCGGTGGTTGGAGTGTGCCAAGATCAGTTGCAAGTTCCAGTGTGAGTTGTGAGTAGAAAAGTCCAACGAAATGGGTCTCAGGTCTCGGAAGATCAAACAAACCGGTTCTCCGTTCACCGAGGAGAGCCGTGAAGCAATAGTATCGAGATTCCGACCAGGAGCTTTGTCGGAAGAACGGAATCTAGCCTTTTCGGAATAACCGTTAATTGTCATCCCGGACTTGATCCGGGATCTGTTCCAAGAACGAACAACCTGGACGCGCAGCGTCGGAACGAAGAACCAGTCTTCCCGAAGGACGGATTCATGGTTTTGGACGAAGGACGGCACTTCCCGGCGATCAGCGGGTCTAATTGAACTCGTCAGTCCCCATTTTGCTTTCCGACAAAGTCCGGACTCGCCACCGAAGGTTACTGGCTTCTCGATTTCTATTCCTCTCATCAGAAGATTGGTAAACTCTCGAAAAGGTTTCTTCCTGACAGATTTTTTGGAAAGTGGTGTGCTTATCACAGGATCTTTAGACTACTCTCTTGTCCCCGTGAAAAAGCATTAGAGATCGATCGGACTTAGCCTCGTCAACTAGAGCTTTGGTGAAGCCAGATCTGCTGAAAATAGCGTACTCCTTCTCTTTGAATTCATCCCATCGTGGCAGATATGCCTTTTCACGCAATGCTGCAAAAATATCAGTGGTGACGGGCCTTTCACTCCACTTGACTTCTCCCAATAATATTCGTTTCTCTTCTCTGTTCATGCCCACCAGATCGATTTCGGCGTTTCTATCCCACCAGCGACCAATTTCGAAGTAGTTCGATCCGCTAATCCACATGACGGCACTGCGCGCGAAATCCTCATATGTGAGCGCGAAGAACTGGTTTTCGGTATCTTTCAGGATGCTCAACAGTCTTTCCCTCTGATCGGTGAGTATTAGATCTTTGTAATAGAAAACATAACGGAAGTAGAATCTGAAGAAGTTGTCCGCTATTCTGTATAGTCCCTTCTTGCTCTTAAGCGGATCTTCACCCACTGGTACTTCTTTCTCGACTATGCCAAGAAGATTGAGAATGGAGATATATTTCATGATGCTACTCTTGTCGATACCAGTTTCGTTTATTATCTCGCCCAGTTTTCTCTTTCCAAGCGAGATTGCCCTCAAAATGGCAAAGTAGTTTCTCGGTTCTCTGAGCTCATCATTCAGAAGAAACTCGGCTTCGGCAAACAACACCTCGTTCTGGTTGTATATCTTCTCCATGACATTTCCGTAGTAGTCAAGATCGCTGTCAAACTGTTCAAGATAGAACGGTACTCCACCAAGAGTGCCCCATATCTTGAGTAAATCGTCAAATCCGTATTTCTTCTCGAAGAACTCGCCGATTTCATTGAAGGGAAACTGCTTTAGAAGAAGCTGTCCTGTTCGCCTGCCGTATAGAGGGCTCTTATAGCCCAAGACACTGTTCTCCATTACGGAGACGCTCGAACCCGTGAGAATGAGAAAGACGTTCGAGTTTGACAAGTATTCGTCCCAGCCCTTTTGAAAAGACGAAATAATGCCCGGTTCTCTTTCTATAAGGTAAGGAAATTCATCTATCACGAGTATGTATCGATCGTGCTTGGAGGCAAGGTACTTGAACAGCATCTCCCAGTTGGAGAATTCGGTTATTATGTCTTCGTCGAAGAATTCAATGACCTTCTCGGAGAGCTTCTTCAGTTGAAGATTCTCAGGCAGTTTCTCTGCCAGGTAATAGATCCCCCGCTTCTTCCTCAAGAATTCCTTTGTGAGTTCTGTCTTTCCAACTCTCCTTCTTCCGTATAGAATAATCAGTTCCGGTTTTCCCGTTTTAAATCTCTCCTCGAGATAGGCTAATTCCCTCTTTCTGCCTACAAACACAGTGATCACCTACTTATTATACTTTACAGTATTATACTATATAGTATATTGTTAGCAAACCATCTTCATACCTCTCTTCCTTTCTAGTTTCCAATTAATTACTCTGAAAAGGACTCAGTTTGTTTTTGTATTATATTCATGAGTCTCCCAGATAATCCACGAATCTTTCTGATGCTTATTTTCTTCTACGCTATATTGATCATTTGAGGAAGAGCAATAATGTAGGACAGGATCCCGTATAAGAGCACTACGGGATGACACGCGGGGATATTACGGGATGATACAACAAGTTTTCGGGGCATGATTCTCTCCCTTCGCGTCATCCTGAAAAGCTCCTGTTAAGGATCTGGGTTTTCGAGGGGGTATTAGGTTCAGTGGAACAATGAAATCGAAACTGTATATATATTACGGAGTACCATCTAGTATTACTCTGCTTCGATTTGCTTGACTTGAGCAGAAATTTGGATAAACATTAGAACCTGATCGACTTTGTGAAGGCTCGGTCTGAAGGATTTTCTTTTTCCTTTTTAGAGCTTCCGCCTCTTGTGGGCTGCTCGGCTATGCGAGACACTTGGAGTAATCATTAATTCCATATCACTTAGATTAGCCCTTTCGATGAATGAAAACGCACTCTAATTGCCAACTAGAAGGGAGTCTCCTCGAATCAGGTGAGAGATTCCTGCAGAATCGATGTAAAACATTGATTTCTATTACAATAAGAATTCGGAGAAAGAAATCATTCATCTGAAGGCTTTTTTATCATCACAGCAACAATCCGCACACAGCGCCTTTTAGCCTCTGAAGTGCCGTTGCTTCGAAAGCAATGTACAATTTACTGCCTTAATAGTTCCCTCTTAACTTCAGTCTTGATCATTCAAACGCGATCTAGCCTGATTATCTCCATTCTCTACCGTCAGACAATTAGTTAGGTTTTACTAACTATGATGAATTGAGTTTTGATGATAAAGAGAAGTGTAATAGAATTCATTCGTTGGACTTTATGATACTAACTTGGTTAGGAGTTCTATTTTGCGGAATCTGCATTTTACGGAAAGAGAGAGAGTTATTCTTGCAAGGATTCGAAATGAGGGTCCTATTGCAAGAGTCAGAATTGCTAAGAAAGAAAACATAAGTAAGCCGGTTGTCACTCTTGGAGTTCGCAAACTCCTGAGCGTAGGGGCTGTCAGAGAAGTCGGGAAGGATGTTAAGAGAAGCTCAAAGGGCGGCAAGCAAGCTACTTTATTGGGCTTTGTTGCTGATTTCAGACTGACACTGGCAGTGGACATCGGCAGAACCAAAATAGTTGCTGCAATGATCGATCTCGATGGAAACATAGGAGCTTCACATACAGTCTCTCTTAGAGAAAATATGTCAAAAGAAGAGTTCATGAGTCTTTTGTTTGAAGCCATAGGAGGGGTAATCGAGGTCGGTCCAAAAGAGAAAATAATCGGTATAGGAGTAGGAATACCAGGCGTAATTGGCAGCAATAACGGCGTTGCCGATTTCATCCCGGTACTGTCTTTGAGAAATGTTCCCATAAAATCATGGATCGAGGAGCAATTCGGAATTGAAACCTTTTGTGAGAACGATGCAGCTTTGCAGGCGCTCAGTGAAAGCTGGAAAGGTGTAGCTGAAGGAAAGAAAAACGTTGTTGTAATCAACCTTGGAGCAGGGATAGGTAGCGGGGTGATTATTGACGGAAGGCTTTATACAGGTTCTACTGGAAGGGCCGGAGAATTGGGTTACCTAATTTCCAACTGGGACAATACCTATTACAGAGAGAGCTTCTTCGGCGAGCTTGAAGAAAAATTATCAGGTGTGTGTTTGGAAAGAAAGCTTGACGAATTTGGATATCACGGATTCACAGCTACAGATCTATTTGAAAGGGACATTGATGACGAACGCTTAAGGGATCTCATATATCAAGGATGCAAGAGCTTAGCTCTTGCGCTCTGTAACTTGATTTCAATTCTTAATCCAGATATCGTTGTTATGACCGGGGGGATCGGCTACAACCAATTCGAGCTCCTAACAAAATATACAATCCCACTGATTAAAAACATTCTCCCGAATGAGTTTGTCGGTTCAGTAGATTTTGCAAGAAGCAAATTTCCATCTGAAGGAGTCTTAATAGGTGCGGGCTACTTAGTTCAGAAAAAAACATTCTTGTAGTCATTAATATCTAGAGCTCAAAAAGAGAATTGAAAGGAGGCCAATGATGGCGACAGTTAAAATTGAAGATCAGAAGTTCAAGGTCGACGGGAAAGAGATTTCCATGTACAGCGGATCGGTTCATTACTGGCGTAGCAAACCGGAAGCCTGGAGCGGAATTCTTGATAAGGTGAAGGACATGGGCTTCAATGCAATTACCACTTACATTCCCTGGGAAATCCACGAATTGCAGAGAGGCGTTTTTGATTTCGGGGAGGTAGAACCCAGCAGAGACATAGACAGATTCTTGACGCTTTGCGAAGAAAAGGGTTTATATTTCGCAGTCAGGCCGGGCCCACAGATAAATTCGGAGCTTACCTGGTTCGGTTTCCCGGAGAGAATCCTCGAAGACCCAAAGCTACAGGCAAGAAACGCAAAGGGTGGGAAAGTTGTGTTGACACAAGTGCCAAGACCCATTCCGGCACTCGCTTATCATTCAGAGGAATTCCTCGCCGAAGTTGATCTATGGTATGATGCGATCTTCAGCATACTCGAGAAGCATCAACCACCGAAAGGGAATCTCGTCGCTGTGCAAGTAGACAACGAGATGGGATTCTTTTTCAATGTCAATCCATATTCAACAGATTACAGCGACTCTTCAAAGGCTCTTTACCGAAGTTTTTTGAAGGAGAAATACAACACGGTTTCCGAGCTTAACAAAATGTACTCTTCAAATTACAGTGGGTTTGACGAGATAGATCCCCCAGGCCGTTTTGAAGGGACAAGGAAGGAAGAGCTTCGTTATTACCTCGATTGGATAGAATACAGAGAATTCTACCTGATAACCAGCATGGAGAACTTAGGTAATCGAATGAAGTCAAGGGGGATTCACGTGCCTCTATTCCACAACTATCCACATCCTCTAGGTCCCGGTGGAGCAAAGGGAGCTCCTACTACTCCGTTCAATCTCCCTGCTCTCGAAGAAAAGCTTGGCTTTGTCGGCTTCGATATCTATTCAAGAAAGGAACTCTACGACCACGTCAAGACGATCGCATCTTATGTCTCTGGATGCAGCAGATTTCCATATATTCCAGAGTTCATTATGGGTGTCTGGCCGTGGTATATAAAGCCCGGAGACGTCACTGACGAGGTTTTCGTAACGAAAGAAGCGCTTATGCACGGGATAAAGGAATTCAACAGGTACATGCTAGTTGATAGAAACAAATGGCTCGGGTCCCCTATCAACAGAAAGGGAGTCGTAAAAGAAGACTCTTACGCCGCTCACAAGAAAGTCGGGACCAATCTTATGAAGATACGGTGGAACGACTTTGCCAAGTGTGATGACGTACTACTTGTGGTCAATAGAGATTACGACAGACTAGAAGCCGCAACTACTCTTCTTCCTGTAGTAGGAGATTTTCTAGAACCGGTCTTTGGATTCTCCGAATATCCAAGTTCAGTAATAGTCTCCGATGAAAATCTTGGATTCAGAAGACCAATACAGCAGCACAAGAGTACATGGTTCGATGCTTTCTACAGGGCATTGACAGAAGGTGGAGTAGTGTTCAGCTTGGGAGATACCGCTCAGTCAGTCGAAGCACTCAAGAAGCACAAGGTTTTGGTTATCTCTGCTTTCGACTACATAGGAAAGAAAACGGCCGACAAGTTGGCCGAGTACATCGAAACCGGCGGTACGGTAGTTCTGGGTCCGGAGGTTCCAAAGCTTGACGATACGTTCAGCTCAGAGTCTGCCCTAAGCAAGCTGGTGAGTTCCACAACAGGGAAGCCAGTGCTCAATAGCAACGGCATGGAAATCGGAAAGAAATTCGCATGTGGTAAAGGCTCCCTAATACAGATTTTCGAGCTGGAAAGTGTCAGTTCCGGTTTGATCGAGATCTTGGATTCCGTTAAGGTCTTCAGAATAGACAAAGGTAAATCCGTTGCAGACTTGGTTTTGTACAAGGGCAAGACAAGTGATGAGTACATTCTCTTTGTGGCAAATCCATCAGACAAGAAAATTGAAATTGACATTCCGTTGCCTAGCGTTTCCGAGAGCATTACAGACATCTGGGAAGAAAAGAAGGAACAGATCTCGGCTGGAAGATTAGTGACGGAAGTTTGCGCGCACGACATTAGGATCTTCAGCTGGAAGGCAATCAACGCTTAGACGGGAGGGATGATGAGTATGTTGGATAAAAATCCTTTGATGATTGATATCGATGTAAAGCAATGGGCAAATCTTCATCATGTAGTTCTAAAAGGCTTGAGAGAGAAGAGAAGAATCGTTGTGATACATGAGAATGGAAAGGTCCAAAACATCAGTCATTCTCATGAAGTGGAAGTTGTAAATCCAATCAGGAAGGTCACAGATCCTGAGATGGACGCAAAGAAACTCTTTGAGACAAATGAAAAGAATGTTGATCTGGTAATGGTTCTAGAGAGAAGCCACGTAGAGAACTACTACAATGAAGTCCAGAGTTCATGGAAAGTCGACGAGGATCTTGATGAGTACATGTACAGAATGTACAGCTTGCTGGACTGCTATTACCCTGGAATAGTGGCCTATCCCGGTCCTGCAAGTCGCCAATTCGGCCTGCAGTGGTTGCTACCCGGAAAGGTCGGGTATCTTCAGTTCAAATCAGTATTGGAAAGCTTTGCCGATAGAGGTACTGCAGTTGTGATTGCGGTTTTTGAGAATAAGACGGAACTCTGGACAAGTCTGGTTCTAGGGGTGGACGAAAAGGGCAAAGTCTCTCTAATAACCTCAGTCAAACAGGGCATAGTGAAGAAGGACTGGAGAGAAGAATACCAGGACATCAACAGATGGGTTGATGAGAACTACTGGAAGTCCGGACTGGCGATCTATATGGACAAGAAGGATTTCCTAGAGATTTCAAGCAGTAAGGCTCCCTCTTATCTGTTCAAAGGCCTTTGCGATAAAGGTTCCATCATTATTGATCCTTCAACTGAGTCACTGAAGGCTTTTATTGCAAAGTACAGATTGCACGAGCTTAGCTGAGAAACCCGGGTAATTATAATGTCAGCCCCCTCGAAGAAGAGAGGTGTTTAATTTGGATGACGTCGTACTTGAATGCAGGAATATTGTTAAACACTACGGAAACGTAGAAGCGTTAAACGGCGTCTCATTTGAGCTTAGAAAAAATGAGATATTGGGCCTCGTTGGAGACAACGGGGCCGGTAAGTCAACTCTGCTGAAGATAATTCGAGGAGCGGTTCAACCCACATCCGGTGAGATATTGATAAACGGAAAGAAAGTTGAATTCTCCAGTCCAATGGATGCAGCGGAAGAAGGAATACAGTGTGTTTATCAGGATCTCGCCCTGGTAGATCAGATGACAATTGTCGACAACTTCTTTCTTGGAAGGGAACTTCGTGAAAAGAAACTAGGATTCATTCCCGTGCTTAGAAAGAAGAAGATGGAAAACGAAACTGAACAGGCGCTGAAACAGATGGAATTCAGCATGGATGTTAACAAGAAAGTCTCTGATCTTTCTGGCGGTCAGAGACAGGCAATCGCGGTTGCCAGAGCGGTTTTCGCAGATCCCAAAATTGTCCTTCTCGATGAACCAACCTCTGCTCTCTCGGAAATCGCAAAGCATGAAGTCTTCAAACTCTTGAAGGGTCTTAAGGAAGAACATTCTCTCATCTTTGTCACTCATGATCTGAACAACACACTGCAACTATGCGACCGCATCATAATCTTGAAGCATGGAGTAATTGAGTATGAGGGCGAAGTGACGAAAGACCTCAGCCTCGAAGAGCTCCTTTCGATGATGTGATGAGAGGTGATTATCTTTTATGAATTATAAAAACTTGTTGAAGAGAAGTACGGCCAACATTGAGTTGTTTGTTCTTCTGCTTGCTGCGGTTGTTCTGATTGTTGTGTTCTCAATTCTTGAACCAAGATTCTTTTCGGTGAATAATTTCAGGATTCTGTTGGAGACGATGAGTATTCTTGGAATTCTTTCACTTGGCGTGAATTTTCTCCTGATAGCTGGTGAAATGGACATTTCATTCACGTCTGTTCTGGAGCTTTCTGCCGCTGTTGTTGCGATAAGCAGCACGGCACACATGAATACGTTCGTTTCAATTGCATTTGGTGTACTTGCTGCAACAGCTGTTGGGCTAATCAATGCATTCTTTGCCGTGAAGCTGAAGATACCATCCTTCCTTGTCACATTGGGCACTCAAGTGGCAATAGGCGGCTTAGTTATGATTCTTTGTGACTACAGAACGATCATAATCAGGGACAAGAGCTTCATTAACATGTTCTTTGGGAGACCGTTTGCGAACATTGCCTCAGCGGTCTACTGGATGATCGGAATAGCAATAGTCATCTGGTTTGTTCTGACAAGAACGAGATTCGGAAAATGGGTTTATGCAACTGGTGGAAATCCGAGTTCGGCACGCCTCATGGGCATTCCTACAGATAGAGTGAAGATCTCTCTCTTTGTTACCAGCGCAATTCTTGCTGGTATCGCCGGATTCATATTGGGTAGCAGAGCAACATCCGCTCGCCCTGCAATGGGGACTAGCTATCTGATGCCCGCCATTTCTGCGCCCATCCTGGCTGGAGCTGCACTTACCGGAGGGCAGGGGTCTGCCTTCAAAACATTGCTGGCAGCATTTGTCCTAACTATCATTACGAACGGAGTCACTTTGATTGGTTTGGAGCCGGCATACCGTGACATTTTTATGGGTGTAATTTTGATATCTGCTCTTTCAGTCAGATACCTGCAGAATATGAACCGTGACTAGCATCATTTAGGAATGAGGTGAAATATGGATTTTCTTGACACTATCGTCAGACGTAATCCCTCGCTCATACAAACGGCAGTCTCTATGCATCAAAGAAATGAACTACCTGCAAACTCTGTCGTTGTTGATCTCGATATGGTTGAAGAAAACGCGGTCAAAATTCTTGACGCTGCCGCTGGAAGAGGAATTCATCTGTACTTCATGACTAAGCAATTTGGAAGGAATCCGGAAATCTGTCGGACACTTAACAACGTGGGTATTGACAAGGCTGTTGCCGTGGATCTTGAAGATGGTATTTGTTTGCAGAAAAACGGGATCAGAGTGGGACACATAGGTCATCTTGTTCAAATTCCCAAAGCATCAATAAGATATGTGCTCTCTTCAATGGCCCCTGAAGTTATAACTGTGTTTTCCTATGAGAAGGCTTTACAGATTTCTGAAGTGGCAAAGGATCTGGGAATAGTTCAGAACTTGCTCATAAGAGTTGTGGGTAAGGGAGACTTCTTCTATCCATTTCAGTTCGGAGGTATAGAAGAAGAAGATCTACTCGAAACTGTCGGCAAAATCTGCGAGCTCCCGTCGGTAAAAGTTGTCGGAGTTGTAAGCTTTCCTTGCTTCAGATTTGACGTGAAAGCGAGAAAGACGATGCCCATGCCAAATCTGTTCACCCTAAAGCGCACAGCTGAAACTCTGGAGAAGGAATTAGGGTTAAGAATAACACAGATAAACGCGCCCGGAGACAGTTCGGCACAGATGATGGACCAGTTCAGAGAACTTGGTGTAACCCATGTAGAACCCGGAAATGCGTTCACTGGCACGACTCCATGGCACGCATTCGAGGATCTACCCGAGAAACCTGCCTGGCTTTATTTATCAGAGATTTCGCATGTTAATGGTGATAACGCTTACGCAATCGGAGGAGGTCTAATGAGCGGTGACTCACCAATGGGTATTTGGTCAACGCTCTATCATAATCACAGGCTTAATGCACTTTCGGGAAACAATTCTGATTCAATACTTCAGAGAAAGATCCTTGCCGAGAGGTCCGGCTATATTGATTACTACGGGACTCTGTATGGAAACAGAGAAGTCGAGTTCTCCGTGGGAGATTCCGTAATCTACGGTCTACGGAATCAGGTGTTTGTCTCCAGAGCAAATGTAGCAATCGTCAAAGGTATTCAGAGTCACAAGCCTGTTTTGCTTGGAATCTTCGACAGACTTGGGAACCCAATCGAGACAAGTTTCTTTGGGAGGTAAAAAGCACCAAACTATCTAATGGAGGTGTAAAGATGTTGAGAAAGAGCTTAGCAATTGTTTTGTTAGTAGCTTTCTTAATTGTTGCCGGGTCAGCAGCCCTAGCAGCAGAGAAGTTCAGAGAGGTCCCGCTAGAACTCATTCAATTGATGGAGAAGCAGTTCCATCAGGTCTGGACTCCGGCAGGTCCAAGTGGTGAAGAAGTAAGGGGAGCCGGAGACCTAGAGCTGACTGCAGAAGAAATCGAGAAAGCAAAGTCGCTCGATCTCGGTCAATATTACTTCATGGGTGCTAGCTTGGACATGACAGAGACCCTTAACAGATTTGGTATGAACAAGGTTCTGGCCTCTATAGGCAAACCCGAGATAAGCTTCATGGGATCCAACTCAATAGCTGATCAGATCGACCAGGTAACTACACTCGCAGGGAAGGCCGATGAGATTGGTTTCGTCGTTGCGCAGGCCTGGGAAGCAGTTACATTAGGGCCTTCGTTCGTCGAACTTGCCAAAGCAGGCGTTCCTCAGCTTCACAACTGGACAACCCCTGCAGGACTTGAGAACGAAGAGTACTATGTTGGTCTCGTTGATGCAGATGGTTATGGTCAGGGCGCCGCAGCGGCAGAAATCCTTGCTTACGCTATGGGTTACAAGGGAGAAGTCGGTCTTATCTACTTTGCTCTAGAACAGTGGACAAACGTTATGAGACTGAAGGGCGCGGAAGATACATTCGCAAAGTACCCTGATATCAAAGTAGTTGGCAAAGCAGGATTCACAGATCCGTCTCAGTCTTTTGATTTGGCTATTGGTCTACTTCAAAAGTATCCCGAAATCGATGCCATGTGGGGAACCTGGATGATGGGCGTTGCCACCGGCGCTGCGGAAGCAGTTCTTTCTCTCGGCAGACTCGGTGAGGTCGTTGTGGCAGCACCTGACTTGGGTGGAAAGGCTGGAGCTCAGTACATTGCTGACCCAGAGAATCCGATCATTGGAGCCGCAGAGGCTGACTGTATTGAAATGGGAGAGAATTCAGTCAACGCTGCCATCAAGTGGTATCTCGGCAATACCGACATCGCTCAGGGTTACTTCGTTAGCAGAGTGTACCCGGTAGTGAAGGCTAACCTGGTGGATGTGTACAACAAGACAAATCTCGAAGCAATAGGGGAGCTTCCTCAGGACGTTCTAGACCTGCTCGATTAATTGAAAACAGAAAACTAGTTAATGGGAGGGCATTGCCCTCCCTTAATTTTGCGCTTAATATGAGAATCAGCTCTCAAATTCTATTTCAGAAAGGACATGAGGCTGCATTATGAACTGTGCAGCACAAGGATGGCATTCGGTTCTGTATTGCCACTCTAGAGTGCGAAATTGCGATATAATAATTTATAGATGAACGTGTAAGTTGTGGTAACAAAAAGGCACTACCCATAATGGTTTCCACAGTTTTTGAGTTAGATTCAGTTAAATGAATCAGGAATTGACCACCCCGGTTTCTTCATAGTGGCGAAGCCTTCGCAAAACACCAGCGAAGTATTGTTAAATGAATCGACCGAGTTTGAGAGGTTGCACATGTTTTCACTCTTACTGGTAATTATCTACATTGCATTCATTAGTCTTGGCTTGCCAGATTCTCTGCTGGGCTCCGCATGGCCTGTTATGAAGGATTCATTCAACGTTCCATTATCGTTTGCGGGTATAGTCTCCATGATTATTTCAGGAGGTACGATTGCTGCCAGTCTCATGTCAGACCGCGTGACGCGAAAACTGGGAACGGGACTCGTCACTTCTATAAGCGTTGCAATGACTGCGATGGCTCTTCTTGGATTTTCCTTGTCGAGGTCTTTCGTGGTAATCTGCCTCTTCGCGGTGCCTTATGGCCTCGGTGCCGGAGCGATCGATGCGGCTCTCAACAATTATGTTGCCTTGCATTACGCTTCGAGACATATGAGCTGGCTTCATTCATTCTGGGGTGTTGGGGCCTCTATCAGTCCCTATATCATGAGCTTTTCCCTTGGAACAAAGCTTGGTTGGCGCGGAGGGTATGCAACGGTTTCGGTTATCCAGATTGTGTTGACGATAATTCTTTTTGCCACTTTGCAGAAATGGAAGAACGGGAAAATGGATTTTGGAGATTCTGGAAAAACCTCTTCGAAACCGCTTACCATTACTCAAGCAGTAAAGATCAAGGGTGTCCCTTCTGTATTGATTGCATTTTTCGGATACTGCGCCCTTGAAACAACTACGGGACTCTGGGCAAGTACTTATCTCGTCGAGTACCGAGGAGTGGATGTTGAGACCGAAGCGATCTTTTCATCGCTCTTCAATCCGGGAATTACTGTTGGCAGGTTCTTGAATGGTTTCATCGTCGACAGGTTCGGGGATAAAAGAGAGATTCGCTATGGGATCTCAACATTGACTGTGGGAGCTATTCTTGTGGGCATTCCCTTCAAGTCCGAGATCTTCGCCTTGGCGGGCTTGATTGTAATAGGACTGAGTTGCGCCAATCTGTCAGTAATTCACGCAACTCCATCGAATTTTGGAAGGGAGAACTTGCAGGCAATTATTGGAATTCAGAAAGTCAGCACTTATGTCGGCACAACTTTCATGCCCCCTCTGTTTGGCCTGATTGCAAACGGCGTGAACATTGGGCTGTATCCCATATATCTTGCGGTTCTTGCAGTCTTGATGCCGACCATAACCGAAACCCTTAACCTATCCATTGGGTAGTAATGAATGGCTTACGAGGTGTACAATGCTTGGAGCGATTACCGGAGATGTAGTTGGATCGAGATTTGAATTCAATAACCACCGTGACAAGAATTTCGAACTCTTCACAGAAGATTGCTTTGCAACAGATGACAGCATAATGACCCTAGCCGTCGCAAAGGCAATAATGGAGACCGAAAAAAGTATAAACAAATCGGGGATAAAGAGCAGGGCAGACAGCGATTATCTCTCGCTGCTGCGAATGCTGGCCATAAAATACATGCAGGAAATAGGCAGAGACTACCCGAACTGCGGTTACGGTGGAATGTTTGGCAGATGGGTCTTTAGCGATTGTCCAGAACCATATAACAGTTTTGGAAACGGAGCCGCCATGCGGATCAGTCCAGTCGGTTTCGTTGCAGAGTCAGAGGAAGAGGCTGTCAGCCTCTCCGGTGCGGTAACTTCTGTCACTCACAATCACAGGGAAGGGATCAAAGGTGCCGAAGCTACAGTCATGGCCATCTTCCTTGCGCGCCATGGCCTTTCGAAGAGAGAAATTCGAAGCAGGATATCCAAGGACTACTATCCCCTTAACTTCAAGATCGATGAAATAAGGGACACATATGAATTCAGTGAGACCTGCCAGGAAACCGTCCCTCAGGCTATTGAATGTTTCCTTGAATCAGTCTCCTTCGAAGATACAGTCCGGACTGCTGTATCTCTGGGCGGAGACAGCGACACCATTGCGGCAATAACCGGGGCCATAGCCCAGGCTTACTATGGCGTTCCTGACTGGATACGCCTCAAAACTCTTTCTTACCTGGACAGGAGACTTCGCTTCATCTACGACGAATGGGAGGCCTTTCTCGATAGATTGGGTATAGTCTTTTAGTTCTTCAGGCAGACACAAAGCCTTTCTATGTGATAATTTCACCTAACTCTTGCCCTGCCTCGAGGCTTTCCCCCTCACATAAGAGTTACAGCGAGTAACGGTATTTGCCACTTCATAAAGAATCTTCCAAAGCTTCGTCAATGAGTTTTTTGTATATATGTATTATCATAATAAAAACCACGATACCGTGGATTTAAGGTCAATAAACGGCTTCTCCTCCTTCTTAAGAACTCTATTTGACTTTGGAACCGTCTGTGAAAAACTCTATAATCATATTAATAGTCACAAACCTGTAAAGGAGGGGTGTTTATGAAAAGAGTTCTAGTAATTCTCATTGTTGTTTTCCTAGTGACATCGACTGTGATGTTCGCAGCGGATATCAAGAGAGGGGGTACGCTCAGGATTACCTCGATGAAACAGGGGATTCTGATAGAGAACTTCAATCCCTTCTCGCCGAATTCCAATGAAATGGCGATTGGAGGTTTTTACGAAACTCTCATTTACTTCAACCCGATGACGGGAAAGATCATGAACTGGCTGGCAGAGAGCTATGAGTGGTCTGACGATCTCCTGGAGTTGACCTTCAATCTGAGAGAAGGTGTTGAATGGAATGACGGAACACCTTTTACCGAGAAGGATGTACTATTCACCGTAAACCTTGGAAAGAACAACAAGGCACTCGACGTCGCGAGCCTGTGGTCGACAGGCGTTGTTGGAGTCCGATCAGACAAACCGATGACCGTTACTTTCACCTTTTCCGATGTCAACACGACCATCATTCAGAGATTCTCCAGCGTCTTCATTGTCCCCGAACACATCTGGTCGAAAGTCGATGACCCTCTGACCTGGATAGGTGAGGGAATTCCTGTGGGCACCGGACCATTCGTTCTCAAGGAAGGCTCGTTCAGCGAGCAGTCCTTCAGCGTGGTAAGAAATCCGAATTACTGGCAGATAGGGGAAGACGGAAAGCCTCTTCCCTATATCGACGAAGTCTTGACACTCACAACTACAAACGAGCAGGTCCCTCTCAGACTTGCCAGAGGCGAGTTCGACTGGGCAGGCTACTTCGTTGCGAACATAGACGAGGTCTTTGTAAAGGCCGATCCAGAGCACTTCAAGTACTGGCTGCCTGAGGGAAACCTGGTATTTCTAAACCTCAACAACCTCAAGTGGCCCTTCGACAACTACAACATGAGAGCGGCGATTGCGGCCGCGATCGATCCAGTCGAGATAACCAGAATAATGGCTAGCGGCGCCGTTCCCGCTTCTCTGGCCGGCGTCAAGGCGAGTTATCTAAGGCTTGCCGAGAAGGGTTTAAACGAATACGGAATTGAATACGACCCCGATTATGCAAGATACCTTATCGAGAAGGAAGGTTATAAGCTGAACAGGAACGGAATCTACGAGAAGGACGGTAAGTCGCTATCGTTGAATCTGTACGTGCCAACGGGATGGACCGACTGGATAATGGGTGCCGAGGAAGTATCCAGGCAGCTGAAGGAGATCGGAATAGAGGCCATCGTCACTTTGGCAGCGTGGCCTTCTCCCTACAAAGACATGATGTACAACGGCAACTACGAGATGCTGTTCGGCATAGCCGTGACAGGAACCAGCCCATACTACCAGTTCGACAACTGGGTTCATTCCAAACACTGGGCGCCGATCGGCGAAAATGCCGGGAACTACTACGGGATGAGATATAAGAACGAGAGAATCGACGAACTCCTGGATAGCTACAAGAGGCTTACCGATCCCGAAGCCCAGGACGCCGTAATGGAAGAGGTATTGACAATCTTCTTGAGAGATCTTCCATCCGTTCCCATGTTCTTTAATCCCGTATGGTTCGAGTACAGTACAAGGAACTTTGTCGGCTGGCCCAACGCCGAAAATCCGTACGCGGAACCGAGACCGACCGGAATGGACAAGATGCCCATTCTGCTTTCTATACATCTGCGTTAATCAACTGATATTTCCCGCAGGCTTAACTGCCTGCGGGTTTTGTTAAAAACCACGAGAGGGGGTAAGAAAGGCTTTCTTTCTGCATGGAAAGAGCTCTTTCTGAACAGCATTGGCTTATTTCGCTAGAAAGATCGGTTTACTGCTATTCGCTTTGTTCGTGGCAGTCACTCTGAATTTCTTCATACCGAGAATGATGCCCGGTGATCCCGCACAGGATTTGATGGACAAGATGCAGGGCATTCCCCTTGAATCGCTCGAAGCTATAAAGGCCGCCTTCGGTGTAGATTCGACCGATCCTCTCCTGCTCCAGTACGGAAAGTACCTGCTGAACCTTATCAAAGGTGATCTTGGAATCTCTATTTCAAGATTCCCGACACCTGTCGGACGGGTTCTCCAGGTTGCCGTTCCCTGGACCGTTGGTCTCATGGGTACGGCAACGATTATCAGCTTTTTTCTTGGCACGATAATTGGAATAGGCGTTGCATGGAAACGCAATACGAAGTTGGCTTCTTTCACCGTGGGGCTCTTTATTTTCGTACGTTCCTTTCCATATTTCTGGCTTGGTTTATTGCTGATCTACTTTCTAGCTTTCAGAATTCCCATCTTTCCTCTCGGAAATGCCTATACTCCGCAACTGGAAAGAGGCACTCTTGAGTTTTTCCTTTCGGTCGTCAAGCATGCGATTCTTCCAGCATTGACCATAGTCATCTCTTCGATGGGAGCATGGATTCTGACCATGAGAAACAATATGATAAACGTTCTTGCGGAGGACTACATAACAGTCGCCGAGGCAAAGGGACTTCCTCTGAGAAGAATCAAGACTCTGTACGCAGCGAAAAACGCTATACTCCCTTCGATCACGGGCTTTGCAATGTCTCTTGGCTTCGTTGTAGGAGGGGGCCTACTCACTGAAATGGTCTTTTCTTACCCGGGAGTTGGTCTGATGTTGTATCAGGCCGTTCAAAGCAAAGACTATCCCCTTATGCAGGCCATTTTTCTCTTCATTTCGGTGGCTGTTTTAGTTGCGAACTTCATTGCAGATATCGCGGTCCTCATACTAGACCCGCGCGTCAGGGACGGTGGCAAGTGATGTTCAGAGATGTCTTTTCGCTTTTCATCGAAAATCGTAAGGCACTGATCGGTCTGATAATCCTGGCTTTCTTCTCTATCGTAGCGATATTTGCACCGCTGATCGCGCCTTACGATCCAAAGACAAACAAGGTTGAAGTTCTGAGCATAGTCGAAGAGGAAATTGGAAGAACAAAGACGGTCGAGAGGGAGGAGATCGACGAATTTACCGAAAAAAGAGTATACACGCAGTCTATAACAACTACCTACGAAAAAGTCACCACAAAACTTCCGCTTAACGCCAAACCTTCCCGAAACCACTTGCTGGGAACGACACGGGCAGGACAGGACCTCTTCTCCCAAATGGTCTATGGAACAAGAATCACACTTGCAGTCGGGCTCATTACCGGACTTTTCACAACGCTCCTAGCCCTTACCCTGGCTCTCGTGGCAGGGTATTTCGGCGGCATAGTGGATGATATAATCTCCCTTTTCACGAACGTATTCCTTGTTATCCCGAGCCTGCCTTTGATGATAGTGATCGCCGCTTACATAACCGTGAAGGGAGTCATCCCCATAGTCCTGATTCTGGGGCTCACCAGCTGGCCTTGGCCTACGAGGATACTTCGTTCCCAGGTTGTGAGCCTCAAGAACCGTGATTTCGTGAGAGTATCCAGGATTCTTGGCGAAAGACCCCTGTACATAGTCTTCAGGGAAATACTCCCGAACATGATCTCGCTAGTTATGGCCTCTTTCTTCACATCCACTATGGCGGCAATCATGGGTGAAGCGACTCTAGAGTTCCTGGGGTTGGGCAACGTATCGGTGGTAAGCTGGGGAACGATTCTATACTGGGCTCAGAACAGCGGGGCGCTCTTATCCGGCGCGTGGTGGTGGTTCCTCCCTCCCGGTATCTGCATAGCCTTGATCGGTACTTCCTTCGCCCTTATGAACTTTGCCATAGACGAGATCTCCAATCCGAAATTGAGGAAGAGATGATTTGATGAATAGACAAAAGAGCGAACAGCTACTCCAGTGCAGAAATCTTGTGGCCGGCTACAGGATCAAAAGCGGTTTTGTTCATGCCGTTGACGATGTCTCTTTCGATCTCGAGCGGGGAGGTTTTCTCGGTATCGCGGGTGAGTCTGGGTGTGGAAAGTCTACTCTTGCCTTCGCAATTATGAGGCTTCTGAAGGACAATGCCACGATTGAAAACGGCAGTTTGTTCTTCAAGGGAACCGACCTCGTTGGACTTAGGGAAGAGGAGATGAAGAAGATCCGCTGGGTCGATATCTCGATGGCCTTTCAGTCGGCGATGAATGCCCTAAACCCCGTTCTTTCAATCGGAGAGCAGCTCACAGATGTCATCCATGCCCACGGTGAAGTTAGACAGAGCGAAGCGCGTGACAGAGCAATAGAGGCTCTAAAGCTCGTAGATATTCCTCGTGACAGGTTCAATTCCTATCCTCATCAGCTTTCGGGAGGAATGAAGCAAAGGGTGATGATAGCGATGGCCTTGATCCTCAATCCCGACCTGATAATAATGGACGAACCCACAACGGCACTGGATGTAGTTGTACAAAGGACCATAATCGAAAAGATACAGGAGCTGAGAAAGTCCCTGGGATTCTCTGTGATATTCATAACGCATGATCTCTCTTTGCTTGTGGAAATCAGCGACACTCTCGCAATAATGTACGCAGGCAAGATAGTGGAGTACGGCAACTCCGATGAGTTGTTCAACATGCCGCTCCACCCCTACACAATAGGACTCATGAACTCCTTTCCATCCCTCACTGGCAAGATCACCAGAATGGGCGGGATAGAGGGAAAACCGCCCGACCTTCTAAATCCGCCTGAAGGTTGCAGGTTCCATCCACGCTGCCCTCATGCAATGGACATTTGCGAAAAGTCCTGCCCGGCTCTTCAAAAAGTGGACCCTCGGCACAGTGTAGCGTGTTTCCTGCACAAAGGAGCTGAAAACCTGTGAGCGGCGACATTCTGGTCCTCGAGGGAGTAAGAAAACACTTCCCCGTGAACTCACTGAGGAGACACGGCAAATTTGTTCACGCAATGGACGACATATCGTTCTCTCTGAGAAGCGGCGAAGTCCTGGCGATTGTCGGAGAGTCCGGCAGTGGAAAGACCACGACGGCTAACGTGATATCACGTATATACAGACAAACAGAGGGGAGCGTAGTCTTCGAAGGCAGAGAGCTGAGCGGCAAAATGACTCGCACAGAAGAACTAAAGTACCACAAGAGAGTTCAGATGATCTTTCAGGATCCATTCGGGGCGCTGAACCCGACGCGCACAATAGGTAGAATCATGGAACGGCCCTTCGTTATTCACAGGATTGCCGAAGACAGGAAGGCGGTCAGTGAAAAGGTCGACAGCACATTGACACAGGTAGGCCTTGAACCCCCCGATCAGTTCAAGAGGAAGTTCCCCCACGAGCTCTCCGGTGGACAGAGGCAGAGGGTCAACATTGCCCGTGCCTTTGCCGTCGAACCGGACCTTATACTGGCCGACGAGCCGACCTCAATGCTGGATGTGTCAAACAGGATGAGCATAATGAATATGATGCTAAGTCTCAAAGAAAGCCATGGAGTTTCATTCATATACATCACTCACGATTTGGCAGGCGCCAGATACATGAGCGACAGGATAATCGTCATGTATGCGGGAATGATCATGGAAATCGGTCCGGCAGAAGAGATAATTACGAACTCTTTCCACCCTTACACAAAGCTTCTTAAATCGGCGGCACCGGCCCCAGAAACGGGTCTAAAACGAAAACCGCTCATTACGGGAGGAGATATACCCTCTCTGATCGATCCGCCGAACGGCTGTCGCTTCCACCCACGATGCCCCTTCGCCAAAGAGGTTTGTTCACTCGAGATACCCCCTATGAAGAAGATCGGAGATGACCACTACGCTCGATGCGTTCTTTAACTTCATAGACGCCTGATCGGGATTTGTAGCCACATTTCAACCAATCCTTCTCGAGAAAAACGGTGTTGCAAATCCGAAAAGCCTTTATATGAAGTTGTGGTTCTGCTCTCGTGCTTGTTCACACCTTAGTTTTGTGGAGGCGCTCTCTGAAATGAAAAAGAATGCAGGAGTTCTGTACGATCGAGATGTTGTTTCCGCCTGTGTGCAGATAATTGAATCGGGATTCACTTTCGAATCGAACTGAGTTGACCTTCCGAAGGCGGAGCAGCTTCAAGCCACTGTCCAAAACGAGACTTGCCGTTCTGCATCTAGCAGGCCCTTACCAGCAGAATCACAATTAAGCTTTCTAGGTGAGTCCTTGTTCTTGAGTTGTATCAGAGGAGAGTCTGTCGCCCTCGTGATATGTCACTGCATCAAGACGGCGCAATCCGTAAGTGGATCGGGATTCTCTTGATTAGGGACTTTCTTCCAAAAAATCAGATCACCATCTGTACGATCTGATAAATCCACGCATCATCATTAGTTCAAGAATACAGGCTTTTCATTTCGCCTAAGCGTTCTTTCCGTCCATCATTTGAATAAACAACCTGGCGATATTCGGGTCGAATTGCTTTCCGGCGTCTTCTCTTATCACCTTTAACGCAGCTTCCCTCTTTTCTTCTAACGTGCCCTCCACCCTGTTCATTACGCGATCGTAGGCTCCCGCTATGGATATTATCCGTGATATCAGAGGTATTTGCTCACCCTTAAGACCTCTCGGATAGCCGCTTCCATCCCACCTTTCGTGATGGCTGTAAGTGTACTCGGCAATGTCTAAGGTTTCGTCGAAGAGATTCAAAATTCGATAACCAACAATGGAGTGTTGCTTTATCTTCTCTCTTTCTTCCTCTGTCAAAGCCGTGTAAGTATCCTTAGAAAGGATGCTTTCGTCGAGTACGATCTTACCTATGTCATGCAAATATCCGGCTCTTTTCAGGACGTTTATCTGCGACTGAGAGAGCTTCATGGCAGAGCCGATCTCCCCACACAATTCGCTTACGGCAATAGAGTGCTGTTTTTCCATAGGATACTTTGTGTGAAGAGTATCGATAATCGAGTCAATTAACTGCCTGTTCAAAGATTTTCGGTGTATCGTCTTGTCTTTGTACATGAAGCTCTCAGCGTTGGCCATTATTTCATTCAGTGACTGATCGGCTCGGGTCTTAGTATCAAAGCCAAGTGAAATGCTGCATTTAACTGCTTGGACACGGGCATCGGAGAAGCCTTCTTTGATTCTTGAAGCAATACTTTCAGTTTCCTTTTCGCTCGTTCCCGGAAGAATAACGACAAACTCATCGCCACCCACACGTGCTATTAGATCTCTCTCTCTGCACGATTCTAAAAGGATTCTGGCTGACTCTTTTATTAACTCGTCTCCCGCCGCATGGCCGAAGACATCATTTGTCATCTTCAAGCCGTTAATGTCTGCAACGATTACGGATATGGGAAGGTTCTCTTCAACATCGACTGCTTTCTGAATCTGAGCCAAACTGCTTCTGTTGAGAAGGCCGGTTAGAACATCGTGAGAGCTAAGGTATTTGATTTCCTCCTCTCTTTTTTTGCGCTCGGTGATGTCCGAAAAAGTGATTACACCGCCAACGACTTC
Source organism: Mesotoga prima MesG1.Ag.4.2 (assembly GCF_000147715.2). Classification (NCBI taxonomy): domain Bacteria; kingdom Thermotogati; phylum Thermotogota; class Thermotogae; order Kosmotogales; family Kosmotogaceae; genus Mesotoga; species Mesotoga prima. The sequence continues at coordinate 2,449,957 of NC_017934.1, read as the reverse complement.
TCCGTTTCTCATTTGAGGATAGGAACGATACTCGACATCGAAAGACGAGCCGTCGGCCTTCCAGAAGACCTCGTCATCCGTCTGGAACCCTCTCCCATGTTTGATAGACCTGACAATCTTACATTCTTCAATCGGGAACGTCGTTCCATCTCGCCGACTGTGGTGAATCAACCGATGAACGTTCTTTCCGAGAATATCTTCTGGACCACTGAATCCCAACAGCTTTACGGAGCTCGCATTGCAGAATGTGCAGTCACCATTCAGATCTATACCATATATCCCTTCTGCCGTGGAGTCAAGCAGAAGCTGTAGCTCATTCTTGCTTTCTTTCAATTCCTCATTTGCCCTCTGCAGTTGCCTGGTTCTTTCTATCACACTCTCTTCAAGGTTATTGATCAAGAACTGTAGTTTGTCTGCAACTCTGTTCAGGCTTTCAGAAATCATCCCGATTTCATCACTTCTTACAACCTCTACTCGTTTAGACAGATCACCTTTAGACAAGGCAGTTGAAACCTCAATCAGATTGTCTAGAGGCTTCATCAATTTTCTCGCTAAAATATGGTATATGATTAGTAAGAGCACTAAGGCAACCACAACGATAATCACGGTCAGATGGATACTGTCTATCACGTCCTTCATATAGAAGGCCTCAGGAATTGCGGACATCACAACCCATGTAGCATTGAGTATTTCGATCTCCCGCATGTTAATGAACAGCTTTTCCTCTTCACCTCTGTAGAATAAAGGTGATTCCCGGTTTGTAGTGGACTGAATGAAAGCCTTCTCAATATCGGGAAAGCCGATATCGTCAACGGTTCGCTGGCTGAAAGAGCCATCTGGAAGGACTGTGAAGTTATCAACACCCATAGAGTTCGCTATTAGAGAGCCCGTTTCCTTGTCGGCAACTATTGCGTAGCCTGAGTAGTCTCGAACAGCATCTGCAAGGAATCTACCAATGTCAGAAAGAAGCATATGTGTCCCCATTACGCCTTGAAGACTTCCACTGGCATCATAAACTGGCAACGAGAGGGAGACTGTAAGGTCATCCATCACGAAGTGCTTGTATAAAGGACATAGCGCCGGCCCTCCAGATTCCTCGGCGGCCTTATACCAGGCGCGTGTACGTGGGTCGAACTTACCGGCTTGAACGACCCTCTCCCCTGCGGTCAGATCCTCATTAACCGAGTAGTACCATGAGTTGCCCCCCGTAGAGGCGTCATTTCGCATTATTTCAATGACTCCCTTTTCATTTCTGCGGGCTCCGTAATACTCCCCGTTTGCCGTACCGTAACTAAAGCTATATATATGAGGGCTTTGAGCGCTTAACACTCCCACAAAGAACTTCTCTCTGAGCTCTTCATTTGACAAATCGAGAATTCCATATTCGATAACCTTATGGTTGACTTCGTTCACATTTTGAGGTATATGCATAAACGAGGAGACTTGATTGTAGATGTTTTCCCCAACGTTTTCGACTATTCTTTCAGCCGCTTTTTCAGCCGAGGATAACCATCTCGAAATGATCAAGTATCCTATAACGACTGTCGAAAAGAGCATCGTAGACACGGACACGATAGTAATGATACTCTTTATTGAAATGTTCTTCTTTCTCAACCTCATATGCCTCACCTTGATAATTGTAATTGTCGATTAAGTCTATATGATAACCGAAATCATTTAAGCTCCTTTTCACAGAATCAACTAACCATTCTTACTACCTAAGCTAACCCCAAGAGTATTCGCTTCATTGTACAGGTATCACAAAAGGCCAAAACCCTAAACTCCTACGAATTGCACACAGGATGTCCTCTCTTGAACAAACACGATGGTCTTACGATTCAAACTCATGACGAAATAATTGCCAGTGATTACTATGCCTTCAATAATCGTCGATTCTACACGTGAGACAGCACACCCGGACACACTCAAAAACAATTATTACATATAATAGCAATCCTTCGTCATATTACGCATCAAATTGAGTCATGCAACTTCATGCCATAGCAATATCACAACTCGTAATTGAGTCATCCAAAGGGAGAAACAAGATCCTTAACCTCGGATTCTGCATGATGCTAGCTGGAGAATAGCTTCATCTCTCTTCAACAAAACCGGGATTGTGAGTCGAGAATTGCTGACCGCTGTAATTCGATCCGGGTCAAACATGACAGCTGTTCCTTGTTGTGAAATCGATGGGAATGGGATATTCGGTACTTAGCAAACTCGTATTTCCGTCGAAGAAATTATCTTTTGCTATAGCTTTCGAGAAATTCGATAGTTATATTTCCATCTTTCGGTCTAGCGACGAGATAGCTCTGTACCTTATCGCAGCCGCAACTCAAAAGAAACTGCCTCTGCTTTTCATTTTCCGCGCCTTCGCCCGTAGCAAAATGTCCAGACTTGGGCGCCATAGAAATTATGTCGGTTGTTATGGCCTCTTCCGCTTCTGCATTGGTTTGTCGACAAAGAGAACTCATCGGTCTTCGGCATACTGAGATCAAGAATCACTATATATCTCGATGCTCATCGATCTGCTACATCGTTCTATTGTGTTAGACGCTGTAAGGATATCATATCCTTTCAACATCCTCTCGATAATCATTAGGTCTGAAGCCGAATCGTCAACTATAGGATTTTTGTAGCCATTTCAATCCCCCCTTAATAAATGACACCCTTTTCTCAATCTTCGAGCCGACCAATCTCCTCTAGAAGCTTTCTGAGCAAGAGAGTGAACCTCTTCTCAAGAGCCGGTATCTCCTCTCCCCTTTCACCCGCCACAGTCTTTTGAAACGCTACAAATACTTCATAAAGCTCTTTTGCACCAATACTGTCGAAAGTGTTCTTTACCTTGTAAACATTCCCGACCGCAAGCGAGAGCCTTTCTTCTCTCATAGCTAGATTTACTTCAAAAGAAGAACATAGATTTCACTCTTGCATTACTGAGGAGCGTTCTTCTTTTCCTTTTGCATGAAATACCTTCTTCCAACAAACCAAAACAAAAAAATGGTCCCGGAGGGACAAGCTCCGAGACCTAGTTGGATGTAATAGTGAGGTGTTACGAGGTGAATCCGTGCTTTCAGGATTACGTGAACCTGAATACATTGGGCGCTCAACTATCTTAATGATCGAGCACCACAAATCTATTATGAACCAGACTCACTCGATAATCCAAGTCTTTTCTCAACTCCCTCTAGGAAACTCCCAGTCGGTCCAATTATAAACCCGCTGTACTAATGATCCTGATCTTAAATCCTTCATTAGGAAGGAGGGCGACGTAGTGGCGGGGGGTGTAGGTCTTTGTATACGAGAAAAGCCGATGCTCTGAAATAGTCCGATGTGAGTAGTTGTCGATGTTAGTTCTTGGTCTCTGGTAGGAGCATACATATGGATTACAGATTAATAACGTGAAGTAGTGAATATATCGTTCAATTGCGAACAGGCCAGTCTATTCTAAACGTTATTCAAAGAGCACACACCCCACCGCAAGCGGTCCCCCCCGCTCAAGCGGGGATTTAAGATCAGTAACGAACCTAATTTTCAGTCATGACGGAATTCTTGCCAAGAACGAACAACCCGGACGCGTAGCGTCGGAACGAAGAACCGGTATTCTTGGGGGAGAACGGTAGACCGATGACGGACAAAATCTTCTTCACAGCGATCAGCGGGTCCTTGGTTTTAAGCGTATAGCGGTTTCTAATGCGAGATCCCGAACTGGAGCACTTAGGGATGACAAAGTGAGTGGATTTAGGGGCAGGCTCTATGGGATAACGAAATTGAGGGCTATATCGAGAAGCTCTCGTCTGGTCTCCTTTGCTCCCGGTTAACTCTACTCGACCGCTCCAGCCTTCCTTACTGCGGGTGGACAGTAGAGTGGATCGAGCCCTTCAGGCAACGGGATGTATATTCTCAAAGTCGTTGTGAATTTACCGTCCGGAGCCGGAAGCCAGTTCGACTCCTTCGATTCTCCGGGGGATTTATGCTGGAGATAGATGACCAAAGATCCATCGTCTCCGTAGACCAGTTCGGATCTGTCACCTATAGAGTATCTGTCAAGAGGATTTTCAACCATGAACTGGTCTGCATCATACATTGTGATTGACCAGAAACCCCTTTCATCAACTGGGGGCAACTGATCTTGGCTGAAGGTTATCATGTAGTTGTACTTGGAAGCATCTAGCGGCTCTCCATCGCTATCGAAGAAACTACTCGGATAATAAGCCTCTTCGAGATCATTTCCATACAATCCCATGTGCGCAGCAGTGGCCCTAATGAAATAATTGCCCTGCATCCTTTCTCTGTTTCCGAAGATTCTTCCCGGCAGAGACCAGCCGTTTGTGATGCTTCCAATCGCTGTACCGGGATGGTATATTTCCTGGCGAGCTTGAGCTATTGCAGATTCGATCGCTTCATTTACAGGCTCTGTGAGATCCGCTGGATTGAAGACGAAATCGGGTCCGACTCCTATCTCTGAGTATCTCTCGATAAGAGCCTCTTCAGATGGGTGGATCTTCAACTGGCCCAGAAGGAAATTGAAGTATCCGATGAAACCAACGGAATCGGCAACTGTCTGATCGAAGAGTGGGAAGTCCTCTGCTTCAAGTGGCGACGGTTCAGGTTCTCCGCAGTAAGTGCTGAGAGGCTGCAATGAATACTTCTGCTGCATTTGGAGAATCGTCTGGAGATCTCCCGGCCGCTCGCTATTAACTGCCGCCCTCACAACACAATAGACATAATTGCCTTCACTGTAGAAGGCATTATCTATACCTGAGGGGATTTCACCGTCCCAGTAGGGGCCGGCAACCATAACTGTCACGGCTCCGGTACCAGTGGTTCGCGAGCCTGCATAAGCAAAGTTGTGAGTGTACATGTCTACCAGCTGCAAGGAGAAATATCTGTCGGAAACTGCCGGAAGACTTATTACAATTGGCTCGGCCCTCAAGTCGAGCCAGGCAGTAGAATAGATCGTATCGTTGTTAGGACGGACAACTGTTCTGCTTTGAGGTCCAAATATCGTCTTGACATGATTGAACGTGTTGAAGACTCCCGAATCAACTGCCTCGCCATACATCGTTCTGTAATTCTCGAGCATCGGATAAGCGAAGATGTATGCATCTTTGGCCACCAAACTTGCTTCATAAGGGTCCGTAGTGAGATCATGCTGACTGGAGTACACGGTCGAAAGAAACGTTATAAACAGCACACACAGTATTAGTAGTTTCTTTGAAGCCATAAGAAAACCTCCTCTTAGTTGTGAGAAAACACATAATCGGCAGACGCCATTAAGTCCATCTTGCTCCTCAATCTATGCTTTCCCGAAAAGTAAAGAGATTGCCAAAATCGGTTTTGCCACCACTGAGCAGATCAAAACTTCGAGATTTTAGTCGGCTCAAAATTATGTTTTCTCTGTCAGGCTCCTAACTGTGTTGTGGGCTCAGCTCTGGCCAATAAATCTACTCCTCACGACTAAAATATACCCTCCTATTACTCTCGGTCTTCACCAAAGTAGTGTAGTCTGAATCATTCCAAGAATCATCGGCTTAGAATTTCAGCAAATGCGCTTCTTCTAATCTCTTCGTTTTCCAAAACGTTCAGAACAAACCTGTCAGCTATCTGCTGAAAAGCGAGATCTCGAGATTCAACTTGTCGAGGAGCTCGCGTCAAACAAACTCCTTGCGTAATGAAGACAGCAAAACATCCTACTTGCAAGATCGAAATCGACTAGCTCCACACGTCAAGAGCCAGACTGTGCGATTATCATGGCCTTTCAATTGCTCCTCAAGAGATCGGCTACCTCCATTGCCAGCAAAACAATCTCCCTGAGGCTGTCATCTAGATTGGCAGTCACGGCCACTGCAAGATCTCTATCGGGAAGATAGAGAAAGTATGAGTTGAAGCCGGATATTCCGCCCGTCTTTCCGGGTACGAATCTGTCAAAAAAGTAGAGCATATCAAGCCCGAGTCCGTAGGTCATGCTCTTATCATTGGGCCACAACTCACCATTTCTGAGTACCGTCTGAGATATCATTTCATCTATACTCTGTTTTGAAAGCAAGAGGTCCGGGGTAAAGACTCTGGTGAGTTTTACAAGATCCTCAGATGTCGATATCATCGCTCCACTGGCGAAGGGCGAGACAAGACTTTCATACTCTGCATTTTCCAGTACGCCTTCAGAAAGCCGATAGCCACTTGCCCTGCCATACACCAGAGTCTTCCTGCTCCCGAGCATGCTGTTGCCCATTCCGAGAGGCCCGAGTATGTTATCTGCTATGTATTCGTCATACGGGATGCCGGTAAGCTCTTCGATAATCAGACCCAGGAGGATGAAGTTGATGTTGCTGTATTGAGCAGAGGTTCCCGGTGCGAAATCCAGTTCAAACTCACTGGTAATCTCTATCAACTCTTGAGGGCTCCAGTCACGGCGCATATTGTTACTGAATTCCTCAATGTCCGTCAGCTCATGAATTCCGGAGCTGTGCTGCAGTAGATCTCTCACAGTTATCTCACCTGCTCTCGGGAAGTCGCGGAAGAAAGGCTCAATTGTATCATCGAGATCTATGAGACCCCGCTCCCTCAACTGGAGGATACCTACTGCCGTTATTGTCTTACTAATCGAACCTATCTCGAAAATCGAATCCTTCGTAACAGGAATTTGGTGCTCAAGATTGGCGTAACCGTAGTCGAAAACAGTGATAACGTCTCCGACTCTTACTGAAAGCGAAAGCCCCGGGATGGATTTACTCTCGGCAGTCTCTGCAACCAGTGCTTCAATGCTCTCGAGAAGTGCATCATCGATCGTCGTTCCCAGAAGAAAACTGCCTAAGAATAAAAGCAGTAAAAGACTGATACCTTTCACATCCCTCACCTCCAAGGCGAATCAGTAGAAAACTAAAAGGCTTGTTTAACTTATTTATGTGAATGATTATACTCCGGTCCGGCCATCAAGCAGCTACACTGAAACACCTCGTGCATCGTCTTGCACACAGTCAAATCTGTATTAAATCTCTGCAATCTTTTCCAGAAACTCATTTCTCCATTCACTAGCCTCTTAAAGCGTCCCTTCAATCGACAAAGGAGATTTCCGAACCTGGCCGATGTAATGACAATGATCGCAACGTTCTTTTCGTCTGAAGGGAGTTGAATGCCGCTAATATGCTGGTTCTCGTGCGAATTTGCGTTTCGATCCTGATGATCCTGATCTTGAATCCTCCCTTGAGCGAGCTCATCATTACCCATGAGTAGGGAGTCAAATTCCACTAATATGCTGGTTTATGCACGAACTTGCATTTTGCTCCTGATGATCCTGATCTTAAGTCCTCCCTCGAGGGAGGAGGGCCACGTAGTGGCGGAGGGTGTAGGTCTTAGTATGCGAAAAAAACCGATGCTCTGAAATAGACCGATGTGAGTGATTGCTCGATGTTAGTTTTTGGTCTCTGGCAGGAGCATACATATGGATTACAGATTAATAACGTGAAGTAGTGAATATATCGTTCAATTGCGAACAGGCCAATCTATTATAAACGTTGTTCAAAGAGCACACACCCCACCGCAAGCGGTCCCCCCCGCTCAAGCGGGGATTTAAGATCAAGAGCCAGGAAGAGCCGGGTCTGGGATCTGGAAAGAGCAGAAGTGATGCTGGGAAGAACATCCCAGGAAGTGATGCCCGGAGTAGCATCCGGGGAAGTGAGGCTCGCTGCGCGAGGAAGTGATGCTGCTTCGCAGGAGGCAAAAAAGACGTAAGAAGCCAAGAGTGAAGAGAGAAAAGCGGATCTAGTTCTGACGCTACGCGTCCAGGTTCTTTTAAGAACGCTAGAGAAAAAGAGAGAGGGGAGACTGAAGAGACGCGAGATTTCAGGCCGATTATGGAACTAAGGAATAAGATGATTGAGCTTCAGAAAAAATAATGTGGGTAATGACAAACCGCTCGAGCGGGGATTTAGATCAAGAGCCAGGAAGAGCCGGGTCTGGGGTCTGGAAAGAGCAGAAGTGATGCTGGGAAGAACATCCCAGGAAGTGATGCCCGGAGTAGCATCCGGGGAAGTGAGGCTCGCTGCGCGAGGAAGTGATGCTGCTTCGCAGGAGGCAACAAAACGCAAGAAGCCAAAGTGAAGAGAGAAAAGCGGCTCTAGTTCTGACGCTACGCGTCCAGGTTCTTTTAAGAACCCTAGAGAAAAAGAGAGGGGAGACTGAAGAGACGCGAGATTTCAGGCCGATTATGGAACTAAGGAACAAGATGATTGAGCTTCAGAAAAAATAATGTGGGTAATGACAAGGAGGGAGGACCATGTACTGGCGAGCGTATTGGCCTTTGAAAACCGGATAAGTCGTTTCCTTACAGGTGAAGAGACAAATCTGCTTACGCTGTTTTACCTCAGGCGTTTATCCTGTCTGCAAGTTCTAACTGCAGATTCTCGACATTCTTCAAAGGGCAGATGATTCATGATTTGCAGCTGTAAGTGATTTTCAATCAATGAATCTTTGCGAATTTCAAGAACTCCCTCCCATCATTGTCGTAGTCCCTGAACACAAAAGCCTCAACGTCTTGATCCCTGTCCCTTAGGAACTCAACGCCAAAATAGCAGCTCAGATAAGGTGGTGCATAGGTGAAGAAAAGATCCTTGACGGCGGGCCGGTATTCGAAATTCATAGCATCGTGGTGCGCATTCGTGTTGGAAAATAGCAGGCCTCTTTCGGTTGCATAGAGATCGTAACCTGTGTCAATATCACGACAATAGTATCTTCCACAGTACTCTTGGAGATCACATTTTGAAAGTCTCTTCTCGAATGGTCTGAACCAAACTGCACCGCTGTGATTTGTTAATAGAAGCCCTTTCTCTCCATTCTCCCGGAAGATTTCCCCTTCAAACTCACGATCCATCTCTTCGAATCGGAGTCCTCTCAGGGGCAATAATACATGTACCCTTTCACCGTTCATATCTAGCTTGAGGAAGCCCTCCTCAACGAAAAGCCTGCAGATTTGAGCGCTCTTTCTATCGGCAAACCACTTGTCGCCTTCCTTCATCTCTTCAAGCCAATCTTCAGAAAGTTCTTCAGGTTTTGTGCCTTCGTCTTTGCTGTCAAGACACGCCGAATCTTCTCCAAGAACCCAGTCGGCAATTGCTTCGTAGATCTCGATGCCGAGTTTCACCAGCATCCTGTGAAGGAAGTCGTTACGATTCGCCAGAACAACAACAGAAAGGGATTCGGAAGGTATCCTGTAAATGGCAGCGTTAAATCCTAGGCTTCCTCCCTCGTGCATGACAACCGTCTTACCCTTTCTCTTGGTCAAGAATAGACCGTAACCGTAGTCGCACCGATTGCCGTTGTTCAGTTTCGCCGGAGAAATGATCTTCTCCGACAACTTCTCCGGATCTTCGCCAATCATCTTCTTGTGGAAGGCCCTTTCCCAAATGAGAAGATCATCAATTGTGCTCCATAATTGACCTGCTCCTGTGCACTCCATTAGATCGAGAGCTTTTGAGAGCCTCCCCGGTTCGCATGAAGGCAATCTGAAAGACTTGGAATGCAGATATTCGTATTCGCAGTAGCCATCAACTACATTCTTTATAAGTCTAGTATTGTCTTCTCTGAAAAAAGTGTTCGTCATTCCTAATGGGGAGAAGATCTCTCTTGCTGCGAATTCATTCAATGTCGATCCTGTCACTTTTTCGACCAGCCTACCGAGAAGAATGTAACCTGAATTGCCGTATGCCCACCTTTTGCCAGGCTCGAACTCAAGCCATCGAAGGTTTCTTAGAAGGTTATACGCTTCTGTCGAAGTCAGATAGTCACTCTCTCTTAAGCCTAAGATGTACTGCGAAACCTTGTATAGATCCGGGAGGCCGTTTGTCATGTGTATCAGATCGAGGATTCTTATCTCTGCTGCATGACTTCCAAGATCAGGGAAGAAGTCGGTTATTCTTCTAGACACATCGAGCGACTTCTCTTCAAGCAGAGCGATGCACATTGCCGTGAACTGCTTGCTCACAGAACCAATGTGAAAGATACTGCAAGTCTTAACGGGGATTTTCTGTTCTTCATTTGCTAGCCCAAAAGTCTCTTTTAGGATTACTTCTCCTTCTTTGAAGACACCCACGGCAACTCCAGTGCTTCCAAGGTCTTCGAACAAACAACTGATATTTTTTCCAGTCATAAGTTATCCCTCCAATCTCGAGAGTTGCGCTCTAACTTGAGCCTTCTATCATTTGAGATATTATACTTCAAGTAACTGAATTCCCAATCCATTTGGTCGGGATGCGGAATTCAAGGGAGTTCTTTACTATAGAGATATGTTTCTTTCACGTCGTAGATCTTTTGCAGAGATGGCAGCTTGAAGCACTTCTCCAGTTTAAGTGTCGGTCGTGGCGGTGGGCTATTTGCTTCGATTGGAGAGGATCTTCTCTAATTTCGAAGGCGAATATTGAAGCCGTGACGATCGGTGCGGAAAGCTCCTCAAAGATGCATGATTGGACAGGTTATTTCAATACGGTTTTCATGAAGCAGATAAGGCCTGATGAGCTTAGAGGAAGCCCCGCCCCTATTCTGCATTCCAAATTCAATTCCTGGGGAAACATTGTGCCCACAGAATCTTTCCTTCGATTCGCATGTCACCGGAACCTTGAATCGTTTCGGGTTCCAAACCGGGGGAGTTTGACTTTTCCTGAAGGCGATGAGCAAGATCTCCAAAATCCGATACCCTTTCGCAGATTGAGCATTTGCTGCACTTTGTATGTTTCACAGTACAGGTTCTCGTCTGAGTATAATCCAGTCAGTTCATGTTCCTAAGTACTTTGAGGATGGCCTAGTATCACACTAAAGTTGGTTAGTTCTAATCGTGCTTCTGAAAAGTACCGAGATTCTCGAAGTGAAAATTCGGCCGAATTCTTCTAAAGACGTTTCCTTCACTCTGTAAACTTCGCTGAGCCTTTTCGACCTGTTCTAAGGACAAATCGTTTTTCTAAGAAGCTCACTTTCATTCGAGACATTCACGCTTTCCTCAGGAAGTGAGCGATACTGTTTCCTGGATCGCTTCCTTCTCTACTGTCGTCGATTGTCGAACACTCTCCACCCATTCTCTGTTGGACCAGAGTCCGCATCCGCCATCCTTCGACTTCCATTTCATGTGATTTTCCTTGAGCACCTTCAGGAACTCCGATTCCAGCGCTTCTCTCAAGCTCGTCTCCTTCAAGTTGTGAACCGAGAACGGAGCAAATGGACAGGGCTCCACAAATCCTTCGGGACTGAGGTGTATGAACCCTCTCCCTGCAGCGAGACATCCCCCATAAGTCGCTTCCCTGCCAGGCAGAGAAACGAATAGACTTGCGCTATTCTTCCTCAGAGCGTCTATCCTGTCTGCGAGTTCAAGCTTCTGTTCTTGATTAAGCACTAGATTCATAGTGCCCGGAGTGAGCGGAACAAATTCTATGTAGAATACTAGTTTCGCTCCAAGTTTCACAACGTTATTTACGAATCTTCTCTCCGTTATCTTAATGTGATTTTGAGAAGTCGCCGTAATAGAGACTCCAAAGAAAGACCCGCTCTCTTTAAGGCTGGCAATGACTTCAAGAGCATTCCTGTATATGCCGGCCCCTCTTCTAGTGTCTGTGTCTCCTTCATTTCCCTCTATGCTGACAATCGGGACGATATTTCTGTGTTCTTTGAGCCATTCGACCGTGTTATCGTCGATCATAGTGCCGTTTGTGAAAACAGGAAAGAGAATCTGCGGAAACTCTGCGGCAGTTTGGAGAATATCTTTCCTCATGAAGGGTTCGCCTCCTGCCATGAGAACAATGGATATTCCAAGCTCTACAGACTGCTCAAGGATGCTCCTGAAGTGTGAGGCAGTGATCTCTCTGTCAGTTCTGAGTTTCTTGGCGTTCGAATAACATCCCACACAATTGAGGTTGCACTTGCTGGTAATGCTGGCTATCATGACCGGAGGAACGTGCAGCCCTTCGGCTTCAAAACGATCTCTTACAGCGGCAGCCTCACGCTGATTCTTTGCTGTCTTGGCCATGAAGGCGATCTGTGCAGGGTTCTTGACGGCAATTTTGATAGCTGTTCCAAAGAAATTTCTTAGCGAATCGTTGAAGAGAATGTTCCAATTGCTCATTTCTTACCTCCCAATCTTTCCTTGCTCGAAATAGTCTTTTCTTCAAGTTCTCTAAAAGGTTCTAGAACGTGATCGATGTTTCTTTTCAGCATTTGAATAGCTTCTTCCTTCGAAACCTCGTATAATCCCTGAAAGTACATGAACAGTATCCCGAACATTTCAGGTGTTAGTATCTGTTCTATAATCAATGAGCTACCCTTTTTCAAACCCAAGGACTCATCAAATTGTCGCAATGATTCCAACCTCTTCATACCCATTTCGCAGAATTTAGGCATCAGTTCGGGATTGCTGAAGAACTTCGCTCTCGAACTCCCCGGAGCCAGGAAGATAGTTCTGAAGAGAAGAGGATTGTCGAGAAAGTACTCCGCGAAAATCAAGTAGGCAGCCTCGACACAGTCTGTTACTCTGTCACACTTCTCTATCTCTACTTCCGTCATGTCTCCGATCTCGGCCATGAATTCATCCACACTCATCACCAGTAATTTGTCCAGACTCTCGAAGTAATCATAAAGGCTGGAAGCGGAATAACCAGCTCGCTCGGCTATCGACTTTGCAGTCAGCTTAGACTCGTCCCCTTCTTTCATCAGTTCCTGCGCGGCCTTTATGAAGAATTGTCTTCTTCTTTCGTGGCGCATGGTCTTTCTATCAGAATTCTCCACAGTCAGTCTCCTCATCTCAATCATTTCGAGTCTCGTTCCTAAATCCGACTCGTGTTCGAAATTATGATTATAATTTACTATATAAAACTATAGTCGTCAAGTGGGAAGCGCAACTTTTTTTACGGCTATTACGAGATTCTTTTTCTCATTCAGTTCAGAATATTAAGACTCCCGCTTTGCATGTGGAAGAAGTCGAATACTGAAGAAAATTACTTGCTTGGGGTGGGGGTTGCACTTTTTTCAGAGTTTCTCTCTAAAGTCGCGAATTTCGATGCATGTCCATCTCTTCAGGGAAAGTGAGCTTTCGCGACTGGATCTTCATTAAGACCTTGTTCTCTCTATTTATTCGTTTTCATATAAAAAGGCCGATCCTATGATCGGCCCATTGACAAACGGAAGAGTTAAAGCTCGTCAGAGATCATATCTTATTAAATGAACTCAAGATTTATCTTTGCACTGTTTTCTATTACTTTTCGCCTCCGTATGTTTCCTCGGGAATTATAATCCCCAGGAGCGTGTCGTTGAACTGGGCGTACGGTCCATCATATTTAGGTGGAGCCATTTGATCGAGCGGATAAATATACGGCTGAGGGTACCAGGCATATTCGGAAACCAGTGCCTTGCGCACAAGGATCTCGCTCTTTGAGACATTTATAACGAGCAGATCCGTAGCGATCGCGACGGCTCCTTCGTACAAGAGCCGGATGTCTTCAATCGCAGGTCCCACAGTATCTTCATTGGCCTGGAAATGAGTGGCGATTCCCAGCCTGGGATTCGTCTGGCTGAGTATATAGCCGAAGGCCTTCTGCGAAGTGTGTGAGTTCCTTTGAACGGATAGCGCGAATGCCACGGCTCTTTCCCAGCCGGGATCGCCCGGTTTCAGACCGGAATTCTTGCTCGCCCAGACTTCTGGGGGCACGACCATCTCATGGATCAGGACATCGACTCCCTTCGCCTGTTGAATCATGTAGTAATTGGGTATCGTGTCGCCCGAGAAGACCATCGAAAGGCCGTTCCATTCTAGTTTGTAACTGATGCTTCCATTTCTGTCATGTACGGCTGGAAAATGAGTGATTCTTACGCCGTTCTCTTCGTACGCCACTCCACCAACCGTCATATACGGCAGTTCCTTCGCTATGATATCGTACCCGTCTCTACCGTCTTTGAGTCCGGTACTCAAGAAGCTGAATGCCTCGACATGCCATTTCATGAGCTCCATAAGGTTTTGCGCAAACGCGAGTGTTCCCTCTTCGGGACTGTCTCCTGAGGGTCCGTAGAGATAGAGCGGAGTCTTTCTATCTTGAGAGGGGCCGAAGCAGTAGAGCGTAATCAGATCACCAACATGATCTCCATGCAGGTGAGTGAGAAAGACCTTGTCCATTCTGGACGGAGGAATGCCAACAGCCACATAGTTCGAGGAGACGCCCGATCCGAAATCGAACACGAAACTATCCCCATTCCCCAGCTCAACAAAGATACTGTTGCATTGCTGGGCCAGTCTAGGTACGACCGAAGTTCCCATGAACGTGATTCTCATCTGATCGGCGGCCAGTTGCTCACCGGGAAGGAATGGCTCGAACGTGCTGACAATCTCACCTGGAAAACCACTGTAGGTTGCGTATCCAAATACGAAGGAGGAAATCACTAAAACACACAAGATCAAGGATCTTGAAAGACTTTTTCCAATCGGTCCCAACATCGCTTCACCATCCTTTTAAAAGTTCAGCTACCTTTTGTCCTGGATTCCAGAATCAGATCGTTTTTTCGAAGCCGTAGCTACTACAGTTTGGGATGCATTTTTAGCTGTGCAATCAGACCTAGTAAAATATATAACAGTCGTATGCTCAACTACTCAATTTGTTGCCTGCACAGTATCGATCACCATTCATGACTATGGAGAGTATAATAATCTTTTACCCTCTCCTCTAGCGACTCCTGTTTTGAATGGTTAATAAAACTCATGTTAGGTTCAAGACAGACCAAAGAAAAGAAAGAGCCACATTCGAGCTCTGTAATGGAAAGAAAGTCTCGTCTTCAATTTCAAAATAGCATTTCACTGTTATTTGAAACTCATTCGTCATAGTCAATCTCACTAGGAAATACGGCTCCCAGAATTGTATAATTCTGTCACTAGTCTTGTGTTGAGATCGGTCTTCAATGGAGTGATTCTAATGTCCGTGGATTCTTTTGATTCAGCTTCCACTAAAGAGCCTTCAAACGTTATTCTTCTTGAGATCGGTAGAAATGGCTTGATAGAATGGATGAACGAAGAGGCCAAGAGTCTCTTTGGAGCAGTTCGTGGCGAATCCTTCTTTTCTCTTGAAAACAAGCTCACCGATTGCTTGAAGACAGAAATCATTGACAGGGTGTTCACTGAAGGAGCTCTTTTCAGCACCACATGCAGTGAGTCACAGCAGATAAGTGTGACACCGGTTCACACAAATGATGGAGGTGTTGAAAGGGTTGTCTTGTCAATCGCTGAGTGTGAAATTGCGAAAGTCAAGCTGCAATCACTTCAACTGAAGAGAGAGCTCCATCTGATCAACAAGATATCAAAGTTTATGTGGGAGAAAGATCGCTCAGTTTCTTCGCTAATGATTTTTCTTGCGAATGAGCTCCCCAATGCAATGAGCTATCCCGATCTCGCATCCGTTAAGATCATCTGCGATGGGAAGGAATACTTATCGCCCAATTTCCGTGAGACTTCACTCTCTTCGACATATCCTATTCAATCAGAGAAGGCGGACTTCGGTTTCATTACAGAATACTACGACGAGAGTTCTGAAATGGATCCGAGTGAATTGTTCAACGAAAACGAGAAATCGCTTTTCTCAACGGTTGCCGAGAGAGCAGGAGAGATCGTGGAGAGAATCAAAACTTCAAGGACCTTTTTTGAAGTTCTTGAAAGCATAGGAGACGGAGTTGTCTCGACAGATATGGAAGGAAGAATAGTCTTCATAAATAACGTTGCAGCAAAGATGATAGGTAAAGAAGAATCTGAAGCGGTTGGCGAGCAGATAAACAAGGTTCTCAAGCTTTATGACTCTGAAACTGGTCGGCGAATACTTCTCGACACAAAGAAGATGATTACTGCAGAAGGGTCAATATCCTTTCATCCTAATGCTGCGATCGTCTCACCTGCCGGAACTATGCGGCTGCTGGCCGATTCAGCGGAGTTCGTTCAGGATGATGATGGAGAAGTAATCGGTATCGTCCATTCCTTCAAAGACGTTACTGAAGAAAGGGGCTTTCTGAAAAGACTTGCTGACAACGAGTCAAGATTCAGATTGCTGTTCGATAATATGGGAATGGGAGTAATGATCTGCTCCGTAGAAGGTCATGCCGAAAAGTTCATCCTTAGAGATGTAAACAAGGCAGCTGAAAGGCTTGAAGGAGTGCGAAGAGAGAAGCTTATCGGAAGAGATATAGTGGAAGCATTTCACGGTTCAGAACGCTTTGGTTTAGTCGAAGTATTTAGAAAGGTATATTCCTCAGGAGAGCCGGCCCACATTCCTGCAACCCATTACTCTGACAAGACAGGGAGCGGATGGAAAGAAGTTAGCGTTTTCAAGCTACCCTCCGGTGAGATTGTAAGCCTCTATCAAGACGTCACGCAGAGGTGGAGATATCAGACGGAGCTCGAGATGCAGTCTCATATTCTTAATGAGGTCGGAAAGGCAATTGTAGCTACCGATTCAAACAGAGAAATTACCTTCTGGAACAAGGCTGCAGAGGAATTATATGGCTGGAAGTCGGAGGAAGTAATTGGCAAAAAAGCAAGCGAGGTCCTGATGCCAGAAGGAAATGAAAAAAAAGTAAACGAAATCTTCAGCTCGCTTCTTGAGAAAGGGATCTGGAAAGGAGTCTTTTCTCAAAAGAAGAGAAATGGAGAGATCTTCATCGCGGAGATGACTGATCTCGTGGTTCCAGTCGAAGATGGAAAATCAAGAATCTTTGTCAATGTATCTTCTGACATCACGGAGCAAAAAAGAACTGAAGAGACCCTTAAGAATACGTTGAGATCAACAGTAGAGGTTCTTTCGGTGATCACGGAGTCTAGAAGTCCATTTTCCGTCGGCCATCAGAAGAATGTTTCTAGGCTGGCTTCTGAGATCGCCAGAAAACTTGGTCTTGGCGAAGAGAGGCTGGGGTTTGTAACTCTGGCGGGACTAATGCTGGATGTCGGTATGATTGCAGTTCCAAGCGAAATTCTGTCGAAGACCGGGCTTCTAAATGACATAGAACGGCGACTTATAGAGCAACATGTTGTCAAAGGAAAGGAGATACTTGAGAAGGCGGATTTCTTCCGGCCTATCATAGATCAGATTTATCAACATCATGAGAGACTCGATGGTTCGGGGTATCCCCGCGGTCTGAAAGGTGATGAGATAATTTTGGAGGCAAGAATACTCGCAGTCGCAGACGTCTTTGAATCCATGGTTTCTCATAGACCTCAACGTCCCGCCCTTGGAATCGAAAAAGCTCTCTTAGAACTGAAAAGCAACGCAGGAACTCTTTTTTGACCCCAATGTGGTAAAAACCTGTGTATTACTTATCGAATCAGGATTCACTTTCGACTCGAATTGATTGACCGTATTTCTTTCAAGATTTTCACTCAGAAAACTTCCTGCATCCACATTGACAAACATAACCATACTCAAAAAACAGATTCCTGCAGCGAACCGGTGCCGGGCTTACCCAGTTGCCGCCTTATTTCGCCAGAGCAACTCGTCTATTTCCCATAATGTTCATTCTTCTACACACCTCAAAACTCAATTTTCTCTGAAGACCTGCAATCGCTCTCTGACATCTACCGGCAACATAAGGAGCTGTAGTAAATGGAGGTCCCCGGAGTTTTCACACACAAACTCTCGTTTAGCAGCTCCTCAAGCTTATTGCGAGATTTTCGACATCTCCAATCCTCGCTTTCGGGATTCCTCTCTCTCGACGAGATCTTCCTGCATAAGTTCGTTGCCTGTAAACCGGACCGCCTCTCTATACCTTCATCTGACCTTTCAGGTGGTTCGAGTCATGCAATCAGAAGCCCTAGACTATTCGCAGATTCTTGTTATATAAGTTCTTCTAGAAGCTAGAGCCCCGAACAGAGACAATCCCTGAAAAGAAAGTCTTCACGGAATACAATTCCATTCTATACCCCGTTCATGTGGTTTTTTCCTCAATCATTTCGATGAACAGTCCGGCAATCTTCGGGTCGAATTGCTTTCCGGCTCCCTCTCTGACTGCTCTAATGGCCGTTTCTCTTCTTTCTTCGATTGAACCGTCTCCTCTATTGAGAACACGTTCATAGGCTTCTGCTACCGATATGATTCTAGATATCAGCGGGATCTGTTCTCCTGCAAGCCCTCTCGGATAGCCTTTTCCGTCCCATCTTTCGTGGTGACTGTAGGCGTATTCGGCGAGATCCAGCGTATCGTCAAAGAGATTCAAGATGCGGTATCCAACAACGGAATGCTGCCTTACCTTTTCCCTCTCTTCCTCCGTCAAGGCTTTCGAAGAAACCTTGGACAGGATGCTTTCATCGAGTACAATTTTCCCGATGTCATGCAGGTAGCCCGCTCTCTCCAGCACGCTGATTTCAGGTAGCGAGAGGTTTAGGGCAGATCCAATTTGGCTGCACAGTTCGCTAACAGCAACTGAATGCTGCTTCTCTCTCGGATGCTTTGAGTGCAAAGTATCAATGATTGAGTTTATTATTTCCCTGTTTGAAGATTTACGGTTCATGGTCTTATCCCTGTACATAGAGTTTTCCGCGTTTGCCATTACCACTTCCAGCGGTTGATCGATACTTGTTTTCGTATCGAGACCAAGTGAGACACTGCACTTCATCGCTGCGACACGCGTATTTGAAAACCCAATCTTGATTCGCGAGAGTATCTTCTCTGCCTCTTCCTTGTCCGTTTTCGGAAGAAGAATAATAAACTCATCGCCTCCGGCTCTGACAATCACGTCACTCTCCCTGCAAGACTGATTCAGCACCTCTGCAGATTTCTTCAGCAGCTCATCCCCGGCTGCGTGACCAAATACATCATTCGTCATCTTCAGGCCGTTGATATCCGCGAAGATTACCGACATCGGAAGATTTTCCGGTATATCGATCTCCTTGCGGTTGTTCTCGAAACAACTCCTGTTGTGAAGACCGGTAAGTGAGTCATGGCAGCTCAAGTACCTGATCTCTTCCTCTCTCTTTTTTCGTTCTGTAATATCCATGAAGGTTATAACCCCGCCGACTACCTTCCCGTTTCTTATCTGGGGATAAGAATGGTACTCTACATCGAAAGAGGTCCCGTCAGATCTCCAGAAGACCTCGTCATCCGCTTCAAAGCCTCTTCCTTGTTTGATCGATCTGAGAATCTTGCAGTCATCAGCAGGAAACACCGTTCCATCGCGTCGGCTATGGTGAAGCTTCAGGTGCATGTTCTTTCCCAGCAATTCCTCAATGCTTTCGTATCCAAGAATTCTAGCCGCACTAGTATTGCAGAAAGTGCAGTTCCCATTCATGTCTATTCCGTAAATCCCTTCTGCCGTAGAATCTAACAGCAGTTGGAGTTGATTCTTGTTCTCTTCAAGTTCCGCATTCGTCTTGTGCAGTTTCTCCGTTCTATCTCTGACGCTATCTTCCAGGTTATTGATGAGAAACTGCATTTTATCGGCAACTTTATTCAATCCCGTCGATATCGTTCCGATTTCATCGTTCCTAACCACGTCGACTCTCTTTGACAGATCCCCCGAGGATAATGCAGCGGAGACCTCAAGAAGATTGTCTACAGGCTTCATCAGCTTGCCAGCGGCAATATTGAATACAATTACTGATATTATCAGTGCGAGAGCAACCAGCAATACAGTCATGTGAATACTTTCCACAACACTGGTCATATAGAGTGCTTCAGGAATTGCCGACATCAAGATCCAGTCAACACCCGGCATGTGGATTTCTCTAATACCTACAAAGAGCTTTCCGCTCTCACCCCTGTATGTGAAATGTGGATCTTGAGTTAGAGAGTAATCATTATATGCCTTCTTAATGTATGAGTTCTCGATTTCACCAATTTCATGTCGTTTGAACGTACCATCGGAAAGGATGGAGAAGTTGTCGAGCTCCATAGAGTTGGCGATCAGTAAGCCTGTGTCCCTTTCAAAAATGATAGCGTAACCATTATAGCCTCTCACAATGTCCTTGAGAAAACCTCCGACACCCGAAAGCAGCATGTGTGTTCCCAGGACGCCCCGCAGATTACCCTCTCTATCATAGACAGGCCAAGCGGCAGAAATGGTCAAGTCATCCATCACAAAGTGTTTGTAGATTGGCGAAAAGACTGGGCCCGCTTCGGCTTCCGCAGTTTTATACCATGCGCGTGTTCGGGGATCGAATTTCCCCGCTACAACTACTCGTTCGCCGGCCGTCAAGTCCTCATTCACGGAGTAGTACCATGAGTAGCCTCCTGTAGAGGCGTCGTTTCTCATTATCTCTATTACTCCATCTTCATTTCTGCGCGCCCCGTAGTACTCGCCACTGGCTGTACCGAAACTGAAACTGTATATCTCCGCTTCATGCGAGCTCAAAACACCGACGAAGTATTTTTCTCTAATTTCCTCGTTGGACAGATCGAGTATATTGTTCTCGATAATACTGTGGTTTGCTTCGTTAATGTGAGTAGGCTCATGCATGAAGTCGACTATGTGATTGAACACGCTTTCGCTAATTGTCTCTACAATGCTTTCAGATGTGCGTTCGGCTGAAGATAACCATCTCGCGAAAATCATACTTCCGATTCCGCCAACAGATATTGTAATGGCCAACATGAACATAATCGTGATGACCCATTTGATCGAAATAACTCTTCTACTCCCCTTCATAATCCTTACCTTCCCTCTTAGCGATAGTCTTCAGCGCAAAGACAAAGTTTACAGAAGCTGACTGGCTTTCAAAACCCCGATTGCCGCCTCCTCATCCAGAGGTTTGCCGATCAGATATCCCTGTATTCTGTCACATCCCCAACTATGCAAATACTGCCTCTGCTTTTCATGCTCCACCCCTTCTGCTATAACACAGTGGCCAAGTTTATGGGCCATTGAAATGATATCACTAGTGATCGTGTCCTTCGCGTCTAAACACATCAGTTTGTCAATGAAGGACTTGTCGATCTTCAGGCAGTTCACATTCAGCTCCCTTTCTCTCGCAAGAGAGGAGTACCCTGTCCCAAAATCATCGATAGCAATCTGAATTCCCGAATCCTTAAGGCCTCCGATGATTCGGTTTATTTCCTCGTAGTTCGAGGCAAATACCGACTCCGTAATCTCTAGCCCGATATTCTCCGGATTGACCTGTGTCCGATCTATCATCTTGAAGAGATTCTCGGAAAAATCGCTCCTCAGCAGCTGAATTGCAGAGACATTGATCGAGACAAGTACTCCGCCGAATCCATTGTCCTTCAACCTTCTTAGAAAACGCAGGGCCCTGATAATGGCTCTGCGACCGATCGGGACGATCAACTTTGTCTTTTCAGCTATGGGGATGAATTCCAAAGCCGGCACAAGACCAAACTTTTCAATCTTCAATCTGGACAGAGCTTCAAAACCACAGATCCGATTTGATTCTAGATCCAGGATCGGCTGATACTGTAAAAACAGTTCGCCGTAGTTTTCATCCGCGCCAATTTTAGCGAGCTCACGCTTTATCTCTTCTTCGCGAATCATTTCCATTTCGATTTCTGCGTCATAGAAACAAATTCCAACATCTCTGTCGTATATGTTCAGAGCTTTTTCTGAGGCAATCAGAAGTCTCTTCATTAGCTGATCTACATCGCGGTCACTGTCTTTATCAATTTGAACAACGCCTATCCCACCGCCAATTCTCTCAGCAACGAGTAGTGACTCGAGCATATTCGCAATGTCTCTGCAGAATTCAGTCAGTTCTTCTCTGTCTTTGTAGTCTTTCAAGTAGAAAACAAATAGATTTTCATATGTATAGAACAGCATGCGTCGGTCTGTACAATACTGGCCGAGCATATCTGCTACTTCCCTCATCAACTCCTGAGTGTAATGAAATCCATAGGTTGCGGTAAGTGACTGAACAGTGTTCAGATTTATACTGACAAATGCCCTGTTCTCAAGCCTTCGATGTTTTCCATCCCTCTCTAGAAGAGTCTCAAGATAATTCAAGTTATGCAGACCCGTCCACCTGTCGTGCTCGCTATTATACTTAAGCCTGTCTTCGATTCTCTTCCGATATGTTATGTCAATGATTATCCCTTCAAGAGCCTCAACCTCTCCTCCCTCGCCAAAAACTCCTTCTCCCATCTCCAGAACCCATTTTCTCTCACCCTCTGCCGTAATGGTCTGATATTCATAATTTAGAGGAACTTTCTTAGCGAGAGTCTTCTCCCATTCTATCCAGAGGGATTCACGGTATTCCGGAGCAACCAAATCGCAAAAGGCAAGCTCTTTGTTGTTTATTAGGCTTTCAGGCGAATAGCCGGTAAGTGTGGAGCAGCCGGCAGAAACAAACTCCATAGTCCACTGCCGATCGTATTTGCACCTGTAAGCAAGACCGGGAAGATGGGAGAGAAGAACGGACTTGCTGCGCTCGCTCTCGAGTAGGTCGGCCTCCATCTCTTTTCGTCTCGTGATTTCCTGAGCCAGACATATATGGTTGTACCTGTCATCATTCGAAATTATGAGCGGAGCCACGGTCATTTGAACCCAAACGATAGAGCCGTCGGGCCTAACATATCGCTTCTCCATTGAATAACTACTGAGCTCACCACGCTGCAACTTCTTGAAGTTAATCAAGTCCTTATCGAGATCATCGGGATATGTGATCTTCACCCAGCCAAGCTCCATCAATTCATCCTTAGTTCTTCCTGTTATTTTCTCGAACATAGGATTGAACCTCGCAACGGTACTCTCCCTGCCACTAGACGGTTCAGAGCCGTGTGAAATAGCTATCCCAATGGGCGCCTGCTGGAAAATCGTATCGAAAGTCAGGCCCTGTTCATACAGCTTCTGCTCGAGCATTTGCTGGATTCGAAGCAGTTCAACGTGAATTTCAATTCTGGCTTTCAAGGAATCCATATTTACGGGCTTTCTTATGTAGTCCACTGCACCAAGTCTCAGACCTTCTATCTCATTATCCAGCTCATCGTAGTTCGTCAAAATTATCGTGCGGAGTCCCTTGTATCGATCATTTGACTTCAAAGCTTTTAGAACCTCGAACCCATCCATCTTAGGCATATTCAGATCCAGTATCACAATGTCAATATCGCCATGTTCATCGATTTGTTGCATGGCCTCTATTCCGTCACATGCCGTAAGGATATCGTATTCGCGCAACATTCTCTCGATTATGAAACGATCTGATGCCGAATCGTCCACAACCAAAATCTTTGCAGACATCATTCTTCCTCCTTAAGTTTGGGAGACTCATGCCTTTTCATTTCTGGGCATGAAACCGATCGATTTCCTCGATCAGTCTTCTCAGCAAGCCAGAAAATCTATCTTTCAGCGGCTGTATTTTGTCTTCCTTTTCTTCATTTAAAGCCTTCTGCAATTCCATCGACACTGTGTGCAATTCCTTTGCTCCAATACTGCCTGAGCTTCCCTTAACCTTGTGGACGATCTGCGCGGCATCGGAATATCTCTTTTCATTTATTGCAAGTGAAAGCTTTTCTACGGTTTCCCGGTTCTCTTCCAAGTATGCCTTCAATATCTGCCGATAGACTTCTATATCGCCACCAATGTTCTTCAGTCCGGCCGAATGATCGAGAACGGTCGACTCTTGTATTCTCTCTTCCTCATTTTCCAGTATTATTTCTTTGATGGTTTGAATGAAATGGTCGGGGTCAAAGGGCTTGCTTATGTAATGATGAATCCCACTTTCTTCGCATTTCTCTTTGACACCGAGAATAACATCCGCGGTCATCGCCACAATCGGGACACTGGTTGACATCTTCCTGATCTCCTTCGCCGCCTCGTAACCATTCAATATAGGCATGTGCAGATCCATCAAGATCAAGTCGATCTTTTCCTTATGCTGCGAGTAAAGTTCAATGGCAGTCTTACCGTCGCCGGCCAGAATCGATTCAATTCCCACTTGCTGGAGAATAGACTTGGCAATCAATTGATTGGTCTTGTTATCTTCCACCAGGAGAACCTGATGTGGTCGTTCCAGCTTTGCCTGGCTCACTCTCTCTTTTACTGAAGGATGGGTGGCAGACACGGCCTTCAGCTTGAAAATGTCGAGAATTCCATTCAACAGGATTGAAGGAATGATCGGCTTGCCGATTCCCATATCGATTCCATAGTCGTTAAGTTTATCGAACAAGTCCTCTCTCATCATTGGCAGGAGCATGATAAGCTTTGGAGTCTTCGGTATCCTTTTGTTATTTCGAATCGAAACTGCAAATTCGAAGCCCCCTTCAGACGGTGTATCGTAATCCAGAATGAACAGGTCGAAGGATTTGGCAAACTTCCCATCGGCAGCTTCCAACATGCTCACTGCACTTTCCTGCGAGGTCGTGAGTTCACAATGCATTCCAAAGGCGCCGAGATAGCTCTCGATCAAGTTCATACTTGCCCCCGTCTTCTCAAGTACGAGAGTCCTGATATTCTTGAAGTGAGTCGCCGAGAAGGTTTTCGCATATAGTTCCTCCCTCTCTTTATCAACGTCCAGTGACAGATGAATGATAAACGTGGAACCTTCTCCCGGGGTGCTAAAAACCTCGATTTTTCCTCCCATCATTTCCACAAGATTCTTGACGATCGACAGTCCCAGTCCCGAACCCCCAAATCGACGGTTGATGGTGCTGTCTCCTTGTATGAAAGGCATAAACAAGTTCTTTATCTGCTCTTCGGTCATCCCGATACCGGTATCTCTGACGGAGAATGACAGATGATACTTCTCATTTTCCTTAGCAACTAGCCTGACGTCAAGCGAGACTTCACCGGCACTTGTGAATTTCGCTGCATTGTTAAGGATATTGAGGAGAATCTGTTCTATTCGCTTCTGGTCACCGAAAAACCAGTTGGGAATAAGGGGATCCTTCGAAAGCCTGAAACCGATTCCCTGTTCTTCGATCTTGTAAGACACGATATTCACGACATCCTGGATGATCTGATCCATGCTGAAAGAAGTGATCTCCAGCTCGACCTTGCCGGCTTCGATTTTAGAGAAGTCAAGAATATCGTTAATTATACTCAACATGTTGTTCGAGGCCTGAGTAATCCGATCCACATACATACTCTGAGTCAAAGAAATCTCTGTCTTCTTCAGAAGGTATGCCATTCCCGTAATTGCATTGAGCGGCGTCCGAATTTCGTGAGACATCCGCGCCATGAAGCTGGACTTGAATTCATTTGCATCTTCTGCTTCTCGTTTTGCCCTCTCCAGATCTATCTGAATGAGCTCCCTTTTTCTGACTTCCTTTTTCAGACGAAAAATCCAGTAGATCGAAACAGCCATTGCAACGCCAACGAAGGCGCCAAAGATAGAAATAATCCGGATTATACGGCCATAGTCAACCTCTGACTCCAAATCGATCCATTTGCTGTTGATGGCAATTCTCTCTTCCTGTGTGATCGAATCCAACGCCTTGTTGATAATACTTATTAAGTGGGGCCAGTCTTTGCGAACTGCAAAATGCAGGGCCAGCTGCTTCTCCGCTTCGAATGCAGTGAATCGCAAGTTTGTCAGCCCGTTTTCGCGTATTAGATGATTCGTAGTAGCGAGGTTTCCGACGAAAGCCCTCTCCGTTCCGTTTGCCACTGCCGTGATTGCGGCCTCAACTGAGTCGTACAGACTCAGGTTTATCCTCGGATAGTATATTAAGTAACTGTGATGAGAACTGTTTCTTTGCACAGCCACTGTTAATCCTTCCAGGTCTTCGATTCCGGAGATACCCTTGTCGGTGTCTCTGGTTACGATTACCCTCTTGAAGTAATAATAAGGTTCGGAGAAAAGGAAGTGTCTCTCTCTCGTCGGTTCTCGATATTGCAGGCAAAGCGTCGACCTCGCCCGACAGAGCCAGATCATATGCTTCTGGCCAGCTCAACCCCGGAGTAATCTCAAATCTGAGACCTGTTCTATCGCTGACAAGCGACAAAAGGTCCGCGGTAATACCCTTGTATCTTCCGTCTTTGTCAATGAACTCAAACGGCACAAAGGCGGGATCTACTCCGAGCCTTATGACAGGATGCTCATTCACGAAAATGATCTCATCTTCAGTCAAAGTTATCTTTCCATCCACCGCAAAACAGGGACTTGACAAAAACATTATTGTGCTTACGGCTACGAATAACAGGACTAGAAGCTTTTTCATAGAGACGCTCCTCCACGCACAAAACGAACCGACTTACAGCCTAGACCAATGCAAAGGCTATTCTTGTCGGTCACGCATAAAATCGAAATACAACTAGCTTTCGTCTGTCCTTTCAGGTAAATCTCACCCCATTCAGCTGGAGAATTTCACGACACCTTTCCCAGTTCCACGACTCTTCACTCCAAAAGCCTGGAAAGAACACAGAGCATCGCGGAATTTCGCCCTGATCATCTTATCAAAAAGATCCCCCACTTAGCTTGAAGTAATACATTCCTTTTCCCTCTTCAAGCTTCGGCGAAAAATTCTTCTTCACAATCTATGTGCTCCATTCAATACAATTTCATGCCAAACTGCCCATTCAGAAGCATAGACTCTTCTAGCGAATAATCGTTTTTTTATCGACTCTCAATTTCGTACAAATAAATCGCTATACTCAATCCTGGCGGCCTCTTTATGTAACCCACGGAAAAGCAGTTTGGAGCGTGATCCTTTATGACGTCCTTAACAAATCAATAATACTCTTCAATTCCGAAAATGTATTTATTCTTGTTATTAATATTCTTCGTAACCCAAAACAAATGCTTATCCCTTTTGGACAAAGAAGTGCTACCGATGTCACTTGCTCTCTTCGACCGTGCGGAACTCCTTATTTAAAAAGTATTCTTCGAACTCTCTTCAAGAAACTTCGAGTCTATCCTTTGATCTCTGCGCTGTTCCTCAACACTTTACAAAACGACCGAATGCAAAGAGCGTGATTGACATGATTGATCGCATGCTTTGCCCATATTTCAACTATGATCAATGACGATTGTTTTTCTATAGAGATTACGATGGACGTCAGCTACGTATTGCCTGAAGAACGCGATCAAATGATGGAGACGTGAAAGGCCTTCATGGATTAAGCGATTGTTGGATAGTGAAAACTGGAAGTCTAGGTAAATAGAATTCGCTCTAGATTGAACATAAGCCACTACAATTGGCAAGAGAGACGTGGAACGCTCTCCACAAGTATGCACAATTAAAACCCTGCGGTGCTAAGCTATTATAGGACATTCAATGATTGCTCCTAAAGGCTCGCAGGTTACGGGAAAGGAATTGCGTACTTTGATCGCTATATTATTCGATCATAGTTTACTTGTCTCTTGCACTCTCTGAAAATATTGGACTATCGAAAAAAGAGAGGTGTTGGAGCGAGTTTGGTTATTTGTTGTTTAAAGCCGTTACTTCACAGATTTGTAGATGTCTCTTCTCGTATGCCCTCAAACATTGATCTTCCAAAGGGGGAATTTGAATGAGGAAAAGACACATTATTCTGCTCATTGTTCCTTTAGTACTTCTACTCACGGGCTGTCCACTTTTTAACAAACTTCCGGTCTGGTCCACAATAGCAGATCTTTCAACAAACATAGGCGATATTGTAAACGTGAATCTTTCAGTATACTGCACAGACCCTGACGGCGATTCTCTGAATTTTAGGCTGGTAAACGGTCCAGGATCGGTCGTGGGTAGTCTTTACTCGTGGACAGTTACTGCGCCTTCTGGGCTAAAAACAGTCGAGGTAGCCGCTTCAGATGGTAAGGGTGAATCGAAGACCAGTTTCAAGATCAATGTGAAATCTCCGCCTAATGTTCCATCAAATCCTTCGCCGGCCCACAACGCAGATGGCCAGAGCTTTAAGAACGTAACTCTCACCTGGACAGGAGGGGATCCGGATGGCGATCCCGTGACTTATGACTTGTATTTCGGAACGAGCCCCAATCCACCGATTAATTCAACTAACCTGACTAATACTAGTCTTGTGAAGGTCGGCCTGGCAAGCTTCACAAACTACTACTGGAAAATAGTGGCTAAGGAGGGGAGCCGTGTGGTTGAAGGTCCGGTGTGGAAGTTCACAACGGAACCTTATGGAATCGTCGATGACAACTTCGAGTCCAGACCTCTTGGAGTTCTTGGGCCGTCAACCTTGCCATGGGCAAACTACGATAGTTCAGATTTGTCGAAGGGAGCCATTACCCTCTTTGGCTTCGCTGGGAGTCGAGGTCTTACTCTCTCTGATCCGACGCTTGATGGTTACGCAAGGGTTCTCAGGACAGGGCTTAGTCCTGCCAGAAGAGGTATGATCTCGTTTGATTTTAGTGTTGCAGCAAACGGTAACTTCGGTGTTGGAGACCGGACGCACTGGGCTCCTTATATCTTCTGTGGAGACTATGGAGAAGGATTTGGTTTATATACTTTCAGTGGGGACTACCAGATGATGATGCTTATATCTCCAAACACCTGGTACACCGTATTGATGGAGTTCGACTTCAATTTCCCTTACAGAGGATTCTCGGTTCATGTAAATGGAGCATATAAGGGAGCTGAGACTTATACGGTTACGTTGGATTTCACCCAGTTCGAATTCCTTGTCTTTTCTTCGAGATTGTGTGATTATGTCGATTTCGACAATGTCTATATCGGGATTTACGATTCCGGTTACACTACATCAGATGTAGATGCTATGTCATCTGACTTTGAACTCTCAACAGGACTGCCTTTGCCCTAGGGACAGACTCCATTTTTAACATCATTGTAACAACAGATGATGAGCGCTAATTCGATTCATGATCGGAGAGATCCTATCGATGCCGATCGCTGAAGATTCTATCCGCTCTTGCAGCTGCAAAGTCTGGGGGAGAATCCTTCTGACTTACAACTGAGCTTCCCGATAATGAGAACCTTAGTCGTGATAAAGGACCTAACGCAAGATGAGAAGCACAATGAAAATGGTAAGATTTATCGGGTAGTTCAACGAACCCCGTTCATGACCTCAGCATTACCCATAAGTCAGAGAGCACAATCCCACTAATATGCTGGTTCATGCGCGAACTTGTATTTGGCTCCTGATGATCCTGATCTCAAATCCTCCCTTGAGGGAGGAGGGCCACGTAGTGGCGGAGGGTGTAGGTCTTTGTAGACGAGAAAAGCCGATGCTCCGAAATAGTCCTCCGAGAGCGGTTGCTCGATGTTAGTTTTTGGTCTCTGGCAGGAGAATACACATGGATCACAGACCAAATGACGTGAAGAGCTAATATCGTTTAATTTCCAACAGGCCAACCTATTCTAAAAGTTGTTCAAAGAGCACACACCCCACCGCAAGCGGTCCCCCCCGCTCAAGCGGGGATTTAAGATCAAGAGCCAGGAAGAGCCGGGTCTGGGGTCTGGAAAGAGCAGAAGTGATGCTGGGAAGAACATCCCAGGAAGTGATGCCCGGAGTAGCATCCGGGGAAGTGAGGCTCGCTGCGCGAGGAAGTGATGCTGCTTCGCAGGGGGCAACAAAACGTAAGAAGCCAAAGTGAAGAGAGAAAAGCGGCTCTAATTCTGATGCTACGCGTCCAGGTTCTTTTAAGAACGCTAGAGAAAAAGAGAGAGGGGAGACTGAAGAGACGCAAGATTTCAGGCCGATTATGGAACTAAGGAATAAGATGATTGAGCTTCAGAAAAAATAATGTGGGTAATGACAAACCGCTCGAGCGGGGATTTAGATCAAGAGCCAGGAAGAGCCGGGTCTGGGGTCTGGTAAGAGCAGAAGTGATGCTGGGAAGAACATCCCAGGAAGTGATGCCCGGAGTAGCATCCGGGGAAGTGAGGCTCGCTGCGCGAGGAAGTGATGCTGCTTCGCAGGGGGCAACAAAACGTAAAAAGCCAAAGTGAAGAGAGAAAAGCGGCTCTAATTCTGATGCTACGCGTCCAGGTTCTTTTAAGAACGCTAGAGAAAAAGAGAGAGAGGAGACTGAAGAGACGCGAGATTTCAGGCCGATTATGGAACTAAGGAATAAGATGATCGAACTATAAAGAAGAGATGTGGATAATGATGAGGGTTCTTGACGGGTCGTGAGGGGGTGTCCGATGGAAGAGGCGTTAATCGCTCCATGCGGTATGAATTGCAGCCTGTGCATCAATTACCAGTCAATGAAAGAGGATCTAAAGAAAAAAGGCTTTCGCAGACAGTACTGCCCCGGGTGTATTCCGAGGGGTGAAAACTGCACTCATATGGGTGACCAATGCGAATTGCTTGCAAAGGGAAGCGTCCGGTTCTGCTTTGAGTGCAAAGCCTTTCCGTGTAAACGACTTAAGGCACTGGATAAGCGCTACCGAACGAAGTATCATATGAGCATGATTGAGAACCTGGAATTCATTCGTGACAACTCTATAGATCTGTTCTTGAAGAAGGAAGAGGAAAAATGGCGATGCCCTGAATGTGGAGGGGTCATATGCTGTCATAATGGCCTGTGCCTGAACTGCAATCTCGATACTCTTCGAAAGAACAAGAAATACCGCTGGAATGAGGAGTAGGAATGTGGACTCTATGAACGATCTTATCCGTGAATACACGAACCAGTTGAACACAGGGCGCATCCAGGAAGCCTACAGGGGAATCATGTCGTTCATGTCGGATCTAAGAACGTATTTGACCGAAAGATACCCAAACTATGTGACCGGTTCTCTGTATTTCGGGTATATGGACATGACTTATTTTGCATTTTCTCCCACCGCCTTGAGAGATAGGAAACTCAAAATCGCGATTGTCTATCTGCACAAAGAGAGCAGATTTGAAGTCTGGCTTGGTGCAATCAACAGAAAGGTCCAGGCCAAGTACATCGAGTTCTTTAGACTTAAGAATATAGGCCAATACAAGTTGTCACAAGTCTCTCCGGGAGTCGATTCCATTCTCGAGTCAATACTTTCCGATAGGCCGGATTTCGATAACCCTGAAGAACTCAAAAAAGAGATCGAAAGAAAGACCATCGAGTTCGCAGAGAGCGTAACTCTCATGCTCAATCGATAAACAACAGATCATGAGCCGAGTTGAACGAAGACCGTCTGATTAGGCTGGATTTCGTCACGAAGCGAAAAGAATGCAGTAGTAGGGATTTCCTGGCTCTGAGTGCCGGAAACTCAAGCTGCCAGCTTCGGTCTCGGGAATCACAAATCGCGGAGTCTTCGGATCAGCCTGGCACATTCATTCCGGCCACGGCCTATACGGTTTGCTTAGATTGAGACACACGAAGTGAAGGCTATCTGAATTTTCTAGAGCTCTTGTTTTTGTTACTGCTCCGGCTTGCAGTTTCCAACCTCTTTGGCACTCTCACGAACCCCAAAGATTGGTGAACCCATATTCGCAGTCGATCGGATACTCCGAGGGAGGAGCTGTGCTTGAGTGGCAGTAGAAGATTTTGCTGGAGGTAATCAATTGAAGAGAGCACTGATCGTGCACGGCGGATGCGATGAAGGATTTCTTCCGCAAAAAGAGATGGAGCTTCGCACACAAGGAGTGAACGTGGCCTTTGAAATCGGACTTGAAGTGCTGAAAGGAAGCGATTCTGCTTTAGATGCCGTTGAGTCCGTTATCGCGAAACTTGAGGACGATCCACATTTCGATGCGGGCATTTCCGGCTCCTTCGCCAACATGATAGGAGAAATCGAAATGGATGCCTCAATTATGGATAGTAACGAGGCAGCAGGGGCTGTAATCAGAATAAAGAATTTCGCTCATCCCATCAGCGTGGCGAGAAAGGTTCTGGAGGAAATTCCCCACCTAATGCTCTCTGGGAAGGGGGCCGAGTTATTCGCCAGACTCATGGGATTCAGAGAGACAAGCCCGAATGAGCAGTATGCAAATACTGATGATAGAGAAATCGAGAAGCTTCCGGAGGATTATAGAGAATTCGTTAGAAAGTACTCCAAACTTCTGGCTGAACAGAGAACCTTCTCTACTGTCGGAGCAGTGGCAATCGATTCAAAGGGACACATCGTCGCCGGGACTTCGACCGGGGGAATTGCCCACGCCTTTCCGGGAAGGGTTGGAGATACTCCCATCATAGGGGCCGGAACCTTCGCGTCCAGATCTGCCGGGGCTTCTGCGACCGGTCTTGGAGAGGGAATACTTAGAGTCGGAGTCACAAGAAAGCTCGTCGAGCTCGTCGAGGGAGGCCAAGCGGTTCAGGAAGCCTGCGACAGAGTTGTCGAGATCTGTTCTGAACGGGGCTTCCAATGTGGAGTGATCGCCCTGGATGCCGAGGGAAACGCCGGTCTCTCCCATAACGGGTTTTTCATGCCCACAATGTATTCCCGGTTTGACTGATCAGGAAGACAGCGATGGGGCTCATATAAACCAAAGTGCACTCACCGAGGTTCGGGCTTACATATCGGCATTATAGAGGATCAGCAGACTTCTAAAGGTAAGATCGTTGATTCTCCTGGATGGTGATTTCCAGTTTTCTTCAAGTGCCAAGCCTGTATAAGAGTTCCAGTGAGTGAAGTAAGGATGAGAGAGCTTCTCCGCAAATTTTGCTCCGGATTTCCGGAGTGCTGATCGCAGCCTGTCGGTCTGTCTTTTGATCTCCGGAACTTCATCTGCAATACCCATTCTCGCAAGCAGCTCCATCCGGTGAAACCACATCATCCACCCCTTCGAATCAAGCTTATCCATATCGGAGTTGAAATCGTCCATAAAGACCGAGGCCGGTGCTATTAACTGTGATTTGTGGCGAAGCAACGCATGTTTGATCGGCGAGAGCTCTGCTAGCCTCTTAACTGCCCCGGCAACTGTCTTCCTTCCCTCTTCGCTTCTCCAACCTCTCGCGAAAGCTAGAAGCCGAAGATGATATATTGACGGCCATATGGCATCTTCCTTGAAAACAAGCCTTCCATTGAAGCTTTCAGTAATCTCCACAAGCGATCCTGCACTCCTGACAAAATCAAAAGCCTCAAGAGCCTTCTCCACTTCATATCTAACGAAATCCTTTTCTTCGAGTCCTGCCTGAGCAAAGAGTGCCGCTCTGATTGACTCGGATCCTCCGAAACCCCTTGAGTCCAATACACTACCGACTTTCTTAAACTCTCTTGGGAAGTCGCTGCTGTCTCTTTCCAGAGCTTCAAAGGCTCTCGAAATAACCGCATCATTACTTCCAAGACCCCTTTCTAGCAGGAAGCGGATCGACGCCTCCATACTGTCTTCCCCGTGGAAGCTCTCACCAAGCCAGCCATCTTGTTTCTGGTTTTCGATTATATTCTTAACCCTGATATCATCGAGGATTCCCGAATGAAGTACTCTCATATTCAGAGTATCCTGACTCTCTTTTAGGATTTCCTTTTGAACCCTGTATTTTATAGATGCACAGGCGTCTCCTTCGAGAAGAAAGGAAATCATTATCTCTCTTAGCATCTCTACCTCCGTTCATTGAGGACAAAATGCCCTTCGGAATTCGATGGTGTTATTTACGAAATACTACACTTTACTCAGTTCGTATAGCAAGTATCGATAATTGAGATGAATGGTCAAAGGGGTTTCAGTTTGTTCTTCATCTCTTCGTTTCTTAGATTGACGCATGATAGTAAACCTGCCCTGAGGTGACTGAACAGGTATAATAAAGCTAATGATTGCAGTCTAGGATTGGTGATCTTTGAAGTGATTGAACGCCTAGGTACGTATAGCTACTCGGCGTCCACGGAAGAGCTTCGATCGGAGAGAAGATACAGCATAAAGCAAAAAAGCGCATCTCGAAGAAAGGGTGAGCATATCAATGAACCTGCTTCTTGAAAAACTCAAGGAAGTGCTGTTAGCCGTTCTTCCCATTACGGTGCTGGTTCTGGTGCTCAATTTCCTGTTTGTCTCGTTGAGTTGGTTTCTAATATTCAGATTTGTGATTGGCTCCTTTTTGATTGTTGTCGGGCTGTCTGCGTTTCTTTTTGGAGTCAGTATAGGGATTAGCCCTATCGGTAACTTCATGGGTACCTTCATAGCAAAGACTAATAAGCTCTGGATAGTAGCTGTTGCAGGTCTTGTGCTTGGATTCTTCATATCCATAGCTGAACCCGCACTGCACATACACGCGCTTCAGGTCGAGCTTGTCTCTTCAGGTATATTATCTAGCGGGAGTGTCGTTATAACTGCATCCATTGGCATTGCAGTTTTTCTCTCACTCGGACTCATAAGAATCGTCTTCAATGTCGCCCTCAAGAAACTTATGACAGTGTCTTACGGTATAATACTTATCCTTTCTCTCTTTTCTTCGAGAGAATTACTTGCGATCTCTTTCGACGCTTCCGGAGCTACCACAGGCGCGATGACCGTTCCATTCATTCTTACACTTGCAGCCGGGATATCAGTTCTCAAGAGAGATAGTAGATCTTCAGAAAATGATAGTTTTGGACTCCTGGGAATTGCCTCCGCCGGAGCAATTATCTCTGTGCTTCTCGTCGGTATAGTATCCACTAACAACACTATGGAAGCTGCCCCTGTTTATTTCGCATCGGAATCTTCAGAGATTCTTGGTTACTTCTTCGATTTGATGCCAAGGATCGCCAGTGAGGTTCTTCTTTCACTGCTTCCGATACTGCTGGCCTTCTTGCTGCTTCAGTTTAGCTCACTGAGACTTTCAAAGAGAGTGCTCAGACAAATAACTGTCGGACTTGTGTTCACTTTTGTAGGTATGGTGATTTTTCTCGTAGGTGTCAACGGGGGCTTCATGGATGTCGGGAGAGAAATCGGATACGGCATAGCCTCAATGGGAAACAAGTCAATCTTAGTTCTAGTTGGTATGATTCTGGGTCTTGTCACAATCCTTGCAGAGCCTTCGGTTTACGTTCTGACTCATCAAATTGAAGATGTGACCAGTGGTGCCGTTAAGAGAAGAATAGTTCTTCTCGCCCTATCGGCCGGTGTTAGTCTGGCAGTGGCTCTTTCAATGATTAGGATAGCTGTACCGGCGGTTCAACTCTGGCATTTTCTTCTGCCCGGCTATGCCATCTCCATACTACTGTCGTTTTTTTCGCCTAAGCTCTTTGTCGGAATTGCTTTCGATGCGGGAGGTGTTGCCTCTGGACCTATGACGGGTACGTTTGTAATTGCTTTCGCCCAGGGTGCCGCGAGCGCAATTGAAGGCGCGAACGTGCTCATTGACGCTTTCGGTCTCATATCTATGGTCGCAATGACACCCATTATCGCTCTTCAAATACTGGGGTTGATATACAAGATCAAGACAAGAAAAAGAGGTGTTGAGTCAAGTGGCTAGTAATAAGAATATCAGTCCGTATAAGTTGATATATGCGGTCGTTAACTTTGGAAAGGGAAGCGAAGTGCTTCGAATTGCAAGGGAAAACGGGATCAGCGGAGGCACGATTCTGCTGGGGAGGGGCACTGTAAGAAGTGGATTATTGAACTTCTTCGCGCTGTACGAAATCCGAAAGGAAATAGTATTGATAGTTGCAAACAACAGGAATGCCAAGAGCTTGCTCGAAGCTCTTGACAGAGAAATGATGCTTGATCGCCCGGATCACGGAATCGCTTTCACTGTAGACATTCAGGAAGTAGAAGGATCAAAAGAACTGGGATGCAATTCGCTCCAAGAAGGAAGAGGTGAAAAAGAGATTATGTATCAATTGATTACAGTAATAGTTGACAGGGGAAAGGCCGAGGAAGTTATAGATACCGCTACCGAGATGGGTTCGAAAGGTGGAACGGTAATAAACGCGAGAGGATCCGGCGTTCACGAAAGAAGCACGTTGTTCGCAATGGAGATCGAACCTGAAAAGGAGATCGTCATGATCGTCTCCAATAAAGAGTTGACACAGACAATAGTGAACAAGATAAGAGAGAAGCTAAGAATCGATGAGCCTGGTAAGGGAATCATTTTCATTCAAAACGTGGGCGATGCCTATGGCCTCCTCAAGTAGAGATAGCTAAACCATGCACTGATGAAGAGGCGCGCTCCTGAAAGCCGAGTATGCCCATCTATGGGTCGAAGCTACTTGCCGATTCTTCTAACCACGGGCCTTGTAGAATGAATCGAATCCAACCGCTGCCAGAATTACAAGTCCTTTGAACACATATTGAACATAAAGATCTATTCCGATCAGGTTGAATGCATTGGTTATCATCGTGAGCAACAACGCCCCGATGAGAGTTCTCACGACTGAACCTTCCCCCCCAGATACGCTTGTACCACCGATTACTGCAGAAGCTATTGCATCCAGCTCATAGCCCTGACCGGCAAGAGGCGTAACCGAAAGCAGCCTCGATGCGTAGACAACTCCCGACATTGCGGCCATTACTCCTCCAGCAACGAAGGTCAGTGTCATGTAGAAGTCGACTTTGATTCCCGAGAGTCTGGCCGCCTCTTTGTTCCCGCCTATCGCACAGGAGTACCGGCCGAATTTCGTCTTGACAAGAATGAACTGACCGAGAGCTACCAGGATCAGCAGCAGAATTATTGGAAAGGGTATCGGTCCTATATAGCCGTTGCCGATGAAAGCAAACCCTTCTGAATCGACATAAAGAGGATACCCGCCTGTATACATATAGACGATCCCTCTTATAATCGTCATAGTTCCCAGAGTGGCAATGATTGGCGGGATATGAATCTTCGAGCTAAGGAATCCATTTGCCGCTCCAAAGGCGGCACCAACCAGCAAAACAACAATCACGGCGAGAAACCAGTGCATAGAAGACTGGAGTCCAACCGCCATAGCGGCGGAAAGAGCCAGTAGTGAACCGACCGAGATGTCGAACCCGCCGCCGATAATGACAAAGGTGGAGCCGATAGCCATTATACCGATTATCGAGCTCTGCCTGAATATGTTTATGATGTTTCTCCAAGATAGAAAGTTGGGTGTCATAAGTGAGATGACCAGCGCCAACACAAAAAATGCTATGATGATTTTGTACTTTCCCAGAAAGCTTGCCAACTTCGACTTAACAGCGGGTCCTGACATTCAACTCACCACCTGATTATCTAGATGCTCTTGTTTTCCGCTCAACGCCTTCTTCAGGATCTCGTCCTGGCGAGCTCCGCGTTTGAATTCTCCTACGACCTCTCCATCTGCGATTACGAGGATTCTGTCGGATACTCTCCGAACTTCCGGCACTTCAGAGGAAATGAAGATAACGGAGAAGCCGTTCTCGGCAAGTTCTCTCACAATCGAGTAGATCTCACTCTTTGCCTTCACATCGATTCCCTGTGTCGCCTCGTCCATGACCAGCAATTTCGGATTTGTCAGCAGCCATTTTGCAATTACGACTTTCTGCTGGTTGCCTCCGCTAAGAAACTTCGTCTGCTGATGTATCGAAGCAAGCCGGATGTTAAGTCTTTCCCTGTATTCATTCGCTTTAACATACTCTCTCTTCGTCAGGATCATTCCGGGCATCGCAGTGAAATCGCTTATCGAAGGGAGAGTGATATTCTTGAAGACCTCGAAAAGCATAATGAGGCCATCGGATTTCCTGTCTTCGGGTATTAGCGCTATCCCTGCATTTATTGCATCTACCGGCGAGCTTAGATTCACTCTCTTGCCCTCGACTATTATCTCGCCGCTGTCTGCCTTCTCGGCGCCGAAAATCGCCCTGGCCAACTCCGTTTTTCCCGAGCCAGTGAGACCGGTAATTCCAAGCACTTCACCGGGATAGACTTCGAATGAGATATCCCTTACTCTAGGCAACTTTTGAATGTTCTTTACAGATATGACCGGTGGAAGGTCGTAGTTTGCAGAACTCGAAATATCTTCGATATCATGAAAGACTTCACCGACCATTAGATTTACGATCTCTTCTCTGTCAGTCTCAGCGGTATTCAGAGTGGAGACCTTCCTGCCGTCTCTAAGGACAGTAATTCTATCGGTAATCCTGAAAACCTCTTCCAAAATATGGGTGATATACAGGATCGAAATTCCCTTGCTTTTGAGTTGAGAGATGATCTTGAAGAGATGATCGGACTCTTCCTTCGAAAGCGAGGCCGTCGGCTCGTCCATGATCACTACCCTCGAATTCCTGG
Organism: Mesotoga prima MesG1.Ag.4.2; assembly: GCF_000147715.2. Classification (NCBI taxonomy): domain Bacteria; kingdom Thermotogati; phylum Thermotogota; class Thermotogae; order Kosmotogales; family Kosmotogaceae; genus Mesotoga; species Mesotoga prima. The sequence goes on along the minus strand of NC_017934.1, from coordinate 2,412,045 downwards.
AAAGTGCCTTCATGATTTCCACTACCTTCTGCTGCGCCACCCCGAGCCTGAATATCTTCTCGTCCGGTGAGAGATCAAATCCATACGACTCACAAAGGCTGCGAAATCTCTTTCTCATATTCTTTTCTGAAAGCAGGCCCGAGACCTGCATCTCGTCACCGAGGAATATGTTTTGCTCGACGGTGAATTTGGGAATGAGGCTCCTCTCCTGATAGATGACGCTTATTCCCTGCCTGAAAGATTCCGTTGGAGATGAGAAGCTGGTTTCCTTCCCGTCATAGAGAATGGTCCCGGAATCTTTCTGATAAGCTCCGACAATGCATTTTGTGAGCGTCGACTTTCCCGATCCATTCTCTCCCAGAAGGGCGTGAACCTCCCCCTCTCTCACATCCATGTCTACCCTGTCAAGAGCCTGAACACCGGGAAAGCTCTTTGAGATTTCCTTCACTTCGAGAATCAGTCTAGGCCCGACAGTATCTTTATTCAAAGCGATCACCCACATACTCGAGAATCGCATCACTTATGTGTCTTATATCCCAGGAGAGAACAAACCCATCATGGCCTTTTCTAAGAGTTGCATCTACGTAATTCCTGACTTCCTCCAGACCTACCGAACATACAGGGGGAAGATTGACCGCTTCAAAGCCGGGAAAGATCCTAATTACTGGATTGAGATTCATCTGGTCGATCTTATTCAGCTCTAGTTCATAGTTCTTCTGATCGATGCCTTTCATTCTTATTTCATCAAAGCTTTCAGGCAACAGAAGGCCGGTCAGCTCTCCGATAATCTCGAGCGCTTCTCTCTCCGAAAGTCGCGAGGCGTGCTCCACCAGAATCTTTGCCAGAGAGAGAAGTTCCATCGGAAGTCCGGCCGGCCCCATTGTTTTGCAGTAAACCATCGGCTTCATCCAATCCACATGCCTGGATATCCTCTCGTAATCCTGCGAAACGATGTTTCGAAGTGAGGGGGAGAAAAGGTCCACCCCCACTTCAAGACCCAGGTTTCGCGCCCTGTCGGCATATGAAGCTAGCAGCTGGAGCACCGATGACTTTCTGAACTCGAGAAATTCCCCGGTAATTCTGTAAAACTCTTTGAGAGTTTCGAGAACTTCGTCCATTCCAATCTTCGAACCGAGCTTTTTCACGAAGCCGTGAACAGCCTCCTCAAAAGCTGAACCCGTTGCGCTCGACATCTCTTTGCAGGTGTCGCAGAAGCAGGTAAGCATCTCTCCTATCCCGTTGGCTGGTGACGGAAAACGGATCCTGTCGAGAAAGACACCGTCGAAATCGGCAAGGCCAAGGATTTTTTCAAAGCGGCTTAGAAAAGCCTCCTCTTGCCTTACTTTGTTGGGGCAGAGGAATTCAAACTCCTCACCGCCCGCCTTTTGGGACTCCAGGATTTCCGACCGACCGTCGTCTAACGTTCTGACGATTTTGAAGGCGTCCGTGTCAAAATCTACTGGCGCGTCCGCCAGCATTGGGTACCAGAGATGCGGAGAAATTCCAACGCCTCTGCAAATCGAAACAAGCGAGGAAAGATATTCGGGCCGGACCGACCAGATAATGAGCTTTTGTAGTCCTGCCTTCTTCGCCTTCGAAAGTCTCTCTGTAAGGCTTCTGGAATTATCCTTGGAGAGCTCCTCATTAAGAAACAGCTGTGAGAGGATATTGATCTTACCTGCTTCAGACATCAGCGACCTCCTGTCGTATTTCTCTTACATTTCCGGTTCGAAATCGGCCACGTTATCCTTTGTGACCATTACCTGCTGGATCTCAATGAACTTCGGCACTTCCTGGCCGGTCAGGTACAGATGGGCGGCCTCAACTGCTTTGTAGCCTTCTTCAATAACCGAGAAATAAGTGGAAGCGTAAACGTCACCGGCTTCGATGTAAGGAACGAGCTCTTTCGCATACTCCAGGCCCAAAACCACTACGTCGGTGATTCCTCTCTCTTTGAGTGCCATCGATGCCGCAATAGCTCCCGACCACCACTGGCAAGCAATGACGTCGACATTTCTGCCACTCTGGAGGAAAGCCTCCATGAATGCAAGTGTTCCTTCCTTTGTCCAGCCGTCGATAGGACGCTTCTCAATTATGCTCCAGGAAGGATTTCTTTCAGCGACAGAGAGAAAACCCTCTTCTCTCATTCTCTGGGCAGTTGTACCGGGATTACCTTCTATAAGAATTATGTCGATGTCGGCGTTCCCGAAGAGCTTCTCGACAAATTCCGCCTGAACAACCCCTGATCCTATCTCAGAACGACCTATGTGGCTAATGACACCTGGATACTTGCCTTCTGGATCCGTTCCGATACTGTTTGTGAATGTTATCAATGGAATTCCCGCTTCGTCGCAGCGAGTTACCGCAGTTCGAAGTGCCATGTTATCGGCCGCGCAAAGCAACACGAGATCAACACCTCTTGCGATGAAGTTCTCAACCTGAGACAGCTGTTTGCCCGCATCCCATTCCGCATCGGCATAGATCAGGTTCAGTCCAAACTCCTCTGCAGCAGCATCCAACCCTACTCTCTGAACGCTGAAGAATTCAACGGTTCCGGGAAGCAAAACTGCAACGTCCGTCGCAAAGAGAATTCCTGCCATCAGAACGAAGATCATAGCTAGTAGAACAGTAATCTTTCTCATAGAGTACCTCCTCTTGTAGTGTCCTGCATTAAAAATCCTGAAGTTCCCCCTAGAACCTCTTTAAGGAGCAACTCTTTCTGAGCAAAATAAGCTCCTCCAATGACAACACTGTAAGGTTCAAGAGCTGCTCTGACAAGTAGATCTGGTCTGTAAAGCTCTTTCGGAAGAACCTTCCTCAGAGTGCTGTCGATTATTGGGAAAATCCGGTCATACTGGTTGAAGCCAATACCACCTCCTATCAGAAGTCTTGCTGGATCGAGAAGCATAATAGCATTGGCAAATGCAAGCGCAAGATGTTGGCAGCCTCCCGTAATTCTTTCAAGGATTCTTTCATCGGAGTCCATCTTCTCGAATAGGTCCTTTACGCTGAATTCCCAGCCGTTGTTCCTGCAGAAAGACTCTAGCGCATATCCCGAGAACCACTGTTCGAGTCTCCCAAATCCCTCATTCATCTTCGATTCTGTAGACCAGTCGGTGACAAATTCTCCGATTTCACCGGCTCCACCGACGCATCCTCTGTAAACCGAATCATTGATAACAATACCTGAGCCGATACCGGTTCCAATTGAAACCAGAATCACATCGTTGAACTGTCTTGCAGAACCGATCCATGACTCACCGAAGGCGGAAAGTGTAACATCGTTTTCGATCAGCGTTGAAATCCCAAACCTCTTCTCGATCGGGGTCTTGAGATCAAGATTCCCGATATCGAAGGAGGGCATGTATTTTATCTTCTGTGTAGTCCTGTCTACAGTACCGGGAATGCCTATAGAGATTCCAAGCACCTTCTCTTTTCCGACTTCCTCTATGTAACTCTTGAGTCTCTCATTCAACTCATCTACCAGGCCCCTCTCGGTGCGAAGAAGGTCAGTGGTTATAGTGTCGCGTTTTAGAATATTTCCATCGAGATCGATCATCGCGAATATAGTCTTGGTTCCGCCTATGTCAACACTTAGTACGTTTCTGTAGTCTTTTGCGAAAGAGATATTGATAGGTTTCCTGCCACCGGAAGCTTTGCTCTGTCCAAGGCCGTTCTCTCTTACAACACCCTCTTCAACCAGATCGTTGACAATCGAAGATATGGTCGGTTTGCTAAGTCCGGTCAGTTTCGATATTTGGACTCTAGAAGTACTCTTCCTTTCTCTAATTATCTTCAGAATCTCGCTCGTTCTGATCTCAGTGAGTTTCGATACCACTTCTTCCTCCCGCTTCCTTCCAGTATTCGCTTCTCCTCCGATTCTCTAACTGACAACAGGGAGATCGCTCTCAGAAATACGAGAAGGACATCATCTAAGTTGGTAAATAAAAACTACTAACTAATTCAATTGAATTATAGTCCTCGGAGCGCCAATGCCAAAGAGCAAGCCGGCTCGATGGCGCCGACCCTACAAGCAGGATTTGACAACTAATCACTTTCACTCTTCTCTCTTCAACCTTAATCAGGTGGTAGAAATGTTAGAGACGATTTCTCTATCTTCGAAAATAATCCCATCAACGCTTTCCTTGTGCAAATCTTCGCTAATCCTTGTACCTAAAGATGAGAGCGTGAGTTTTGCATCTTAGTTGGAACCAAGACCCGCGGTTTGAGATAACAATCTTGCTGTGAATCGAAAACTGAACTCGAAAGACTCTTCATTGTGGACTAATAATGCTTGAGAATGAGAACGATCCAAATAATTACTCCTATTGAATTGAAATCGGACGACATCGCTAGAAATTAAGTACGGAAATAAAAAAGAGATTATGTATACTCATAATACATCATACATAATACGTATGATGACTAGAATTTCTGGAGGTAGATCGAATTCATGGCAAGAAGAAAATCACTTTACGAGATCATATATTCGCAAATAGAGAGAGAAGTCCAGAAGATGAGTGATGGGACGCAGCTTCCTTCAATAGAGAAGCTCTGCGAGCAATACGGTGCAAGCAAGACCGTTCTTAGAGAAGTAATAACGGCACTGGAAAAGGACGGCCTTGTCGTAAGAAGGCAGGGTCTTGGAACCTTTGTTGTGAAGGACAGCGGGCTTGTACATACGGGGATTGAATACTTGAGAGGTCTGACGAGAATCATCTCTAGCTCTGGAAAAAGTCCCGAGCTGATTTATGACAAATTCCGTGAAGTCAAGGCCGATCGAAGGTTGGCAGAAAAGCTGGAGATGCCTGAAAATGAGAGTCTTGTGCTTACGGAGAGGGTCTATGCGGCCGACGGTATCCCGGCGATATTTGCCAGAACTTACATAGCATCCGAGAGGATACCGGGAAAGACTGAGGCCCTGTTAAGAACGCTTGAAGGAAGGAAGGCAAAGGAACTGGTCCTATTTGATCTTCTGGAAGAAAACTTCAAGGATCCCATCAGATTCGCAATTGCCGAAATAGAATCGAGGCTCGTCGACGAAGAGTTGGCCGGACTGCTTGAAATGAGATCTGGAGAATCAATAGTGTTGCTGAAGGAAGTTCACAGGGATATCAAGAACATTCCGATGCTTTACTCGGAGGATTTCATAAATACGTCGGTCTTCAGAATACATGTTCTTAGAAAGAAGATTTGAGGTGACGCTTTGATGGAGGATTACAGAGAGCCAGTAGGATTAGAGGGGAGATTTCAATATCACATTGAGTGCAGCGCGGGAGATATCGCACCCGTTGTAATTGTTCCGGGAGACCAGGGGAGAGTCGATAAGATCGTAGCCGGACTGAGCGAGGCAAGAAAGATCGCTGAAAACAGAGGCTTAATAACCTATACAGGTAAGTATAAGGATTACCCCGTTTCGGTGACTTCAACAGGCATGGGAGGCCCCTCTGCAAGCATCGTATACGAGGAACTGATCAACGTTGGGGCAAGAGTATTGATAAGAATTGGCAGCGTGGCAGGCCTCCAGGAGTATGTTAATGAAGGAGATATTGTAGTTCCTTATGGCTGTGTGCGTGATGATGGGGCCTCGAACTACTATGTCCCGCCGAATTTCCCGGCCGTACCTTCTCCAGATGTCTATTCATCGCTTACAACATCTGCTAGAGAAAGGGGAAGAGAGATCGTCACCGGAATCAACTGGACACATTCCTGTTTCTACAAACGAGATCCCGAATACTTCCAGAGCTGGAGCAAGAGAAGGATTGTATCGCTAGAAATGGAGGCTTCTGCGCTCTTCGTCATTTCCTATCTTAGAAATGTCAAGGCCGGTTTCATTGGCATTTGCTATGCAAACAGATACAAACAATCTGCTGGCACAAAAGTAGATCTCTCTGTCAAGAACCCCAGAAGAGACGTCATTGAGAATTCAGTGAAAGAAACGATCGAAATAACGCTGACCGCAATAAAGAAAATGTACGATGAAGACCTTGTTTAACTACCGAAGGGAGGAGATTCAATGAGAACCAGGTTCATGCTTTTGCTCTTTGTTCTGTTGATAGCTTCATGTTTTGCAGTTCCTTTGCGTCTTTCAAGTGAAGTTGGAATTCACACGGATGCCTGGAAGACCAGAATGGAAGGATTCACGAAAGAGACGGGAATCGAGGTAGAGATTCAACAGTTTCCTTACGCAAACTACCTTGATCAGCTGATGCTCGGTTACACATCTGGGAGGGTCGAAATCGATGTACCTTATATCTCGATGCTCTGGTATCCGGCTCTTTCGATTGCAAACTACATCTACCCGATAAGCGATATTCCGGGATACGAAAGAATCAACGAGACCGATATTCCCGGAATAAGAAACGCAAAGCTTAATGGCAAAACGTACATTGTTCCCTACATGAACGAGCTCGGAGGCATAATCTACAGGAGGGATCTCTTCGAAGATCCTGTGGAGAAGGCCAACTTCCTCAACAAGTACGGCTACGAGCTTCTGCCTCCTCAGACTCTGGAGCAGTACAGGGACGTTGCAGAGTTTTTCAACAGACCGCCGGATCTCTACGGAGTCACTATGATGGGAAGAAGAAGCATATTCCTTGCAACTCACTTCATGCAAAGGCTTTGGGCGAAAGGCGGGGCACTTCTAGATATGAATATGCGTCCAATCTTCAACTCGGAAGCGGGCGTTGAAGCGCTTGAAGAAGTCAAGTATATGTTCCAATTTGCGAACCCGGCCGCAATGAACTACGATTTCCAGGAAGCGTTGAATGAATTCATCAGCGGAAGAAGCGCAATGGCGGAGGTCTGGACGACCGGAATGTTCTACGTAGAGGATGAATCGAGGTCCTCCATTGTTGGCAAGGCAGGATTCGTAGGATTCCCCAGACCTGAAGAAAAACTTGGAGAGATGCTTCCCATGCTTTATATCTCCTGGGGATTCTCGGTCAGCAGCTCGGCACCAGACAAGGAAGCAGCGCTGGAGTGGCTTTTGTATGTCACAGAAACAAAGAACGAAGTCGAGGCCGCTCCTACAGGCAACATACCGGCGAGATTCTCGGCGCTGAACAGCCCCGAGCTTGCGGAGTCCTTCCCCTGGATAGGAGACTTCGCCGCTGCTATGGAGAATTGCATTCCCACTCCAATCGTTCCATTGATACCGGAAGGCGGAAGTATAGTGAGCGGAATTATCGCTCCAGCGGTTTCTGAGTTCCTGGCTGGAACAAAGACGGCCGAAAAGGCTCTAGATGACGCAGTAAGGGAAGTAGACAGGCTCATGAGAGATGGAGGGTACTATTGATCTTATTCAAAGCCGGGTCGAAAGGCCCGGCATTTCTTGCGATGGGGGATCGGATGAAGTTGAAACAGAAAACTAAAGGTTTTGCATACATTCTTCCTGCACTTGTATTCATCGTGGTGATCTTCATGATCCCACTTACATACACTGTTGTCATGTCCTTTCTTCGGTGGAATCTGCTCAGACCCGATCTGGGAATCAAGCCAGCCGGTTTCACGAACTACGTAAGGCTTTTCACAGACTCCTTCACGCTGGACACAGTTGGAAGAACGTTCTACTTCGTAGTGGGAGCTGTCCTTGTTGAACTCATTATAGGGCTGTGTATCGCTCTCGCACTTGACACTGAGTTCAAAGGCTGGAAGATAGTGCAGTCGATTCTTCTTGTACCTTTCATGATCGCCCCTGTAGTCGTAGGATACGTATGGAGATTCGTGTTGAACAGCGACTATGGACCAATTATCCATTTGATGAAACAAATAGGGTTTGGCGGACTTGTAGATAAACCACTGCTTTCGAATCCCTCTGCGGCCATGCCAGTACTGATAGTTGCAGATGCCTGGGAATATATACCCTTTGTTACCCTGGTATTGCTTGCGGGTCTGAAGTCTGTTCCATACGAACCGTATGAAGCCGCATTCGTCGACGGTGCAAGCTCTATTCAGAGATTTTTCTACATAACCCTTCCGCTGCTAAGACCCTCGATACTCGTCGCGGTAGTTATCAGGACGCTTACGTCCTTGCGTGTGTTCGATATTGTGTTCATTATGACAGGCGGAGGTCCCGGGACAGCGACGGAAACGCTTGCCTTCTACGGTTACAGGACGGCCTTTCAAGCATACAACGTCGGCTTTTCTTCGGCAATAAACATGCTCACTTTCGGAATAGCTGTGGTCTTCACAATACTCTACATGAAAATTATAGGTGGTGGAAAGAACTATGATTAGGAGAAGACCTGTCACCAGAATACTGGTTTTCACTGTTATTGCTTTGGCTCTTATCTGGACTCTGGTGCCACTTGCGTGGATTCTTCTTTCCTCATTCAAGTTTGAAGCCGACCAGTTTTCTATACCACCAAAGTGGTTCCCAGAAAGACTTACGCTTCAGAACTACGCGAAGTTCTTCGGGAATTCTGAGTTTGTGAGATCATTGATCAACAGCGTCTTGATCACATTTCTTTCAACGGTAATCGCCCTTTTCCTGGGTGTGCCCGCAGCCTACGCTCTTGCCAGGTTCAACTGGAAGCATGCCAACACAATCGCTTTCGTAGTCCTTATAGCAAGAATGACACCCCCGATAGTCATGGTCCTGCCTTTCTTCATGATCGCCAGATATCTTGGAATATCCAACACATACCTCCCGATCGTTCTCGCTCTATCCTTTTTCAGCGTCCCTTTCGCGATCTGGATGATGCGTGGCTTCTTCCAGGAAATCCCTGTTTCTCTTGAAGAAGCGGCTATGATTGATGGATGCACCCGTTTTCAGTCGTTAAGGAGAGTAGTGCTTCCTCTTGTAATGCCAGGACTATCAGCCACATCCATACTCTGCGCTCTGATTGCGTGGAATGAATTCCTTTTCGCGCTTGTACTCACCGGTCAGGATACAAGACCTCTTCCTGTTCTGGTCAATATGTTCGTAAGCGAAAGGAATATTGAATGGGGTGTTATGAGCGCGGCAGCGATAATCACAGTGCTTCCGATGATTGTCTTTGGACTCCTTGTCCAAAATGACTTGGTTCGGGGATTGACAATGGGCAGCTCTAAATAGGCCCTTCTCAATCACCTTTCCAGACCTGCTGAGACTCTTCCCAGTGCGAACGCAATTATTCATGCACTTTCGTGAAACAAAGTAAGAATAAATAGTGTCTTCCTGCCTCATGTGTGATAATTGGTCGGTGTAAAGAAAGTCTTTAACAAGGAGGTCAGGGTTGATGCCAAGGATGCTTGTGGCAACTGCACCGCGAAAAGCGGCCATCGTTGAGTATCAGGATAGAAAGGTAGCGGCCAATGAGGTGATGGTCGAGGTCGAGTTTGCTTCTCCAAAGCACGGCTCAGAGGTAGCAGACTTCAGAGGTGAAAGTCCTCTGATAGACGAATTCTACGACAAAGACTGGCATCTAATTTTACCGAGATCAGCTGGCGAAAAAAAGGGCGTAGAGTTCGGTTCCTGGAATCTGGGCAACATGTGGGTAGGAAAGATAGTAGTGAAAGGGGTAGACGTAAAAGACTACTCCATCGGTGAAAGGGTCTGCTCTTACGGAGGAATTCGTGAAACTCACATTATAAACGCTATAGGAAACGACCGTCTACTAAAGGTCCCTACCGGAGTCTCCTGGAAGAGCGCTGTGTGTTATGATCCCGCCCAGTTTGCCCTTTCCGGAATCAGAGACGGAAATGTAAGGCCGGGAGATTACATCGCAGTGATTGGCCTTGGAGCCATCGGATTAATGGCGGTACAGCTCGGGAAGAAAATCGGAGCCAGGCCAGTGATAGGTGTGGATCCTATCGCGATAAGGCGTGAGGCTGCGCTGAACTCCGGAGCGGATTACGTGCTCGACCCAGGTGAGTGCGACGTCGGGCTTGAGATAAAAAGGCTTACCGGCAAGCTCGGGGCCGACTGCATCATTGAGACCAGCGGATCTGCAGGCGCGCTTCAGTCGGCTCTAAGGGGGCTTGCCTACGGAGGAACGGTTTCATATGTGGCCTGGGCAAGGGAGTTTGCCGGCGGCATCAACTTCGGAAGGGAAGCCCACTACAACTACGGAAGAGTTGTTTTTTCTCGCGCCGCGAGTGAGCCCAATCCAGACTTTCCAAGATGGGATAGAAAGAGAATCGAAAAAACCTGCTGGAATTTGATACTGGATGGTTCTCTCTCTGGCGACGACATCGTGAATCCAGTTGTGAACTTCGAAGAATCGCCGAGCGCGTACTGTAAATATGTGGACACTAATCCCGAACTGAGTATTAAGCTCGGAGTAGCTTTTTGAGAGGTGAGCATATGAAAGTGATAACTCAGGACAAGGACTTCTTCCCTTCTCAAATGGAGGAGAAACTGCAATTCATTCGAAGCCTTGGATTCGACGGTTACGAAATAGACGGAAAAGTTCTTCTGGAGAGGTTCGCGGAAGTGAGCGAAGCTGTCCGGTCAACAGGATTCCCTGTGACAAGCGCCTGTGGGGGATACCGTGGTTGGATCGGTGATTTTTCCCGGGAGAAAAGGGAGCAGGCAACAGAGGACATCGGAGAGATCTTGAAGGCACTATCTAAGGTCGGCGGAAAGGGAATCGTTGTACCTGCCGCCTGGGGAATGTTTTCGAAGAGGCTCCCACCTATGGTCCCTCCGAGATCTGATTCAGAAGATACAGCAGTTCTCCTGGAATCCCTTGGAAGCTTGAACAAAATTGCTGCAGAAACGGACACCTTCATCTATCTGGAGCCACTTAACAGGTACGAAGATCATATGTTAAACACCCTTCAATCTGCCGCGAAAGTGATAGAAATGGGCCGATTTTCTAATGTCAGACTGACGGCTGACGCTTTTCATATGAATATCGAAGAGGCCGATATCAGGCAGGCGGTAATAGAGAACGGCAGGTATATCGGACACGTGCACATCGCCGACAGCAACCGTTATCAGCCGGGTCAGGCGCACTTAGATTTCAAGACACTCTTTTCGGCACTGTCTGAAATCGGTTATTCCGGTGACATTGTATTCGAATGTAGAGTGATCGGAGACGATCCTGTTAAAGGATACGGTGAGTCATGCGCCTTTATTCGAGATCTTCTCAGGAGCATTGAAAGATGAAGTTTGGGAGACTCCGCGTCGCCTTGATTGGGGCCGGCCAGATTGCAGAGGTCACCCATCTCCCGGTTTTATCCGAGATGAGTGACAGGGTAGAACTGGTCGGGATAGCAGATCCCGCTGTAGAGAGGGCAGTTATGCTTTCCAGCAGATTTGGAATAGATAACACTTTCGGTGATTACAATGAAATGCTGTCTTCTTTGAATCCCGATGCCGTGTTCGTTTGTACTCCAAACAAATTTCACTCTGCAGCTACTGTAAGCGCACTGAGATCTGGATCTCATGTCTTTTGTGAAAAACCTCCTGCCATCAACGCAAGAGAAGTTCAAGAAATGATGGTCGCCTCAAAGGAAGCAGGAAAGATTCTTTCATTCAACTTCCATTATCGTTTCAGGAGTGAAGCAATCGCCATAAAGAAGTTTGTCGACAGTGGAGATCTTGGTGAGATATATTTTTGCGAAGCAACAGCGTTGAGGAGACGCGGAATTCCTGGATGGGGTTCCTTCACCAACAAAGAGATCCAGGGCGGAGGTCCACTGGTTGATATAGGAGTTCATATGCTGGATCTGGCGCTCCATATGATGAGATTTCCACAGCCGAAGAGCATTACGGCAAGCGCTTACTGTAAAATTGCCAAAAGGAGTGGAGTTGGACTTATGGGCGGCTGGGATCCTGAGAAATATTCCGTCGAAGATTCGGCCTTTGGCTTTGTGAGGTTTCACAACGGAGCTTCACTGATCCTGAAGACTTCCTTTGCGCTAAACATGAAAGATCGTTCAATCATGAATCTTCAAATTTTCGGTGATAGAGCAGGCGCTACGGTCTTCCCACCGGAAGTATTTGCCGAATCACACGGAGAGTTAACGAATACGGCCATACCGTTTGCAGAAAGCAAAGACTGCTATAAGAGGTCGGTAGAAAGTTTCATAGATAGTTGCTTGGGAAAGGAATCAACAATACCAACTCCCGAGGAGGCCCTGGCTGTTCAGAGCATCTTAGACGCCTTTTATCTGTCGGCCGAAAGTGCTTCGACTGTAGAGCTATAGCCGGAGATCCTCGTCATGAGAATCAGCATTTTGAACGGTGCACGATAGGTAGAGAAAAATTCGATGAGTACATTGACAGACTAGTTTCTTCTCTTCGAGATATAGAAGCAATGTCGAGTATTTCGCGCTAACGGATCTAGATATAAAACAGTGTATGGGATGCTTTGAATTCTGGGTGGAATCACCTGGAGAATGCGCCGCGAAAGATGATTCCGATGAAATAAGGAGATCAGTTAATTCTAGCCTTCTTCTATTTGCATCACCACTCATATTGTGTCTCACTTCGTCCATATTGGAGGAGGCGATCGATAAGATGATCCCAATAGTCCTTCCGTTTTTCACTGTTGGGGCAGGCAAAATCTATCAAAGAAGAGGTACGGGAAGTATCCCTTTCGAGTGTTCTGACTTAAGAATAGGACGATACAGCCATAGTTGATCTTGAGATCGTGAGGAAGATCTGTGAACGTACTGCTATAGAAATGGCTTCAATCTTGCCTTTTTTGATTCCACTGAGGGAACGTTAGAGGAGGTTTCAAATGAGACTGCTGGTCTTCAATGGATCTCCGCGAGAAGTTAAGAGCAACACATTGACGATTGTAACCTGCACTCCCGGAAATTATAACGAGGGTGATTTCACCCCCAGCTTGACATAGATATCCTTCTGCTTTTTAGTGACTTCTCCGATCAAGCGGCCATGTTCGGGAGACTCAAACCTTTCAATGGTGTCAAGTTCGTCAAGGAGACCCTGCAATGTCCAGTTCTCGAAGAGACAGGTGTCCTGCATCTTCTTCTTTATGTAGGAAAGATAAATCAATGCGACAAACTCGACAAACAGCTTTCCATTCAGTGATAGTTCTGAGGAAACCTGCATTCTACGGAAATTCAAACGATCCTTGAGGTTCCCAAACCCCTTTTCCACTATGTCTTTACTGCGATAGAGAGATAAGGCCTCGAAGGGATCGTTGACTTCATTGGAAAGCAGTGCGAAATAGCCATAGTTTCTTGCCGCTTCACGCATCGCCTCTTCCTTCGGTGTGACTTTCCTGCCCCTTTTTGGTGTACTGGTAACAGTGAAGAATCTATCATAGTCCTTCATGCGGTATTCTTCACGTGTGTTGTTTACCAGATCATTGTATAGTCTGCTCAGATAATCGTTCATCTCTGCCTGATCTCTGGCAGCCTTCTCGCCATTGTAGAAAAGATGAAGATATGCCCGTCTCTTCGAGCTTAATACGTCCCCTTTGTTTGGTCTTTCCTGCTCGTAATCCCACTGGATTGTTCGGCACAAGCCATATACTCTGAACTGAGGTTGAAGATTTGACCACAGTTGAAGGTTCTCACGCTCTTCTTCTACGATCTCTTTTACATAATTCAGATTCAGTTTGACACCGACGATGAACTTCTGGTGGTTCTTGAAGAGCAGGTTTATGTTCTCTCTGCTGTAAAAGCCTCTGTCAAGAAGGACACTTACCTTTTTGTATCCCATGACATTGAATTCAGCCATAAGCTGCTTGACTGTTTTCACGTCGGTGATATTGCCAGGGAGCTTCCGGTAGTAAAAGGGAAGTCCAGACTGTTCACCGAAGAGAAGGGCGAGGTTGATGTGAGGTAGTCTGTCGTACTCTTTGTTTCTTCCCTTCTTTACCTGACTCAGTGTCTCTGAATAACTGGAGATGGAAGTGATGTCAAAGGCCCAGTATTCTTTCTCAATTCTACGTCTACCTTGTTTCTTGAAGAACATCATCCTCTCTTCTTCGGAAATAGATTGGAACAGCTCACTGCTGCGCTGTGATGGTATGTCTTCTCCATAAGGATGAACATGCAATCTCTGCCAATGTGAAAACCTACTGAGTGAGTTGTTCTCTTCCAGAATAAGATAATAGGCAATAGACAGAATCATTCTATAACGATCGGGGAAACACGCTTTCAAATCTGCCTCAACTTCTGTGATCTTTCCAACCTGATCGAGAAGATAGCAAGCACCATAGAAATCCCTGCGGATTTTGGTTATGGGAACTGGACCGGGCTTTTTCGAAATGCTATCCTTCTGTTCAGTGTCCTTCCTGTATGACCTGGTCGGTAGGATTTCTCCAGTGTCTGGATCCAGTTTGCCGATTAAGGTTCTCTTGGCTCTGGACTGTTGTTTTTCCTTGTCCCAATAGGCTTGATTGTTGTATACATATGTGATTCCAGTTTTCTTGTTCTTTTGATAGACAATCCCCATCTCCTCACCTCGTTACATACATTATAATATATAACGAGGCATAAACCTAGAGAAAACAACCCTAACTCACTCTTTTCAACCCTTTACAAGGTTTTCATCGTTAGACTTTTCGGGAACTTAGGTTGTAAACCACTTTCTCGTAGAAGAAAGGTCATCTTTGGCGAGGAAGGGTTTATTGAGATTGTGGACCCTAGCTAGAAGCAAAAAATAATCCTCTCATTACATATATTATGATATATAACGAGGAACAAACGTAGAGAACTTCATGATAAGTCGTGTATGCTTTTCAGGCAAGCCCGGTTGCACACGGTATTTTGTCGGCGAACTACAGGCCTTTTAATTATCAATCTCTGCGTCTCATGACGCCTGCGAGCTTTTCTAACTCAATCACCGGTATTGGTACAAGAGAAAGCAGAATAGCAAGCAGATACATCGAAGCGTTCAGCTCGGCTAGCCCAAATATTCTCGCGACTGGATCTATGAATAGAACAAAAGCAACCATTGCCAGCGACACTACTGTCGCAAAAATATGGAAGACATTGGAAAAGAGACCGGTTTTAAATAGCGAGTGATTTGACCGCATGTTAAAAGAATGAAAGATCTGGGTCAAAGAAAGTATAGCAAAGGCCATTGTTCTGCCTACAACGATATCTCCGGTACTCTTCCAGCCAATCGAAAACCCAATCAGAGTTAGAAAAGCGAACATGATTCCCTGCAGAATTACTCTGTAACCAAGTCCATTTGCAAATATTCCTTCATTCTTTCGTTTAGGCTTGCTTTTCATAACATCCTCTTCAACGGGTTCCATGCCTAATGCGATTGCAGGTAGGCTGTCGGTGACGAGATTTATCCAGAGCAACTGAGCAGATATTAGAGGAGCTTCTCTCCAGATAATCATCGCCGCAAATACAGTCAAAATCTCCCCTATATTCGTTCCAAGAAGGAAACCAACCACCTTTCTTATGTTGGCATAGATCCCCCGACCTTCCTTCACGGCCTCTACAATAGTTGAGAAATTATCATCTGTAAGTGTCATGTCAGCCGCGCTCTTTGCCACATCGGTTCCAGTTATTCCCATAGCACATCCTATATCTGCTGCCTTGAGAGCAGGAGCGTCATTAACTCCATCTCCCGTCATTGCCACCACTTCACCTTGTTTCTGCCATGCGTGAACGATCCTCAACTTGTCTGAAGGAGAAACTCTGGCATAAACCGAGATATCCCGAACTCGTTCTTCGAGCTCACTATCCAGCATTCTTGCAAGTTCGCTTCCATCAACAACCTTTTCTTCAGGTGACAGAATCCCGACTTCTCTGGCAATTGCTGCGGCGGTTAGCTTATGATCACCGGTTATCATGACCGGCTTTATCCCAGCCTGTTTACATAGTGCCACCGATTCCTTTGCTTCTGGCCGTGCTGGATCGATCATACCCACGAGACCCATGAATGTAAGCCCGCTCTCGATCTCGGCGGGATCAAGGATCTCTGGAATCTCCTCGATATGCTTATAGGCTATGGCAAGCACTCGCAGGGCATCGCTACCCATCTCTTCTGCAATTCTTCTTCCCTTTTCGACGTCTCCCGCAACACATCTAAGAGCAACTGAATCAATTGCACCCTTTGTAATTACTACATTCTTGTTTTCGATTCTGTTGATTGTTGTCATCATTTTTCGCTCTGAATCGAACGGAATCTCGGCTAATCTTGGATATTTCTCCTCAATTTTCTCTTTCTCAATTCCATTTCTTTTAGCGGCAAATACTATCGCTGTCTCAGTTGGGTCTCCTATTTGTTTTTCTTCTCCACTTTCGTAAATGATTCTTCCGTCTGAACAGAGTGTCGCATATAGTAAAAGGCTTCTGATTTCCGGCAAGTTCTCGGAAGAGATCTCTTCCAGAGTTGAGTCGTAATCGGAAAAGGCCTTAACCAGTGTCATTTTGTTCTGAGTCAGTGTTCCTGTCTTGTCTGAGCAGATTACGGTTGCACTTCCCAGGGTCTCAACGGCTGGCAGCTTGCGAATTATCGCGTTTCTTTTAACCATCCGCTGCACTCCTATGGCAAGAACAACCGTTACGATAGCAGGAAGGCCTTCAGGTATTGCCGAAACGGCTAGAGAAACGGAGATCATGAATATCTCCATTATCGGAATGCCATCAATCAAACCAACCAGAAAGATTATCGCGCAGGCAACTATAGCCGCAATTGCAAGATATTTTCCAAGAACATTCAATTTCTTCTGGAGAGGAGTTTCTGTCTCTTCTTCCGCTGAAAGCATGCTCGCAATTTTCCCCATTTCAGTTTGCATTCCAGTCTCTACGACAACAGCCTTCGCCCTTCCATAGGTAACGCTACAACCGGAGAAAATCATGTTGAACCTGTCTCCCAAAGTAGCATCTTCTTTTACCTTAGCCTCGGTTTTCTTCTCCGACGAAACCGATTCTCCGGTTAGGGCTGACTCATCCACTTTGAGACTTGCCGAACTCAATATTCTAGCATCGGCTGGAACGAAGTCACCGGCTTCTACAAGCACAATATCACCTGGGACCACGTTCGAAGCTTGAACGATCCTTTGCTCCCCATCACGTATTACCTTTGCATTAGGCGAAGAAAGCTTCTTCAAAGCATCGAGAGCCTTCTCGGCTTTGCTTTCCTGTATTACACCGATTACCGCATTCAAGACTACTATAAGCATTATCAAAACAGGTTCGAAGAAACCTTCATTCTCGAATAGAGAAACAACGAAGGAAATTGCGGCTGCCGCCATAAGGATAGCTATCATAACGTCCTTAAACTGTTCTAGAAAACGCTCGAAGATGGTTTTCTTTCGTTCCTCTCTCAGGATGTTGCTGCCGAATCTAGCCAATCGTTCTTCCACTCCAGAAGAACTCAATCCTTTGTTGGGATCAACATTCAGTTTCTCTAATACCTCTTCTAGTTCCAATGAGTGCCATGCCATTCTTAGTATCCTCCGTTTTCTCTGTATGCAACTTTAAGGCCGCAAATCCATATCGCGACTTCTTGGATCGCTTTAAATACAGACTGAACTCCGGGCCGAGGCTTTCATCCAGTATCGTTAGAGCGCTTTGTTTTGAGCGAAATCTCATTCCCGCTTTTCAAAGAAGACAATACTTCTCTGAATGATTGAAGAAAGGAATTGCGCAGTTCATCACCACTCATCATACTTCTCTCTTTCAGATCATCATAGTATGCTGCAAAAGTTACAAGGGGCATTACAGAGAAGAAGAACTTGAACAATTCCATGTCCAGGGAGTAAGTGAAATCGTGGTCGGCTTCGGAAATCAATTTTAGGATGGGATTGCTATCGACGTCTCTCGAGAGATCAAGTAGTCTAAAGAGATCGTTATGGTGTTTGCTGTCTTTCAATGATTCGAACATCAAAACCCTCAGCAACAACCTGTTTTCCAATAGATAATCGAGTATCCTTTCATAGTATTCAAGTAGTCGGTTCACGAAAACAATAGCAGACTCCTCATTTGAAAACTTCATCCTCTCATATTCAATATCGAGTTCGCCGTCTTTGATCATCTGAATGATGCCTTCCTGGACGAAATCCATGGTGATGGAAGTAGCATCTTCAAGCAAGGAATTAACCACATGGCTTAGGATCTCCTCCTTACTTTTGAAGTAGTAATAGATCAGCCCTTTCGTCACTCCTGCCGCCTCAGCAATCTCACTTGTAGTAGTTGCATGGAATCCCCTTTTTGAAAACAGTTCTATCGATGCATCGATGATTCTTTCTCTTGCATCATTAGCATCATTTGATTTCATCACACCACTTCCTAACTGACCGGTTAGTCAAAATCATTTTACCATTTTGTTAGCTCTCTAGGGAGGTATCGAGTTTTTTAGATTCTCTCTGGTAAATGAATCAAGAAAATGGAAAGGTTTCGTATTCACCCCCAGGGGAACTGGACAAGTAAGTGAGGAATAGTAGACTAAGGAGAAGGGGTGAATATGGCTGAAGCATCCGAAAGGCAAGCCTTATGATCCTGAGTTCAAACTCAGATTAGTTAGGGAGTTCTTAGAGACAGACAAAACCCTTGAAGAAATTGCACAAGAGAAAGGGATCGTACTTCAGAACACTTCAGAACATCACAAGACGATGGATTTCTCTAATTCGATGAGTATCGTTTATTAGGCGGGCCATTCACGTTTTCTAATCTCTGTTGGTTAACCATTCCTTGCAAAGGAAACTGTGAAAGTGCAACTTCTGGGAAGTCGAGATGGGAAGGTGAGAAATATTCTTTCTGGACTTAGCTCTTACCATTACCCGTAACTTGCAGTCACCACTGGATTCTTAGAAAATTACTAGCAAATAACTCTCAGGGAAATAGACTCGTTTTTGTCGTCTTAGCCCTTCAAAAAAACCATGAATAATGCAATAAACGCAATCGCAGCCCCATGAAACAATGGGGCCGACGTAGATCACTAGATGCACGAAACTTACCGAGATAACTCCATTCGAATCATTCAACTTGAAAAATCGAAATTTCCACTGCAGGGAAAGCTTGAAGAATAGATATGAACCGAGCGATAGAACCTTTGACACAGTTTGTTTAGGAGGTGCGTCCAAAAAACCTTGTGAACAGCAAAAGATGGAAAACTACAACAAACAGTGCCTCAGCAGTGCTTTCCCGTCGTGATTAGAGAGCACGATCCCATTCCTGGAGAAGATACCCTGACTGTTGAATGACTGACTCTTGCCGCTATGCTTTCCCGCGCGACTGCTGAGTAAAATTCCGATCGATGACAATCTTTCTTTTTCTAGCTGAGTGCAAAAACTTGACTCAAAAATAATTCAGGTGTAGAATCCTATATGTACGTACATTCTAACTGGAGGCGACTGTTATCACTCCGAAGTATTCTGTAATTGAGCGTTTTCTGCTTGAAGAACTCAAGTCCGGGAAGTACTCTGTTGGAGATAAACTCCCAACGGAGAAAGAGCTAATGAAGAAGTTTAGTGCAAGCAGAGAAACTGTCCGAAAGGCTCTGGATAGGCTTTCTTTCGAGGCGGCAATAGTCAGAAGACCGGGTCTTGGAACCTTTGTAAGCTATGGAAGTGACAACCACCTCGTGGGTATTCTGGTCCAGCAAATAACCAGCTACATCTTTCCGTATATAGTGCTCGGGGCTGAGGACCACCTCTTTAGAAATGAATACAAGATGCTTCTAGGCAATTCAGCGGAGGATCCGGTCAAAGAACGACAGATACTCTCAGAATGGATTGCTTCCGGGGTAAAGGGTTTGATAATCGATCCGGTGTACAGTGCTACAAAGAGGTCAAATAAAGATCTAGTGAAATCTATGGCAAAATCGGGAGTCAAAATTGTTCTTGTACACAGCGACTGGAACATAGATCAAGTGAGCTGCAATGTTCTGGACGATGCCTTTGGAGGAGAAAAAGCGGCCGAGATCTTCTTTGAATACGGTCATAAAAGAGTTGCAGTAATATACAAATCAACACATCTTCCCGGCGTCATAAGGGCCAAGAGCTTTGTAGATCGATGCAGGCAACTGGGGTTTTCGAAGATATACGAAAAGTCCTTCAACGTTTCGGAGTTTACAGGTGCGCCTATGCAAATTGCTCACGAACTGATGTCGCTACCGCAGCAGATTCGCCCTACTGCAATCTTCTGTTACAACGATGCGACGGCCCTGCAGCTACAGCTGGTAGCAAAGAGACTTGCTCTAAATATACCCGAAGATATCTCGGTTATAGGATTCGATGATGGACCTATCGGTGATTTCAGGGACGTCCTGACCACTTTTGCCCATCCAAAGGAAGATGTAGGAAGAAGATCTGTTGAAATCCTTCTTGATATGCTCAATGGCTCCAAAGCCTATAGAGTTGTCCATAAACCGGAACTGATTGAAAGAAGTTCAGTTGCTGGTGTGAAGGAATAGCTCTGAACCGCTTTCTTTATGAAACTTAAACTTCTGATCTTAAGACAGATCATCTGTAACCCTCTTTAAAGGCTAAGCGATCATGGAATTTCCATCTTTGGCTTTCACTCTATGACTATTTTAGTTTCTCTTCGTTATTCGCAAATCAAGTTGTGGCTCTGACGTCCAGAGCGATTCCTTCTTAAACAACGTTGTCAAAAATCGCGGTTGTACTCTTCGCCTCGGGTTCTTATTAGTGGACTGGTAAGGGTTGGTGTCTCGAAGCCATAAGAAACGCTACGAAGAACTAGATTTTCAGAAAATACTGGACTAGCAATGGCACAAGAAGCTAACTGGCGTCCTGCAAAAAATACCTTTGCCGGGCACCGAGGAGCAGAAGTCGGCAGGCCAAAACAAAAAACCTTCTCTCATATCTGTTCAAGGTTCTTCGATCTATTGAGAAATGAAACTTGACTTCTCTGCTAGAGAGACGCCGACAGGAATCCATTATAGAAACGACGGTTATGGAATCTTCCGAGAAAGTCATTCCCAACGTCAAAATGGATTTGGGTTTTTTGCGTCTCAAAATACGGACCTCTTGTTTCTCTTTCTCTCAAGCTCCAGGAACTTCGGTAAAGAGGAGAGAAAGTCGAGAAATGAAAAAGGGCATTTCCTACATGTTCGTTTCACCAAAGGGATCAGAAAGAAAAACAAGATGGTTTGCGCTTCCAAGACAGTTTCCGCCGTAATCGTTGCCATATGCAATCCCCTGTTCTAGATCGAAATATCGGACTTCTTCATGAATTAGTCCCGAGTAAACGCTCCATATATGTACGGACATTATTCTACAATAATCACGAAGAAATCAATGAGAATCCGTCCTTTCAATATTCGATTAATAGGAATTTGAAGATAGGGTCTTAAATTCGGCTCAAATCATCAGAGAACGGCTCTAATCGAATTTGGTGCAGCTTCTTCGATTTTGCTACAATGTGACCGTGAATTGATTCTCCTCTTAATAACAACTGATTTCTAATCGTGGCAGAATTCTGGATCTGTCTTTTGTGCGGAACTGTGGGCAAGCGTGTTTGGTTTTTTTCAATAAGGTACGTACATATATGTATTTCCCGACAAGCCAGAGTAGAAGCCAGTGCTTTCAAACGTATTCATACAACCAATTTATCTGTGAAGAGCTTAACTCATTTTTTCGGTCTGACTGATCAAGAAATATCATTTTTTGGGGGGTGGTATAACGGGCAATAGATCAAAAACTGGATCGCTTTCTTGTTCATTGACAATCTGCCATTTGGTATTTCTAGGAGGTGAAACTTAGTGAGAAAGTTGATGGTTTTGGTACTTGCGCTGGTTCTTGCCGTAGGTTTCTCTTTCGGTATAACAATTACGATGATGTCACCGCTGACCGGAGCTGACGGAGCTTACATGGATGAAATCGTGGCAAGATTCAACGAGGAACATTCTGA
Source organism: Mesotoga prima MesG1.Ag.4.2 (assembly GCF_000147715.2). Classification (NCBI taxonomy): domain Bacteria; kingdom Thermotogati; phylum Thermotogota; class Thermotogae; order Kosmotogales; family Kosmotogaceae; genus Mesotoga; species Mesotoga prima. Next base: position 2,390,298 of record NC_017934.1, on the reverse strand, counting down.
CATCGAAGTTGTTCATGTGGTCGTAGAGTCTTCTCTGGATATGAAGAACAAACTTTCAATGGGTATTGCATCCAAGACAGCGCCCGAGATCATGTTCATCAGGAAATTCGACATGCCTCTTTACCTCGAACATTTTAAGGGATTCACAAAGCAAGAATGGCTTGAGAACTATGGAATCGACACAGATGATATCTTCCCAGGTGTTCTCGAAGGACTAGTTGTGGATGGTAAAGTGGTAGGAATTCCTATGGACATATGGCTGTTCTACATGGCCTACAACAAGGGAAACTTCGCAAAGGTCGGCCTAGATCCTAACAACCCGCCGAAAACGAGAGAAGAATTCATATCTGCCATGGAGGCTTTGTTGCCTATAACGCCTGAAGGCTTGACACCATATTATGAGAACCCTGCCTGGACATGGATCTGGTTCCACCTTCTCTGGCAGCACGGCGGCGAAGTGCTTACCGACGACTTCAAGGCACCTGCGTTTGAAAAAGCCGGAATCGAAGTTTGTAAGTTAATGCTTGAGATGCAGGATAAGGGCATTCTGCCGATGCAGGTAGCCGATCCAGGCGTTTCCTTCCAGTCGGGCGAAAGCTCAGTCTTGATTACCGGTATCTGGACTATCAAGCCATGGATGGAACAGCTGGGTGAGGATTTTGGTTATGCGGTAGCTCCTCAGCTGGGTAACACTAAGGCCGTATTTGGAGGATCCCACGTGCTTGCAATGCCAGCTGTCATGGTCGAAGATCCAAAGGTACTTGAAGCTGCGACAACATTCATCAAGTATCTTTGGGACCACTCGATAGACTGGTATGAAGCAGGGCAGACTCCCGCAAGAAAGTCCATTGCCGAGAGTGAGGAACTGAAGGAAAGGCTTCCTCATATCTACGCGGTCTCTCAGGACTCTGAATATGTAAGGCAGTTCCAGATGTTCCCGCTGATTTCAGAGATTGAGGCCGAAATCGCCGTTTATCTAGAGGAAATCCTCGTACTTCATTCGATGTCCCCAGAAGCTGGAATGAAGGAAGCGGCATTTGCCGTTCAGGAAATTCTCGACGACTATTGGTCGAGAAACTGATCTGCGTAAGTAACGGTTAATAAGGTGAAGGGAGGAGGAGTAATTGAGACAATCACATTCTAAGTCACCAAGAAGTTTCCGCAGGGAGGTGGGATCGTGGTTGTTCCTCCTCCCTCACCTGTTCTTTTTCATTCTTTTCGTTGCTGTCCCTCTAGTATTCGGACTCATAATCAGTTTCTTCAACTGGAGTCTCCTGAAAGAAAACGTATTCATTGGTTTCAATAACTATGTGCGGACATGGAACGATTCAAGGTTCTGGCCAACGGTTCAGCACACCGTGATCTTTGCACTGATTAGCGTCCCTTTGGTAATAATTGTGGCAATCCTTTTCGCCCACATACTCAAGAAGAAGCGCTTCGGTCAGCTTTGGTTACTCGTTGCCTTCGTTTCGCCAGCTTTCTTCGGATCTGTAGGAATTCTTAGTTCCTGGAAATGGATATTCGCTTCTTTTCCTTCAGGCCTTGCCAACTATTACCTGGATAAAGTCGGGCTCATCAACAAAGCGGTTTCCTGGTTTGGAAGCACTTCGGTAGCCTGGGGAGTGATTATCCTTGTTACGGTCTGGTGGATCGTTGGGTTCAGCATACTGCTATATCTTGGAGCTCTACAAAGAATCCCGCCCGAACAGTACGAATCAGCAAAACTGGATGGAGCCGGACCATGGAAGAGATTCATCTACATAACTCTCCCATGGATCAAGAGCGTGCTGTTTTTCGATGTCGTTCGTCAGGCGATTCTGGCATTCGGGCTCTTCGATCAAGCCTATATATTGTCTGGGGGAGGACCCGCAGGGACCACTCGTACTCTCGTTTACTATCTCTATCTCGTAGGATTTGAGCGACAGGATTTCGGAAGGGCCGCGGCGATCTCCTGGTATATATTTGCGATCGTACTGATTTTCGCAGTGATTCAGCTAGTTCTGGTCACCAAATCTATACGATCGACGGAGGGGTGAAACTATGACTTCAACAGTCCCCAAAAACAAGAAGAAACTCAGCAAACGAATAACTGCAGTGATAGTGACTGTTCTTCTTTGGGCCTTTGCAGCTTTCTGGTTTGCACCGATCTTCTGGATGCTGTCGACTTCGATGAAATCAACGGCGGCAGCCGTCATTGAGACTCCTCCTCAATGGATACCTCAGAATCCAACTCTAGAAAACTACAAGATCATCTTCGCACCTTCAGGTGGTCTCTCGTTGGTAAAGGCCACGATTAATAGCATCATTGTTGCAGTTAGCTCTACTCTGGCAACACTTGCACTTTCAATTCCTGCAGCTTACGCGCTTTCCCGACTGAGATTCAGAGGGAGAATGCTGATATTCTGGATATACGTTGCGGTTCTCGCCTTCCCTTCAGTGCTGTTCCTCATACCACACTTTTTTATAATAAACGGAATGGGACTGTCGAATTCTTACCTTTCTCTGATTCTTCCGGGACTTGGGGGCACTTTCGGAGTATTCTTGCTCAGGCAGTACATGCTCGATATCCCAAAGGAGCTTGAAGATGCTGCTTGGATTGATGGTTGCACAAAATTGAGATTTCTTATCAGTATCGTAATCCCATTTGTTAAACCTGCTATGCTTGTACTTGGCTTGATGACATTCCTTGGCTCCTGGAACAGCTTCCTCTGGCCTCTGCTAATCCTCAGCAAAGCCGACAAGTTCACGCTCCCAATAGCTCTCATAAGATTTAGCGCGGGGTGGGGAGACCCCTACAGAGGAATCGGTCCGATGATGGCCGGTGCATTCTTCTCCGTAGCACCCTCTTTGATAATTTTCATTGTCTTCCACAGGTATTTGATGAAAGGAATCTCCCTGGGATCGCTTGGAAAGGAGTAGATATTATGTCAGGAATTAAGAAGTATTTTCGGAAAACCGAAGGAGAGAGTTTTGGAACACCCCTTAAGAGATACTTTGTCTTGATTCTTGGCCTGCTGTTTCTTAGTCTATGTTTTGGAGGTAGTGTTTTGCCTATCGACATCGACATTAGTGCTTTCGAAGAGAGAATAGAAGCCAATAGAAAGGTGCCCATTAAGATAGAGATCGTGGATGAGAATGGGCATCCTGTTAGCGATGCACACGTATCGGTAAGGCAGATTAATCACGAATTCTTCTTTGGAAATGCCCCTGAGTATCTGATTTATGCCTACGCTTGGACAAGCTACAACCGTGGCAGAAGGTTTGGAATCAAGCCCTTGCCTGAAGAGGATTTAGAGGTATATAAAAGGTTATACCTCGATCTCTTCAATTTTGCCACTCTTCCATCTTTCTACTGGAAGGACTACGAACCTACACAAGGCAGAATCCGGCTAGACGAAGCTTCAAAGAAGATAGCCGAATGGCTTAATGAAAATGGAGTGCCTGTTAAGGGCCATACTCTGGTTTGGGGCAACCCCCCAAGTGTAGGTGTTCCTGCGTGGATAGAAGTTAAGGGGAAGGTTGGCCAGTGGGCAGAGGTGAGAGAGGCCCTTTTCTTCAGAGTTGAGAGAGAAGTAGAAGAGTTCAAAGATTTGGTGCAGTACTGGGATGTTGTGAACGAACCTATTGTTCAAAGCTGGTTCGATGCTCTTGGTCCCGATTACATTGCAGAATCGTTTAGGATTGTTAAAGAGACTGACCCAGATGCCATAACGGTTCTTAACGAGTACGGGGTACTTGTCAACGAGCGGACAAGAAAAGCTTTCATTTCCAGAGCTCAACAACTGATAGGTGACGGTGTCCCTATAGACGTAATAGGAGCCGAAGCACATATCTTCACCGCTCAAGATCTATTAAGCCAGCTGCAATCACTGGAAAGTATCTATCTTGCTATAGATGAACTGGCTCAGCTCGGCAAGCCAATTCACATTTCTGAATTTCAAATCCCTCTTCCCGCGGTTATCGATGCCTTCGATGTCTCCATAACTGAGGCCGAAGAGATACAGGCGGAGATCGCAAAGATCTTTTACACGGTGTTTTTCAGTCATCCCGCAGTAGAGGTAATTGCCTACTGGAATTTCTACCGTGCTTGGCAGTCCGGAAGCGGATTTCTTCGTGACGACCTGTCAGAAAAACCAATGTTCTACGAGCTGATGAAACTCATCCATGGAGATTGGAAGACCTCATTTGAAGCAGAATTAGACTCGTCTGGAGAATTGTGTTTCAGCGGGTTCTCAGGAGAATACGACATCACGGTAGCATTTGAGAACTTCTCCGAGACGGTATCGATAAACGTAAAGAAGAACGAGAACAATCAATTCACGCTCGTTCTTGGACAATGATCGAGGGGGTAATCGGATGAGATCAACGACGATAATCCTCACTCTGGTCTTTCTTGCTGTTTCACTTTCCACATCCGCTCTAGCGAATCCCGACCATGTCTTGACGGTAGACCCAAGCAGTTTGGGCCCAGAAGTTAGCTCTCTTCTGTACGGGATATTCTTCGAGGACATAAATCATGCTGTAGACGGTGGCCTGTATGCAGAAATGATAAGAAATCGATCTTTCGAGCATCAGGATCCTGTCGAAGGCTGGTTTGCGGTCTTTGAATCCGATTGCAAGGCTACCTTTTCGATTGAGACTGATCGGCCTCTCAACAAGAATAACACCAAGTATCTGAGCTTCGAAATTCAATCTGACGACAAGCTGATATCCCTTTCAAATGATGGCTACGACGGTATACCTCTTAAAAAGGGCGAACGCTACTTGTTCTCGGTATTTGTTCGAAGCGACGAAGAGTATAACGGTGAAATCAAGGTTATGCTGGCCAATGCTAAAGGTGAACCTGAGGCCGAAAAAAACCTGGGAACGGCATTTAGCTCTGAATGGGAGAAATACTCGGTGGAATTGCAACCTAACGAAGGCCTGGATGATGGAAGACTCATCATAACGATGAAGGGCTCCGGTAAGATCTCTTTTGATATGGTATCCCTCTTCCCCGAAGAGAACTGGAACGGCATGAGGATCGATCTGCTTGAGATGCTGGAAGAGCTGAAGCCCGCTTTCGTCAGATTTCCTGGCGGTTGTCTTGTCGAAGGCGATAGTCTCGAAAATGCCTACAGATGGAAGGATACAATAGGTCCAATTGAAGAAAGAAAGACCAACTATAATCTTTGGGGCTATCATCAGTCGTATGGAATCGGATTCTACGAGTATCTGCTTCTTTCAGAGCACCTTGGAGCCGAACCTATTCCGATCTTCAACGCCGGTATGTCATGCCAAGTTAGGGGTGCCGAATACTGTCCAATGGACGAAATGGATGAGTGGGTTCGAAATGTTCTCGACTTCATAGAGTTCGCTAACGGGCCATCCGATTCTTTGTGGGGCTCGAAGCGTTCCGAGCTCGGCCATCCAGAACCCTTCAATATCAAATACATAGGCATTGGAAACGAGAACTGGGGAACGGAGTATCACGATCGCTTCCCGTTGTTCAGACAAGCTGTCAAGGAGAAATATCCTGAAATTACTATTATTTTCAGCGGTCCTCCTTCATATGAAGGAGCTTCGTTCAATCGTGCATGGAGATGGGCAAGAAGCAATGGTATCGAGATCCTTGATGAGCATATGTATGCAGTTCCGGAATGGATGCTAAGAAATACAGACAGATATGACAAATATGACAGATCTGGTCCGAAGGTGATGCTTGGAGAGTACGCAGCCCACGCGGCCGGCACCAGAAACACTCTTCAAGCAGCGATAGCAGAAGCAGCACTAATGACCGGCCTCGAGCGGAATTCCGACATCGTAATAATGGCCGCTTACGCACCTCTGTTCAACAGAGAGGGCTGGTCACAGTGGACTCCAGACCTCATCTGGTTCGACAATACTCGAGTATACGGAACACCCAGTTATCACGTTCAGAAGCTGTTCAACGATAACACTGGCAATGTGATTATCTCCTCGTCACTGACCGATGAAGACATAGAGATAATCGGTTACTGGTTCAAGTCGCTGTATCATGTCTGCAGTTACGATTTTGAAAGCAAAGAACTGATTATAAAAATCGTGAATCCCTGGCCCGAAGAAAAGAAACTCAGAATTGAGATCGGCGAAGAGGTTCAGGTAACCGGGAAGGCAGAGATGATCTCCATTACCTCCGACAACATCTTTGACGAAAACACATTCCAGAATCCAGATAAAGTACGACCGAAAACGGTGGGAATGTCCAACCTATCCAACGAATTTACACTAACCTTTTCCGGGAATTCGGTAACGGTATTAAGACTGGAGACGACTGGTCTCTAGCACCATATAAATACGAGGGAGGGATTAAGATGCAGACATCAGTGAAAGTGTGGCCGAGAAAGCTTGGGAAGATAAACGAAATGATCTATGGTCACTTTACCGAGCATCTTGGAAGATGTATCTACGATGGAATCTATAACGAAAAATCTCCTAAGTCCGATTCGCGGGGTTTCAGAAAAGACATTGTGGAAGCTATAAAGAGAATCAAGTGCCCAATTCTTAGATGGCCCGGCGGTAACTTCGTGTCTGCCTATCACTGGGAAGACGGGATCGGCCCTCTCGAGAAGCGTCCCCAGCTCCCGAACTACATTTGGGGAGGTGTGGAATCAAACAGATTCGGTACAGATGAGTTCATACAGTACTGCAGAGAGATTGACACCGAGCCTTACCTAGCAGTCAGTTTGGGAACCGCTACTCTCGACGAGGCGATCTCCTGGCTAGAATACTGTAATCTGGACACCCCTACGAAGTACTCCAGAATGAGGAAAGAAAACGGTCACCCAGAACCTTACGGTGTAAAGTATTGGGGAATCGGGAACGAAGTATACGGACCGTGGCAGGTGGGTCATTGCAGTGCGGCTGAATACGCCGAGAAACTTCGTCAGTACACCCAGTTCATGAAGGGCGTAGATCGATCAATAAAGGTGATAGCAGTCGGTGCAGACGACCCCAACTGGGATCTGACGGTTTTGAAACACGCGGGGCATTTGATAGATTACATCTCGATCCACGAATATCACGGGTCCGATGATTATCTTGGAACAGTAGCCTCCGTCTACTATTGCGAACAGAGACTGAGACTACTCGAAGCGCTGATAAAGCACCTGCGCCTCGATCATGTGAAGATTTCTTTTGACGAGTGGAACGTATGGTACAAGATAAGCGCGGAAAAGGAAGGCATGGACAAGGGCATCGTTCTACTTGAAGAACCCTATGCCCTGAAGGACGGCCTCTTTGCGGCGGGAATCTTTGTGGTCATGCATAGAATGGCCGATACCGTGCAAATGGCCAATCTTGCTCAGATGGTAAACGCTCTGGGCATGATAAAAACGAAGGGAGATGAAATGGTTCTCACTCCCATTTACCATGCTTTCGACCTCTTCGTTAATCACACCGGTAGAACTAGACTAAACATGGCGGTAGACTGCGATACCTACGACATCAATACGAGAACCTTCGTTGAGGGACGAAACAGCTTCAAGCTGAACGGCGTACCTTATGTTGACGGGTCGGCAACCTATGACGAAGAGAAACAAGTTCTAAGCGTCGCGCTAATTAACTACTACCAAAGGGAAGAGGAAGTACGTCTGGATCTATCGGGAATCGAGGTCAAGAAGAGGGCGGTTCTAAATGTGCTGACCGGTTCCGCTCCCGATGAGATGAACGATTTTGACAATCCAGATCGAATAAGAGTTCAAAAAAAGGTGTTAGATAACTGTTCTACGGAGATGTTCCTTAAACTCGATCCGATGTCGGCAAATGTAATCGAGTTCTCGCTGGAAAGTGGTCTGTAAGACCCTGGAAGGAAGGCGAAGTGTTCGGTTCCGGCGAACCTGGATTGGATGAGATACAATCTTGGTTAAGGCATGAAAATGACGAAATCTAGAAGGTGATATGTATGTACTTAATCGGATGTGACATTGGAACTCAGGGGACGAAGAGCGTACTGGTGAATGAAAGAGGAGAGGTCCTCTTAGAAGCTCAAAGGGAGTACGACGTAATAAAGCCAGGTTCAAATTGGGCCGAGCAATGGCCAGATGTCTGGGCAAAGGCCGCTTTCGACACAATAAGGGAAGTTGCTGAAAAAGCGGATGTTACAAAGAAGGAAATCGCCGGATTAGCTATCAGTGGCCTTTACGGTGGATCCGGCATTCCCGTTGATAGAGAGATGAAGCCACTACATCCATGCCTGATCTGGATGGATCGACGGGCGACCGCTCAGACAAGCTGGGTGAAGGAAAACATTCCTGAGGAGAAAATCTTCTCAATAACGGGAAACTATGTAGATTCTTATTACGGCTTCACAAAAATCATGTGGCTCAGAGACAACAGACCGGAAGTCTGGAAAAAGACTTATGAATTTGTGACGCCGAAAGACTATGTGGTTTATCTGCTTACGGGTGAAGACGCGATCGATTATTCCTCTGCAGGAAATATTGGAGGCGTCTTCGATATAAGGAAATTGACGTGGTCCAGGGAGATGTGCGAAGCTCTGGGAATACCAATGGAACTTCTTCCAGAAAGAATCGTGAAGTCTAGCGATATCGTTGGCAGAGTAACTGCCGAAAGCTCGAAGTTGTGTGGTCTGCTCGAAGGAACTCCAGTCGTTTCAGGGGGCATAGATGCGCCGGTTGCCCAGCTTTCCGCAGGAGCACTCGAAGAGGGTGAACATGTTGCGATGGTAGGGACTTCTACGTGCTGGGGGACGGTCCACGATGGAAAGGAAATGCCGTTTGGTCTGGTCAGTTTTCCATATGTGGTTCACGATACCGAAAGAATCTACTCTTTTGGAGGCTCGGCAACCACGGGAGCTCTTGCAAAATGGTTCAAGGATGAATTCGCAGACAGCGAAGAGTCTGTCGGAAAAAGAACTGGAACGTCTCCTTACCAGTTGCTGGATAGGGAAGTTGAAAAGATTCCAGCCGGAAGCGATGGACTAATAGTCCTCCCGTATTTCATGGGTGAGCGTTCTCCGATTTGGGATCCTTTTGCCAAGGGGGTTTTCTTTGGAGTGACTCTTGTTCACACAAGAGCGCATATGTACAAGGCTCTCATGGAAGGTGCTGCATACGCACTGAGGCACAACATGGAAAATGGAATCAAGGCTGGATTGAAACTTGACGATGAATGCTGGATAGTCGGCGGAGTGGCCAAATCTACGGTTTGGAACAAGATCTTTGCCGATATTACGGGATATAAGATGAGACAGGTATCCAGTCTCGTTGAGGCGCCTTTCGGTGACGCATTCCTCGCAGGCCTTGGAGTTGGGCTCATAGATAAACCCGAAAGAATCAAAGACTGGGTCAAATTCAGAGATCCGATTAGCCCCGACCCAAACCATAGGGAGATCTACGAGAAACAGTATTCTCTTTTCCGGGAGCTGTACGAGAAAACCAAGGAGACTATGTGGAAGATGGTCTAAGCGGTGAGAATGTATACCAGCAATAAGAGTTGAGACGGGAAACGATCTTTTGAGGAAACTTGAAGCTCGAAGTAAGTAGCTGAAAGTCATCGGCCGATGCACAGAAGGCTTTTTAGAGAGGTCGTTATCGATTTATCGCTGAATGGTCTCCGTCTAGCTGGTCGAAGAGCTTAAAAGATACTCTGGATCCGTTTGTTCGGAACTGTTAAGTTCTCATTTAGCGCACTAAGACATTGAAAAGTTTAAGACGGCCGAGTTCGATGAAGCCTATTGACTCAAGGTAAGGAGACTAGCTTCATGTTAGATTCGTGGAATTTCACGGGCCAAGCATGAGCTTCATATAGTTTTTCGCCTCATGCGATTGACAAATCAAAATGTTCGAAACCTCTCCTGATTTTCTAAGGTAAGTGGGAGCAGATGTGCATGAGATTTGTTCGTGTCAGCTCCTAGAACACTAGAAGAAATGGAAATCATGAATCTCCTAGACAGATTCGAGGACCTGGTTCCAAAGCCAGGTGAGGGAGTTATGAGACGGCTTGATTGATTTCGGAAACAAAGCGTCGGCTGAGTTAAGAGGTGCAGAATCATTCATGCTTGACGAAACTAAATCCATAGGTTACGACAAAGCAATGAAATCTCGAAAGCCATCAATATATTTTGGTCTCAAGCGCTCCAAAAATCTACCGTTATTTGTAGCCTTAAAGCTTCAATGCTTTTTGGATAAACATGGGTGACCAATCTCTTTGCGAAAAGGAGGACTGATTATCATCAGCACAGATAGCCTTGAAGTTTGGTTTTTGACGGGAAGCCAAGAGCTATATGGTAAAGAAGTTTTAAGAAAGGTCGAAGAGAACTCTAAAAAGCTAGTGAACGCTCTCAATGAGAAGATAACTGCCCCAGCAAAAATCATGTGGAAACCCGTGCTAAAAGATGCAATTCAGATAAAAGCAACAATTGATGAAGCGAACTCCAACAACAAATGCATCGGTTTGATCGCATGGATGCATACGTTTTCACCGGCGAAGATGTGGATCGCCGGTCTGAAATCCGTTGACAAACCCTTTCTTCATCTCCATACCCAGTTCGAACAGAAGATACCGTGGGATACCATCGATATGGATTACATGAATACGAACCAATCTGCTCACGGGGGAAGGGAGTTCGGATTCATCTCCACAAGGCTAGAACTGAAGCGCAAGGTAATTGCCGGACACTGGACGGACAAGGCTGTCATTGCAAAGCTTGAAGACTGGCTTAGGGCGGCTCTAGGCTGGAATGAAGCACATAGACTCAAGGTCGCAAGATTGGGAGACAATATGCGGGACGTTGCCGTTACCGAAGGAAACAAGGTAGACGCCCAGATCGACTTCGGTTACGAAATCCATGGCTTTGCGGTCGGAGATTACATAGAAGGATACTTCAAGAAAGTGAAAAAAAGCGAAGCAGAGGAACTAGTTAAGGAATACTTGAAAGAGTATCCCGTTGTGAAATCGACGGTCTCTGAAGAAGAATTTCAGGCTTCAGTTCGCGAAGCCGCAAGGATAGAAATCTCTTTGAGAAGGTTTCTGGAAGATGGTGGCTTCAAGGCGTTCACAACTACATTTGAAGATCTTCACGGAATGAAACAGCTTCCGGGGATAGCAGTCCAAAGACTTATGAGGGACGGTTACGGCTTCGGAGGAGAGGGAGACTGGAAATCGGCTGCCCTTGTAAGAATCATGAAGGTAATGGCCGAAGGCATCGATAAAGGAACATCATTTATCGAAGACTACGTATATCACTTTGAACCGGGAAACGTGAAGGAGTTAGGGGCACACATGCTCGAGGTATGTGAATCGATAGCCGACGGTACTCCTTCTTTAGAAGTCCATCCTCTATCGATAGGAGGTAAGGAACCTCCGACAAGGCTAGTGTTCAATGCGAAAGCGGGACCCGCTGTTCAGGCCTGTATCGTCGAATTCGGAGATAGATTCAGAATGATCGTAAATGAGCTGGATGTTGTTAAGCAGGAGGTAGCGATGCCCAAACTGCCTGTAGCAAGGGCCCTATGGATTCCGAAACCTGATTTATCAACTGCCGCAACAGCCTGGATTCTGGCCGGTGGGGCACATCATTCAAGCATGAGTTACACGGTCACCACAGAACAGCTTGAAGATCTTTGTGAGATGTTCGGGATTGAAATCGTCGTGATAGATGAAAATACAGACATTAGGGAGTTCAAAAAGGAACTTAGATACAATGAAATATACTACAAACTGAAGAAGCTTTGACCTTAGCTCTGTCATGGAAATTGCTCACGCTGAATGTGAAAGGAAGAGAATATGCTGAATAAGCTTAAGGAGGAAGTCTACAAGGCTAATATCGCTATCTGTGAGTCTGGACTGGTAAAGCTTACCTGGGGAAATGCCAGCGCAATATCTAGAGAAGAAGGTCTAGTTGTTATTAAACCCAGTGGGGTAGACTATTCCGTACTTTCGCCGGACGACATGGTGGTTGTCGATCTCGAAGAAAGAGTAGTGGAAGGTCGCCTTAAACCTTCTTCAGATACACCGACTCACATCTTTCTCTACAGATCCTTCCGTGAAATAGGCGGAATAGTTCACACTCATTCAACCTGGGCAACAGCTTGGGCGCAGGCTTGTAGGAGTATTCCATGCTTTGGTACGACCCATGCAGACCACTTCTACAAAGAAGTGCCCTGCACGAGATTTCTGAAAGCTGAAGAAGTCGAAAACGATTACGAACTAAATACGGGTAAGATAATAGGAGAGACCTTTTCCACTAGAGATTACCAAAGAACTCCCGGAGTGCTGGTAGCCGGTCACGCACCTTTTACCTGGGGAAAAGATGTGAAGGATGCCGTTAAGAACAGCATAATTCTAGAGGAAATTGCAAAGATGGCATGCCTGACGCTTTTGATCAAAGGGGAAACGCAAGTGCTTCCTGAGTATATAATGAACAAACACTATTTCCGGAAGCACGGCAAAGATGCTTATTACGGGCAGAAATAGAACTGAAGAAGGCAGTCCTACTCCAGAAAGAACTGATAGAACGACTCGATAAAGAGGGCTTTAAACTGCCCCTGTTCGATAATTAAGTAAAGACAATCTTTGGCAGCATCGGAAATTTCTCGGGAACAGGCGGAAGTTACAGAATGGTATTACTCTCTTGCCCGGGGTCGGATCTTCGTGTTCTTTTGACCCCGTGGATTTTATCAAGAAGCAGATGTAGACAGTAGCCGCTTGAACCGGCTATACCCAGAAAGATTGTCTCCGTATGATTCATTGAACCGCCAAACGATTCCAGTTTGAAAATCACAACACTTTCGATTACCAGCCCATATAGAAGACTTCCCCATACTGTATGAAAGAAGCCTCTGTGACTGAGAAGGTTTGTCAGTTTGGATACAACCAGTCCGGAAATAATGGCAAGTGAAAAGGAAAGCGTAACTGCCACGGGCAGTGAAGGAAGCCTGGAAAGCAGGAATGGCTGAACCCTGGGCGAAATTATGGAAATGTAAAGAGCAGAAGCAACAAAGCTTGCGATTAGTATTTCGATAATTCTCTTTATCAACGCGCTTTTCGAATCTATGTCGGGCAGATCGCTTCCAAGGACATAGAGAAGGTACCCAGAACCTATCAAGCTACTATCCTGAAGCTGTTGGACTGGCAAGAGCTCGATAGCACTCAGTGAAAGCAAGGTGAATATCGGGTAGGAAGCGATACCCCAGTATATGTGTGTCTTAAAGTCAGCCATCTTCCTCACTGCCAAACTTCGTCCCCCGACTCGAAATATCGACATAGAGAAGCACATCTTTCAGCGATATACTCATACCGCATTCTACTTCGTCGGGAACGGGTTCATTCAAATCGACCGGATATAGAGATGTCCGATTGCATAGAGAGAGGTTGACTCTTGAGAAACGTTTGTACAAAGCCGTTATTTCCTCCTCCTCGACATTGAGCCCAACGGTCGCCGTTATGCCCGACATAAAGAGATACTCAAGATCATCGAGATCAATCTTCACTGAATCTGAGCTGAGTCTCCCTTCTGATGGAGTACAGAAAAGAATGAGCTCTCTCGAAAGATTGTAAAACGGTGTACCTTCCAGTCTCTCGTACGTTCTATATTTGTCGACAGTAGTTTCATCTGCAAGAAGAACTTGACCAGTATATTCGATCAAGTCTCCGGCCTTCAACTTTCGAATATTCTTTATCGATATCGGATAGAACATTTTAAGCGTTTGCCTTGCCAAATCACACCACCTATTTGCTCAGCGGAAAATCAGTATGAATGAATCTCAACATGCTTTCTATCGTTTCAGATATGAATTTCGAGTAGTATTTGTAGAATGCTTCAAGCCTTTCGTATACTGGCTTTGAGTCTACTAGATCTATCTCGAAAACAGTTGCAACCGGTCTCGAGATATTCATGTCGGGAGTTACACTCGAGTTTCTGAGAACGTCACACTGTTTTGTTACCTCGATCCTGAACAACCTTGAAAGCTCCATAGTTATAGAACGGTCGATGTTTTCATTTATCTTTGGTAGACCAAAGGCGATTTTTAGAATGTTTTGAAAGGGAAAAACAAGGACTTCTCCGTCGTCGAACTCAATCCACTTTCTATAATTTTCTCTGCAAATAGAGAACAGCGTATCATCGATAACTTCCGACAGCCTGAAGTAATCCTTTCCGCGCAGGGAGTCCTTCAGAATCTCTTTACGTAGAAGCCTTTCATTACCATAATAAGCAAGGAAGTAAAGCTTCAAAGGACTTTGAAAGATCGCTCGATGGTATGTCAGTTCCGTTTCGTCCCCAAAGAAACTGGCGAATGCTTCCATGAACGGGTTCTCGACTTCGTTTGGGAACCGGTACAAGGCGCTTGCTGTCTCAAATGGGGATGAGTTTGAAAGACCCACATAACCTCTGCCTTCGCTGTCCACAAAGACCGAAAGAACGGGAGCGTTCCTTTTTGAAGTCTGAACTACCAGTGTCATGAAGTGGCCAAAAGCATTGTCCAGTCGATCAGAGTGGTCTCCGACAAGTTTTGCCCACGAGGCGAAGCTGTCTTCAACTCCTTCGTAGACTCTCCTGAGAATTTCCCTGTAGCTTTCGGGGCCGGAATAGTAAGTCACTTAAGAAACACCACCGACGAACGTCCGTATATTGATTTTGCTTCTTCAGCAAAATCTGAATTGTGGCTCTTTGGTAGAACGAACAATACTCTTCTCGAAACTGTAGGCAAATCCGTGAACCCGTCGGTGAAGAGGAGGAGACCTTCAGGTCTCAGCTTTTCCTGAGCGTAATCGACGGCCGGCTGAAGATCAGTTTCCCCTCTTCCCATGAGCTTAAGGTCTCTCCACATTCCCTTTCCATATTTCATCACGCTCTGAACCGTCTCATCAACCTGCACCAGCCAGACCCTGGAATCTGTAACTCTTGTAACTTCGTCTATCTCACTGAAGAAAGAGTTGAACTCCTCTTCGATAATGCTGCCACTGGTATCGACCACTACTACCAGCTTTGCCGCATAGTCGTTTCTCCATCCCGGTTGATCATCATATCTTCGGTTGGGCCTCATCGGAGTTCTGTACCTTCCAACCTGCATGGAGGAACCAAAGAAACGTCGAATCATATTTCTCCAGTCCAGAACGGGATTGTCGAGAACCAGCTTCATAACTCCCTCGAGACCTTCTGGCATGCCGGTCTTGGCCTTTTCCATAGTCTCAGAGATCACCTGCTTCAGTAGATCCTCTACAAACTCCTTGGGAAGCTCGAACTTGCCAAAGTCCTCATGTGAATCCGGCCTGGAGATATTTGAATCCAGTAGTTCGAGATCAATGGTCTTGTTCTTCTTCATGAAGTCAAGTCCCCAGTCGTGATAGAACTCTGCCGTCATTCCCGGATACTGCATTGGAGGTCCGACGAAAAACCTCTCGTTGTCGGTCCCGCAGCCTTCTTTCAAAATCGAATCCATTGGGAGGCTGAACGCATCGAGTTCCCGTATGAACTGATTCACGGCCGCGTCCATCGACAGATCCCACAGCATTTTTTCTCTGGACTTGCTTACCGGTATCAGTATGTGACCATTTACTATGTGGAGACACTCATGTTTTAGTAATGCCTTTGTGAAAGCCAGAGGTTTATTTCGAAGAGTATCTGGATTGTATAGGAGCTGAAACCTTCCTCTTGAACTCACTCGTAGTTTCAACGTTCTGACTGCAACCGAGGGGATTCTATCTATGAATAGGAGGAGAAAATTGTAGAAAGGACTGTCTTTTCCCAATTCAAAGACTGCCCGTTCCATCAATTCCTCATTTATCATCCTTTTCGCTCCTCTGAAGGAATTTCAGAACATCGTGATCCATTGCCAGTTCCTCAAGAAGATTCTCATAAAAAGCCCGTTTCAGTCCCTTCTCTCCTTCTACCTGATGAACAATGTGCCTTATCACCGAGAAGAATGAGTCTTTTGGAATCACTTTCCCAATTCTGAGAAGATTACCGGCGATTAGCGGAACGTTCTGAAAGTATTCCTGAACTTGCAAATCATCTAGCTCAGAAAGATGCTTCGTAACACGGAGCACCGAGGCACTGGTCCATGAGATGTCCCCCTCCGAAAGCCTCCCTAGAATGTTCTCGTCAAGATCAAGAAGGAGAGCTCTTGGAGAAGGGAGAAGTTCGCTACCTTGAATCTTGCTCATGAAAGTCCTGGCCGCCTCGGGACCAACAATGCCGGCAGCTATTACATAACCGTATCTCTCGATCTCTTCGCTTGAAAGGTCTGCGAATACTCTTCCAAGCTTATACCAGCTACGGGGGCTCGGCCTCAGCTCGAGACGCATCGAAACTATTGTATCCCTCGAAAGAAACTCCGGATACTCCCTGATAAAATTCGTCACGTTGCTTGGCATTCCCTGAATTTCAGCCCATTTAAGCCACTCATCGGGATCTGGAGTGAGCTCTATGTGGAAGAACCTCGACATGAAGGCGGGGTCAGTTATTAGCTCTACCTGATCGTATTCCTCATCCGGCGGGTTAGCCGCTGCCATTATCCAGCTTCCTTCCGGAAGAAAGTGATTGTGTATTCTTCTATCTATTAAGAGCTGCATTATTGCATTTCTTATCGATCTGTGAGCTCTGTTCACTTCATCTATCATCAATATGACATTTCCTTCGGTTGGCCACCAGTCGGGCCTTAAGAACAGTGTCCGCTCTCCATCCCTTGAAGGCATTCCGATGAGATCACCGGGCTCCATCTGTGAAATCACTAGAATTATCAGTTCTCTGCCCGTCTCGGATGCGATCTCCCTAGCGAGATCTGTCTTTCCCACCCCAAAGTGGCCCCAGAGAAGCGGGATCTCTCCAGACTCCATAATTATTTTACTCAAGTGTTTTGCATCTTGAACCTTCAAGCGTATCCCTCCAAAATCCTCATTCAGACAAAATTATAGCACAGTGATCTGAACGATGCCCAGGCTATAGAGACCCAGAGAGAAACCGGCAAAACAAGTCCTAAGAGCCAGGTAAAGGGTGAAACTATAGGGATATTCATGAAATTAAGAAAAAGACCGATATTTCCGGAAATGTACAGGGTCATTGGAAGCGTTGAAAAAACGGGGAGAAGTGTTGATAGAAGGAAAGATAGAATCGCACCCGAAAGACTTAGTGCCTTAAAAACGTTCTTCGAATCCTTCGTTCCAAAGCTCTTCTCGAGAAATCCCCCTAACAATGAAAGAACGAAGATCGTAGGAATCATAAATAGAATGAAATTCATCATGAAAGTCCCGTACTGTGAAGTGTTGTTGGAGACGTATAAACCCACAAGCAAAATGACGAAAGAATACAGAGAGGTAATAACGAACGATTTCGATAAGATCGTCTTGACCCGCCTGATGGGAAACAACCATGAAGTATCGCCAAGTTGCCTCTCAAAAGCAAAAAGTGCGGTCGAAGAGACAGTTGTGTAGTTACTGAAGAGGAAAACTATAAGACCCAACAGCTGTAAAATACCAAAGCTGCTTAGAAGACCCGGGTTGACAAGGACAACCACAGGGACGAACAGTGAAGGATACAGAACTGCAAACATGAGTTTGGGCTCTCGAAGAAGCAACAATGAATCCTTTATCAGCAGACCCAAAAACAATCCATGAACTTTGAAATCTCCATTTGATTTCGGGGACACATTCCCGATTGGTCTAGTCATAAGCTTCTGGAGAACCTTGCTGTAAAGGAAGATTTCTAGCAGTGCTAGAGAAGAAAAGATACCTATCGAGGATACTATGAACACGGCAAGATCCCTTGTACCTCCCGTAATTGCTCTTACAAAGGGCGACCAGGGAAGATAGGGGGAAGTGACAATGCTCTGAAGCCCGCCGAATTGTTCTGCAACCTGATCAGGTTTTGCAAGATCAATTGCGGAAAAGTCCATGAATCTCAATGTGAAAATGAAAACGAAAAGCGTAACCATGGTCATCATAGCCGAAAGCGTCTTAAGAAAGCGCCCCTTAGATAGAAAGACAATCACGAATGAGATTATCGCAGTTATCGCCAGAGTGTTGAGCACGAAGACAAAGAGCAAGACGAGGGCCATCCAGAATCTCCCGTCCGAGTACCCCAAGCCTCTTAATGCGGCCATGAAGACCGGCGCAAAAAGAAGTATGGGCAATCCTCCCGCAGCCAGAACTTCAAGCAACTGAACATTTGCAATAGTGGCTGTCCTTACCGGCAAATTCAGCAGCATTTTAACCCGTTCAGAAAAGAAAAGGTTTGAGACTACAATTGGAAGGTCGCTCCCAAGAAGTATTGAGAATATTATCGCCGAAAAGAATGAGACAACTATCAGTTTTAGATCGATTCCCGTCAGCTCCCTTAACTGATCGGAGAGATCGGCGACCCTGGAGAAATTCGGCACGAGGTAACCTCTCAAGTAGAAGGCAATCGGAACAGCGATCATTATCACGAATGCGACAGCAAGAAAAGAAGCAACAAACGCTCTCTTTCCCTGACGGGTCAGCATTCTCAACCCTTCGACACCTCGCCACTTAAGAATCAACAAGAAATCTCTCATGAAACTATTTTGCCACACTCTACGAGTCTTTAGCCAAAAGGCCTTCTGCGAAATTGACGAACCTCTTTCAATAAAAGCCAGGGTCAAAGTTATCAAAGCTTCATCACGACAAATCTTTATTAACTCAAGAAATTTCTCTTCCAGTCGACAATACCCGGTTATGCATCGTGGCGCAGAAAGAAGTGCCTTCATTCAGGCAGATTACCAATAACAGTGCAATATCGTGTAGGAAGCGTGAGACATTTAAACAGCCAGCTAAACGGTCCATTGTTCTTTTGAGAAGGAGCGAGTACAAACGCAAACAGTTTCCTCCCGAAATGAAAGTATCCAAAAGAGCTTTCGGAAAAGACTGGAGAATACCAATTACCAGTCACTGCTGAACCACTGTTTTGAACCCAAAGTTCCCGAAAAGTCTAACGATGAAAACCTTGTAAAGGGTTGAAAAGACTGAGTTAGGGTTGTTTTCTCTAGGTTTATGCCTCGTTATATATTATAATGTATGTAACGAGGTGAGGAGATGGGGATTGTCTATCAAAAGAACAAGAAAACTGGAATCACATATGTCTACAAAAACGAAGCCTATTGGGACAAGGAAAAGCAACAGTCGAGAGCCAAGAGAACTTTAATCGGCAAGCTGAATACAAGTACTGGAGAAATCGTACCGACCAGGTCATACAGGAAGGATAGCATTTCGAAAAAGCCCGGTCCAGTTCCCATAACCAAAATCCGCAGGGATTTCTATGGTGCTTGCTATCTTCTCGATCAGGTTGGAAAGATCACAGAAGTTGAGGCAGATTTGAAAGCCTGTTTCCCCGACCGTTATAGAATGATTTTATCGGTTGCCTATTATCTTATTCTCGAAGAGAATAACTCCCTCAGTAGGTTTTCCCGTTGGCAGAGATTGCATGCCCATCCTTATGGAGAAGACATACCATCACAGCGCGGTAGTGAGCTGTTTCAATCTATTTCCGAAGAAGAGAGGATGATGTTCTTCAAGAAACAAGGTAGACGTAGAATTGAGAAAGAATACTGGGCCTTTGACATCACTTCCATCTCCAGTTATTCAGAGACACTGAGTCAGGTAAAGAAGGGAAGAAACAAAGAGTACGACAGACTACCTCACATCAACCTCGCCCTTCTCTTCGGTGAACAGTCTGGACTTCCCTTTTACTACCGGAAGCTCCCTGGCAATATCACCGACGTGAAAACAGTCAAGCAGCTTATGGCTGAATTCAATGTCATGGGATACAAAAAGGTAAGTGTCCTTCTTGACAGAGGCTTTTACAGCAGAGAGAACATAAACCTGCTCTTCAAGAACCACCAGAAATTCATCATCGGTGTCAAACTGAATTTGAATTATGTGAAAGAGACCCTGGAAGAAGAGCGCGATAACCTCCAGCTATGGTCAAACCTGCAACCCCAGTTCGGAGTATATGGCTTGTGCCGGACGACCCAGTGGGAATATGAACAGGAAAGACCCAATAAGGGAGATGTTCTCAGCTCGAAAAGGAGGGCATATCTTCATCTTTTCTACAATGGCGAGAAGGCTGCCAGAGATCAGGCAGAGATGAACGATTATCTGAGCAGACTATACAATGATCTGGTAAACAACACACGTGAAGAATACCGCATGAAGGACTACGACAAATACTTTACTGTTACCAGTAAGTTCAGGAAAATCACACCGAAGGAAGAGGCGATGCGTGAAGCGGCAAGAAACTATGGCTATTTCGCACTGCTCTCCAATGAAGTCAAAGATCCCTTCGAGGCCTTATCTCTCTATCGCAGTAAAGACATAGTGGAAAAGGGGTTTGGGAACCTAAAAGACCGTTTGAATTTCGGTAGAATGCAGGTTTCATCTGAACTATCACTGAATGGCAAGTTGTTTGTCGAGTTTGTCGCCTTGATTTATCTTTCCTACATAAAGAAGAAGATGCAGGACACCTGTCTCTTGGAGAACTGGACATTGCAAGGTCTCCTTGACGAACTTGACACCATTGAAAGGTTTGAGTCTCCCGAACATGGCCGCATGATCGGAGAAGTCACTAAAAAGCAGGAGGAGATCTATGCCAAGCTGGGGGTGAAATCACCCTCGTTATAATTTCCGGGAATGCAGGATGGATGTCTCTCACTTTGTCATCCCGAACTTGTTTCGGGATTCAGTTTTGATCTTATCAGCGCATAGCGGTTCATGGGTACGAGATCCTGTACCGGAGCACTACGGGATGACAGTATGTGGGAATTAGGGAATCACCCTGAACAGGAGCACTTCAGGGCAGGCTCTCCCTTCACGTCATCCTGACAATGCTCCTGGTCAGGATCCCTGTCCCTCGCGTAAAAGGGACGTGGGGAGAATCGTCAGTCCCTATTTTCGCTCTCATCTTCTCGTGAGCGAGTGAACGTCTCGACAACGCACTTTCTCGGTTGTTATTTTCGGCGAACGGGTCCTTGTTCTTGAACGGTCAACGGATAACGACCATTACAGCGATCAGCGGGTCTTCGTTCTTTAGCGCATAGCGGATCTTAGATCGAGATGCTGAAACAAGTTCATGACGCATTGTTAGATTCTCTGAACGATCTGATCTTCATACATTTATCCTCAAACCTCTGACATCTTTATCGATTTTTTTGATCCTATTCAAAAACGGTTCTTCACAGCGATCAGCGGATCCTTGATTTTAAGAGTACAGCGGTCATCAAGGAACTCATTACTCTCTACTTTCGAATTTTCGTTTTCTCGATTTTTACACCATTCAATGACCAACTATCAGTGCCTTCTAACAAATAGATCTTTCAGCTGCAAACGGCCCCTCGATCAAGCGAGATTAATGTCAAGACCATAGAGATGAGTGAAGTCGTGTTCGTTTGATGATGATTACCGATTCGGTAAGGAACTATTGAGCTCCAGAGAAGATGATATGGGTAATGATCAGCTATTCAAAGGAGAATTATAGGAAGAAACTGTGAGAGAAGATAATTCATAGAGGCTCTCTTAGTTCGTTTTCTTTATCGTACAAAGAGGCTTTTCTACTTAGCAAAAAAAAAAAAAGGGAGAGCAAGCTCTCCCTTCAAAAGATCTACTTCATCAATACTCAGGCATCTGTGGCATTGGAGCCTGGGGTTTTTCTTCTGGCTTTTCTGTAAGAGCGGCTTCTGTTGTAAGAAGTATACCCGCAATGGATGCCGCATTCTGAAGAGCACTTCTTGTAACCTTTGCAGGATCTATGATACCCACTTTGAACATGTCTGTATAGACATCGTTCAGAGCATCGTATCCAAAAGCTGCATCGTCACTGTGAAGAATCTTGTCAACAACAACTGCACCGTCTAAACCGGCATTCTCGACTATCTGCCGAATCGGAGCATCTAGGGCCTTCATGACCACCTTGATACCAATCTTGATATCGGGATTCTCCGTGCTATCGAAGAGTTCCTGAACGGGCTTCTTCGCTCTCGCAAGAACAACTCCGCCTCCGGCTACGATTCCTTCCTCTACTGCAGCTCTTGTCGCTGAGAGAGCATCCTCAATTCTATGTTTCTTCTCTTTGAGCTCGGTCTCTGTTGCAGCACCGACTTTGATAACCGCCACTCCTCCTGAAAGCTTTGCAAGTCTTTCTTGGAGAGTTTCCTTTTCGTATTCGGAAGTAGTCTGATCGATCTGAACCTTGATCTGACCAATTCTCTGCTTGATCTTTTCGGGATCTCCCTTGCCATCAACGATTATCGTGTCGTCCTTCTTGACCTTTACAACGCCCGCACTACCGAGGTCATCGATAGTTGCATTTTCGAGGGTGAGCCCAACCTCTTCGCTGATCACAGTACCACCCGTAAGAATTGCGATGTCCTGCAGCATTGCCTTTCTTCTGTCACCGAAACCGGGAGCCTTAACAGCTACTGAGTCGAGAGTACCTCTGAGCTTATTGAGAACGAGAGTGGAAAGTGCTTCACCTTCAATGTCTTCAGCGATTATTACGAGAGGCTTGCCTGCCTGGGCCACCTTTTCCAGAATCGGAACGAGCGGTTTTACTGCTGAGACTTTCTTGTCGGTTATAAGAATAAGAGGCTCTTTGATTATAGCTTCCATCTTCTCTGGATCGGAAACAAAGTAAGGAGAAATGTAGCCTCTGTCAAACTGCATACCTTCAACGAACTCTACGTATGTGTCGAGGGTCTTGGAATCTTCTACCGTTATTACTCCATCCTGACCGACCTTGTCCATCGCTTCTGCAATGAGTTCACCAATCTCCGAGTCATTGGCAGAAATAGCTGCAACTGAAGCAATGTCCTCTCTTGAAGAGATCTTCTTCGATAGGGACCTGATGTGAGAGACGGCCTTCTCTGTTGCCTTCTGGATACCCTTCTTCATGAGTATAGGATTGGCTCCAGCGGTAACATTTTTCAAACCTTCCTTGATCATTGCCTGTGCGAGAACGGTCGCAGTCGTAGTTCCGTCACCGGCAATATCGTTCGTCTTGGAAGCTACTTCTTTTACGAGCTGAGCTCCAAGATTCTCGAATTTATCTTCCAGATCGATTTCCTTTGCGATCGATACACCATCATTGGTTATCGTCGGAGAGCCCCAGCTCTTCTCAAGAACTACGTTTCTCCCTTTGGGACCGAGCGTTATCCTAACTGCATCTGCTACCGCGTCTACACCTTTTTCAAGCGATCTTCGTGCTTCTTCGCTGTATTTCAGAATCTTAGCCATACCGATTCCTCCTTCAATCCTCGATCTTTGCCAGGATATCATCCTGATCGATGATTATGTAGTCGTCATCATCGATCTTGATCTCCGTGCCGGAATACTTGGAATAGAGGACCTTGTCGTTTTCCTTAAGGTCAATATCCTCGACTTTCTCTCCAACTGCAATTACCTTCGCAGTCATCTGTTTCTCCTTCGCAGCGTCGGGAAGAACGATACCACCTGATGTCTTCTTCTCTTCCTCATAAGGCTTAATCAGTAATCTTGTACCAAGGGGAACTACTTTCATAAAAAGCCTCCTTTCGAATTTTATGTTTTAGCACTCACAGTGATAGTCTGCTAATTAATAATAAAACATCGTTCCGATTTCTTCAAGAGCTTTCTGTGTTAAATGATCGTAAACATAAAAAAATAAGCACGCAAGAAGACGGTTTTTCCCATTTTTCTCTGGATTCTTTTTGTTATCTTACAGCTTCTGCCTTTTGCATGGTTTCGAGTCAGGCAACTCTATCACGCAGTTTCCAGTTTGAGAATGTTCGTGGAGTTGCTAGTTCCAAACGGAATACCGGCCGTCAGTATTATCGTGTCACCGGATTTCACAAGTTTTAGGCGTCTAGCAAGCGGTCCGGCCACTCTGACGAGATCGTCTGTCGAGGAGCCAAGGCCCATTAAAACTGGGCGGGCACCCCAAACGAGGTTCAACCTGTAATACGTCTCCTCGTTTGGAGTAACTGCAAGTATGTGAGCTCTCGGGCGAAACCCGGAGACGTTTCTTGCCGTGTGCCCCGAGAATGTGGAGCTTACTATTACTTTCACCTTCAGCTCCTCACTTATATCCCATGCTGCCCTGCATATGGCATCTGTATGGTCGTCCGTAGATATCTTTTCCCTTGTCCACTTCAGTAATTCCGGATTCTGCTTAAGATACTTTTCTGCAGCTCTAGCAGTAAGATCCATAACCGACACTGCTTCTAGAGGATACTTGCCGATTGAAGTCTCGCCAGAAAGCATTATCGCATCGCTACCGTCCAGAATGGCATTTGTGATATCGGTTGCCTCTGCTCTCGTCGGTACCGGATTTTCTATCATCGATTCCAGCATTTGAGTAGCAGTTATCACGGGAATACGCTTTTGATTACCGTGTCTAATTATCTTCTTCTGAGCTACCGGGACTTCTTCGACCGGTATTTCAACTCCTAAATCGCCTCTAGCAACCATTAATCCGTCGGAGACTTCCGCGATTTGTTCAATGTTTTTTAAGGCCTGTTCTGTTTCTATCTTCGAGATTATTGGAATAGAACCCCCAAGATCCTTAATCACTTTTTTGGCATGTACAACATCTTCCGATCTTCTCACAAATGAAAGGGCAAAATAATCAACCCGTTCTTCAATTCCAAGTTTGATGAACTTCTTATCCTTCTCGGTAATTGCAGGAATGCTTATGTCGATTCCAGGAAGGTTTATACCTCTTCTGTGTGTCACTATTCCACCGTTTAAAACCTTAGTTCTAACTTCAGAACCGGTTATCGATTCTACTCTCAGTTTTATCTTCCCATCATCCATGAGAATCAGATTCCCCGGCTGGACTTCTTCGGGAAGTTTCTTATAGTTCACACCGAAAATCTTCTCGTCCCCCTCGATATCTTCGGTTGTTAGAATTATTTCACTGCCTCTTTTAATGTCCACCGCATCCTTTTTGAAGACGCCCGTCCTGATCTTTGGACCAGAGAGATCTAATAATATGGTAAGGGGAGAATTCGCTGACTTTCGAATCTCCTTAAGATTTCTTATTCGCTCCCTGTGTTCGGAAATGTCGCCGTGAGTCGTGTTCAGCCTTGCAACATCCATTCCCCTTTGAAGAAGGCTTCTCAAAACTTCAAGAGATTCGGTAGCCGGACCGATGGTACATACAATCTTCGTCTTCCTCAATCAAACCACCTCATTAAGAGAGTATTTTCGCCATTTCCATCAGTTCCATATCCAGTTCTTTTTTGTGTGAAAGCACTTCCTCAAGAGGTATTCCTTTGATTTTCCCACCATTCAACGACATCATCATTCCCGCTTTACCTTCTTCAAGCGCCTTAACCGACGCATATCCCATTCTTGAAGCAAGTACTCTATCAAATGCAGTGGGAGAGCCTCCCCTTTGAATGTGGCCGAGAATGGTTATTCTTGTTTCGTATCCAATCCTGTGTTCAACATGTCTTGCAACTGTATATGCGCTTGCAGCCCCTTCAGCGACAACTATAATACAGTTGATCTTTCCCCTTTTCCTTTCATTCCATATCTTCTCGGCAATCGCTTCGTAGTCCACTGGAAGCTCTGGAACTATAATGGCTTCAGCTCCAACGGCCATACCGGAAGCAAGCGCTACATATCCAGAGTTTCTTCCCATAACTTCTACAACAAAGGCCCTTTCATGTGAAGAAGCCGTGTCCTTGAGCTTCTGAATCGTTTCTACGCAGGTATTCAAACAGGTATCGACACCGATACACATATCCGTCATGGCAATATCATTGTCAATCGTTCCGGGAAGACCTATTACGGGAATTCCGTTTTCATCCATGAGAAGCTTGGCTCCGTTTAAGCTTCCTTCTCCACCAATAACTACAAGTGCATCAATCCCATTGCTTCTCAAAAGGTCGGCCGCTTTTGTCCTTCCCTCTTCGGTTCTGAACTCCTCACAGCGTGAGCTGCGAAGTACTGTGCCGCCCTTCTCCATTATTCCTCCCACAGAGGAGTAATCCATATCGATGAATTCCTCATCGAGCAGACCGGAGTATCCTCTGCGAATTCCAACGACAGCTATCTCATCCGTGTAAGCCGTTCTTACCGTCGCTCTTATCGCCGCGTTCATTCCCGGTGAATCTCCCCCGCTCGTAAGGACACCAATCTTCTTTATCATAATTATCCCTCCCAACAACTTCTACACTCAGCTAGACGAAAACATTCTAGCACATTGAGCTTCTAAAGTCATCAATCAGAAAAGCTTCCAGAAGTTAACTAATCTAATTACTTGGTGTATAATTTCTGGTGAACCGGGAGGTGATAAAATGAAGGTCCTCAAATCGGGAGTTCCTGAATTTGAAGCGAAGATGTTCCAGGAGATTCTGCTCAAAGAGGGAATCTTTTCAGAACTTGTGGATTCTCATTTTGCATATACCGACAGTGTCTATTTTGGTTCGGGCGGTTTAGTAGACATTATTGTACCAGACGAAGTCTTTGATGAAGCCGTCCAGATCTTTGAAGACTTAAAGAAAACGGGGAGGGAGGAAATGGATGAGTGAGCTAAAGAGAACTCCGCTTTTTGATGAACACGTACGCCTAAAGGGGAAATTGGTGGATTTTGCGGGATGGGAAATGCCGCTCCAGTTCGATTCTATTATCAATGAACACAACCTTGTGAGAAAGGTGGCCGGTCTTTTCGACGTTTCACACATGGGAGAGATAGAGATCGCGGGTCCAGATGCCATTGACTTTTCGGACTACCTGGTAACGAACTCCGTTTCTTCACTCAAGAACGGAGCTATAGTGTATTCACCAATGTGCAATGAAAAGGGCGGAATAGTCGACGATGTTCTAGTCTACAGGTTGAACAATGCTAAAACTATGTTCGTTGTAAATGCCTCAAACAAAGACAAGGATTTCAAGTGGATTACGAGCAATAAGGGTAGTTTCGATGTGAAAATCAAAGACGCATCGGCTGACTTTGCGCAGATTGCATTTCAAGGGCCACGAGCGGAGGAGATCCTGTCGGAGGTATCACAGGTAAGGCTTGAGAAAATCCCATTCTATCACTTTGAATACGGCAGGGTGAATGGCATAAAGGCTCTCGTATCTCGCACGGGATATACGGGTGAGGATGGTTTTGAGCTATACGTCGACCCCGAAGCTGCAGTTGCTTTGTGGAGAAAGATACTTGAACTGGGGTCAAGTATTGGTGTCAAACCAATCGGCCTCGGAGCAAGAGATACCCTTAGATTTGAGGCTGCTTACATGCTTTACGGTAACGAGCTAAACGATTACAACTCTCCTCTTGAAGCAGGTTTGAAGTGGACCGTCAAGATGGAGAAGGATTTCATTGGCAAGGAAGTACTTGAGGAGCAACTGGCAAACGGAACAAAGTATAAATTGAAGGGACTGGAGCTATCAGGCAAGAGCATTGCCAGACACGGGTTCGAAGTCTTCGATGGTGAAAAGAAAATCGGCTGGATCACGAGTGGTATCTTCTCACCGACCCTTCAGAAATCGCTCGCACTCGCTTACTTGGAAAAAGAATACTGGAAAATCGGTTCCGAGGTACAGGTTGAGATCCGAGGTAAGAGGTCTCCTGCAACTGTAGTAAAAACACCTTTCTATAGAGGTTCTGTGAAATCAAAAGGTTAAGGAGGAGTGTAAATGAAAAAGTATGCTGCAACACATGAATGGGTATCGGTAGAAGGTAAGATCGCCACAATAGGAATATCCGATCACGCTCAAGATCACCTTGGGGACATCGTGTACGTTGACCTTCCTGAAGTCGGTAAGTCATATAAGAAGGGAGACGTCTTCTGCACGATAGAGTCTGTAAAAGCTGCCAGTGATATCTACGCACCAGTAAGCGGCAAGGTTGTTGAAGTGAATGAAGAACTCGATTCATCACCTGAAAAGATCAACGATGATGCTGAAGGTGAAGGCTGGATTGCAAAGATGGAGATAAGTAACGAATCTGAACTTGACAGCCTGATGGATTTGGAGGCATATAAGAAACACTGCGAAGAGGAGGGCTAATATGCCTGAGTTCCCCTATCTACCCCAAACAAAGAAAGACATAGATGAAATGATGGAGGTAGTTGGTGTCAAGAGCATATCAGAGCTGTTCAGCGACATACCCAAAAGGTTCGAGGTTGATATCTCTTTGCCTGAGAGTAAGGATGAATTCACTGTACTGAGAGACCTCAGTGAACTCAGCAAAA
This sequence comes from Mesotoga prima MesG1.Ag.4.2, assembly GCF_000147715.2. NCBI lineage: Bacteria > Thermotogati > Thermotogota > Thermotogae > Kosmotogales > Kosmotogaceae > Mesotoga > Mesotoga prima. The sequence goes on along the minus strand of NC_017934.1, from coordinate 2,362,129 downwards.
GAAATCTCACGCTTAACGATATGTCTGTCTTCCGAGGAGCCGGTGTGTATAAGCACTTCATCCCTAGCGCGGTTCAAGCGATAGCATCAAGAGGGGAATTCCTGACTGCTTACACACCTTACCAGGCAGAAGTTTCGCAGGGCACTCTTCAGATGTTATTCGAGTTCCAGACAATGATATGCGAACTCACGGGGATGGAAGTTGCCAATTCATCGATGTACGATGGTGCAAGTGCCGTTGCGGAAGCTGCTCTTATGGCTGTCAGAGTAAAGGGTGGTAAGAAGGTTTTGGTCTCGGAGGCACTTCATCCCGAATACGTTGAGACGATCAAAACATATTGCTTTGGTAGCGACATCGATGTAGAGACTGTTGCCTTCGATTCCGAATCTGGACAGATAGATGTCACTGACCTTCAGAAGAAACTAACAGAAGATATTTCTGGCTTTGTTCTAGGTTATCCAAACTTCTTTGGAATAATCGAAAATCTCTCCGAAATTCGGTCCACGATTGGGGAGAACACTATGATGATAGTGAGTACAAACCCTATCGCTTTGGGCATACTTGAAGCTCCGGGGATGTTGGGAGCCGATATAGTCGTGGGCGACGGTCAACCGTTGGGAAATGCGCCTTCCTTCGGTGGACCAGGGCTTGGCTTCTTCGCATCTAAGGAGAGTTACATCAGAAAGATGCCCGGAAGAATCATCGGGGAGACCAAGGACAACGATGGTCGCACAGGCTACGTAATGGTTCTCCAAACGAGAGAACAACATATCAGGAGAAGCAAAGCTACTTCGAACATATGTTCGAATCACGCTTTCAATGCACTAATCGCTTCAATATACATGAGCATGATCGGTTCTGAAGGTTTAAGGGAGATAGCGAAGAGATCCTTCGATAAGGCTCATTATCTTTCCGAAAGAATAAACAGAACAGATCATGTAAGCCTTGTCTTCACAGGGCCCTTTTTCAACGAGTTTGTGGCTCGCTTTGATTGTGATCTGAAAGAGTTTAACAAAGAGTTATTGAAGGATAAGATATTGGGCCCACTTGAACTTGAGAGGTTCAACGAAAAACTGAAGGATTGTGGTTTGATTTGTACAACTGAAGCAAACCTTAACGAAGAAGTGGAGTTCTTTGCAGGTAGGTTGGAGGCGATAGGATGACAATATTCGAACTGTCAAAAGAAGGAAGAAAGAGTTTCTTTCTTCCAAAGGAAGAATCTTATGGTTACGAGCCTTCGGAATTACTGCCTGAAGAATCGGTTCGGAAGAATGAGCCGTTGCTTCCCCAACTGAGCGAACTTCAATTAATCAGACACTACACGGGACTCTCGAAGAAGAATCACTCTGTTGACAGCGGCTTTTATCCACTTGGTTCATGCACCATGAAATACAACCCAAGAGTGAACGAGAAGATCGCAAATCTTGACGGGTTCAGTCAGATACATCCATATCAGTCTGAGGATACGGTTCAGGGTGCTTTGGAAGTCATGTACAACTTGCAGAACTCCCTTTGCGAGATAACCGGCATGGACAGCTTTACCCTGCAACCGGCTGCCGGGGCTCATGGTGAGCTGGTTGGAATGCTGCTGATGAAAAAATACTTCGAACTTAAGGGTGAGGATAATAGAAGAAAGGTAATTGTTCCAGACTCTGCTCATGGAACCAATCCCGCATCCGCAGTTATGGCGGGGTTTGAAGTCATAGAGGTCCCTTCAGGAAGAAATGGTAGAGTCGATTTGAAAAGCCTTGAGGAAATCCTGGACGAAAGTATCGCAGGAATAATGCTGACAAATCCCAATACGTTAGGGCTCTTTGAAAACGAGATTTGCGAGATTCAGGAACTGGCACATAGTAAGGGTTCTCTGCTGTATTACGACGGCGCGAATCTCAATGCCATTATGGGCCACGCAAGACCTGGTGACATGGGATTTGACATAGTGCATCTGAACCTCCACAAGACTTTCTCCACACCTCATGGTATGGGTGGCCCCGGAAGCGGCCCGGTTGGCGTTAAGAGTTTTCTGGCAGATCTTCTTCCGGTTCCCGTAGTTCGTTTTAATGGCAGAAGATTCTCGCTGGATTATGATTTGCCTAACTCCATAGGTAAGGTGAGGAGTTTCTATGGAAACTTTGGAGTCTTCTTGAAGGCATATGCTTACATTCTCACTTTAGGCGGAGACGGACTAAAGAGAGCAAGTGAGATGGCGGTGCTGAATGCAAATTACCTTCGGGCAAGATTGACGAAGCTGATACCTACTGCTTATGCCGGGATTTGTATGCATGAGTTCGTTTTGAAAGGAAGTAAACTCGTCTCGGATTATGGAGTAAAAACCCTAGACGTCGCTAAGAGGCTCTTAGACTACGGGATTCACCCGCCTACTATTTATTTCCCGCTAATAGTCGAAGAAGCACTTATGATCGAACCAACTGAAACGGAGAGCAAAGAATCACTAGACATCTTCGCTGACACGTTCGAGAAGATCTTGAACGAGGCAAAGAAGGATCCTGAGATACTGAGAGCTGCTCCTAAGTTTACTGCCGTGGGCAGACTTGATGAAGCAACGGCTTCAAGAAAGCCAAAGACAAAGTGGAGCAAAGACAGTTGATATTGAAACTTGAAAAATGCTGTGATATCATAGTTTCAGCAGAGCAGGCGTAGCTTCAATCGGTCGAGCGCCGCCTTGGTAAGGCGGAGGTTGTGAGTTCAAATCTCATCGCCTGCTCCATTTTATAACCGGATGATCATCCGGTTATTTCTTTTGTTGGCCACGAAAGTACTAATTTTGAATCTTCTCCCAATCTATGCTAGAATAAAAATGTAACTTTCTTTTCGTAGCATAACCATCCAGTTCCCTTTGCAAGGCTTTGAACGGCATTGTTAGCAAAACGACTGTAACCTCCGGTTGAACATCAAAGTTTAGCTTATTCAGAATGGATTTTGCGAGTTGTTTCCTTTTTGGGTGGATGTATAGGTAACTGGTTTCATCGGTGCGTTCTGTTCAGGGGTGAAGTCTGTGTTTGATTTCTATTCAAAGCCACGAATTATCCTGGTTGGAAGAAGCCAAAAGGATGCAAGAAGGCTAATTGAAGCTTTCGATGAACGCTTCGATGTCAGATACGTTGAAGAAGTATCTGACGAATACAGTCGCTTTTCTGATGCAATGGTCTTCGATTATGTCGGAGAAGACATAATCAGGAATCTTCGTTCAGGTTCCATTCCTTATCTGTGTCTCATTGGTAGCGAGAAGGCTATTGTGAAGTACTCTCTCGAACCTGGAGAGTATCTTCTCAAGGGGCCCGGTTATCTTCACTATCTCCCCGAGATAGTCTATTCGATGTTGGAAAAGCATCGTCTTCAAAAAACTCTTGATTTCGAACGAGAGAAGTACATGGGTCTGGTGAATAGCATGGGCTGCGGAATGCTAATCCTTAGAAAAAGAGACGGAAACGTGATCTTTTGCAATCAGGTCGCGCAGAGCCTTCTGGGATACACGGAGGAGGAAATCGAAAAGATGCGATTGCAGGATCTTGTTTACGACGAACCCTTTGCTTTGGAGACTATTCTGGGGATTGAGCATTTCGACACTGATCGAGAAATCGTTATGCTAACAAAAACCGGTGGAAAGACTTATGTAATTTTCAACACTTCTGAAATGCTTTACGGCGCAGAGAGTGTTGTTCAGCTGACCTTCATGGATGTCTCAAAACAGAAGAGAGACAGAGAAGAACTGATATTCCAGTGGCGTTTTCTTGACAATGCAGAGGAAATTGCAATAGCCATCGATGAGAAGGGAAGGATTGTATATCTGAACAAATTCGCTGCAGAAATCCATGGATATGATCTTGAAGAAATGCTGGGAGATAATCTTGCCTCATATTTGGTACAGGGTGAGGGAGAGGCAGAATCCATGCAGTTCTCGATGATGAAGTCCGGCAAGTGGAAGGGAAGACAACTTCACAGACGAAGAGACGGAACCGAATTCATAGTTGAAGCGAAGCGAAGCATGTTGAGGGTTGACGATAATGTCTATGAACTCGTTATTGGAATAGACATTACCGAGAACATTGAGCTTCAGAGGCGCAATAATCTTCATTCCCTGCTTCTAAACGGGACTGGTGATCTGGCGATCGCAACCGATATGAAGAATCGACTGATTTACTTGAATGAAGCTGCCGAGAAATACTTTGAAACCAGACTGGAAGATGAAGAAAATAAAGCTCTGGAGGACATTAGTTCAGAACCTCTAAGGAACTTCCTTAAGATTGCCGCTTCAAAGCCATCAGAGCCCCTTGAAAACAAGATCAGATTTCCAGTCAGGCAGGAATCAAATGCCGTCATTGAATTCACGGGGGAAATTGTACGCGATCACGATGAAGAAGTAGGCACAATCTTTATTGGCAGAAAGGTTACTTAGTCTCTTTCATTCCTCCATAACTGACTGCCTAGCGCAAATGACAATCAGTTTCTCGGCGCTTAAGATGGCGACTGTCTCTCGAGGAATCGAGATCTTGAAGCTTTCTTACTTGAGTTATCACACAGAGAATTCCTATCACATTACCAAATAAGGTAAAATACCAAAATTGCTGAAGACTACCTCGAATCCCTTGATGATATTTGCTCTGTTCAAAACAGTGGAGTGGTTCAGTAGTGATTGGTAATTGGCATTCTCCAGTCTTTTCCGAAAGCTCTCTTGGACACTTTTATTCCGGGAGGACACTGTTTGCGTTTGTACTCGCTCCTTCTCAAAAGTTTGAGCGAGTGCTCCACAGTATCCCTCTCAAAACCCTCCAGCACAATCTCTTCCGCCGACTGACCCTCTTCAATGTGAAGCCTGAGGATTTCGTCAAGAATCTCATATGGGGGAAGAGAGTCCTGATCTTTTTGACCTTCTCTCAACTCTGCTGACGGAGCTTTGGAAAACACATTTCGCGGTATCATATCTCTCTTCGCGAGTTCATTTATTCGCTCTGCGATTCTATATACCTGGGTCTTGTACAGATCCTTGAGGACGGCAAATCCCCCCGCCATATCCCCGTAAAGAGTAGCATAACCTGTTGCCATCTCACTCTTGTTGCCGGTAATAAGAACCAGCCATCCAAACTTGTTAGAGAGAGCCATCAGTATCATCCCTCGAATTCTTGCCTGCAGATTCTCTTCAGTAATATCTTCAGATGTCCCCGTAAACACTGGTTCTAGAGTGCTCAGTGTCGTACACATGATATCGTCTATTGGTATTTCCAAACCCTCTATTTGGAGATTATTCACAAGTTCCAGTGCATCTCTCTTTGATTCGCCGGAAGTTATCCTCGAGGGCATCATTACACCCTTAACATTGTCGTTACCGATTGCCCTAACAGCTAGTGCTGCTACTAGCGAGGAATCCATTCCCCCACTTAAGCCAAGAACTACCTTCTTGAAGCCGTTCTTTTTCACGTAATCTCTTATACCGATTTCCAGGGCCGCTATCAGCTCATCGTACTTGCAGAGTTCTTGACAGGAGCTATCAGGGTTTACCGATGGACTCTGTCGATGAGATGGCGTTATTGAGACCTCTTCGAGGCTTACCTGCATAGAATAGTCTTTCCTCTTTCCTTCGAAAAGGTTGTATCTAGTCGAAACATCGGTGTCTATATCGAGCAGAATCATATCTTCTTCAAAAGCCTTTCCTAGAAGCAATCTTCCATCCGGCATCGCTACGCAGCTTCTGCCGTCAAAGACTAGATCATCTTGACCACCCACCAGGTTAACGTATACTATGATGCTGGAGTACTCCATCGCCCTTGTAAGCAACAGAGCGGACCTTGTCTTGCTCTTCATCCCGGAAAAGGGAGAAGCTGAAAGATTGAGTATGAGATTTGCGCCTCCAATAGCCTGTTCGTTTATCGGGCCGGAAGGAACCCAGAGATCCTCACAGATATTTATCCCGATATTCGCTTCCCCGTATCTTGCTAGTAAAGGGTGGCTTCCCGGAGAGAAGTATCTCCTTTCATCGAATACCGAATAGTTTGGCAGGCTCATCTTTCTATAGACGGCTCTAATCTCGCCCGAATGAATCACGGCAGCAGCATTGTAGATTTCGTTGGAGAAATCTACAAACCCAAGAACGATCATTGTTTTGCTTCCTTCTGTGTAGTTGGCGATTTCCTTAAGCGCAGCCAAATTCTCTCTGAGAAAGCCTGTGTTTAATAATAGGTCTTCAGGTGGGTAGCCCGTAATTGTCAGTTCGGGGAACAAAAGTATTTCCGAATCACTTGCGGTCGCCTGATCAATTGCCTCTATGATTTTATTCTTGTTGCCGTTTATATCTCCAACAGTCGTATTTATCTGAGCCAGCGCCGTTCTGACAATCATCTTGAGACCCCCCTTATATACTCGAAATGATTCACAAATTCCTTTGCAAGTTCTCTCGAGTCGATTATAGCAACTACCTCTCGATTTTTCCCCCAGCCGCTCAGAGACGCATTCGCCGAACCAGTAATCACAGTTTCTCCGTCAACGACAAATGTCTTGTCGTGAATTGTGACAGCACCGCCTTCATCTACTTCCATTCCAGAAGTTAGATATTCCCGCAAAGGAGAATCCTCGTTCCAGCTGTCTACTATTCCAGTAACCCTCACTCCAATGGAAGCGCAAAATTTCAAAGCTGCTAAGATTTCCGGGTCGGTAAAGGCAAACATAGCGAAACATATCTCCCTTCTAGCTCCCATAAGCTCCTTTATTACTCTTTTCCTTGCCTCCTGTGAAGGGCACAAGTAGAAATCAATGTTTCCAATATTAACTTCGTCCAAAGAGACCCCAGTTTCAATCGCTTCAAAGTATCGTAGAAACAACTCAGCTACCGATGGAGATTCGAAAACCAAAAAGCTATTCGAATCTTCTCTTAGGCTTCCTTCAGTGAAGTTGCCCGTTCCGAAGACAATCACTTGTCTGTCAACGACAAGAAATTTCGAGTGGACTAGAGCCGCTGCAGTATCGCTCCTGATTTCAAACTCCGGTGATTTTGCGAAGGCTCTATCCACAGTCGAATCATCGATCATCACCTCAATTCTTACTCCCCTTCTTTCAAGGTGATTGAGACATTTAATTATCTCGGTTTCATCAAGAGAGTAAGATACCAAGATAACTTCTTCTTGCGCATCCTCAAGAACGTTCAGTATTCTTTGCACCGCTCTCCCATCATCAGTGAAAAACACAGAGGGGACTGCAACTAGTGCGGCTTCAATTAACACCAAGACAAAAACGAGGAGTCTCTTCATCCACATCACCAAAATTGAAAAAGCGGAGAACTCACGTTCCCCGCCTGGTGGAGACGAAGGGATTCGAACCCTCGGCCTATACAATGCCATTGTATCGCGCTCCCAACTGCGCTACGTCCCCACTCTAAAAAAATTATACTCTACCAGGTTTCACTTTTCAAGAGGTAGACAACGATCAAGCGTGGCTTCTGCTCTCTGATCTCTTCAACCACTCGATAACGACAGGGCTGGAGATGTACAGAGAGGAATATGTTCCAACGACAACACCGACCAGCATTCCGAACGCAAATGGTCTCAAGACCTCTCCCGAGAATATGAAGAGAGTGAGAACAGCCAGAAAAGTGGTCAAAGAAGTGTTTATCGATCTAACTATTACATCATTGATACTTGTATTTACCACTGTTTCTATCGTCTTTCCCCTCATCTTCTTGGTATTCTCCCTAATTCTGTCGTAAACGACGATCGTGTCATTGAGAGAGTATCCAACCAAAGTAAGGAGTGACGCAACTACCGGTGCATTGAACTCAATTCCGAAGATACTGTAGAATCCCAGTACTATAATCACATCGTGAATAAGCGTTAGTATAGCTCCTACTCCAAAAGAGAACTTGAATCTAATCGTTATGTATAGAAGAAGAAGCGCCATGGACACTGTTACGGCAATCCAAGCATATCCCCTTATCTCCTGGGCAGCATATCCCGAAATTGTACTCACAGAAAGTATATTGTCATTTGTAACATCTTTCACTTCTAGTCCGGCCAGCATCTTTGCTGTTATGGATTCTTCACTCTCTGAAGTATTGACGATAATCGAGAATCTACTCCTCTGTTCGGAAGAACCTTCTTCGGTAAGCGGTCTTTGTTTTATGATTCTTGCAGCCGCAAAATCGGGGTCCTCTGCGCTCAGGAGCTCTCTCATCTCAGCCACAGTCATATCGACATCCTGGACGGAAACGCTTATTTCGATTCCGCCGGTGAAGTCAACTCCAAAATTGAATCCTTTTGTGAAAATGAAGATAACAGAGACGACAATCAGCACAAGGGAAAGAGCAATGAAATACTTCCTTTTTCCGACGAAGTCTGCTTTGAAGGTCATCTTGCATCTCTCCCTTCCGTTTCAACTTCAACGTAGCGATGGGGTTTGAGACTTCCCGCCATTCCCGTAAGTACGGTTCTTGACACCACTATATTTGTGAACATTGCGCCTACAACGCCTATTATAAGTGTGACTGCGAATCCCTTAACCGTACCCGTTCCAAAATAGAAGAGAACGAGACCGGCGAGTATTGTAGTGAGGTTGGCGTCGAAAATCGTCCACACAACCTTAGAAAAGGCCGAATCTATTGAGTTCTCCGGCGTCTTTCCCAACCTCAATTCTTCTTTTATTCTCTCGAAGATCAGAACATTTCCATCGACTGTCATTCCTATTGTCAGAACTATACCAGCTATACCAGGCAGTGTGAGAATTGAACCGGTAAGAGATATCATTCCAAAGAGAAGCACCGCATTATACAGCAAGGCGATGTCTGCCACAATACCCATCTTCTTGTAGAAGACAACCATGTAGATCATTATTATAACGATACCTGCTACTCCGGCCCAAAGGCTTGAATTTATGATATCTCTGCCGAGCGTGGGCGACAAAACTCTCTTGTTGAACGATGCGAGATCGACGGGAAGATTTCCACTTCCGACAAGAATGGAAACTTCCTTCGCTTCTTCGATTGAATTCAAACCCTCAATTACGGCATTTCCATCGGAAATCTGAGACTGAACTAGAGGTGCGATGATTACCCTATCGTCCAGGACAATTGCGAGCCTCTTCTTCATATCGGTATCGGCATATGTGGACTTCACTGAAGTAATGTCCCTAAAAGTCTTCGCACCTTCGGAACTGAACTTCAGAGAAACCATGAATCTTCCTTGCCCGGGTCTGGGCTGATTGTTCACCAAAGGCTTAGCATCTGTAACCACGCTTCCGTCAAGCTCTGCATAGCTAGACCCTATGCTGACTTTGGGACTGATGAAATACCATGTGTTGTTCTGTACTCCTCCGACGTATTCTCCGTAGTGAAGTTCCTTGACCCAGTAAGGTTCGGCTCCTTGAAGCTTTCTCCTGCTTATCTCCAGCGACATTCCTGCTGGGATAGAAGGCGTAGAAACCGAAGTTTCAATCGCGAGAACATCAGCAAAATAGAGCCTCCCGGTCTTTCCCACTAGACTCTCGGCTCTAGATACATCTGTTATTCCAGGAATTTGAACTCTCACTCTCACAGGTGGAATATCTTCCCCAAACGAAATTCCCGTGGTAACCTTTTCTACTGTTGCTTCAGTGAATCCGGCAGCATCCAGTCTTGCCCTCAAAACTTCAATGACTCTGTCTGCAAGTGCATTCATCTCTTGATCAGAGACATCGGTAAGCATCTGGTACTCAAGAAGAGCTCCACCCTTTATATCAAGCCCTAACTTGATGTTCGCAGCCAATTTATCTATGAAGCTGCTTCCGGCTGGTGCACTACCGTGAGGTATAAGTAGTGGCAATAATGCCGCAACAAACACCACAACGGTAACGATCAAGCGTTTTTGGTTTGCTCTCATACGGACTTTGCCCGAAAGACTCGGACAGACACCCCCTTCCAATATCTACAAATGTACCTGAAACTATTACTGTTTGACATTCACATCGGGTTCTACTTCTTCTTTGTCATTCTCGCCTTTATTAACTACGACGGCGATTGCCTTTCTTGTAACATCAAGTTCTGTTCCGGTGCCGGTCCTGATCCTTAGGCTGTCAGGTTTTATCATTGTAATCTTTCCGATGATTCCGCCGGCCGTAACTATTCTATCGCCAACCTTGAGCTTCTCCATCATCTGCTTGAACTGCTTATCCCTCTTTCTTTGAGGCATAATTATGAGGAAATAGAAGAAAGCAACCATAAGAACTAGCCATATGATTATTCCTGAGAAGCCCCCGCTGGTTGCTGCCCCCGGATCTGTCGAAGGAGCTGCCACATCTCCTGCCGGGGCATATGCAATGAAACTAAGGACTGAAAACATTTACATACCTCCTGTCATGGTTAGAGCACCTGTATGATTTTACCAGAATAGACTACCCAATTCAACTAACAAACCTTTTTTGCAGTTCTGACGCTACTAATACGAAAAGCCTTACATGATATAATTCCGTTGACATACGAGAGAAAGGGAGGAAGATCATGAATAGCCTGCTGAAAGATGCTGAAAACCGAATGAAGAAGAGCGTAGAAAAAATCGTGGAAGAGTACGCCCAAATGCGTACGGGCAGACCTTCCCCTGCCCTTCTTGAGTCTGTAAAGGTCGACTATTACGGAGTGCCTACACCGATTAACCAGATAGCCACAATCACAACTACCGAAGACCGTTCTTTAGTCATTAAGCCCTGGGATAGAAGCGTCCTCAGCCAAGTTGAAAAAGCAATCTTTGCCTCTAAACTTGACTTGACTCCCATAAACGACGGGGTCAATATCAAGTTGAACTTTCCTGTACCGACGACGGAACAGAGAGAAAAGTGGGTGAAGATCGCAAGAGATAATGCGGAGAAGGGAAAGATAGCTATTAGAAATATCCGAAGAGACGTTATAAAGGAAGCTAGAGAACTTGAAAAGGCATCAGAGATGACTGAGGACGATCTTAAGAAATTCGAGGAGGAAATTCAGGAGCTTACAAATCGATATATTGAAGAGATGGACAAGGCCTTTGAAAAGAAGAGTAAGGAGATCATGGACTTTTAATGGCCTTTCCCGTTCATGTAGCCTTTATAATGGATGGAAATGGCCGATGGGCCAAGAAAAGGGGACTTGAGAGAATTGAAGGACACAGAAAGGGTGCTGAAGTAGCGGACGCCGCCTCTCACTGGTGTGCAGATCTTGGAATAAGATACGTAACACTTTACGCGTTTTCCACGGAGAACTGGAGGCGTCCAAAGGAAGAAGTCGAATTTCTATTTGAACTGATGCTCCTTTACATAAGCAGCAAAGTCGGCAGTATGCTGGAAGAGGGCGTTAGAATGCGATTCATGGGGAGGCTGAACGAGCTTCCTCCTGAACTCGGGGACTTCGTCTTTCAGATCGAGAACAAGACTTCGATGGGTAAGAAACTTGATGTTATCGTAGCCCTTAATTATGGTGGAAGGGCAGAGATTGTTGACGCGGTAAACGAGATTCTTAAGATCGGAAAGGAACAAATATCGGAAGAAGACATAGCCATGAATCTTTATCTTCCAGATGTTCCCGAACCCGATCTGATCATTCGAACCTCTGGAGAAGAAAGACTCAGCAACTTTTTGACGTGGCAATCGGTATACAGTGAGCTGTTTTTCACTGGAACTCTGTGGCCTGATTTCACGAAAGAGGAATTCCATAGAGCAGTGGACGATTACTCAAAAAGGAAAAGAAGGTTTGGTGCATTGGACTGATGAAGAAAATCTCGGAGACAGGTATCAGGATAGTGACCGCTGCCGTTGTGGCTCCTTTTGTCATTCTATGTTTCGTTAACTATTATTCATTCATTGGATTGGTCTCTGCCGTGGTGCTTTTTTCAAACTATGAATACCTAAAGTTCAGTTTAAAAGAGCGGAACCATCAGTCAGTCAGAATTGCTCTGTCCGGGGTAATACCTGCGATAATCGTTGCTTACGGAATACTTCTCGATAGATTTGCCAGAGTTGAATCTGCAGCTCCTAGACCGGAGTTGATTTTTGCAGTGGGTGTGATTTCTATTACTTCGATAGTCATAACTACAGTCGCCGATGTAAGGAGTGCCAAAGAGATAATAGCTAATTCCGTATTCTCCCTTATATACATTGGCTTCGATCTTGCATTCTTTTATCACATCTATCTCGGGTTCGGTTCATCTATGGCGTTGATGTCATTAACATCTGTGTGGCTATTCGACACCGGGGCTTACTTTTTAGGAAAGAAATTTGGTCACATCAGGATCTCTCCGAGTTACAGCCCCAAAAAGAGTCTCGAGGGAGTAATTGGTGGATACGTGACTTCTCTTCTTTTTATGCTTCTGTTCGTCTCTTTGAGCAAACTAACAGGACTTTACAACGGTCCCGACCTGGGAATACTTCAGTTCATGGTATTGGCAGTTGTGGTAGCCGTATTTGGTACAATTGGTGACATTGCCGAATCATCTTTCAAAAGATATCACGGTGTTAAGGATTCTGGCAGTTTGCTGCCTGGACATGGTGGTATGCTTGATCGTATAGACGGTGTTCTTTTCGTAACACCCATGTTTTATATTTTCCTTACTCTTTTGACTTGAGGAGGCAAGATAGTGAAATACATGACTGGCGCTGAGATAAGAGAGAGTTATCTCAAGTTTTTTGAATCTAAAGATCACAAAAGGTTGCAGAGTGCTTCATTGATACCGAACGATCCCCAGCTGATGTTCACAGTCGCCGGGATGGTTCCTTTTAAACCGATCTTCTGGGGCAAGATAGAACCCACTTACAGAAGAGTAACAACCTGTCAGAAATGCGTAAGGACTAACGACATCGAAAACGTAGGAAGAACCCCTAGACATCAAACGTTTTTCGAGATGCTGGGTAACTTCTCGTTCGGCGATTATTTTAAGAGAGAGACCATAAAATGGGCTTGGGAATTTGTTACCGAGTATCTGAATCTCCCGGAAAACCGTTTGTGGGTTTCCGTCTATCTTGACGATGACGAAGCGTTTTCAATATGGAGAGATGAAGTCGGCATCCCAGAAAAGAAGATCATTAGGCTTGGAAAGAAGGACAACTGGTGGGGTCCGGCCGGGCCCTCCGGTCCATGTGGACCCGATTCAGAGATCTTCATAGACAGAGGTCATGGAGACAACTGCCCGGATCCCGAGAACTGCAGCCCCGCTTGCGATTGCGGTAGATTTCTTGAATTCTGGAATCTTGTATTTACAGAATTCAACCAGGACGAGGAAGGAAATCTCACTTACCTCGAAAGAAAGAACATCGATACGGGATTTGGCCTTGAAAGAGCCGCCTCGATACTTCAAGATGTCGATTCGAATTTCGACACCGACTTGTTCATACCGATAATCAAAAAGATTGAAGAGATCCTTGGAATTAAGTATAAGGAAAAACCGGGCTCCGATATCTCGATAAAAGTCATTGCCGATCATGCGAGATCGGTTGCATTTATGGTTTCAGATGGTATTCTTCCCTCTAACGAAGGTCGTGGATACGTACTCAGAAGAATTTTGAGAAGGGCTGTACGCCACAGTTCACTGCTCGGATACAGTTCCCCGTTTCTTTACCGAATAGTGGAGACAGTTGCGGATCATATGGGAAATGTATATCCCGAACTGAGGCAGAGGCTTTCATTCACTCAAGAAATCACTCTTAAAGAGGAGGAGAGATTCCTCTCAACACTTGTAAATGGTGAAAAGAGATTGAAGTCAGTACTTGTCGACAAGAAAGAACTTTCAGGTCCCGAATTATTCATGCTACACGATACTTATGGATTCCCCCTGGAACTTGTTGAGGAGATCGTTGCGGGTACCGGTGTAACTCTTGACAAAGAAGGCTATGAAAGGGAAATGGCGTTACAGAGAGAGAGGGCCAGGGAGGCAATGGGAGACAGAGAATATCTTAGCAACGTCGAAGCATATTCAACTATATTTCCTGTGACCGGCAATTCGAAATTCACAGGTTACTCGAGATTCGAAGACAAATCCAAGATCGTCGCCATTCTAAAAGAAGGTGACGCCGTAGAAACCCTTAGCAAAGGCGAAACCGGAGATTTAATCTTTGAAAAAACACCGTTCTATCCCGAAAGAGGAGGACAGGTTACCGATACGGGTTTGATCCGTACAGACAATGCTTCTGCAAAGGTCGAGAGAGTGTTCATACCTTACCAGGAGATGATAGTCCACAGGGCTTTTGTTGAAGAAGGTGCTTTACATGTTGGGGACAAAGCTTGGCTTTCGGTGGATGAGGACCGAAGAAAGGCGATAACGAGAAATCACACCGCTACTCATTTGCTGCACGCAGCGTTAAGAAAGGTGCTTGGGGAACACGTCCACCAATCTGGTTCTCTGGTTCAGCCAGATAGATTACGTTTCGATTTTTCGCATTTTCAGCCGTTATCGACAGATGAACTCAACGAAGTTGAAGAAATCGTAAATGAAGAGATCCTCAAGGCTAAAGTAGTAGATAAGGCAGAAAAAAGCTTTGACGAGATTAAAGGGCAGGATGTGATGGCGCTTTTTGAAGAGAAGTACGGCGACAAGGTGCGGGTAATATCAGTCGAAGGATTCAGCAGAGAACTTTGCGGAGGCACTCATGTTGACAACACCGGAGAAATCGGTCTCTTCAAAATCCTTTCCGATACCTCTGTTGCTGCAGGGACAAGGCGAATAGAAGCGATAACAGGAAAAACGTCTCTTAATTATTTCAGAAATCTGTTCAACAGGCAGAAAACAATAAGAGAAGTGCTTGAGGTTCCCGAAGATTTAATTATCCAGAGGCTTCAAGGGGTTTTGAACGAGCTGAAGTCAGGTGGACAAGAGATAAAAAGATTGAAAGAAAAGCTGCTCTCTGGAGACTCCCTGATGAAAGATAAGAAGATGATCGTTAATGGGACGAAACTGCTCATAAGAAGGGTCGAAAACGCTCCTTCTAGCGCCCTGAGAAATGGGGCCGATGTTCTTCTTAGCAAAGAAGGCGGCGGAATAGTGATAATATTCAACGAGCTGGAAGACTCAGTCTCGTTCGTTGTGAAGGTCGAGAAGAAACTTACTGACAAATTCAACGCAGGTGAGATCGCCAGGAAAATCGCAAGAGACCTTGGAGGGGGCGGTGGAGGTAGACCAGACTTTGCCCAGGCAGGTGGAAAGGATCTATCAAAGTTGCAAACATTAATCGAGAGGATTGATGAATACCTATAACAACGGTAACGACAAAAGGGATAATCTCTTTTCTTTCTCGGTAAGTCCTGACCAGTTGTCGCTTGACAGCCTTGCTTTCTTAGGAGATGCAGTTTATTCGCTCTATTTTCGATTGAATACCTTGCCGCAGGCCCGGAGGAGAGCAGGTCATCAGCACAACATAGTAAAAGATTACGTAAGTGCCTCAGGTCAAAGGAAAGCTCTTGAAGAAGTTGCTGACCTTCTTGATGAAGAAGAGAAAGAAATCGTCAGAAGGGGTTACAATTCAAGAGGTTCAAAAAAACATGGAGATGATGAGGACTATAAAATGGCCACCGCTTTTGAAGCTCTCATCGGATATTTATTTCTTGAAGGAAAGACTGAGAGAATCAGAGAGCTGTTCGAAAGGGTGATTTAATGTATTTACATGGAAGAAATGTATTGAGAGAGCTTCTCACAGTCGACTCTTCAGCTCTGAACGTAAAGCGCATAGTTTTCACTAATCAGAAAAATGTCGACTCGCAACTTCTTGAACTGGCTGAGGAATCAAAGGCAAGGGGATTCAGAATTGAAGAGATGGCACCAGAAAAGCTTGCCAATCTCTGTAGAGAGAAGAAGCATCAAGGCGTCGTGATTGATCTTAAACAGTTTCCTTACTCTGACTCCGAAGAGCTCCTCCGAGCAATTGAAGAGCAAAGGACAGCTACGATTGTACTTCTTGACCAGATTCAGGATCCGCATAATCTTGGTGCAATAATTAGGACTTCAGTGGCAGTTGGGGCGGATGCTATCGCAATTACCTCGAGTAACTCCGCGGAAATAACCCCGTCGGTTGTGAAAGTCTCTGCCGGTCTTGCTTTTAAAATTCCGATAATAAAGATAATAAATATGGCACAGTTCGAAGAGATTCTGAAGGAGAAAGGGTTCTGGATTTATGCTTCAGATATGGAAGGAATCCCTTATTATGAAAACGAATACTCTGAAAAGTCTGCTATTGTGTTCGGGAATGAAGGGAAGGGTGTAAGGCGACTGGTAAAGGAAAGAAGTGACCGTCTCATTTCGATACCTATGGAAGATACAGTGGACTCCCTTAATGTAGCCGCCTCGGCCGCAATTATTCTCTTTGACAGGCGTCGCCAGCTTGCCCTGGGAGGAGAGTGAGCTTTTTATGAGAATACACGAGCTCCCGACAGATGTTGTGAGAAAGATCGCGGCGGGAGAAGTGGTAACGGGTTGTTTTTCTGTTGTAAAGGAGCTTGTAGAAAACAGTATAGATGCAGGAGCATCATTAGTTGAAATCGAAATAAGATCCGGTGGTAAGGAATACATAATGGTTAGAGACAACGGTAGTGGGATGACTAACCAGGAAGCGAAACTTGCAATAAAACCCCATACTACGAGTAAGATCTCCTCGATAGAGGATCTTGACTCGCTCATTACGTTTGGCTTTAGAGGCGAAGCTCTCTCGACAATTGCTTCAGTTTCACGCATGCGTCTTTCGACCGCAGCAGATTCAGAAGAACTTGGGACGATCCTGGAAATCGCAGGAGGAAGTGTCACTGGGCAGAAACCCCTAAGCGGCTCAAATGGCACTTTCGTGGAGGTCTTTGATCTGCTTTACAACACACCCGCCAGAAGGAAGTTCTTGAAGTCCGCCTCAATTGAAGGTCGTATGGTAACTGAGATGATCCAGAGATTTATTTTAGCTTTCGAAAATGTCGATTTTGTGTATTCCCGTGATTCTCAAACGGTATTCGACACAAGAGGAGCCGGATCTCTTCAGGATAGGATCGCTCTCATCTATCCGGGGATCTCTACGAGGGATCTAATTCCCGTATCAGGTGATTCAGGCGAAATCAAGGTCAATGGTTACGTTACACTCCCTAGCCGCACGAGAAAAAACAGAATGGGTGAAAACATCTTTGTGAACAGAAGATATGTGAGACAATTCGAACTGAATTATGCACTGGAAAGAGGTTATGGCGAAACCCTTCAAAAAGGTAATTTTCCTTTTGCAGTTCTTTTTATTGATATTGACCCTCAGGAAGTCGATGTTAACATCCATCCACAGAAACTCGAAGTTAAGTTTGCTTCTACTGCAGCCGTTCTGGATGAGGTGAAGAGAGCAGTGCGGTCGGCCATCAAAGGTGCCGGTCATTTCACAATCAATATAGTCCATAGCGAAGAGAACATAACCGGAAGTTCGGAGGAACGGAAAGATGTCTCAGAGATTTATCAGGATCACGAAGTAAGTAATCACGGCTTCAAACACCCATGGAGGAACCAAAAAGTCTTCGATAACAATGCTAGCGACACCTACACGCAGTCCAGAATTGATCGTCACCATTTCAGATCATTTGCTCTTGGTGGAGAGCGTGAAGGTTCACCGGAAAAGGAAAAAAGTGGGGAAGGAAAAGTCAGTTTTATTGGCGTATTCGGAGAAAGGTATTTGATTGCGGAATCCGAGGACGGTCTCTTGTTGATCGATCAGCATGCCGCTCATGAGCGGATCATTTTCGAGACCCTCAAAGAAAGCAAGAGAATCGCCCCGCAAAATCTTCTAATGCCTCTTGAACTGAATCTCGAGAGGTCAAGAATGGATCTGGTTATCGCAAGAGAGGAAACGCTGAAGAAACTTGGGTTCACTTTCGATTTCGTCAATGATAAAATCATAATGGTCTCTATCCCTCAGGTCATGGGAGTAGAAGGCGTAGTCGATGTGCTAGAGGAGATTCTCGACGAAATGAGGCTTGAAGGTCTTGAGGATCCGAAAACGGTTTTCGATAATCTCCTGGCATCGATTGCATGCAAGGCTGCAATAAGGACCGGAAACAGACTTGACATAGGACAAGCGGAGGAGCTCTTCGAAGAGCTGAGAAGAAAGAATCTTCTTGTTTGTCCCCATGGAAGACCAATCTCCATGGTAATAAGACTGGAGGATCTGGACAGGTATTTCTCCAGGTAACTCTGAAAAACATAGCTTCATATCAAGGGAAACCGGTGTGAATCCGGTACGGTCCCGCCACTGTGAGCGGTACGAACTCTGCGAGTGCCACTGGGTAACCGGGAAGGCGCAGACATTAGGTTGATCCGCAAGTCAGGAGACCTGAGTGAAGCTCAGATATCACCATCCTTCCGAGGTAGAGGGGTGGTGAAATTCCTTGCAAAAGAGGTGAGTGTTTTGAAAAGAGCTTTAACAGTTGGTTTGGTTGTACTGTTTGCTGCTTTGTCAGCTGCGATCGACATTGTGGATGATCTTGGAAGACTCGTAACGATCAATGAACCTCCCGAAAGAGTGGTTGTCGCTTCTCCCGCGATAACGAAGTATCTTGAGGTTCTTGACCTTTCATCCAGAATCGTAGGAGTAACCGACTGGGATCCATTTGCGCTTTCGAACGAAGTAGAAAAGATCGGCAATCTGGTTCCCTTAAACCTGGAGAAGATAGTCTCACTCAGTCCTGATCTTGTGATGATTTCGGGAGGGTTTCAGGAGGCAGAAGTTGAGAAACTGGAGAATATCGGGGTCAATACATACGTGATGAATCCAAACTCCTTCGAGGACATCTACAGAAATCTCGTGGTTGTTGGGAATATTTTTGGCGTTCCCGAGAGAGGCAAGACCTCCGCCGATGACTTCAGAGAAGAGGTTCTCGCAATCGCAAAAGACTCTCATAAGCTATCTCAAGATGAGAAACCCAGAGTAATTTACATAATGATAGCCGGGGAGGTTAGCGATATATGGACATGCGGGACAGGTTCCTTTGTGAATCAAGCAATCGCATTCGCAGGCGGTGCGAACGTCGCCGCTCCATACAGTGGAAACAACGGGTGGTTTCCAGTAAGCCCAGAGTTTGTGCTGAATTCTCAGCCCGAGATAATACTGGTTCCATACTATTACGAAGGTGGGCAGGAAGAAGCTGTCAATATGATTGTCTCATACAAGCCCTTTGAAGAACTGCCAGCTGTGAAGAACGATAGAGTTTATCCCCTTTATGACGGACTTACAGCTTATGCAAACCCCAATTTTGTCAACTTAGTTAAAACGCTAAAGGAGTTCTTCTTTTGAAACGAACTGTATTATTCGTACTGCTTTCCACAGCATCCATTCTAGGGATGCTGTGGTTTTCGAGTTTCGGCACGATAAGCTATTCCCTCGGCGAAATCTTCGAGATACTCATCGGTAATTCTTCGGGAACTGCCTCCAGTATCTATCTGAATCTAAGGCTTCCAAGGTTATTGGTGGCATTCCTAATCGGTTCGGGACTGGCAGTGGGTGGAAACGGTCTTCAGTTAACCCTTAAAAATCCTTTGGCAGATCCTTACATTATCGGTATATCTGCAGGGGCTTCTTTTGGAGCTGTTCTTTCTCTATTCTTGCGGGAAGTGAGCAGATTAGACCTCAATATGAACACGCTTGCTTTTGCATTCGCCCTGTTTTCATCTTTCCTGACTTACACGATCTCCAGAAGGGGAGGAAGGATTCCGATTACAACACTCGTCCTATCCGGGGTAATAGTCTCTTTTCTCTTTAATGCAGCAGTAACATTTCTCGTCGTTTTTGCGTGGCGAAACGTAATAACTCTACATTTCTGGTCCCTGGGTTCGCTGTCTGGAGCTACATGGAATGACGTCTTCAAATTAACTCCTGTCATTTTTGCCCAGTATGGAATATTTGCGGTAATCCACAGGAAAATGGTAATTATGGCGGCTGGTGAAGAACACGCAATTACCGTCGGTGTCCGTCCTGAATTACTCAAGTTTCTCGTCTTTTTCACGGTTTCTATAGTATCCGCCGTCGCCGTTTCAACTGCAGGGTTGATAGGTTTCGTAGGTCTAGTCATTCCGCATATGATAAGACTTGCTTTTGGGGCGGACAGCAAATTGAACCTTCCTGCAACTGCGCTGCTTGGAGGGCTGTTCTTGGTGATTTGCGATGCTTTTGCAAGAACACTGTTTCAACCAACAGAGCTTCCTATAGGTGCAGTTACAGCGCTTGTGGGAGCGCCCGTATTCATCTTCTTGTTGAGAAGCAAGGAAGTGGCTAAAGATGGTTGAACCTATACAAATAGAGGGACTCCATTTCAGCTACGGCAAAGAGGAGGTCTTGAGAGGAATCGATCTCCACCTAAAGAATGGTGAAGTACTTGGAGTTCTGGGACCTAATGGAAGCGGTAAATCAACCCTCATGAGCGTAATCTGCGGAATTCGAAAGAACTGGAGCGGCAAAATTAGTGTGATGGGCGATAACCTTCGGGGCCTCTCGACAAAAAAACTGGCAAGAATAGTATCTTACATTCCACAGAGCTTTGAACCATCATTTGATCTGAAAGTTGAGACTATTGTTTCCTTTGGAAGAAATCCACATTTGAACGGACTGGGAAACATGACAAATGAAGATTACAGGATCATTGAGGAATCGATGAGGCTTACGGAAGTATATGAATTCAAGGATCGTCCCTTCAGTACGCTCAGCGGAGGTGAGAAACAGCGTGTAATAATTGCAAAGGCTCTTGCCCAGGAAGGGAAGATACTTCTTATGGACGAGTTCACAACTCACCTAGACCCTGGCCACGCAAGAAGAGTCGGAAAAATCGCGACCGATCTCGTCCGCGCAAAAGGACTAAGTGCAATAGCGATCTTTCACGATATAAATCAGGCGGTAGAAATTTCAGACAGGCTTCTATTCATCAATAATGGAAGAGTAATTGCTTCAGGCAAGGTATGGGATATCGTTACTCCGGAAATTATTAGTTTGGTTTACGGCCTCAAATCAAGAATCATGGAAAACCCGATCAGCGGGCTGCCACTGGTAGTATTCTACGATTGAGACATGGGATTGCTGACATCGGCTACCTTGGCTCCAGTTATCCTTACAAGCTCTTCGAAGCTCGTCTCAACTGCAGAACCCGAAGTCCCCGCGGCAGGGAACACGACATCATATTCCCGTAGATTAAGATCAACGATAATATTGATATCCTGAAGTCCGAAGGGGCAAACACTTCCGGGAGAAAAGCCTGTTAACTGAAGTGTTGTGGTCTCATCTGCGAGTCTCGGTTTTTCACCGGCGATTTTCTTGAGCTTCGAAAGCGACACCTTCCGATCACCCGGGCAGACCACAAGATAAGCTCTTCCACTTTTGCAAATGAAGAGGATCGACTTTGCTATCTGACCGACTTTCACCTTCAACATCTGCGCAGCCGTGATGGCAGTGGGTGTCGTCCCTTCAGGAAACTCGTAAAACTCTAGGTCGTTGGCCTTCAGTATGGCCATTACCTTCTCTGGAATCATCGTACACCTCCGGGAAAGCAATTGAATTATGATACCACGAGTTTGAGAGTCAAATCGAGCATCCGATATGCAGATAATGAAGTCAAAATCTAACTCAAAGGGACGTGTTCTTAATCTCCTTCATGTCGACTTCGAGTAGATTTTATTTTGATGCATCAACTCTCTCTTAAGTAGATTTAATTATGATGCATTACGGCATCTATTACAAAAGTAGAAATGGAAAATCTTTGAGGAAAAAGCTTTCCCCTGAATAAAGGAAACATTCAAAGTTTTCTGCTGCCTTCCGATTCGGACCAATCGCAAGCCGTTTTCGTAATTTTGGACATCAAAGACGGGCATATGGATGCATAATCGATCACATTCTCATGAACAGTCGCCAAGCGATAGCTTTCTTAAATTTATTTTCACTCTCTTCATTAAAGACCGGGTCACTCTCTCGATCAGAATGCAATCAGATTAACAACGTGCGTGTTTCTACAGAGTTTTTTGACAGCCAGCCACAACCTAGAATTTCACGAACCGTCAATCTTCTTCACTGCGACAATCCAGCCTCTTCGCAGAACCAATGCCGTCATACAGAAATCCGCGCGCCAAAAAAATCAGAACCTGCTGAACCTTTCCAACCGCCTCGAGCGGAAAAGCTTGGTCTCCCGATCGCCTTCATCGCTTTGTTGGCAGTACTTCACCAATATAATGAAATGTATTTATAGAGATTCCGTATTGCCTTTAATTTACAATACGGTATTGTGGTAAACTATTGGTGTACATACTCATGTGCCCTATCCAAATTCAATCATTGGAGGTGGTATTATGAGACTTACGGTAGTTCTACTTCTGCTCTGCCTTCTATCAGTCTCTTTCGCAAACGGTCTGGAGCAAACAAAACAGACGCGTGTCGAACTTCCGGGTTGTTATATCATAAGATGCTACGGAAGCTGTTTCCGGGGCGATCAGGGATACGACTGCGTACTAACGGGCAGAGCGGCGAACTTCGATGGCAACGGAAATCCACTGGCCGTAACATTGCATCTCTATCTAGATTGTTACGTCGTTTATTTCATCGTTCAGTCCTGCAGTTCCAGCGGTGAGTTTTCCGGCATCGGAGAGGTTGAAGGTTCGGTGGGTTGTTTCATAAACACCGGGCCTTACGAAGGCTCTTGCTTCACTTATGAGTCATCATGTGCCTGTTCGGACTCATAAAGTTTCTCCGAAATGTCACAGATAACTGGAGGTGATTTTATGAAAAGGACAATGCTTTTTCTAATACTTTCTCTGTGTTTCGTCACTACCTTTGCCGCCGGCCTTACAGGCTACTTGACTCAACAGATTCCATGGATGGCCGGAAACGAAATGACGCTCGTCCCGCTCAGCGAATCAAAACCTGACACTCTGGAAGCTCCATCTATAAAAGGATTGAAGTACGGCCTTCTCGAGCTCGGCGCCAAGCCGATAGTATTCGCGCTCATACCCGGAGAGATCCCCCTCCTGTGGATCGACGCAAACAACAACAGCAATGTGCTTGACGACCCAACGATCGCACCGGACTTCAAGGAGACCCACCAAGACACTACGACCTACGAGTGGATTACCAGAGTCAAAACCTTTTATGAACTCGAGGGTTATTGGGAATCAAGATCTGTCAAACTGTTAGCCAGAAAGACGGGGTTGACTGGCGAGTTGGAGTTCCGATACTGTTTGTATGAGCACATGGAGGGGTTAGTCTGGGCCGAAGACGGCCCGAGAAAGCTCAAACTCTTCACGCTCGACCCCAAAGGTTTTTACTCTACCGACCAGGTTTACTTCGGAGTCGATACGGACGGCGACGGCGAAATTGCTCTAATCCACGACTCTTACGAGATCTTCCTGCATGGGGAAGTCTTCTCTTTGAACGGCAAGGCATACAGACTTGGCGAAGTTTCCAAAGACGGGAAAAAGGTTTCCTTCGAGGAGACCGGGTACGCTCCGACGGAGAAACCGAGATTTCTCAAGGGAGATGCTCTTCCGATTCCCGGAGTTCTCCAGACGGATCCAATTGTTAATGCGGCCTTTTTTGAGGGATCCCCCAGCCTGATCGTCCTCAGCAAAGTCACGCCTGCGACAGTCGTCGAACCGGTATACTCCGATTGCGACTGCATTTCTCTGAGCGCTTTCGAAAGGTTCAGATTGGACGGAATCATCGATCTCGCCCAAAGGTACACAGATCTGAAGGTTCTATGGGTACTCACAGGAAAGGAGCAAGTCGAGCCGGAAGCGGCGCTGCTGGAAAATATCTATTTGAGAGACGAAAAAGCCCTGGTCGATTTCTACGGCTTCCCAGGCGAGGAGAGGGTTTTCATCGTCGACTCGAAGGGCGTTATCGCCGAACTAGACAGCTACTGGGTCGACGAGGCGAGCCTCGACACTGACCGGCCGCAGAACGGAAAGTTGATGCTCAATTACTCCGACATAAGAAAGACTGTAGAAGCTCTGTACAAAACCGATTGAAGATTAACCCCGTTAGCAAATCGAGTCTTCCGATAAGGCAGAGAACCGCTCTTCAAATGAATGAGAGCGGTTCTTTCCATTTAGAACTTCCGACAAAAAACGCTCAACCCGCCGAATCAATTACTTCCCATATCGTTCACTATAACGGCTTTCGCCAGTTCGTGCGCGAGAGCGGTGAAATCCTTTCCCTCGATGTTGCTCAGCACCACCACAAAGATGTCGTCATCGACATACCTATTTATTCTAGTCGAGGTACCCTTCGTGTCTCCGTCGTGATAAACAACTCTTCTGTACTCGCCATCTATAAGCTCGTTACCGATGAAGACTCCATAGCCTGCCTCAAAGAGTTCGTTTGATGGACTCTGCATTAGTCTTAAAAAGCTTTCTGAAAGCACTTCGCCGGCGGAAAGCGCTCGGTCCCACAGATACAGATCATACACAGTGGAGTATAACCCCCCGGCTCCTCCGGGAAGCCTTCTATCGACCCAGTCAGCAGGTCTTACGCTAGAGAGATCTATAACATAGGAATCACAGTAGTAAGGAAGACCCCATCCGCTATCGTATTCATTGTAGTCGTAACCGGTGTTGTTCATTCCCAGTGGTTCGAAGAAGCTCGTTCTCAGATATTCATCATAGCGCTTCCCGCTTGCCCTTTCTACTATGACACTGAGAAGGAAATAGGCGCTGTTGCTGTAGAGAAAGCTGCTTCCAGGTTCAAACCTCAAAGGCAGAGAGGAGATGTAGGCGATTTCGGCCTCTTGAAGAGTTCTTCCCACTTCAAATTTCCTGATTTCCTCACGGAGTTCTTGCGTGTTAATCATTGTGGGGATTCCAGAAGAATGATTAAGCATTTGTTCGATCGAAATGATGTCGCCGTTTTGAAACTCAGGTATGAACTTCCCAACCGGATCTGAAAGAGACATAAGACCATCTTCGCATAGCCTCAGAATCGCCGCCGCAGTGAACTGCTTTTTTATAGAGGCAATTCTGAACTTCTTCTCTGGAGTATTGGGGATAGTTCTCTCGATATCGGCCATGCCATAGCCGCCTGCATGAAGGATAACGTCTCCCCTGGAGACAAGAATGGCCCCCCAAAAACCCTCAAAGTCGATAATTCTATTTATCACATCATTTATGGGATTGGAAACCAGAGATACAGAAGACATCACGACGATTACTGCTAATGTAGCTATTTTCCTTATCAACGAGCACCTCCCGCAATAAGAAAAGTATCGAGTATAACTACATAATAACCTATGACAAACCATCTCATATAGAGTTATCGGGAGATTTTACTAAGATGGTAGCGTCCGGCTTTTTCACAGTTTCTTTGGACATTCGTACTCTGGTTTTTCCGAAGTTTGAAATCAACACATGTAGTTCTGAAGAAGCCGTCTCGGCGACCTAAATACCTAGAACTACCTACGAACACACAATGAAGATTGATGAGCTGGATAAGAACTACAAGAATCTTCGCATAAAGCAACGTAATCTGCGATAGACTATTGATGAAACGGAAGATTTGCAAATTATCCCGGAATATTTCTCAACAAAGCCAGAGTTAGGTTTTTCCACTCATAATGTTTAAAATATCAATCGATGCTGGCTTTACTGTATATTACGCCCGGATTGAATGATGCACTGATGGGTTCGTTTGGGGAGGAATGAAGTGAGAAGAATTGGCTTAATGTTGATGTTGTTGATTGTTGCCGTTACTGCCTTGCTTTCACAGAGAATAGTGGTTGCGGTGATGCAGGATCCCGATTTTCTCGATCCACACAGGGCGGCGGCTTCGGGAACCTACGAAATGATGTTTAACGTGTTCGAGGGTCTTCTCAAGCCCAACCCTAATGGTACCGTAATACCTGCCATAGCCGAAAGCTACAGTATTTCTGAAGACGGTATGGTCTACACTTTCAATCTCAGGAGCGGAGTGAAGTTTCATAACGGATCAGAGGTTACGGTAGACGATGTTTTGTACTCTTTGAACCGGCTCAAAGGCTCTAACGGCGAAAGAGGACTTTCTCCCGATTTTGAGAAGTTTGTTTCGAAGATTGAAGCGGTAGATGACAAGACTGTCAGGGTCAAACTCAGTACACTCAACACTGACTTTCTCGAGAAGTTCATAGTGGCAATTATTCCGGAAAGTAACGAAAACCATGAGAAGAATCCTGTGGGAACAGGTCCTTTTAGGTTCGTAGAATATAGACCGGGTCAGAGGCTAGTTATCGAAAAGTTTGAGGAATATTGGAATCCTGAGCTGCCAAAAGTCGAGGAAGTTGAATTTAGAATAATTCCCGACAATCAGGCAGCAATAATGAGTTTCCTGGCAGGAGAGGTTCAGATACTTCCGAGACTCGATGCTATTCAGGCAATGGCACTAGGAGATCGATACAATCTATTAACTGCCGAACAGAATATGGTTCAGTTGATGGCAATGAACCATGCGGTCAGCCCTTTCGACGACATTAGAGTCAGGAGAGCGATAAACCATGCTGTGGACAAGGAGGAGATTATAGAAATCGTGGCCGGCGGTTACGGGACAAAGCTCGGCTCAAACATGTCGCCGATAATGAGCGCGTATTACAGAGAAGGTCTTGAGGACTACTACGAACCGAGTGTCGAGAAAGCAAAAGCTCTTCTCTCAGAAGCTGGATATCCAGATGGATTTGACACAAAGATTACTGTGCCTTCCAACTATCAGTTTCATATAGATACTGCCCAGGTAATTGCGGAACAGCTTAAGAGAGTGGGTGTAAGGGCGGAGATCGAGCTTGTCGAGTGGAGTGTTTGGCTGGACAGAGTCTACACAGCAAGAGAGTACGAAATGACAATAATCGGTCTTACTGGCAAATTGAGTGCTTACGAAATATTGAGGCGATATGTTTCCGACTATCCGAGAAATTTCTACAACTATTCCGACAGTGAATACGACCGTATAATTAGTCTGGCTATTGAAAAGACTGCCGTCGAAGAAAAAGCATCTATGTTCAAAAGAGCTCAAGAGATTCTTACAGAAGATGCCGCCGCAGTTTACATCATGGATCCCAACTTTATCGTTGCTCTAGCTCCCAATTTGCACGGATACACGGTCTATCCTCTCTACGTGCAAGACATGTCGACTCTCTATTATCGCTGACAAGGAGAGGCATTTGTGTTTGTTTATTTAAAGAAGCTCTTTGCCATGATTTTAACGGTGCTTCTGGTTTTGCTGATAACCTTTGTTACATTTGAGATCATTCCGGGCAATCCTGCGTTGTCAAGACTTGGTGTGGATGCTCAAGAATCCCAGTATGAAGCCTTGTCAGCAGAACTAGGTTTGGATGATCCATTAGGGATAAGGCTGTCCAGGTGGTTGAAAGGGCTTTTCACGGGTGATCTTGGAATCTCAATGAGATACTCCGTTCCTGTATCGGAATTAATCCTCGACAGATTGCCCGTAACTATTTCTCTCGCAGTGATGGCTTTGGCCCTGATTATCCTAATAGGCATTCCTCTTGGCATAGTTAGCGCAAAATATGGTGAAAGGCTACCAGGAGTTATGATCACACTAATCTCACAGATTGGGATGGCAATTCCATCTTTCTGGAGTGGGATTATTTTGATCTATATATTTGGAATTCTCCTTCGCTGGGTATCACCTGGAGGATATGTTCCTTGGAGCGAGGATGCTTATGGAGCGTTCAAGTCACTTATCCTACCAGCCATCGCCATAGCGCTTCCATCGATTGCATCAGTCATAAGATACACAAGAAACTCCGTAATGGATCAGATGAAGAACGATTATGTACGGCTCGCAATGTCGAAAGGGATGAACCTGAATTCAGTGTTATTGAGACATGTACTCAAGAATGCCCTGATTCCTATTATCACTGTACTTGGAATGATAACGGCAAACATTTTAGGCGGATCAATCGTCATTGAACAGGTTTTCACGCTTCCCGGCGTCGGAAGACTTCTGATAAACGCCATCACGACCAGGGATCTCCCTCTGGTGCAGGGAATGGTTTTGTACATTGCTTTCATAGTCGTTATTATTAACTTCTTTATCGACGTCATATACACAGTTATCGACCCAAGAATCAGATTGGGTCAGAGGGACTAACATGAACAAAAGGAGGATCAATCTATGGATTGGGACAGTGCTGATTTCCATTCTGATGCTGATGATGGTAGTCAGTCTATTCTATACTCCATTTCCTGTAACAGAGATCAATAGACTTGAACGATTTGAACCTCCTTCAGCGCGTCACCTCCTGGGCACAGACAACTTTGGAAGAGATGTGCTCAGCAGAATAATGAAAGGATCCCAGACAGCCTTCTTTGTGGGACTAGTCGCGGTATCGATTGGCAGTGTTTTTGGCGTACTTATCGGCGCAATCTCTGGTTACTTTGGAGGAATAGTCGACGAGATAATAATGAGAATCGTCGACGCTATGATGGCTTTCCCAAGTATCCTTCTTGCACTGATGTTTGTATCCGTTTTTGGAGTAGGCTTGAGAAATACGATTATTGCAATAGGGATAATGTCAATTCCTTCGTTTGCCAGAATCACAAGAAGCGGTTTCGTTCAACACAAAGAGCTGGATTACGTCAAGAATGCAAAGATAAAGGGCATCTCGAATTTGCGGATAATGTTCAGACACATACTGCCAAATGTGCTTTCCCCAATAGTCGTTGCTGCTTCAATGGGATTTGCAAACGCAGTTCTCGCCGAAGCGGCGCTGAGTTATCTTGGACTTGGAATTCAGCCGCCCAATCCCAGCTGGGGAAGAATGCTGAGTGAGTCTCAGGTCTTCATAACCGTCAGCCCCTGGTACGCGATAGCACCCGGAATCTTTATCACGCTTCTTGTGCTGGGATTCAACTTCCTAGGAGATGGGATCAGAGACATTAGAGAGAATAGGTGAAAGAGAATGAACTGTGAAAACGAGCCCTTACTAGAAATCAAAGATCTCAAAATTGGATTCAAGACTCCAGAAGGGCTTCTTCACGCTGTGAAAGGAATATCTCTTGAAGTAAAAAAGAGAGAAATCGTTGGGATAGTCGGAGAATCCGGCTGTGGAAAGACAGTAACGGCATTGTCAATAATGCGCCTTTTACCCGATAATTCATTCGCTACTGGAAGCATAAATTTCTCCGGCATCGATCTTCTTTCACTCACGGAAGACGAAGCGAGGGGAACACGCGGAAGAGATATATCAATGATTTTTCAGGACTCCCTCTCCTCTCTAAATCCCCTTATGAAAGTAGGAAGACAAATCGACGAGAATCTCATGATGCACACTTCTCTCGACAAAGCAGAGCGATTCTCAAGGGTTCTTGAGATCATGAAAGGTATCGGTCTTCCAGATCCAGAAAGAACATACGGCAAGTACCCTCACGAACTCTCCGGTGGGATGAGACAGAGAATAGCCATTGCTATTGCCATCGTGTGTAATCCCGATCTGATTATCGCAGATGAACCGACGACCGCTCTGGACGTCACAGTTCAGGCACAGATACTGGAACTTCTGAGAAAGATAAACCGTGAAAGCAACTGCTCTATTATTTTTATCTCGCACAATCTTGGAGTCATTCGGGAAATATGTTCTAAGGTCTATGTAATGTATGCAGGTCACATCGTTGAGAGAGCTTCTACAGAGGCACTTTTCACGAATCCAGGCCATCCTTATACTTTGGGCTTGATAAAAGCTCTACCAAAACTTGAATCTAAGGGGAAAGAGCTTTTTGATATTAGAGGCAGAGTTCCATCCATTGCCGATTTAACTCAAGGTTGTCCTTTTGAACCAAGATGTGATTACTCATTCGAGAGATGCAGGAAGGAGTTCCCCGATCTGAAAGAAATCGATTCCGATCACGAGGTGCGATGTTTTTTAGCCGGAGGCAAACTTTGAAGGAGAGAATTCTCGAGATTCAGGATCTCACGAAGCATTTTCGCTTGAGAAGAACCAGCTTGTTACGGAGGCCGGGCTCTATAAAAGCGCTTAATGGAATTTCCTTCAGTATCTCTAGAGGAGAGTCCTTCGGCATCGTCGGTGAATCGGGTTGCGGTAAATCAACGGCAGGATATAGCATAGTGGGACTTCTGAAGCCCACGGCAGGGAAGGTATTGTTCAAAGGCGAAGAAGTCAATTCAATGGATGCAAACAGTCTTCGAGAGTTCAGAAAGAAGGTACAGCTTGTTTTTCAGGACACTTCAGGCTCTCTTAACCCCAGAGGAACGGTTGAATGGATACTGTCTGAACCACTAAGAGCAATGGGTATGGCGAAAAAACAAATCAGAAATCTAGTTGTTGATAGTCTTGAACTCGTAGGATTAGACAAAGACCTTCTAGGTCGATTTCCTCATGAGCTTTCCGGAGGTCAGAAACAGCGTATAGGTATCTTAAACGCGCTCATACTCGATCCGGAAGTCATCATCGCCGACGAACCAGTGTCTTCTTTAGATGTCTCCATTCAGGCACAGATACTTAACCTTATGAACGAACTTCAGGATAGGCTTTCTCTAACTTATCTCTTCATTTCGCATGACCTGAACGTCGTGCACTATTTCTGCAACAGAATAGCCGTTATGTACCTCGGAGAAATCGTTGAGCTTTCCGAATCCGAAGAATTGTACAGATCGCCCCTCCATCCCTATACACAGTCTCTTCTTTCGGCAATACCCGGCGGCTCTTATCGGAAGACTGAAAAAATAATTCTCGAAGGTGACGCTCCAAGTCCTATGAATCCGCCATCTGGGTGTTTTTTTCATCCCCGATGTTTCAAAAGAATGGAGATTTGCTCGAGAGTCAAACCCAGAATAATTGAGGTTTCGAAAGATCATTTCGTAAGCTGTCACCTTTACTGAGCATTCCACTCTCTTGATATTGGAACACGAGGCGGTTTTTGACCGGCATCGCTTCGAGCACGAATCAACTCTTTCATCCGATCTTCTTGAGTAGATACATACTAAGCACATAAAGACAGCTTGCCATTACAGCCAGTGAGACAAAAGCAACTCCAAACGAGATTGTGTCAGCGATTCTTCCGAAGATGGGGAAGAAGATTATCATTACTAAGCTATACATCATACTTGCAAAGGATATTATCGTTGCCCTGCTCCTGGATGGAATCAGCTTATTTATGTAGTCGTTACCCGCTACAAACAACATAGCTTCAATCATTGCTACAACCATGAAGAAAGGTAACTTGTTTGAACAAAGCGCCACACCCCACATAGATGCGACGGAAATAAGAGGCAGTATGATTAGGACTTTCTTCTCCTTCAGCAGGTGAGATAGCCTCTGAACCTTCATGGCCACTAATCCCGCTAGAAACGACCCGGCCGCGAGGTATATGCCAATCTGAAACTCCGTGCGGCCAAGTCCTTTCCAGTAATTCTGAATGTAAAAGAATATGCAGGCGCTGAATGCCAGTATAGTCTGAACAAAAAAGATAAGAAATGCAACCTTTCTATCTCTGGCGATTAGTGAGAAGCTGTCAACAATCTGCTTCAAGAAGCCCCGGAAAGTTTTTGAATTACGGCCCACCGATTCAAGGATTGGTGGTTCTGTGAACGAAAGAGAATAGACCACCGAAAATGCGATGATCCCGGAGGAAGCCCAAAATGCATAGTGATAACTGTACGTTCCCAGGAACCCGCCGATCAGAAGCGCCACAACTGAAGACACTTGAAATATTGCCTCCTGCCTTCCAAGCACCGATATAAAATTGTTTTCTGCTTTCAGATATTTGAGAGAATCATATACAAGAGCCTCTCCAGAACCCGATTCCAGGTTATACGAAAGTGCAGCGAGTACCATGAAAATGGTGAAATGAAAGAAGCTTGTCGCACCGATCAACACCAGAATACTCACAAGAGAGAGACACCTCCCGATACTTCTGCTGAGTTTTCTTCCGAACAAGTCTGCTACAGACCCGGTAGGGACCTCCATCATCAAAGAGGTCACGTGGAATATTCCTTCAAGGAAGCCGATCTGCGTCAAACTCATTCCTCTGGAGGCCATGTATATCATCCAGAGGCCATTTGATAACCTGAAATTCATAAGAAAGGAGAATACGTAGTTTTTCTTTATGTTGCTTTCCATGAGTTCTGTCATTGTCTTCAAAGAAATTGCCCTCCAAAAAAAAGCCGTGACACTCGTCACGGCCATTGTCTAAGCTTAACAGTTCTAGATGGATACAGGCTCAACGAGGTAGCATTCACCCACAGATCTTGAAAATCCGCCCGACATAACCATAAAATACACCTGTATGATTTCTAGCATGTGGGTTGCTCCTCCTTTTTGGATCAAAATCATTATACAACAAAAGAATGGTAATAAGGTGCAGCCAAAGCAATACGAACGGTCAAAGTGAATTACGTTTACTACATGGCATCTTAAGTTCTTATCAGAACTCCACCTTACTGTAGAAACTCAGACCAGCTATCCCCACTCTTTCTTCTAGTTATCGATTGTTCATAAGAATCGGTAAGATTTCGCTTTGTTTCAGTAAAAGAATCGATGTCGATATCTTTAGTGTAATCAAGACTCTTCAATCCATCGTCTTCAATGGTAAAGATCTTTTCACCATGTTCCGCAATGAACTGCCGATCATGACTAATGAAGAGGAACCCTCCTGGAAAATCATTCAGAAGTTTGTCGAGCATTTCAAGAGATTCAATATCTAGATGATTCGTCGGTTCATCCATGAAGATAAATTCTACTCGTGAAAGGATGGCTTTCAATATGGCAAGCCTCATGCGTTCTCCGCAGCTTATCAATTCAGCATTTGCCAGTGCTCTGTCGCCCCTGAATCCGATATTTGCCAGATGGCTTCTGGTTGTCTGTTCATCCAGCCCGACATCGGAGATCTCTTCAAAGGGAGTTTTCTTTTTGAAGTGGCGCGTCATATCCTGTGGAATAAATACCCAATCGACACTGTCGTTTCTGTAAATTCTGCCATTTACCGGCTTCAGAATACCTACAAGACATCTCATGAGAGTTGTCTTTCCTGAACCGTTGGGACCGATTAGCCCTATTCTCTCATTAGTATCGACGTTTAACGAGAGTTCCCTAAAGATGTTTTTCTTTCCGTATGAGAATGATATCCTCTCGGCATTAAGCATTTTTCTATTAGGCACTTCGTACTGGGGAATCTTGATGGTTATAGGTTTCTCGACGAATGGTTTTTCCTGTTCTAGTTGTTGGACTAATCTCTCCTTCCTTTTCCGGACAACAAGTGCGCGCTTTGCAAGTTTAGCCGCCATGTGACCTTCATGCCCCTTATCCGACGAAAGTCTTTTTGAAGCCTCTCTTGAATCAGACCAGCTTTTCCTCCTGGCCACATCGAGTTCAAGCTGACGGATTTTCTTGTCTATTTCTACGCACTTCTTTTTTCTCGAAAGAAAATCCTTTTCTAAGAAGGCCAGCATCTCGGAATAACCGCCGCTTATGGATATTGCTATTCCCCGCTTCAAATAGACTGTTTTATGGGCGACCCGATCAATGAAAGTTCTATCGTGGCTTACAACAATTATTCCCACACCACTTTCACTAAGAGAACTTACTATCTCTTCGAGCTTCAAAGTCATTTCGATGTCAAGATGATTTGTCGGCTCATCCAGCAAAAGAAGTTTGGAGCCGGAGAGAGCTCCTCTGATTACGGAAAGTATCCTTTTAAATCCATGAGATAGATTCCTATACGGAAAGTCTAGATCATCGATGCCTATTCCAAATTTATTTATTGTAGAGGAAATCGAGGCTTCCAACTCAAAGCCTCCGGCATCGTTAAAAGCATTTATTAGTTCTGCGTAAACAATTGGATCTGAAGAGCGACACAGTTCGGTGTAAATCCTGGAGATTTCTGGTTTCGCGCCGAAAAGATACTCCTTCACCGTGCCGGAGAAAGTGTCACACTCCTGATGAACGAAAAATGGGGCAATATCCTTTTGAAGTAAAATCTCTCCTTCCAAAGGGGTTATCTCGCCGGCAACT
This sequence comes from Mesotoga prima MesG1.Ag.4.2, assembly GCF_000147715.2. Lineage (NCBI taxonomy): Bacteria > Thermotogati > Thermotogota > Thermotogae > Kosmotogales > Kosmotogaceae > Mesotoga > Mesotoga prima. The sequence goes on along the minus strand of NC_017934.1, from coordinate 2,328,207 downwards.
GCTCTCAGGAGACTTGTCTTACCAGTTCCATTCGCTCCCGTCAAGGCGAGAGTCTCCCCTGCGGCAAGATCCAGATTCACTTTTCTTAATACTTCAAAACCATCGAACGAAATGGAAAGGTCTTTTATCTGAAGCAATTCGATCACCTCCAGTAAAGGCTTGGCAGCAATAAACTACAAAAAACTAGGGATCACTTATGTAGTTGTTGATCGATGAGTCGTATGAGAAAGTATTGAATTACGCAGTTCAGAGAAGCTTTTTCTTCATTTCGGCACCTGCTGTTCTATGATCTTTTATTTATATCATATCAAAACCAACTTAGTCAAACAGCCTCTGTACTGGCAGTACTAGATAATGATCTTCAAAAGGTTTTTCCCGTTCTCGTAACGATAATCAACCCTCTTTGAAAACCTCTTTATCAAATAAACGCCCATTCCACCTTTTTGCAGAAGTTCTATGTTCTCAAGATTTGGATCGTCTACCTTAAGAGGATTGAACTCTGTGGAGGCATCTTCGATGGTGATAGTCACTTCTTCTTCTCCAACTTCAAGGTTTACCGAAATAAGATCATCTTCCTTGAGTTCACCGTGCTTAACGATATTCGAGCACGCTTCTATTACTATCAGCCCTGCCCTGAATCCTGTTTCATTTCCTTTAGTTCTTCTGACTATCTCGGACACTTTTGCAGAAAAAGCATCAATCTTATACAGCTCGGGTTCGACCGTGAAACTGTAGTTCTCTTCGGCCATTATTTCAACACAAATCCTTGATGGCCTCTACAACGCTGCAGTTCTTAATGATGAAGAGCCTGTCAAGTCGCAATGTATTCAGTAGTTTCTTTATCTCTTCAGAAAGATTCACCAGAATCAAATCACTTCCTTTTGCGGAAACCGTCTTGTAAATGCTTATCAGAGCTGCAATTCCCATGGAATCAATGAACTCGATGTTGTTGCCGTCCACAATAACTGTTGAGCAACTTTTCAGATCAACAGTCTCTTGCCATTTTCTGAAATTTGCCGACATTTCCCCCGTAATTCTTGCCCTCTTAACAAGGGAAATCACTCCAATCTCATCGTTAGCCTTCTTGAATTCGAACATTCTTCACTCAGCTCCTCATCCTAGACTTTTCGGCAACAGCTTACCGAACTAGAACTGTATCAGTAAGGCCGTAATATCGTCTTCCGCAAGTGTACTCCCCTTGAAACTCTCATAAGAGGATTTCAAGTGCAAAGCGGTACTCCTTATATCGATATCTGAACTGCTCTTCATAAGATTTCTAAGTCTTTCCTCGCCATACATTTCACCTTTTTCGTTCATTACTTCGATCAGCCCATCGGTATACAATAACAAGCGATCACCGCTACGGAAAGGCACCTTAGAAACATCTCCGTGAATCATATTTATTCCGACAAGAGCTTCTCTCTTCCCTTCAAGAAACTGTACAGATCCCTCTCTTTGCATCAAAGGAGTCGGATGTCCCGCATTTGAAAGCAGAACGAAGCCTTCCTTAAAGTCCACTATTGCGGAAACAATTGTGAAGAAAAGGTTGAACCTCTCAAAAATAAAGTTTCTATCCAGCTCCTTCATAAAACTTCTCAAATCGAACTCACCATCATAGATACTGGCCCTGAAATCTTCAATGAACCTGTGTACCATCACCGATAGCATTGCCGCATTTACGCCGTGTCCTGACATGTCGGCGAGATAAACAAAGTACCGATTTTCATCCAGCTTGAATATATCGAAGATATCCCCACCAACCCTGTAAGAAGGTTCATATATCCATTCAACAGAGAGTCCTTGAGGATTGCTTTTTGGAACAAGAGCATTTTGAATTTTACCGGCTGCTATGACATCGCTTTCTAGATTATCTACCGCCACTCTCAAAGATCTGATAAGATCATGAAGCTTCAGATGAGTATTTACCCTAAGTAGAACCTCTTCGGGGAGAAAGGGCTTTGAAATGAAATCTACGGCACCTGAACTCAGAGCAGTGAGCTTGCTTTCTCTGTCGGAAGAGCCCGTAAGAACAATAACGGGTATAGGCTCTAGCTCTTCACTTTCTTTGAGCTGAGCCAGAATATCAAGTCCATTATAATCAGGCAACATTAGGTCAAGAAGTACTATATCCGGCTTCTGCACAGCCAGCGATGAGAATGCCGACCTGCCATCCGCACTTTCTACAACGTCATGGTTGTCTCTCGAAAGAATCGATTTCAACAGAACTCTAACCGACAAGTCATCATCCACCACGAGTATCCTACTCACCCGGATCACTTCCTATTCAAAGTATCGCAAAGCTTCTGCAGGTGCAATTTTAGAAGCAGAATAGCTGGGAATAATGGTCGAAACAAGAGAGGCAATGTAGAATATTAACGCCATTGAGATAAGCTGATCCCAGGGAATGTAAAGCTTCATGCCCTCCATTAAAGGAGAGGCAAAGATTTCAACGCTTGTAAGCGTACCGGTCACCATCCCAAGGAGAATTCCAATGATCGCGATAAACGATGTCTCAAGTAAGAAAGAAGAAAACACCATTGCTTTGGTGAAACCAATTGCTTTGAGCATGCCGATAATCCTCTTCCTTTCATGAAGAGCTTTGAACATAATGATCGCTATACCAACTATGCCGACAAGCATTCCGAAGTACAGAAAAGACCTTAGAATGCTTATTGTCCCTTGCAACATTGTTGAGGTCAGGTTCATTATGTCATCTACGTATAGAAGAAAAGGACTTCTAGATGATATCTTATCCTGAAGCGAATCGAAGTTTGCCTTTTTCTCTACCTCGGTGTCTCCTGAAAGGTTGAAAAGGAAATGTCTCGCGGCACTGCTGCCTGTCAACTCCGCAGGAGTATTCCCTATGTAAATGAGCAGTCCATTAAGGAAGGAGATGGTGTTTTCCGGGATCGTTGCTATCACTTCAAGATAAATAGGGCCTGAATCAATCATCTCTGAAGATAGCTTTTTCTGCGTGAAAGCAGCGGCACCGTTTCCGGTATCGCTTTGATCTGCTATCCTTCTTAGTTCAAGCACATCCCCTGGTCGAACATCCGGCAAAACACTGTTTGAAACTATAACAGTGCCGGAATTGTCTCTCAGATAATTCCACAAGTCTTTCACGTCTGAGATCCCAAGCCCTTCAACGAAATCGAGTTCCGTCATCCTGTTATAGTCAATGAAATTATCGTCAAGCGCAAAGACTTGCTCCACATCATATCTTCCGTCTCTTCTCAGCGCAACGTTTATCCCCGACACCGTCGAAATCTCCCTGACTTCCAGCTGAGATTTCAGTTCAGTTAAGGTAATTGCACTTTCACCAGTAAAAGAAAAAGCTCCAACATCAAAGCCAGCAAAGATTGCATCTCTGCTTTTGACGAGCATCTGTTCCATAGAGTAGGGAATTATCGAAATCAGGGTAATAACAAAAATGACAACGGCAAACATGGCAATAGTGAGGCCTGTTCTCAAACGGTTTCTTGCCGAAAAGGCAATTGAAATCTTGAATACAGGAGCTGCGGCTCTTGCTTTCTGAAAGAGTTTGTTCAGAAGGTACTCAAAGGTCTTCAAGTTGTAGACAATCAAAAATAGCCCGGCAAAGAGAATTGCTGCGCCTTTTGCAATCGTGAGATAGATTGATGAGCCACTATTCGATGCTATTAGATCAAAGGAATTGCTGAACATTGTGAATACGATTACCGCAATTGAGAAGAAAGATTCTATCCATCTTTTGTTCTTCATCGGAATCGCAACCGGAATCAGCAATCCCGCAAGCATAACGCCGGTAAAAAAGCCAGTCGCATTTCCCAACGAATATCCACTGTATGCCATCACTACTGAAACAAGAACCCCTACGGCTGCTATGACATTCAGCAGAAGTCTCTTCCTTTCATCAAGCTCTTCAGGTATATTTCTTACCGCGGTCACTATATTCGTGCGTGAAATCTTCCTTCCCGTGTAAACAATGATTATCATAGGTATGATAAGCCCCAAAAGAAATCCATAGGCAATTGAATCGATCCGCACGAAGAACACGAATGAGTTCTGCATGGAGTTAAAAGCGATATTTGCACCTTCGAAAGGTATCAGTGAGACCGCATCCTCAAATAGGTTTACGAAACTACCTAAAATAAACCTCGCAATTCCCAACCCAGCGAGGACTCCAATACCTGACGAGAAAATAGAATAGAAAAAACCCTCATAGAGAATCGTCCTGGACACTCTTTTTCTTGAATAACCAATCGCTCTGAGGGTACCAAGCTCGGTCCTCCTCTCTTGAGCAAGCATCAAGTAAATGTTTGTAAGAAGAAGCACACCTGCAAATATGGCAAAGACACTGAGCATGAGGAATAAGAGACCGATATTCCCCTGGTCAACCATACTCAAGGAATCCTTCTTGACCTCCCTGACCACCACTTCCTCACCGACTAAGGGCTTTATGCTTGCCACAACCTGATCTGTAAGCCTTTCACCTGTTAGAAAATCCCCACGGTTCGAAACGATTAGTGCATTATAATAGTCTTCAACACCTATCTTAAGTACTTCTCTGGCTTCTTCAACATCCATTAACATGGTAAACCCATTTGAACCCTGGTTTTCTATCTGGTAGTGAAGAATCCCATTCCCTTCAACAATTTCAGCCACCCTTACCTCAGGAAGAGGAATCCAGAAAAGCAATCTCTGTCCTGGGTCTACAAGAATTTCAAGAGTATCCCCGACCGCCACCCCGGCAACTTCGGCCAGCTCTTTGTTGATGACAACCTCGGGAAGTTCATCTGTAGCAGAGGGGAGGACCAGATCCACTTTATCGACGTCAGGCCAGTTTGAGAGTTGATCGGCTTCTACTCCTATCATGCTCACCTGAAAACTCTTTCCAGTTTGACTTCTGGCCTCTCCGGGGAGTCCAATAGAGACAGTTCTACTAAGAATAGGAAGGACACCGTCTACCTGTTCGTTCTTCAAAAGTGAATCGACAAGAATCTCGATTTTGGAATTGGGAATGAGCTCTTTACCAATGTTTTGATTATCTGAAGGGATGTAGATCAGTTCATCGATCTCACCATGGGTTCTTTCGATCTGACCGTAAAGGAAATTCTGAAAAGAATCATTCATGGCCATCGAACCCATGATAAGCGCCGTTCCAATCAGAGATCCCATTATCACCAAAAAAGTATCGGATTTTCTCCTGTAAATGTTTCTGTAACCGATTTTGAAAATTATCGGATTCCTTATCATTGAAACTAGTATCGCAATTACGGCAACACCCGCAAAAAGACTAATTATCTGTATTATCACTGTTACACCTTCAATTCTTTATTTTCTTCAATCTTCAAAATGCTACCACTATCCATGTGGAGAACTCTGTTTGAGAATGCAGAAACTCTCTCGTCGTGCGTAACAATTACGAAGGTCTGATTGAACGTTTCATTCAGCTCGGTGATGAGATTCATTAGATCATTGCTGGTCTTCGTATCCAGGGCTCCCGTAGGCTCGTCGGCCCATACAATAGCCGGCCTGTGAACGAGTGCCCTTGCTATTGAGACTCTCTGTCTCTCACCACCACTCAATCTTGAAGGGAGGTAATGTTCTCGCTCCCTTAAATTGACTTTTGCAAGAATTTCCATCGCCGCTTCACGGGCTTTCTTTTCATTACTTCCCATTGTAAGCATCGCGAGTTCCACATTTTCGACTGCTTTTAAGACAGGTATAAGATTGTAGAATTGAAACACGAACCCCATATTCATCGCCCTAAAGCGGGTCTTTTCATCATCCTTCAAAGAGTGAAGATCAACCCCCTTGACTGTAACCTTCCCCTCCGTAGGCGTATCTATTCCTGAAAGACAGTTCAGGAGTGTACTTTTTCCGCATCCGGACGGTCCGAGAATCGCTAGTATCTCGCCTTCATAAATATCAAATGAAACTCCCTTCAGTGCTTCGACCGACACTTCACCCGACCTGTAAGTTTTACTAAGGTCTCTGACCTCAACAAATGCCATTTTGAATCTCCTTCCAATAAAAAACTCTCAATTATTGAGTGATATCGTCCACAGCTTTCCTAATTTCTTCATTCAGTTTTTCGATAGTCTTTTCAAGATTTGAAAAGGCCTTTCTTGACAAGAGAACAATTATCAACGATGCCACATACGAAAAAAGACCCGCCACAATTTCGACTCTTCTCTGAACAATCACGGAGGATAACATAACCGCGAGCGGAAAAAGCGGCGCTGCATAAGCTGAAAAAATATACAGCTTTCTCTGTAGCTCAGATGGCTTCTTCAGTTTTTCTTCGAGTGAGGAAACTACCTTCTCAAGGTTTCTCAGATTCTCAGAATCGATAATCTTACCTTTTGTGCTCTCATCGAATGTTCGCCTGAGGGTGAGTATAGACTGTATATTTCTCAGAAAGGCTGAAATTCTTATTGAATAACTCCTCCCCGGAATACCTGAAACTATTAAATAATCAACAATGATTAAGAAAGGCAAGAAAAAAAAGACTGGATGAAAATAGGCACCCTTAGAAAAATTGAGCACGAATAAGATTCCGGCTGATGCCATATAGTACACCGTCACTTTCTTCATCAATCCATTTCCGGCAATTTCTCTACCATAACTGACGATGCAGAAACTCTTACTTTACACTCATCGATTTCTTCAACCCAGTCTATCGGTATCAGTTTCTTTGACCTAGAACCAAACCCTCCGCATTCACCTATCAAATGGGTGATCTTGCCTTCGTCATTTAGAACGAAGCTTTTTACCCTTCCCACAATCTTCTCTTCAGCGGTAACGATATCACATCCCGGCTCAAGGGATTTGCTGTCCTTTGGAACATTTATCGAAGTGTTTAACGGTGGAAGAGGGTATAGCTCTGCGTAATCCCCAACCGGTCTTAACCAGTAAACCGGGGTGACTCCGCTTTCGAGATTCTCTATTTCTTCTCCAGTAACGAAGAACGTCTCTTCGTAATCCTGCAGTGTTTCAACGTCTTTCGATTCAATTCTCAATCTAATTTCGTCGGGAGCTGCAAAAAACACAGTAGCTATTGGCACCAATTTTGCCACTCTATTGAAGATGCCCTTTTCTATCACTAGATGAGTGACTTCGTTGTTCTTAGGATGAATGACTACCCGAATGACTTTCCCGAGGTCTTTGCCGTCAGAAGAAATCGCTTTGGCGCCCCATCTGATTCTGTTTTCCATAGGTTCACCCCCTTTAGTAAAGTTTATCACGTGAGACATGCTCCGTTCAAAAGGATAACTTGACTTATGACTGCAGAAAACCAGAACGAGTTGTAAAATATAGGAGCAAATGGGCGGAGAACAGAAGACTTAGAGTCTTTCCGGGTTATTGCATTTGACTGAGCACTCATAATGATGAGAGGAGGAAGTTCGTCGCTCCAGCATGGATTAGATGGACGTTGAAATCAATGAGCCCACTTAGGCTTTTCTGGATATTCGTCAAAGTCAGCACATTCACTATAGGCGGCGGATATGCAATGATTCCTGTAATAAAGGAGTTTATTGTAGACAAATACAGGATAATAAAGGAAGACGAGTTTCTCGATGTCATTGTCACTGCCCAAACTGTACCTGGTGTTATAGCGATAAACACAGCTATGATCCTTGGAAGTAGGCTTGCAGGGTTTTGGGGCGCTTTTTTTGCGGTGCTTGGAGCTTCGTTAACTCCATTTATTATAATACTTGTAATAGCAAGTTTCTTCACCGATTTCGTAGACCTTCCTGTCTTCAAAGGCTTTTTTGCCGGCGCGAGAGTGGGTGTGACTGTAATACTTGCTAATCTTTCGTTTCAGCTTCTTCGAAAAAGTCTTAGAAGATACCTGATTGTAATCGTTATCGCTGCTGGCACTTTGGTAATTGTCTTTCTTAATGTATCGTCTATCTTGGTTTTGCTGGTATGCTCGCTTCTCATTTATTTCATCGACAGGAGGTCGACCAGATGATTCTACTGAATCTCTTCTGGTCTTTCTTTAAGATCGGTTTTCTAGCTTTCGGAGGAGGATATGGCGCTCTGAGTTTAATACAAGATCAAATAGTAAACGTAAACAAATGGATTGGAATTGAAGAGTTCCTTACTCTAATATCCATCTCACAGATGACTCCCGGTCCCATTGCGATCAACTCGGCCACTTTTATTGGCTACAGAATTGCCGGAGTACAAGGATCGATTCTCGCAACTATCGGAGTTGTTCTTCCAAGCGTGTTCTGGATTTTTCTGATACTAAAGATTCTGAAAATTCTATCCAAATGGATCGACACGGCAGAGGTCTTTAATGCCCTAAGGCTCGGGATAATCGCACTGATCCTTTCGGCTACTTTAAGGATAGGGATTGAGTCTATTAATAGTGTTTTCACCATTGTTACAGCGGTATCTGCCTTCTATATCCTCTACAAATTCAAACTTTCAGTCATCTGGATCGTATTTGGTACGGGCATATTGGGCGTTTTTTGGAGCTTCTTTTTACCTCTATAAACCACAACAAACTAGCAAAGGCTAAACTTATAAAAGGTATTCGCCTCATTAGACAATGCGAACTTTCGATTTCTATTTTTGATTTTTACACTCGCATGAATTACTAGTTTAATTTTTGTGAGATCAGTTTCTAATCTTGCCTCGCAAAGGTTATAATTAATAGTACAGCATATGATTTGGTCATATTTATAGTTCTTACGTTTGATTATCTGTTCTACGCTTCATCATAGTCGTTTGTCAGCGATTATCACCTTTTGCACCTGATTATCACTTCCATTCTTCTTCTATTGATGTTTGCGTATTTGATTGCTCTTGTTCTAGAATGTAGTTGTTATCTTGTTCATGTAGAGATGCTGTTGTTTTCTTCTTGTCCATCCGACCAAACATTTATTCGTAGTAGCTTGAGTTTTGTTAAGAAATTTTAGAGGTGGAGAGAGATTCAAAAGGTAATTTATCACTCGAACACTTGACCAGGAGGTGCGGTGTATGTGGAAGATACCTGAAGAAGAAGATCACTAAGAGTAAGGTGCTGAAACGGAACGAAATTCATCAAGCAGATTTTTGGAGGTGAAGTGAATGAAAAAGGTAGCAGCAATTCTTCTTATTGGATTGATAGCACTTGGTGGAGTTACTCTTGCAGGACCTGGACTTTGGAAGATTCCCGAAGGCGAGTTTACCGTTGATGGTGGCCCGGGACTTTGGAAGATTCCCGAAGGTTATTGATTTTCAACATCGATTTTTTCATGGGTAAAGGGAGGTTAGTTTGATGAAAAAGATGATCGCAATTCTTTTGATAGGTTTGGTATCCTTTGGTACGGTTGCGCTTGCAGGACCTGGACTTTGGAAGATTCCCGAAGGCGAGTTTACCGTTGATGGTGGCCCGGGACTTTGGAAGATTCCCGAAGGTTATTGATTTTCAACATCGATTTTTTCATGGGTAAAGGGAGGTTAGTTTGATGAAAAAGATGATCGCAATTCTTTTGATAGGTTTGGTATCGTTTGGTACGGTTGCGCTTGCAGGACCTGGACTTTGGAAGATTCCCGAAGGCGAGTTTACCGTTGATGGTGGCCCGGGACTTTGGAAGATTCCCGAAGGTTATTGATTTTCAACATCGATTTTTTCATGGGTAAAGGGAGGTTAGTTTGATGAAAAAGATGATCGCAATTCTTTTGATAGGTTTGGTATCGTTTGGTACGGTTGCGCTTGCAGGACCTGGACTTTGGAAGATTCCCGAAGGCGAGTTTACCGTTGATGGTGGCCCGGGACTTTGGAAGATTCCCGAAGGTTATTGATTTTATAGCTACAGCTCTTTCGACTTATTTGAAGAGTTCGGAGATTATTGAACGCCATAGTACAGTTATTTCTTTTTCTTGTATGCTTATTTCTTTGTGCTGAGCAAATCTTATAAACCTAGAGAGGAGACCTTTTGAGATTAATTGGTCGCCTTTTTCTTCTAGGTACTCCAGAGCTTTCTCCTTTGTAATCGCTTTTCTGTATGGTCTGTCGGTCGTCAGTGCATCGAATACGTCTGCTACTGCAACTATTTGAACGAGCTTGTGAATTTCGTCTCCCTTCAAACCGTCGGGGTAGCCCTTTCCGTCTATTCTTTCGTGATGATGTCTGACTATATCTCTTATTGCTATAGGAAAGTTCAAATCCCGCAAGTAACGCTCGCCGTACACGGGATGATTCATTATCTCCGTGAATTCCTCTTCAGTCAACTTTGACGGCTTGTTCAACAAGTCGAATGGTATGTCGACCTTGCCGTAATCGTGCAGCATTGCACCTATTGATAGATTGAACAGATCTATCTTTTCTAGTTCAAGCTCTTTACCAAACTCGTAGCATATCTTCAGAACTCTAAGTGTATGAAGAGCGGTATAGCTATCCTTGAGCCTGAGCTCTCTGATGAGCTGAGTGAAAACTGCCGAAATACTTCCAAAGAGATTATTTACGAAATCTTTAAGATGTGGCGACGTTGTACTGTAAAGTGTAAGCGTCTCGAAAGCGCCAACAGAGTTTTCAAGTGCTCGGAAATGTTCTCCCTTGGCTTGCATTATCGAAGCCTCGAGAATAAGCGTCTCCCCTCGGATATAGTTTGTAAGGGATTCGTCCGGAAGAGATTTCAGAAGATTTAGATAGTTTTGTGCCTTAGAGATATTGCCAATCTTCACGTAGAAATGCCCCAGAAAAATGTAAGATACTGCGATATCCGTCCATTCCCCATGAGAACGAATTAGGGATTCAAGTTGATCGGCAACGGCAGTTGCTCTTGCGAGGCTACTCATCTGCAGCAGGATCTTGAGATTTATCATGAGTCTGTATCCGTTTATGGAAACTACGTTGCAGCTTTCCGTCTTGTCAAGAAGCTTAAGAGCTTCTTTGAACATGTTCTTAGAGTAAAGATAATCAATCATATTCAGCTGTACCATCAGAGCTCTTACCGGCGAACCGGCAAGTTCCTTAGCCTTCTCGTAGAACCTCAACGGATTGCCGCCAGTTCGGAGCTGAGTTGATACAAGACCAAGATCGTTGTAATACTCAAAGCGCTTCTGAACTGGAACATACTTTTCGAGCTTCATAAGTTCTTCGAAGAGAAGTAGTGTTTCTTCACCGAAGCCCATTTCGAACGAGGTCATCATATGGAGTATCTTCAGATTAATCTCTTGCTCCCTTTCGCATTCTCTGGCAATATGATCTACCGCAAGCTTCGACACAAGGTACGCTATCTTGTCTTCGGAATTCCTGGCATAAAAATAGGACAGCGAATACACTCCTTCGGCCAGAAGCTTGAGATCTGTACCAGAGGAATCAAATTCCCTCGCCTCATCAAACGTACTAGAGTAAGCAAAATCGAGAGCCAGAAGCATTCCAATCTCTTCTCTAGAAAGGTCTTCTTGCTCATAAATGGATCTCAGCTCTGATCTGAAATCCTCGGGATTGTCATAATTAAATCTTAAGGCCAGACCGCAAATTCTAGAATTCTTCAAATCCAACTCCTCTTTCCCCCCATTATTCTATCATGGCGAAGGCTATCTGGTAAAATCAAAAGTGTGGTGCTTTGAGCCATCGGGAGCTTTCAAAAGAGTTGTGTATTTTCACTCCGAAGACAATGTTTTCAATGCAGGAGTTCTGGGGATTGTTGGCTTTCTCATCCTATATCGGGGCCAGAAGATTCCTGTCCAGATGATCCGTTTCTATAAGGAGGTGCCCAAACGATAGAAGTAATAAGGTTACTGGCTAAAGCATTGGATGAAAACTGTTATGTGGTCAGGGAGGACGAAAGAATAACTATAATTGATCCGGGTTATGGCGTTTCCACAGAACTGGCAGCTTTTGAAGACAAGAAACATCTAAGAGCATTGCTTACTCACGGACATGCAGATCACATTTTTGATCTTGACCAGATTGAAACAGATGAAATCATAATTCACCCCATGGACAAGCCAATGTTACTGGATGCCGAAAAAAGCTTTCTCAATTTATTCGGGAAGAATGCTCTCCTCCTTGGTGGAAAGAAGGTGTTATCTACTGAAGTTCTCCGTGATCGTTGGAAATGCCTTCATACTCCAGGCCACACAGAAGGCTCTTGCTGCTTTCTTTTCGACGAAAGATTCTTGTTCTCAGGAGACACCGTGTTTTCTGCTTCTGTCGGAAGAACAGATCTGCCTGGAGGCGACCATGATCAAATGACGAGCAGCATAAATCGACTCAAAGAGCTTTTCACTAAAATGCCTGATTTAATAGTTTTCCCGGGACATGGCCGGCAGACAACTGCTAGAATTATCTTGAGAGAAAATCCATTCTTTATGTAGGCAATTCTTTCCTGAAGTTTCTGGACTTCAGCCGGTGAAGCAATGCGTCTTGCTTCTTCCAGTAGCTTTTCTTTAAGAAACCTGCCTCTTCTCTTTCTCCTCTAAGAATAGAGGTCATCTTCCTTGCAATCTTCCAGCTTTTTTCAAAGGCCTGTTTCGTTAGATCTGCCTCAGTTGTTTTCCCCCTGCTTAACAACAAGTCCTGTTCAAAAGGAAGACAGTATTCTTTCCATAACTCTGCGGCTTTAGAATCTCTCAATATGGCAAGTCGGTTGAAGATCTCCCAGTTTCCCCAGTAGTTCAAGCCACTTTCCCCTTCTCCAAATGATAAGCTTGATTCTTGACTGTTGAACCAAACTGGCTTATATATTGAAAGGCACGGCAGACTGCTATTTGTGACCCACACCTCTATCTTATCTCCAATAGCTACAACCATGGAAGCGGTTGTTTGAGAAGTTACAACTCCTGCCCCGGCATGCATGCAAATATTTTTCATCGAGCTCTGATGTCTTCTGTCATTGTGGTCTCTAAGGATCTCGAAACATCTTTCGATATTCATTTCTTTCTCTTCAATTAGCTCTCTCATCCTTTTAAGCCTGATTTCGGCACCCGAGAACTTCCTGAATAATCTCCTTTCATATGAACCGGCAAAATCGAATTCCTTAGCTGGATTATGCCATTTTCGATCTTGTGAATTACTGACAACCTGAGGATGCATTTCGTCGATCTCCGTTTCAATAGTGAGGCAATTCGAAATCGCCGCTGATCCATAAACCCTTTTGGTTACCCAAAATCGATCGGAAGTCTCAACAATCCACGCACTCTCTCGATCTGCAACCAGAAATGAATTGTGATAATAGAGCGTTTTCGTGAAACCCCCGTTGCTTCCCTGACCGTATTTCTCAAGAATTCCGATTATTATTCTTACAGCGTGCTCTGCATTTTCAGATCTCTCAAGCGCAATCCTCAGTATGTCCATTCCAAGAAGACCATCTCTTCGCACTCTCTCTTTGGTGAAGACCGCTTCATTACCGATAACTACTCCCTTGTCATTTACTCCCATTTCGCCGCCCCACATCCATGAAGGTTTAGAAATGAGAATTGCGTTGGTCTCACTTACCTGATCCACTTTTTGGTTTGTCGTGAAGAGTTCGTCGGGATTGTTTGATGAGCGAGGAAAGAAGTATACGGCCTGAGGTTCGTTTGGCTCTCGATCACTGTTCTTTCCAAACAGGGTAATACCGTCCGGAGTTGAACTTCCAAGTACTACAAAAGTATCGCACATAATCTCAGCTTCTTAAGGGCTCTTAAAAAGATACCACAGCTGCCCGAAATACTCATGAATGGACGCCAGATTAGCATCTAAAGCTCCCTGATTAGGAAGGAAATCAACAAAACTAAGTTTTGTGTGATCGTATAAATAGTCTGTAGGAAAGGGTGTTACTCTCAAACCGAACTTCTCAAATGAAGTGACCGCTCTCTTCATATGAACCGCCGAAGTAACAAGCACTATGCTGGACCAGTTGAACTGACTGCATATGTCGGCAGAATATCTTGCGTTTTCCCAGGTTGTCTGAGCCATCGGTTCAACGATAACTTTGGATGATGCAACACCACGATCCAAAAGCCAGTCCCTCATAAGTTCTGAAACGGCCACAGTGGATCTGCCAGGCATAAACGATCCTGTCACAATTATGGGCAGCTTCGTCTGTAGATGAAGAGAGTAGGCTTTAGATAATCTGGCAACAGAGTGATTGTCGAGTACCTGACCTTCAGGAGAGATAATTATCCCGCTGCTCAAGACCACTATGGCCTGACCGCTCACGTTATTTGGCGCAGTATATGCCCTTTCCAAAGGCTGAAGATATAGGTGAGTTCCAAAGCCCGTAGAGAGAAGATATGCGAAGAAACACAGAATAATCATGACTACTCCAGAGATCTTTGTGCGTCGTTCTTCGCTTTTCTTAATAAGAATCACTGCAATTATAAGAAAGATTAGGATGAATAGTCCCGGTGGTGTAAGAATAGCTGAAGCGGATTTCTCAAGATACAGCAATGCCGTCACCTTCTTTCGCCTTTTCCTCCAAGTGCAGCCATTATACCCCGAAGATTGTCAGTAATTATAATGTCTACTTCACCCCTGATCTTAATAAGCAATGCGGGATCGTTTAATGTCCAGAGTGCGACCTTAACTCCTTTGGCTCTTACAAATCTAATCAAACTCATTCCCAACTCGAAGCCGATCTCGTCAAACAGTTGAACCGGCAGATTTATCGAATATGGGTGGTATGCTAGAAGCTCTTCGAAATACTCGACAGGATTCTTTCCTCTCGCGTCTTCTCCGATGAGGAGCCCAATCTTCGCCTTTTCATCCTTCTCCTTCACCTTTCTGAGACACTCATGCCAAAACGAAGAAAAGAGTGTTCTATCTATTGCGTTGAAGCTTTTCACCAAAGGTACTACAAGATCAGCCGCTAGAGGATCCTTTATTTCAACATTGATGAAGGACTCCTCCGGAAGCTCAAGATAGACTCTTTCCAGAGTAGTAATGCCATCAGGTCTTACAAGTTTCATCTTTCTTAGAGATCTAAAAGTGGTATCCTTTATCTCTACATCAACGCCCAGTGTTCGTTTCAAACTGGAATCATGATTGACAACCAGGACTCCATCTTTCGAAAGCTGCACGTCTAGTTCAACTCCGTCTGCTCCAACCTGAACTGCTCTGATCAATGAAAGAAGTGAGTTTTCACCTTCTCCGGTTCCCATACCCCTATGTCCAAGAATCAAAGGCCTGAAATTCATAAGAACCTCCATTTCGATAATGATCACATAATCGAAAGCACTAACAAGGACTCAATGTAAGCTGTCTGTTATTTCGTTTCATCTGCGGTATCTGCATATACTCACAATTATAGCAGCATACTTTGTCTGTTCAGGAGAATTCGTTAATATGAAAACTCTCTTCAAAAGAAGAATGGAAATTATGGGGCAGATCAGGATAAACATGATCAGATACCCAATACCACTTTGCATAGACGGCAGTTTTTGTATTACTAACACTGTATCGCAATATGTTTTGAAAAAAACTTCAAAACGTTGACAAAGAGAATCATTCTCAATTAGAATATTAGTATCGTGCCATATTCGATCTAAATGATCGAGAATATGACGAGATAAAAGGTGGCGTGAAAAATGGATACATTGAAACTGGAAGAAAAATGGCTTCAGGAAACTCTTCCAGGAGGAATCGTTTATCCATCTTCAACAGTTATCAGCGGACCTGGTGGATCTGGGAAACCGTTAGTTGAATATGCGTTTGTTGCCTCTTGGTTGAAAGCTGGCGGTTCAGTAATCAGCATCCCTCTGCAATACCCGACAATGGAAATGGGGAAGACTGCGTTAAAGGATCTATATAGGGTTGATCTGAACGATTACGAAAACCACGTTTCTTATATTCAGTTTGAGCCGGATATGGACAAACATGAAGAAATCGGGAAAAACACAATAAAAGCTAATCTGTTAAAGCCTGAGGTGTGGAAGTCGGTTGTCGAAACAGCAAACAATATGCTTGAACCGAGTGAACTAGGCACTCTAGTTTTTGGATCAGCCCTAAACCTACTTCTGTTTTCTCCAACCTATAGACAGGGGATGCTAAATTATATAACAGAGGTTATTAAGAGTGACAAAAGCAAATCATACATGTTTTCGGTCAGTACAAGTGCCTTTGCAGACGAAATCAAACAGTGGGAAGAGGCAGAGGATAATTTGATGTTTACCAGAATGGAAGACGACATGAGCTTGTTCTTTAGCGTCTGCAGGATGAAAGAAGTACCCTTTTCAACGGAAGAAGTAAAGGTCCCCATTTCGGAAAAGCAACTGGATAAAATCAAAGAGATAGCGCATGCCACTCGCAGCAAAATCATTCCTAAACTAAGCAGAATTTGACGAGTGATTAGTATATTTTCTTAGGCGTTAATCATGAATGTTTCATAACTGATATTGGCGTAGTACTATCCACTGGAGACCACTAAGAAGCTTAAGAGCAATGTACTTCATGGGACCGGATTTGAGACAGATCATTGTGTGATAGAAGTTGTATGGAGGCGATACCTTGGAAAGAATTTTCGAACATCCGTTAATCTCTTTCAAGAGAGGCGAGATTATCACTTTTTTCTTTGAAGGAAGAGAACTCTCGGCATATACTGGAGAGACTATTGCCGCAGCACTTCATGCAAATGGGATAAAAGACTTAAGGTACAGCCCGATAAGAAATCGACCCCAAGGTCTTTTCTGTGCGATTGGGAAGTGTTCGTCATGCTTGATGGAAGTTGACGGTAAACCCAACGTGCGAACTTGCATAACACCCGTAAAACCTGGAATGATCGTTAGAAGACAGCACGGTAAGGGTGAGATTAGTGAGTAATCTGGATCTTCTTGTCATAGGCGGTGGACCGGCCGGCCTTTCGAGCGCAATTGAAGCTGCCAAGAACGGACTTACGGTTCTAGTTGTAGATGAGGGGATTTCCTCCGGCGGTCAACTGGTCAAACAGACACATAAATTCTTTGGGAATGAGAGTTTTTTTGCTTCGGTGAGAGGCTTCGAAATAAGCAGAAGGCTTACTGAACAATTGAATTCCCTGGACTCAGCTAAGCTTCAAAACGAGAGCTCCGTTGTCGCAATTTATCCTGATGGAATACTTGTCCATGATATGAAAAATGATCACACTTCACTTTTGAAACCAAAGAAGATCATCCTCGCAACAGGTGCATCGGAGAGGTTTATTCAATTTGAAAACAATGATCTACCTGGTGTCTATGGAGCCGGTGCCGTTCAAACTCTCATGAATCAGTTCGGAATTCTCCCCGGAAGAAGTGTGCTTATGATTGGATCGGGAAATATCGGACTCATAGTCTCTTATCAGCTGCTTCAGGCAGGTGTAGAGGTTAAAGCGATACTTGAGGCTTCAAATCGGATAGGAGGTTACCAGGTACACGCTGACAAGGTGAGAAGAGTGGGAATTCCAATTCTGCTGCAGCATACAATTTTGAGAGCGATTGGAGAGGAGTCCGTGAGGGGAGCTGTCATTTCCAAACTTGATGAAAGATGGAGCCCGATTTCGGGAACGGAGAGGGAACTTGTCGTTGACACGATCTGCATCGCAGTGGGACTTTTACCATCAATAGAACTAGCAGCTCAGGCCGGCTGCGAAATGAAGTATGTCCAAGAACTTGGAGGTTATGTCCCTCTCAGAGACGAGGACATGAGAACATCGATAGATGACATATTTATAGCAGGTGATGCTGCCGGGATTGAAGAAGCAACTACGGCCATGATTGAAGGACAAATTGCAGGTTTAGCAGTGGTGAGTGACCTCACCAAGAATAGCATTCAAGAGAGATTGAAGTATCTTAAGGATACTCTCAGGAAATTCAGAAGCGGTCCTACTTCTTCAAAGACAAGAGCCGGTCTCTCTAAACTTGGAAGCAAGTTTGAGGAAGTGTCATTCACAAATGGTAATCAGAATGATTTCACCAAGTATACGGGTAAGATGCGACCATTAATTGAATGCTTCGAAGCAATTCCCTGTAATCCTTGTGAAACAAGTTGCCCGGCTGGTGCCATAAGCATCGGTGATAATATCAACAGTAGACCGATCATAGATTATTCAAAGTGTACTGGATGTGGCATCTGTGCAACTACTTGTCCGGGGCTTGCCATTTTCATGTTTAGAGAGAACAAGGATGGCACGTGTTCTGTTGGAATTCCTTACGAATTCCTTCCACTTCCTGCTGACGGACAATATGTAACAGCTCTGGGAAGAAATGGAGAGACAATTTGCAAGGCGAAGGTAGAAAAAGTGGTCAAATCGGCGAACAAAACAAATCTTGTCTATATAAGAGTTCCCCGCGAGTATGCTTCAGATGTCCGACATATCTTGGTGCCCTCCAAAGAATCAGGGGCTATGGTCTGTCGGTGTGAAGAAGTGACGGTTGATCAAGTAAGAAAGGCAATTAAAGATGGTTATACAGACTTTGAAGAGCTGAGGCGATACCTGAGAATCGGTATGGGGCCATGTGGTGGGAGAACTTGCAGGCTAAACACCCTCATGATTCTGTCAGAGGAAACCGGGGTACCTGTCGAAAGACTTTCTCCAGGTGTCTTCAGGCCGCCCTCAATACCGGTTAGTTTCAAAGCACTTGGTGAAGGCAGAGTTGATGGTTATGAGGAGTAAATACAAAGTAGTGATAATAGGAGGGGGAATCGTCGGAACGGCGACTGCCTTCTATCTTGCGAAGAGCGGCTTGAATGATGTTGTTGTTATTGAAAAAGAGTATCTTTCGTCGGGTTCAACTGGACGGTGTGGGGGTGGAATAAGGCAACAGTGGTCTGAAAAGTCGAATGTGAGACTCGCAATTAGAAGCGTCAAACACTTCAAGGAATTCCAAAAGGAAGTAGGATTTGATATTGAGTACTTTCAGGGTGGATATTTGCTTCTTGCATACACAGACGAAGAGGTTTCTCTCTTTGAAAAGAATACCAAGATGCAACGGGAAGAGGGACTAGATGTCTTAATGCTTTCGGCAAAAGAAACCGCAAAGAGATTTCCGCTGATAGATTTAAAAGGTATAAAGGCTGCCGCTTACTGTCCAAGTGATGGTCATGCCAATCCTCACTTAACAACTTTTGCTTACGCACACGCCGCCAAAGCGATGGGAGTTGATTTTTCAACTCACACAACCGCGCTGAGAATCTTAACTCAAAACGAAAGAATAACCGGTGTAGTAACCGACAGGGGGAAAATTGAAGCTGAAATCGTTGTTAACGCTGCCGGTGGATATTCCCGAGAGGTAGGGGCAATGGCTGGCATTGATCTGCCAACAGAATCTTATAAACACCAGATATTTGTTACAGAACCGCTGGAACATATGCTAGATCCGCTTGTCATAAGTTTTGAGAACAATTTCTACATAAGACAGACAAAGTCTGGAAATTTCATTATGGGTCAGGGTAGCAAGGACGAACTTCCTGGTCACAATATCGAGCCGACTTGGACCTTCATTTCGGAAATGGCTAAGAAAATGCCAGGGATTTTCCCATTTCTCAGGAACGTTAGAGTGCTTAGACACTGGGCCGGTCTTTATAATATGTCTCCCGACGCGAGGCCCATAATTGACCGATCCAAAGATTTAGAGAATTTCTTCTATGCAGTCGGATTCTCAGGACATGGATTTATGCTGGCCCCAGCAGTAGGAGAGGCAGTTGCCGAGTGGATCATATACGGCGAGCCAAGGAGCGCCGATCTTTCAGATCTCAGCCTTGAGAGATTTGAACATGGCATCACCAAAGAAAGAAACGTAGTGTAGGAGGTAATTACTATGTTTGATGTTACGGATTTCCAGATAATTCCACCATTCAAGAATGAACCATATATCGACCCTTCAGATCCAGAAGTAAGATCGCAGATGATGTTAGCTTTTGAAAGAATTCGTTCTCATGAAAGAAACTACGACTTGTTTATTGGAGGAAGATATCTTTCGACTGAATCCAAAATAGTCTCGAAAAATCCTGCAGATCCCGATGAAGTAGTAGGAACGGTTTCAAAAGCTACTAGAGAGATCGTTGACAAAGCGATTGATGCTGCTTATTTCGCTTTCAAGAGCTGGAGCCGAATGCCTGCTTCAGAAAGAGTAGTCCCTTTTCTGAAAGCTGCGCAAATAATGAGAGATCGACGATACGAATTAGATGCTACGATGATTCTTGAGGTGGGCAAGAGCTGGATAGAAGCCGACGCAGATCTAGCCGAAGCCATCGATTTTCTAGAATACTACTCTCGTGAAGCGCTTAGATATGGACAATCTCAGCCCGTTGTTCAAATTCCCGGCGAATACAATGAGCTCAGATATATTCCTCTTGGTGTCGGCGTGGTAATCCCACCCTGGAATTTCCCCAGTGCAATAATGGCCGGTATGACAACTGCGGCCGCAGTATCCGGAAACTGTGTTTTGCTTAAGCCAGCATCTGATGCTCCGGTTATCGCCGCAAAGTTCGTAGACATTTTAAGGGAAGCAGGACTTCCAGATGGTGTGGTCAACTATGTACCAGGTTCAGGTAGTGAAATTGGCGATTATCTTGTTGAACACCCTTTGACCAGGTTCGTATCATTCACTGGCTCCAAAGAGGTCGGATTGAGAATCAACGAGTTGGCTGCGAAACATCAAAAGGGCCAGAAATGGATAAAGAGAGTGATACTCGAGATGGGCGGCAAGGACTGTGTAGTGGTAGATGAAACGGCAGACACCGATGCCGCGTCGACTGGAGCTGTAGCCAGTGCGTTTGGTTTTCAGGGGCAGAAATGCTCTGCAGGATCACGGATCATCGTTGTTCGTGAAGTCTATGACGAGATGGTTAAGCTGGTGAAGCAGAAAACGGAAGCTCTAACCATTGGAGATACAACCGATCCCAACATTTACATGGGGCCGGTTATAAACGAAAGTGCTGTGTCAAAGATACTCCGCTACATTGAACTGGGAAAGAAGGAAAGCAAGCTTATAACTGGCGGTAATCGTTTGAAACGCAGGGGATATTTCATAGAACCTACTGTATTTGCCGACGCATCACCAACAGCAGCAATTGCACAGGAAGAGATATTTGGACCTGTAACCGCCATAATAGAGGCGCGCGATTTCGACCATGCGATAGCAATCGCCAACGGTACTGAATATGGTCTAACTGGAGCCTTCTACAGCAAGAGAAGAGACAGAATTGAAAAGGCAAAGACAGAGATTCACGTTGGAAATCTCTACTTCAACAGAAAGTGTACCGGAGCGCTTGTGGGCGTCCAGCCATTTGGAGGGTTTAATCTGTCCGGCACTGATTCTAAAGCGGGCGGAAGAGATTACTTACTACTTTTCCTTCAGGGAAAATCCATCAGCGAGAAGATACTTTAGATTCGACTGTAGAAAAAAAGGTCTCCCGTCAGGGAGACCTTTTTCATCTAACTTCACGTCTTATTCTGCAACTCTCTTAACCGAAATAGTTCCACTTAGATGAATAGTGATAGTTGAATCCGAAGGTGCTTCATAGTCGTAAATCGCAAACCAATCTATATCTTCGGCCGTTCCACCGTTGATTATTTCTAGTATCATATCTAGTGCAGCGGATTCGCCAGAATGCAACCTGAAAGTGTTTTCGCCGGGATAAATTAAACCGCTGAAAAGCTTGCGATCGCTTATTAAATCAGGATCGTTGAAAAAATCCAGGAATTGTTCTTCTGAATGTCTCTCTCTGAAGACATAGAAGTCAATATCAATAGAGCCTTCTGAATCAGGGTTCTCTGGTACCCATTCTACTCTAGCTTTGATCTCCATACCGGTGATTACGAAGTTATCTGGAAGATTCAACTGGGTTTCTTTTTCGGCCTCTTGGATTATCTCGTCGAGCGATGGGACTGTCTCGGTTCCGAAAGCAAAGCCAGATAACGGCAATATACTCCCGGGGAGTTCAAATTCGATGGGTTCTATCAATCCTTCGCCAACTGGGATCGGCACCGAAATTACATACAGACAAGAACTCCCCAGAAAAATAATCAAAATAACCGAAAAAAAAAGCAAGAGTCTTTTCATATTGGATTTCTCCTCCCTCTCTTCATTCCAAAAGAACACTCGAAAACGGTCATTCAATAATGGAGTAGATTTCTTTTGTTATCTCTTCGGTAAGTTTATCCTTTACGTCCAAAGCCTTTAGGTTATCTCTCAGCTGTTGAACCTTGCTGACTCCGAGTATTATTGAACTGACGTTTTCATTCTTCAAAATCCAGGCAAGTGCAAGCTGAGCAAGCTCAGTGTCGAGTTTCTTCGCAACGGCGGCAAGTCTTTCCACCTTTTTTAGATTCTCACTCGAAAAGAGCTTGCTCTCTTCCAGATGCTTCTTCAAACCGGGAAACTTTGCCAATCTACTGTCTTCCGGGATTCCTTTGTTGTATTTACCTGTCAGAAGCCCGCTCGCCAGGGGACTCCAGACGGTAAGCCCTAACCCATACTTCTCGTAAATCGGTCGATACTCCGACTCTACTCTTTCCCTCACAAACATGTTATACTGCGGCTGCTCGACAACCGGGTGAATTGCATTCAGCCTGTCGGCTACTTTATGGGCTTCTTCGAGCTCTTTGGAACTCCATTCAGATGTTCCCCAGTAGAAAGCGAGACCGTTTCTTACGATGTAATCCATCCCAAGGACCACTTCCTCCACTGGAACCTCCGGATCTGGCCTGTGAGCAAACAGAATGTCAACATAATTCAACTGGAGTCGTTTTAGAGAATTCCAGGTTCCTTCAAGCAGATGCTTTCTTGAGAGTCCCTTTTGATTTGGTTTGTTTCCTCCCCAAAAGATCTTCGTTGAAACAACTACTTCTTCCCGCTTGAATTCCTTCAGAATTTCGCCCATCATCGACTCTGCCATTCCGCTGGCATATGCTTCAGCAGTGTCGAAGAAGTTTATTCCAGCTCTGTACGCCTCTCTCATCGCCTCTCTTGCATTGTCTATATCTAGCTGAGCCCCAAAGGTAAGCCATGAACCAAGACTTAACTCACTGACAAGAAGGCCACTTTTACCAACTTTGCGATATTCCATCCAAATCATACCTCCCTTTTTAATTCCGATATAGATTGTTTTAATTATATCATCATAAGAATCGTCACGAGAGTTATTATACTTATGTATTTAAACGACAAATCTGTTTACAGGATGGATTTTCTTTTTTCTCTGATAAACTTGGTATGAAAGAGAATCGAAGATGCCTATTTCTGTTGGAAAGAGAAAGCTTAAGTACCAGCTTTGGGATTCCCGAAGTATAAAGTTGATCTATCCTGCTCATTCGACTTCTGTGTGGTCACTTGGCCACAACAGGATATAAGTGTTGGAATCGATGGAAATTCGAACGAATGGCGGAAGATCTTTTCCGAAGATCAGTAATGGAATTTGGTGCTTGCGCTCATTCAAAATCTATATAGTTCTCAGAAATCACTAATGAGAGTTGAGGGATTTTTTTGCTGTATGTGCAAAACTCTCGATTTACTTTAGATGTAACTGATTGAAGTAATGTAATGGCTGCCAAGGGAGGCGGAATGACACTTTTATGAATACCTTCTGATGGTCGTCAGTGTTTGGAGGTGACTCGTAGTTGATACTCAATGTTGTTCTGATTGCACTTGTGATTCTGCTTGCAGCGTTTATTCTCATGTCCAGGCGAAAGACCAGCTTCAGGACAGAATCGATAATTCACAAAGTGGAGAGAATCTCGGAACTGAGTACTGCGAGGATGACAACGCTTCTGATTTTCGAACCTGAGCGGGAAAGTCTTGTTCCCGGAACATTTCAGCGGTTTATTTTCATTGTTCCCTTTCAGGTAAGGGGTTATGTAGACCTAAGAAAGTTGAAAGAGGATTCAATCGAAATCCATGAAGGTGAAGCAAGAAGGATTAAGCTGATCCTGCCTTCTCCAAGACTCGAAGTTACAATTCCTCAGAGTAAGATTCCCGATATTAGGGTAATCAACCAGAGTGGTGTTTTGACAAGGATCTTTGGAAACAAAGATATGTTGAAGATTTTTCAGTCTTACAGCGACAAAATAGAAAAGCAGGCACTTCAGAACGCCTCAGAAATGGGAGTTGAAGAGACATCTAGAGAAAGCGCAAGAAACTTCTTCCACGGTCTCTTCCTCGGAATGGGGTTTGACGAAGTTGTTGTTCTGTTTGAGCAGGATAACTCATTAGAAACTAATGTGGAAATTGAGAAAGCTGGCAATCAAAGAAAGGAGATTAATTAATATAAACTTTACTCGTAGTCCTTTGGATCACTATCAGCAGATATATTGAAAGAAGGCAATCGTGAGAAAGGAGGAGAAATAATGAAGAGATGGATGATATATCTACTCATTGCCGCAGTTGCCGTGGCAATCGTTCTGATTATTGCACTTCCCGCGCTCCTAAACAAAGAACCGAAACTGCAGTTTCCAGTTCATGTAGTGAATCAGGGCGAGAAGCTATCTGCAAATCTGAAGCCGTTCGTTATCGATGAAAAAATCGATGAAGTAGTTCTTGAACTGGTAGAAGGTCCCGGCACAATATCCGGTTTTTCCTATGTATTCGAACCAGGCTTCTCCTATGAGGGAGAAGTTCGTGTAAGTATAAGGGCAACCGACAAGAAGGGAAAGAGTTCTCAGCAAGAAATGCTGATAAACGTAGTTAGAGTGAACCGCCCACCGGAAATAGACACTTCTCCTATCGTAGTTCGCGAAGGTGAAACAGTGACTATCAACTTGAACTCGCTAGCAGTTGATCCAGATGGTGAAGAACTTGAATTCTCCGTTCAAGGCCCAGGGGAGCTTCACGGAAGTGCTTACATTTACTCTCCAGGCTACAGTGATTCCGGTAAGACGGTTTTGAGAGTACTGGCGAAGGACCCAAATGGAAACGAAACAGCACGAGATATCGAACTTGAAGTAATCGATGTTAACGCCCCGCCTGTTTTGCAGCTCGAGAATCAGATCGTTAATGAAGGAGAGGTTCTCTCGGTTGATATTTCTTCAAAGGTAGTCGATGAAGATAACGACAAAGTGGTCCTTTCTCTAGAAGAAGGCCCGGGAGAGATTACGGAAGGAGTGTTCACTTACGAGCCATCATACTCGGATTCCGGAACTGAAACCGTTAGAATCAAGGCATCAGACGGCTCGGGTAACGATGTCTTTTCAGGCTTCGAAATCCTCGTAATAGACGTGAACCGCCCGCCAAAGTCCTTGCTTAGCGACATGAACGTGAATGAAGGAGAGTCCCTTTCTTTCGATTTGCTTTCCAGGGTTGTCGATCCAGATGGAGATAACGTGACCTTCAGCCTAGAGGGACCTGGAGAGATCGTTGACGGATCTTACATATACAATCCAGATTACTCAGATGCAGGGGACAAATCGGTCGTATTAATTCTCGAAGATGAAAAAGGAGCAACAAACACGGCTTCTTTTATGGTTAGAGTCAATGATGTCAACAGACCTCCTCAAATATCTATTCCCGATCAATCGGCGAAAGAGGGAGAGCAGTTGAAAATATACCTGAAGGGTTTCATTTTCGATCCCGATGGAGATGAGGTCACCTTCGAAATCGCAGACGGACCGGGCTTCATTGAGGATGACCATTATCTATTCACTCCTGACTTCGATTCCGAAGGAATACATGAAGTGACACTAACGGCAAAAGATAATAAAGGACTTGAAAGCGTAGGGTTCTTCAAAGTCACGGTAGAAAACGTAAACAGATCGCCCGTAACGTTATCACCTTCGATAAACACCAGCATCATGGAAAGCTTCACTCTTGACCTCGATCTGGGAAGTCTTTTCGTTGACCCTGACGGAGATGATCTTCAATTCGAAGTGGAAGGCTATGGTATAGTCGTCGACAATAGCTATCAGTACTCTCCAGGGTACAACGACAAGGGAGAGAAGGTTGCAACTGTAACTGCCACAGATCCTTACGGACTGTCAGATAGCTTGGTGATCAGAATCGATGTCAAAGACAGGAATAGAAACCCAGAATCGTCAATAGAAGAGATGAAAACCTCGATACATGAAGGCTCTTCCTTGAAAATCGATCTTCGACCCCTGTTCTCAGACCCAGACGGAGACGAATTGATATACAGTCTCAGTGGTATCGGAGAGATTGAGGGCAGTAACTACTCGTACTCACCGGGCTATGACGAGGCGGGGGAGAAAAACGTTATTGTTACGGCTTCTGATAACAACGGAGGAAGTCTTTCTCTACCAATAATCATATCTGTAATAGATGTCAACAGACCTCCTCAAATATCTATTCCCGATCAATCGGTGAAAGAGGGAGAGCAGTTGAAAATATACCTGAAGGGTTTCATTTTCGATCCCGATGGAGATGAGGTCACCTTCGAAATCGCAGACGGACCGGGCTTCATTGAGGATGACCATTATCTATTCACTCCTGACTTCGATTCCGAAGGAATACATGAAGTGACACTAACGGCAAAAGATAATAAAGGACTTGAAAGCGTAGGGTTCTTCAAAGTCACGGTAGAAAACGTAAACAGATCGCCCGTAACGTTATCACCCTCGATAAACACCAGCATCATGGAAAGCTTCACTCTTGACCTCGATCTGGGAAGTCTTTTCGTTGACCCTGACGGAGATGATCTTCAATTCGAATTACAGGGGATCGGGAGCATATCAGCAAATAGTTACATTTACACTCCCGGGTTTAATGACAGCGGTGAGAAGACAGCCACAGTCACAGCCATAGACTCTAATGGCTCAAGCCAGAGTCTTCCAATCAGAATCGAAGTAAGAAATCTGAACAGGCCACCGGACGTTTTTTTGCCAGATTGCATCGCGGAGGCTGGAAAGGAGTTCTCTTTGTACCTTCGGGCATTCGCAACTGATCCAGATGGCGACGCCCTCAGATTCAACCTGATTTCTGGTCCGGGTGAAGTCGTGGTAGATAGATACTTTTTCCTTCCGGAAAGAGCCGACATCGGAGAAAGAGAGGTAATTCTAGAAGTCTCAGATGAACTAGGTATGAAGACGAAAAAGAGATTTAGACTTGAAGTCATAGCGTCAGAAAAGGTTGTAAGGGTATCATATGCGCTTCCTTTATTTAGTTCGGAAAACGTTAGGATTGTTGCCGGTGAGTATGAAATCGTATCCGACCGAAAACAGGCTGTTATCAAAACCAACTGGGAATTCAGTTTCGATGAGATTCGGTTCTATTCGATCAATGAATCTGAAGAAACATTAATCGGAACGGCGATATTCGATTCTACAGACGATTCACTGAACAGAAAGATCTACTCTCCCTCCGGAGATTATGTGGGAAATATCATACTAGTGACCGAATAACTGCAACGCTAGATTTTGTCTATTCGCCCCTCCAAGAAGAGGGGCTTTTCTGTTTACCAAATACCCTATGTGAGTATACTTCTGTGAAGCATATTTGAAAAGCAACTCAGAGAGTCTAACTGCATCATTTTTATCAGAGTTTTGAGTATGCTATAATTAATTATTGTTAGTGCCTGCATGATTGCTTGTATTTGCGCGATGCCGGCTTACTCGTTTGATTCAGATCAAATATCGATTTGCGTACAAGTGAAGATTCACTAGAAGGGATCAATGTCGATTACCATTGCGGGCAGTCTCTGCCAAAGGCCTCTTCGGAATGATCGAATACAGGCTTCGTATGTTTTTAGTCTGTATATTAAACAAAGGAGTGATAGATTTGCAGAAACCAACATATCTTACTAGTGTAGAGAAGATCGAAGAGCTAAATGATGAACAGATAACTGAAATGAAGAAGGTGACCGATGTTTACCCCTTCAGAGCCAATGATTACTATCTGGGGCTCATTAACTGGAACGATCCGCACGATCCTATAAAGAGAATTATCCTTCCCGACTTCGAAGAACTCGATGAGTGGGGGGATCTGGATGCTTCTCAGGAGCATATATACACCGTTGCTCCCGGTATGGAGCATAAGTACAAAGACACCGCCTTGCTTCTTGTCTCAAAGGTTTGCGGAAGCTTCTGCAGATTCTGTTTCAGGAAGAGACTGTTCTCCACAGAAAACAAAGAAGTGGTAAATGACGTTACTCTTGGTGTTGAGTACATTCGAAAGCACAAGGAAATCACGAACGTACTTCTCACCGGTGGGGACTCTCTAATACTTTCTACAGAAAAACTGGGAGATATTGTTCGACAGTTGAGGGAGATTGACCATGTTGGCATAATAAGATTTGGAAGCAAAATGGTTGCTTTTAACCCCTACAGAATTATTAACGATCCAGATTTGCCAGATATGGTTAAGAAATACAGCACCCCAAAGAAAAGGATATATATAATGGCACATTTCAATCATCCTAGAGAGCTAACCGATGAAGCAATAAGAGGTCTGAACATTCTGAGAGATGCTGGTGCAGTTATATGCAATCAGACGCCAATGATCCGTGGCGTGAATGACAGTGTGGAAGTCATGACCGAATTATTCAGGAAACTCTCATTTATTGGGATTCCACCTTACTATGTCTTTCAGTGCAGACCGACAAAGGGAAATCACACTTATGCAGTGCCAGCAGAGAATGGTTATGAAATTTTCAAGAAGTCCATAGATTCAGTCTCAGGTCTGGCAAAGAGGGCTAGATTCGTAATGTCACACGCAACCGGCAAAATCGAATATGTCGGCCTGGACGAGAAGAAGATATACATGAAATATCATAGAGCGGCCGATCCAAGACGGTACGATCTCTTTATGGCTTTCAACAGGAATCCAGATGCGTATTGGCTGGATGATTATGTAGATCCAGACTCACTTGTATAATAGGCGGCTTCAACAGCCATTCACTTCCATTCAGTTCTGGCAAGAGAAAGTACTCTTCCAGAACTGATTATCTTGTGTTTGCCTTCAGCAAACTCGTCCCCGTTCTCAAATACACTTTCTACAGAAATCTCATCACCCTCTCGAGATTCGCGTTTGTACTCGATTGTAAGCCTTCTCAAGGATCTCTTCGCAAACTCATCGGGAACGGTTTCCATAATCCATCTAACATATGACACGTTGTTAGAATGCCCGTTCGTATCCAAGTCCGAACTGCGTACTCTAAAGGTGATCTCTTCACCATATGAATCATTATCGTTAACCTGTGGAAAAGAAAGAGGTTGGTGGAAATCACTGTCAATACCATACAATGCGTAGAACTGGTCTCCGATCCTGATTGGTCTTCGTTTCCTTTGGTCAATTAGGATCCACTGAGAATTCGCGTCAACAATTAGATTATCTGAACGGTCAAATATCTCAAAACGCCTGTACGCATAGAATCTATCCATTGAGTAAGGAATAGTCTGAACAACAACGTTTTCCATGTAGTCAGGATACCTGTTCACATTGACATCCCAACGAAGAAGAAGCCAAGCGTATTCACCCTTGCTCATAATGTCAACTCCGTGGCCTATCTCGACAGTCTGAAGTGTCACTATATCATTAAAATAATCCATGAGTGTGGAAACTGAAGCTTTCCAGTGACAATCGAGTTCGTAGTATCTAACCTTGTAAACTTCTTTAGTAATTACAGGTTTCAAAGCTCTCCCTCCAAAGATATGACAATTCAATAAATAATGCTATGCTCTACACATGGACAAAAACATCAGTTAAGCTGAGTCCGGGTGATTGCATGACTATGATAGCATTCTGCGGGATAGACTGCAGTCAGTGTGATACATACA
Source organism: Mesotoga prima MesG1.Ag.4.2 (assembly GCF_000147715.2). Taxonomy (NCBI): domain Bacteria; kingdom Thermotogati; phylum Thermotogota; class Thermotogae; order Kosmotogales; family Kosmotogaceae; genus Mesotoga; species Mesotoga prima. Next base: position 2,298,619 of record NC_017934.1, on the reverse strand, counting down.
GGGCCACTATCGCTGATGATAATTCATTAAGAAGAGAGACTGCAAATAGGTGGTCTGTCGATTTTGGTTTTGATATTTCTTCGGAAGACGTCAGCTGCAGTGGATGTCATGGTAATTCTCTTTTTAAGTTATGCTCCGGCTGCCCATTCAAACTCTGTTGTGAAGAGAAGGGAATCTCAAACTGCGGAGAATGCGAAGAGTATCCATGCGAAACGCTGGAAAGATTCTTGAAAGCCCTACCAAATGCTAGAAGAAGATTGGACTCCATACACGAGAAATGTTACCATACCTCAGAGTAAAGCATAATTACACGTGAATTATCCTCGCAGTCACCGATACCAGAAAAGTCCTGATGTCTCTCTTTACTGATAAGATATTTTTTAAAGTGTAACATTGATATACTGTATCTGGTTATCTCTCACTCCATAAGTAACAACCCATAGTATTTATGAGATGTGGCATCCGTTGTGTTAATGTTAATGTTTATTTTAACAGGTAATCTATAGGTAATGCACACTGCATGTTTTCGCCCTATTTTCACAAAGCAATATTCATACAAACAAACTAGAATAAATATAGTTTATAACCCCCCTATCCCCCTTAGATAGGAACCCCATATAGTCCGGATCATTAGATCCGGCTTTTTTTATTCTTGTTATTCTTGATAGTAATTCTGGTTTATAATTGTTTTCATAACTTACCTTATGGAGGTGCTGTCTTGAAGTGGATAGATATTAGAAGTGATACAGTTACGGTCCCCGGTGAAGAAATGAGGCGGGTTATGGCCAGTGCAGAGGTAGGAGACGATGTGTACGGAGACGATCCGACAGTCAACAGACTTGAAGAGATGTCAGCAGACATCTTGAAGAAGGAAGCCGCCCTTTTCGTTCCTTCAGGAACATTCGGGAATCAACTTTCAATCCTCACACACACTCTAAGGGGAGATGAGGTGATTATTCCAGCGTCCAATCACATCATTGTCCACGAGGCCGGAGCTTCTGCAGTGATAGCGGGAGTTCAGATGAGAACTCTTGACTGTGATGATGGCAAACCTTCAGCCGAAAGAATCAGAAGTGCCATCAGATCTGAGGATCTTCATTATCCGAGAACCGGATTAATCTGTCTGGAAAATGCCCACTCCAGCGGACGAATCCTCCCCATGAATTACATCAGGGAGATCTACGAACTGGCTTCAGCGCAGAAAGTCCCCCTGCATCTTGATGGTGCAAGAATATTCAACGCTGCTATTGCCGAAGGGGTTAGCCCCGCAGAAATTGCCTCTTGTTCCGACTCGGTTATGTTTTGCCTCTCGAAGGGACTCGGTGCACCGATAGGGTCAATGCTGGTAGGTAAACGAGAATTCATAGCCAAGGCACGAAAGGGAAGAAAGATCATGGGAGGAGCTATGCGTCAGGCAGGTATTATTGCTGCCGCCGGAGTATTCGCACTCGAGAGAATGATCGATCGTCTTCAAATAGACCACGACAATGCTAAATACCTGGCTGAAGGGCTTTCAAAATTACCAAAAATCGAAGTCTTCTTTGATCGTCTCGACATAAACATGGTTTTCTTCAGAATCACCGGTAAAGCAAGTTCAAAGTTTATCGTTGAAACTCTTCACGATAAGGGAATAAAGATAAATCCGCCTGAAGCTGGCGAATGGCGATTCGTAACCAATCTAAACGTTACCAGAGAAGATCTCGATATAGTTCTTGAGGAATTCGAAGGTGCTCTTACAAGGACTCTAGCAAGCTAGGCAGTTCTTCCAAGCTTTCGATTCTTGGTGCGTAGTCTAAGTAAGATCTTGACCGATCGATAAGAATTCCCTTAATTCCGGCTGCAGAAGCGCCAAGCATGTCTACTTGAATGCTGTCACCAACAAAAATGACGTGCCTCTTCTCGATTTCCATCATAGACAGTAGCTTCTCAAAGATAACTTCGCATGGTTTGTACGATCTTGCCGATTCCGAAGTCAGCAGAAAATGATGTGGAATTTTATTTCTTTTTACAACCTTCTCAGCAAAGGAATTATCGGCATTAGTTAGGATTGCAACGGAATACTTGTTTACGATCGCCCTTAGGATCCTTGCATCCGGATAGGCGCGGAACTTAGAGAAGGAATCGTACATGAAGTTACAGTAGGCTTCCATGTCTCCTGGCAAATCGTACTTGTCAATCAAATCGCTTATCAGAAGATAATAATAGTATCTCTCCGGCTGAAAGGGCATTTTATGACAGTCCTTGAAGTAGTGGCCGTAGAGATTCACAAAGTCTCTCTCTATTTCCGCCACTTCAGCTGACGACTCTTCTGCCATCTTGGAGCATACAGGTCTGAAGAGCCTCGCGTTACTGACAATGGTTCCAAACAAGTCAAATATGATTCCTCTAACCATCATGTCTCCATTTCATCTTCTAGATTTACTTTTCGAATTTTTGTATAATACTATTGCAATTCTAGCACCTTCGAATTCTGTTCTGCGATGTTCAGATGTCTCTCGTCTGGGCCACTGGAGGTGGCAGATGTGTCTAGGGAAATGAGGATTATGTGGCTGCACAATCGCTTGCTAAAGAATGATTTCGCAGCCATGAAAGACTACACTCAGAAGTTTGGCATCTCAGTCCGACAGGCCCATAGAGATTTCAAGTATCTGAGAGCAAATCTTGGAGCGCCCATGAAATACTCTAGGAAAAGAGGCGAGTACTTCTATTCCGAACCCTATCATTTGCCTTCTCTTTTCGAAGACAGCATGAAATTTCAACTAAGAACAGAATATCGAATAAGCTCAGTCTTTCTGAACGCGATAGCTAGTAAGAAAGCTGTGAAGATTTTTCAAAGAGGGGGCAAAGAGTTCATTTTCTATCCCGCCTGTTTCGATGAAAGACGCGAGTTATTTTGTGGTCTTCAAGAGGATGGTAACGTCCGATTTGTCAGGTCAGACGAGATTGATAAGGTCATCTTTTCGAACAAGAGGTATTTGGAAGAACCAATGCTCTGGAACCGAATATTCCCGCGAGAAGCTGAATTCCACGAAGTAGACCTAGATTTTGGTGGCGATCGCCATAAATACCATTTCTTCGAGATAGGAGATTTGGTGATGTTCCTGGCTTCTGAGAACTCCTTCAAGGTTATTGGGCCGCAGGAGATCATTGACGAACTCAGAAAAGTTGCCGAAAATCTTCTGAAGACAATAGCTGACTGAGATGAGAGCAATTCCAGTTTTCTTGCTCTTGATTGTTGCGGCCTCTCTTTCATCGGTAACAGTGGATAGTTTTCTGAACTCCACTCAATTCCATCAACTATGGATAATGCAAATGTCAAGATTGTGGAGTCGCCTTCAGAGGGGCTTATCGAAATAGATACGTTAAACTTCGACTCGGTTGTATTGCAGAGGATTAAGTGGCTAAACGATCCGATGATCATAAAACCACCAAGGATAGAGTCAAAAGTTGCAGTGATGTTCATAACTGGTGACCACGGATACTCGTAGGAAGAGCTGGCATTATTCGGACTGCTGGCTTTGCAAATAGAGCTTACGTTGCCGTCCTATTCAACATCCCAAATCAACCACTTTTTGGCGGTCCCAAAGAGGACTGGTTACTTAGCTATTCTCTTGTAAGATGTCTTAAGAGTTGTGATTACACATGACCCGCCTTATTGCCCATGGTTCAAGCCACTATTGCTTCAATGAACATCATGAATGACTTCATAGGGAACAAGGGGGACGGAGTTGAAGGCTTCACTTTATCGGGGGGGCTCCAAGCGAGGTTGGACTACATGGCTAACTGCCCCGATGCACAAGAGAGTCAAAGAAATCGTTCCCACAGCCTTTGACAACCTCAATATTGCTGTACAGATGGAACACAAGCTTGACTTCTGGGGAGGCTTTTGTCACTCCATTGAGGAATATGTACAGAGATGAATCCTTGATGATCTAAATAGCCCGGCATAACTAGATTTGCCAGAGTACACAGATCTTTCACATATCGATCTCAACTCGTAATTCCAAAGCAAATTGCTGTCGGAACGAATGATCCATATGGCCCATAGACTCAGCTAACTAATACATAGAAGAACTGCCCGGCTGTTCATCAATGGTCTATGCTCCAAAGGCAGGACATGGGGCCGAAGTCTTCAGAGTTTCTCAGGCGATAAGTTCAATGATTCATCACCTGAACACAGGTAAGCCTCTTTCTTCAATGAGTTATGTAGAAGAGCAACCAGAAGGAACGTTGAAGGTTAGAACCTTGATGGAAAAAGAAAATGCGAATCTAAAGGAACTGAGGCTATTCAGATCGTCTTCCCCGGATGGAGATTTTCGAAAGACAAGATTCGAATCGATCCATGTCAAAGAATGCAGTTCAAAAGAACTGACTCTCAAAGCTCAACCGCGTTTTATTTCGAAGGCGTTTTCAACTTTGGTGGAAAGGAGCTCTTGATATCGACATCCGCGAGAGTTATGGGCAGATGACTTGACTTGAGAAGAGAATGCAGTTACAATCAATTAGATGACCGTCTAATTGATTTGGAGACATCCTATGAGTGAACTTTGCCCGAGTAGAGAAATTCACGTCGACGTAGATAAATATAGACTGATAGCTAAGGAAGTTTCGGGTCTCTCGGATCTTTTTAAGGTTATCGCCGACGAGACGCGAACGAAAATAGTATTTCTTCTGTCTGAAACGGAACTGTGTACATGTGATCTTGCAGAGATTCTCCGGCTATCACTGCCAACGATTTCCCATCACCTAAAGCAACTGAAGTCTTACAGACTCGTGAAAAGCCGTAGGGAAGGTAAGTCTGTTTTCTACTCCTTAGAAGACTTTCACGTTGTTGAGCTCATAAAACTTGCCAGAGAACATTTCCAGGAACTGTCGGAGGGCGATTAGAATGAAGAAATACAGAATAGAAGGACTTGATTGTCCTAAATGTGCAGCCAAACTGGAGGACCAGCTAAAGAGATCGGGAGTTGATGCAAGAATAGATTTCTCTTCTTCGACACTAATAATCGATGGTCAAACTTTCAAAGAAGTAGAAGAAGTTATTCACAAACACTCACCGGAGATAACGCTGTTGGAATCTCCGGACGTTGAGAAGGATTTACCCATCAAAGAACTTGTGAAACTGCTCTTCTCAGGAGTCCTTTTTTTCATTGCTTTGGTCTTTTCTCCCTTTATTCATGGGAATAATGAGTTGCTTGAATACGGCTTATTTGTAACTGCGTATCTTGTCGCTGGGGGAAACACCGTTTTAAAGGCTTTCAGAAATCTCTTCAAGGGGGACTTGTTCGACGAGAGTTTTCTTATGACCGTCGCTACTATGGGTGCATTTGCAATCCACGAATTGCCTGAAGCTGTTGCCGTGATGATCTTTTACAGTTTAGGAGAGCTTCTGGAGGCAATCGCCTTGAGAAAATCGAGAAGATCGGTGAAGGAACTGATAGATTTAAGGGCTGAAGAAGTAAATCAGATCATTGACGGACAACTTCGGACTGTACCGGCAAGTCAGATCCAGCCGGGTGACAGATTTGTTGTCAAACCAGGAGAGAGAATTCCCATAGACGGTCTTGTCAACTCTGGAAGCACCTGGATAGATAAATCACTTCTCACAGGAGAAAGTAGTCCCGTACCTGTAAAAGAAGGCGATATAGTTCTTGCCGGAACCATAAACAAATCAGGTGTAATAGAAGTCACTGCATCCACAAATCTTCAGAAATCTTACACTAGCAGAATGCTGGAGTTAGTTGAAGAGGGAACTTCTAGAAAATCTAATAGGGAGCGGTTCATTACCAGGTTCTCGAAGCTGTACACTCCCACTGTGGTCTCCATTGCTACCGCAATAGCGGTATTTCCCCCTTTGCTGTTCGGAGGGGGATTCTCAGATTGGGTTCATAAGGCCTTGATCCTTCTTGTCATTTCCTGCCCTTGCGCATTAGTCATCTCTGTTCCCTTAAGCTATTTCGTCGGCATTGGAAAGGCCTCAAGAGAGGGAATATTATTCAAGGGGAGTAATTATCTGGAATCTCTTGGCAAGATTGATTCGATTTTCATAGACAAAACGGGAACATTGACCAAGGGAAAGCTAGAGATCTCTCAAATAGAGACTTCTGGCCGATATGACAAGAGAGAATTATTGGAATACGCGGCCCTGATGGAAAGCTACTCCACCCATCCAGTGGCAAGTTCGTTTAGAAGTTTTATCCCAGAGATTCCCGAAGACATGAAAATCTCTCACCACTCAGAAATCGCCGGGAAAGGTATCACAGCAGAAATCAACGACAAGAAAATGGGCATTGGCAACTCCTCTCTGCTAAAAGATCTCGGAGTTGATTATAAAGAGCGAGGCGAATCAGGAAAGATATTTCTTTCCATCGATGGCAGAGTAGAGGGAGTATTCACTCTGTCCGACGTTCTGAAGGTTGATTCTGCCGATGCCATCATCAAGCTTAGAGAACTCGGAATTCATGAGATAGTTATGCTCACGGGTGATAGTCATGATATTGCTGGTTCTATATCGTCCAAACTGAACCTTGACGGTCTGATTTCCGAAGCAATTCCTGAAGATAAGATGAGAGCAGTAGAAGACGCTATCAAAAGCGGGAAGCGTACTGCATTCGTCGGTGATGGTATTAATGATGCACCGGTAATTGCAAGGGCCGATGTTGGAATCGCTATGGGCTTCTCTGGAGCCGACGCAGCTATAGAGACGGCCGATGTTGTTCTTTCAGGCGAGTCTCTATCTAAAGTCGCAAGAGCTATAGAGATATCGAGATCTACGAACAGAAATGCCATCCAGAATATTACAGCAGCCCTCGGAGTGAAAATGGCATTTATCGCTCTAGGCGCGTTTGGCTTAATGAACATGTGGGGGGCAGTATTTGCCGATGTTGGGGTAACTTTGCTTGCAGTTCTGAACTCACTCAGAATGTTGAACAAATGAGGCACTGTGAGTCTTCAAAGCTCTTCCCGCATAAACCTCTCGGGGATGCTACCATATCAATGTGCACATCAAGTCACTCCAAATGTAGAGGATCTGGTCTGGCATTAGGGACTACTTCATTATCACTCTGTAACGATCCCCGGCAGCCTTTTCTATAGAGACATTCTTAAAGAACTCTAAAGCAGTTATGTATGCATGTGAAAGAACAATTCCAAGATCTAACCAGTGACCTCCTCCAATCATGTTTGCCTTTGTCCAGATGTAAAGATCGCCTTCAAGAACACTGAATCTCCACGGCTGCCTGTTCATGGACGAAGGGGCTAGTCTACACGATTCAAGTATCTGAAGCAGTCTCTCGTCTTCGGGAACTGGTCCATCAATCAGAGCTCGAAGTTCCTTTCTCCTACCCATACCCGTAAGAATGTCGTTGATACTAACTTTCCCCTGGTCTTCCTTACCGATAATTATACCTGCCGGCGATCCCGCCTCTCTGATACCGGCATTCCAGCAACTACCAAAGCCCATTTTCGTCACTTCCAGGACAATAATCTCTCCCTGAAAGCCATACTCCACGAGACAGTTTGGCTTATTGGTACAAGGTGCATAGATCGCGGATGATCCTTTATTTAGATCCTTCAAGGCCCATTTCAGACGCAAGGAATGGAGAGTGGGAATAACTTCAAAAAAATCGACAAGCCTTTCCCGCTCCTCAGAAGAGAGTCCATATGGAAGAAACTTTCTAGTCGAATGTCTCATCTTTATTGTCTCGATTATCATATGAACCTCCAGAAACCCTATTCTCCCGAGATCTTCATTCCTTTCATCATCAGCGAAACAGGCCCGTAGTAGTCTCCATTTAGCTCTGTCTCTCTAGAGAGATAAAGAGAATCAAGACTCTTCAAATTTCCTGTCACAGAACCCCCAGTAACGGGAATTCTCTTTGAACCATCGAAATACCATCCGAGTCGGATTTCTCCACCGAAATCTCCTGTCGTCTCATCGACATCCACTGCAGAAAAATGTGTGACTTCTAAATGAGATTCTTTTCTCATCTCTTCAACACTGAGACTTCCTTCTCCGACAGAGAAGTTCATTGCAGCGCCAGTAGGTTCGATTCCTATGTAATAAGAGTATCTTATGTCACCCCAGAAACTATTCAAGATACCGTTCTCAATTACCTTCCTTTTCTTCATAAGAAGACCATCATTATCGAATGGAAGGCTGTAGTATGAACCCTCCAGTTCAGGTACAACCTCTAGTGTTATTCTGTCCCCTGCTTCCTCAGACTGAACAGAGTTACCAAGCTCGGCTTCAGAAATTTTGTCGTACTTGAGATGGGCATTAGACTGCATCAAGTAATACCTCAATGCCTCTTTAGCAGGTTCTCCTGTAAGTATTACCGGAACTCCTTTAACTGCGGGAGTGGCAGTAGCATTAGCTCTCTCACGGACCATTTCCAGCAGTCTTGAAATTCTCATACTAATCCGCTCGTGATCAGGAACTGATAGGAGAAGTTGATCATAAAGCTCCACTTCTTCTCTACCTGATGAGCTCACTATGCTTTCTATATAGGTTCTGTATTTCGAAAGTGAGACATCTACTCCCTCGGAACTGAGAATTCTGTCCCTGTTTTTTATGACGAAAATCTCGACGGAGTTCAACCAGGAATTTACGGGTTTCGATTGAGAGAACACTGCCCCAACTGCCTCGCTTGCCAGTTCGGATAACTCATACTCCTCTGAACAAAATTTTCTCGAAAGGGCTGGAGCTAATGGATACCAGGGATTCTTGACAAACCCGGCAGCGAAGAATGCCTCTTCAATTGCTTCACTGATTTCAGCATCTTCCATCCCCGGGCTAATGTAAAATACAGAACTACCCCTGTATTTCTCGTTCTTATCTTCGAAATCCTTATACAGGGTAACCTCGTACTTGCTTACCTTCTTGGATCTTCCGAGGTCAACCTTGTCCTTAACAAAAAAGTATTCCTCACTTTCGACGTTTTCTTCCTTGATCTTCCATCCACTTATCGCAACCGACTTAAGCTGTCTAGAAATCTTATCTATCATTATCCCAACCTCGCTTTCGCTTTTATGTATGGACCACCAGCAGAGACTTTAACGAACTCTTTGTGTCCCTTGCCACAGGCTCCGGTGCCAGAAAGTCTGAAATCCTTTGACACCATTGAAATCGACTTAAGCAGAGTTGGAACATATCCCGTCATCATAACCGGTGATACGATTCTTCCTGTCAGCTTTCCCTTTACGATTTCTCTACCATAAGCTATGACACATTGGATACCCCAGTTCTTGGGATCTTCCATTCCACTATAATAATCTTCGAGAAGAAATCCATAATCTATCGAAGTTATCATTTCCTCCAGATCATCCTTCCCTGGCGAGAAGTAAGTATTGGTCATTCGAGCATACGCCTTCCTCTCAAAGGACTGCCTCTTTCCGTTTCCCGTTGGCTCAGTTCCAAGAATGGATGCTGAGATCACATCAGATATTCCCGTTAAAAGAATCCCCCTATCAATTATCACAGTATCTTTTGCTTCGCATCCCTCATCGTCAAAAGCGTAGGAAGACACTTCTCTTACACCAGCCGCGCCATCATGCATAGTAACTAACTCAGACGCAACCTGTTTCCCCAAATACTCGACAGCCTTTGCGCGTTCCTTCACAAACATATCCATTTCCACTCCATGGCCAAAAGCTTCGTGAGCAATGAGTCCAGCTACGTCGGGGGAGCATATAACGTCGTAAGTACCGGGATTTATTCGTTCCGCAGAGAGCAGCATTCTTGCGTTTTCTACAACTTTCTCCACATACTCATCCATTTCATCTAGAATCTCTGCTCCCTTGAGACCTGAAAATCCCTTCATGCTGTACTTTGTCATCTTTCCCCTTCTCGTAACAACATACAAGTATCCCTGCGACCATATGTAAGATTGAAAGAGGTCTTTCTTACTTGATATGAAGAGCTTGCTCACCTGTACGTTCTCCATTAAAGTCATTACGTTTATTACTTCCTCAGATAATGAATGAGCCTTACCTTTTAGGTTGGATAATCTGCCCAAGATCTCTTCGGCCGACAGCATACCAGGCAGGATCTTAACTTCGTCGTTGAAACTGAGTTTCCATTCCTTCTCCTCTGGAATCGGTGTCTTTGCCGCCTCAAGATTGTTCTTAACCATGGCCTTTCTGAAAACGGCGACTCTCTTCTTCACAAGCTCAACAATTCCATTAAGAGATTCACTATCTATTTCATTGAAAGAAAATTCAAAATAGCCTGTTCCATCATGAACTCTCAGAACAAAGCCCCTTTCTGACCATCTGGAATCGTTGACGCTTATCCCAGTAGTAGTTACCTGGAATAACTTTCCCTTCACATCGGTACCCAGAATAGAAACGTAGGGGAAATCATTCTCCAAAATTGAAACAAGATTCCGCAACAAGTCACGTCTATCGTCTAGATACTTTGAACTGGCTACCTTCATTTAGAACCTCCCATTATCAAAGGGTTATTTTTCATACTAAAAACTACTGTAGCATCGCATGGAAGCAAATCGATACCCTTGACTTCCAATATTATACTATAATTTATCTTAAAATGAAATAAATGAATCTAACACTCAATAAAATTGATAATTATTCCTTCAATTATGAAATAATTTTTCTGATATCTTCACCACTAAACTTCAATGTAACATAATGGTGTTATTCTTCACTAAGATAGATAACTGGAGGTTAGTAGAAATGGTAAAGGTTGAGAGAGTCACGAAGACCTTCGAGAATCGAAGGAAAAAAGTGACCGCTGTAGATTCGCTCAGTTTTGTCGCAGAACCAGGCAGCATATACGGTCTACTGGGTCCCAATGGAGCGGGAAAGACCACAACACTAAGAATCATTTCCACTCTCCTTAAGCCCGATAGCGGAAGAGCAACCGTTATGGGGTTTGATTCTGTAGATGCCCCCACAGAAGTGAGGAGGAGAATTGGATTCCTGACGAGCGACATGAAGCTATCGGGTAATCTCACCCCAAGAGAGCTTCTTCGATTCTATGGAGAACTAAGCCATATGCGAGAATCTGATATTTCTGAGCGGACGAAATTTCTTTCTGACTATCTGAACATGAATGATTTTCTCGACAAAAGAATCGGGAAGCTATCATCGGGAATGAAGCAAAAGGCTGCTATTGCAGTCAGCCTGATCCATGATCCCGAGGTAATCGTGTTTGATGAGCCGACCAATGGTCTAGATATTATTACAGCAAGAACCGTGACCGAATTTCTAAAGGACTATCGCAAGAAGGGAAAGACAATAATTATCTCCACACATATCATGTCCGTGGCCGAGAAGCTTTGCAATAGAGTAGGGATAATCTTCAAAGGCAAACTGGTCGCCGATGACACTCTTGGGGGACTTTACAGAAGATTCGATGAGTCCAGTCTGGAGGATGTCTTCTTCAAGATCGCCGATTTGGAAGGGGTGACTGAGAGTGTTTAGAGACGCCCTAATAATCTTCCGGAAAGAATTAAAGAATGTATTCAAAGATCCGAGAACAATATTCGCGGTACTAATACTGCCGATGTTGATTATGCCTGTCATCTTCCTGGTTATGAACGCCGTATCTCAATCACAGGCAAAAACTTATGAAAACGCCGTTTACAGTCTGAAGGTGACCAACCTGCCCGACGAAAGGTTCTTGAAGATTCTCGAAGGGATGATCTCCTTCGAGATCGTCGATGAACTTAACGAAGAGACGGTAAAGGACTTCGAAAACTCGATAGTGGTTGAGTTTCCTCCAAATTCAGCTGAGAGAATTGAAAACGGAGAAAGAATTGATGCCCTCGTCTTTTACAACTCTACTTCGAGAGGATCGGCGTATGGAGCACAAATGGTTCAGAACGCTCTGGCTTCTTATTCTTCGTTTCTCTTATCGGAGAAGCTCTTGGAACACGGTTTAACCATCGAAGACCTCAACCCTGTTAATGTAGAGAAAATGGATGTTGCTCCCGAGGAATCTCAGGGAACGGAAATGCTCGCGACACTGATCCCATATTTTCTACTTATCTATATCTTTGCCGGAGCAATGAACATTGGGCTAGATACAACCGCTGGCGAAAAGGAAAGAGGAAGCATGCCTGTGCTCTTGGTGAATCAGGTTTCTAGATCATCGATCGCAACGGGCAAGATTCTCTACGTAATGACCATAGCGATTCTGAACAGCATTTTCACTTTCATAGGATTGATAATTGCCTTCAAATTAGGAGGCCCGGCATTTGGGGCAGAGAATCTAAATTTATCATCTCTTTCGGCCTCGACTCTTGTGGGTCTTTTCATTACACTGCTTACCATGTCGGGAGTTGCCGCCGCTCTGATCGTTCTTCTGGGTTCCATTGCAAGAAACGTAAAGGAAGGAAGCGGATACGTGATGCCGATATATATCATGGCTATTGTCCTCGGAATAGCAACGATGCAGATGGAATCGCCAGATAATCCGCTGCTTTATCTTATCCCTCTGGTAAATTCAATCTTCGTAATGAAGGATATTATCACCGTCAATTTCGTAATTGCTAGATTTCTGCTTATGCTAATCAGTAATCTGGCATACGTTTCGATTTTCATTTACTTTCTTACAAGGGTTTTCAACAGTGAAAGGATAATGGATAGTTCCGGATCATGAAAGGTTCAAGATAAACTCGAGTGTAATGCCATTGGAGAGCCGAGGCTCTCCAACACTTTCTCCATTCAAGGCAAAGTGAGTTATCATTGAGATAGAACGTTAATAATTGTAATGGGAGAAATCCGGTTGAAGAGAATCTTTTCGATTGGCGCTTTTATATTTCTGATTATTGCTACGCTTTTTGGATCTGAGGTACTTGCTGACAGGTACCTTCAGCTTTTATTGCGAGGCAATTACCATCTCGCTTACGAGATGCAAAGCGTTAGAGCCAGAGCTCTCTATAGCGTCGATAACATGGTGCAGGAGTTTCAGCAGTTAGAAGAGGAGTATGGCAGTTATCTGTTCATCTTCTCCACCGAAACAAGTGTATTGAGAGGCTACACGGTATATATCTTCCACGCTCAGTTTGAGAGAGGATTCATTGACTTCAACGTGGTGGTAGATGATCAGGGCAAAATCGATACATTTGTGGTCCAACCGACGTCACAGCCGGGTGCAATAGCTGAATATATAGATACTAGCAAGTTCGATGAATTTGAGATCACTATAGGTGAGGGAAGATACCGTCTCCCAGCAGTAATAACGGTCCCCAAGGAGATAGACAGGTACCCGCTTGTCATTCTGATTCACGATTCCGGAGCTCTTGACAGAGATTCGACAATAGGTCCCAACAAACCCTTCAGACAGATTGCATGGGGCCTTGCGACCCAGGGCGTGGCCGTTCTTCGTTATGACAAGAGAACATTCGTGTTCGGAGAGCGCTTATCTCAGACTTCTCCAAGTATCGAGACGGAAGTAATAGAAGATGTAATCAAGGCTATAACTGCCGCTTCAAGAATTCCTTCGGTTTCTTCGATCTTCCTTGCCGGTCACGGACTTGGGGGAAGGGTTGCCCCCACCATAGCAATGAGAGATTCAAGAGTCGATGGAATAATTCTGATGGCTACTCCCTCTAGAAGAGAGCTCCAGGTAATAATTGACAAACAGAAGTACATTTCCTCGCTCAACAAGGGGGAGATTGGACAACAGACTCAGCTCCTAACAGATTATCTGCAGATCGCTTTGGAAGGGAAGCTACCTCCAGGAGCTCCCGTGCTTGCAGCGACAGCCGGTTACTATTATGAACTCGACAAGATGAGCCCAATAGAAACAATAAGGGAGCTGGAAATACCTGTGTTGATAGTGCAGGGTGACGCCGACTTTGAGTCGACCGTCCAGGATTACATAATGTTCATGAACGCACTCTGGACAAAAATCAATGTCTATTTCCAGTTGTTGCCCGGCCTCGATCATTACTTCATGCCTGTAGAGGGTGAGATATCAACGCCTGACAACTACTATGAGTTCCGACATGTCGATGGTCGTCTCATAGATACCCTATTTTCATGGATCTATATTTTCGATTGAGAGACTTGCTCACAGCGGTTCGCAATTCAAGACGGGTCAAGAACTTCTTCAGAACAATCTATTAATCATAAAGAAAGCACGAAACAAAGTGACCATCACTCACTTCCTTCAATGAAGGGCTTTCTTTCCAGCATCTATCGAATGCCCTCGGGCATCTCTTAACGAATCTGCACGTTTCTGGTGGATCAACAGGTGAGGGAATATCCCCTTTCACTATCTCTCTATTTCTGGCACTTCTTAAGTGGGGATTCGGGATAGGAATCGAGGATAACAATCCCCTTGTGTAAGGGTGCAGAGGATCGTTAAAAAGGGAATCGGTTTCTGCCGTTTCAACAATCTTTCCAAGATACATCACAGAAATCCTGTCACAGATGTGTTTTACGACTGCCAGATCGTGAGCAATGAAGAGATATGTGAGGCCAAAATCATGTTTCAGATCCTCGAGAAGATTTATCACCTGAGCCTGAACTGAGACATCGAGAGCCGAAACCGGCTCATCACAAATGACCAGACTCGGGTTAAGAATTATTGACCTTGCTATTCCAATTCTCTGTCTCTGACCACCAGAGAACTCGTGAGGATAGCGGAACATGTACTCCGGTCTAAGACCGACCTTTTCAAGTATCTCGGCTATCATTGCCTTGCGCTCTTCTTTGCTCCTACCAACTGAATGGACTCTCAAACCTTCTGCAATTATATCGAATACAGTCATGCGTGGATTCAGAGAAGCGTACGGATCCTGGAACACCATCTGTATCTCTCTTCTGAATGGCCTCATTTTGGATTCAGAGAGGGAAAAGATATCAATGCCACCTTCGGGGGAGCCTTCTCCTCTATAGAGAAACTCACCTCCAGTAGGCTGGTAAATCTTTATCAAAGTCCTTCCTATCGTTGTCTTACCGCAACCCGATTCTCCAACCAATCCAAGAGTCTCTCCCTTTACTATTTCTAGGTCAACACCATCCACGGCCTTCAAATGAGACTTCACTTTAAACCCACTCTTCACGGGAAACCATTTTCTGAGATCCCTAATCTCTACCATCGGAGAGGCTTTCATAATACATCACGCCCTTCGAAAAGCCAACATCGAACGGAGTGCTGTCTCTCAATCTGAACTACTGGCGGCTGCTGTGTGCACTTTTCGAACGCTACAGGACATCGGGGCCTGAATCTGCATCCTTCCGGAAAATTCGATGGATGTGGTACGTAACCGTTTATTACATTGAGCTTCTTTTGATCCTTTTTTGCAACATCTATCTTAGGTATAGAACTTATGAGACCTTTTGTGTAGGGATGAACTGGTTTGTCAAAGATATCGAATACTCCTCCGCTTTCAACAATCTGGCCGGCGTACATCACAACAACCCTGTCGCACATTTCAGCGATTACGCCCAAGTCGTGAGTAATTATTATAGTTGCGGTGTCAAACTTGCTCTTCAACTCGTTCATAAGTTCAAGCACCTGGGCCTGTATCGTGACATCCAGTGCAGTAGTCGGCTCGTCAGCTATCAGTAGCTCAGGACTGCAAGCAAGAGCCATGGCAATCATTACCCTCTGCCTCATCCCCCCGGATAATTGATGAGGAAATTCCTTCACTCTCTTCTGGGGTTCTGGAATTCCTACAAGTCGCAGCATTTCAATGCTTCTCTTCATCGCATCATCTTCATCAAGACCTTCGTGCAGTCTGTACACTTCCGAGATTTGCCATCCAATTGTATAAAGAGGATTCAAAGAAGTCATGGGCTCTTGAAATACCATGGATATTGACTTTCCCCTGATTTTCTGTAGCTCTTGTTTACTCAGCGTAGAAATGTCCCTTCCCCTGAAAGAGATCTTAGTTTTGTCGCCCAGGAATGCGTTTTTGGGAAGTAGTCTAACAATTGAAAAGGCTGTGATCGTCTTCCCACACCCGGACTCTCCCACGATTCCTAGAGTTTCGCCTTTTGACAATCCAAAAGAAACGCCATCGACCGGTGTTATCTTTCCGAGCTGTGTCCTGAAAGAGATTTTCAGGTCATCAACTTCTAGTATTCTCTCCATGAACTTCAACTCTCACTCACAAATTTGGGATCTAAAGCGTCTCTAAGCCCATCTCCCAGGAAGTTTACGTTCAACACGGTTATGAAAATAAAGAACCCTGGAAAGACGGTAAGCCACCAGGGATTAGTACCAGCAGTGGTTCCCAATATGTAATTCATTGCCCTCTGAAGCATATTTCCCCATGAAGGCATCGGAGGTTGAATGCCAAGTCCCAGGTAACTCAGCGATGATTCGGCAAGAATTGCGTAAGACATGTTCAAGGTGGCAGAGACAATAACTATCGGTATAACGTTGGG
Source organism: Mesotoga prima MesG1.Ag.4.2 (assembly GCF_000147715.2). Taxonomy (NCBI): domain Bacteria; kingdom Thermotogati; phylum Thermotogota; class Thermotogae; order Kosmotogales; family Kosmotogaceae; genus Mesotoga; species Mesotoga prima. Next base: position 2,282,251 of record NC_017934.1, on the reverse strand, counting down.
CAGAACATGCCTCAATATGATTCTTCCATTTCTCACACCCATAGCCCTTGCTGACATTACGTACTCAGTCTCTCTTATCGAAAGAACCAGTCCTCTAACCAATCTTGAAACTCCCATCCAGCCAAACACAGTAAGTACAAGAATGATATTCATAATTCCCGAACCAAAAACAAGAGTAAGGGTTATCAAAATTGGGAACATCGGTATAGAAAGCATTACGTCTACGAATCTCATCAACAACCTATCAACGATTCCACCGTAAAAACCCGAAAACAATCCCACGAGCGTTCCTATTAGAGTCGTAATGACTGCTGAAGCAAAACCCACAAATAACGATATCCTTCCGCCATACATAACTCTCACGAGTACATCATGTCCAAGTTCATCGGTACCAAAGGGATGACCCTCAGTCAACGGTGGAGAAAAGAGATTTGAAAAATCCATATCTTCGTACCCTACCTCAACGAAGAGGGGGCCAAGCAGAGTGAAAAACGCTACACCAATCAACACGACGGCACCAAAAAGGGCAAGTTTGTGGCTCTTGAATTTCGTCCACACGAGTTGTTTGTAGCTGTTTATGTGAACAGGTCGCGCTTTCTCCTCTATCTCATCCAGTTTTCTCTTGTAAAAAAACTTTGCCATAACTAAGCTCCCTTTCTTCCCATTCTGATTCTGGGATCGACCATCACGTACAGGAAGTCGGCAACAAGATTCGAAATCAACGTTATTATTGCCAGAAACATTAGACAGCTGATCGCAAGATTATAGTCGCTGGAAATAACTGCATTGTACATAAGCCTTCCCATTCCGGGCCATGAAAAGACAGTTTCAATGATCAACGCTCCACCGAAGAAATACGGAATATCAAGTGCAATTATAGTGATTATCGGTATCATCGCATTTTTCAGCGCATGTTTAATGATTACTTTTCTGTCGGGCACTCCCTTAGCGTAAGCAGTTCTTACATAGTCTTGATCGAGAACTTCGAGCAGCGACGTCCTGATGTATCTTACCCATGATGCCACCTGAACCAATCCCAATACAAAGGCAGGCAGCACAAGGTGTCTCACTCTGTCTGCAAAGATATTCCAAAAACCGGTTATTCCATAGGTTGCCATACCCGAAACGGGGAACCAGCCTAAATTAACACTGAAGATAATGATTGCGATCAAAGCAAACCAGAAGCCCGGCAATGAAATGCCGATAAAAGCAAATATGGTGGTTGCGTAGTCGAAGGTCGAATACTTTTTAACGGCTGAAATAATGCCTATTGGAAGTGCAAATACAAGCCCGATTAGCCAGGCAGTGATCGTGAGCACTAGCGTGTTGGGCAAACGTGAAGCAATCAGATCTATTACAGGAGACTTGTACATACTTGAATAACCCAGGTCACCGGTTAGAACACTCTTCAACCAGGTAAAGTACTTAACCGGAAGAGGGTCATCAAGATGATAGTACTCTCTGAGTTCCTTCATTCTTTCGGGGTCATTGGTCATTGCACGAGGGTTTTGCATTCTCATTTGCAGTAGTGGGTCACCTGGCATTGAGTTCATTATGACGAATATTATTATTGAGATTGCGAAGAAAATCGGGATAAGTTCAAGAAACCTCTTTAGAAAATACACCTTCACGACTTCTAGCTTTCCCTTCTCTGAATATAGTCGGCGACGTTCAAACCTGCAATCAACTGAACACTGACAAGGCTCTTTATGGGGACTGCAGTGTAGTTCAGATTGTTTTCAAGATACTCCATTTTTCTCTCAAATGCCTCATCTGCCATCTTGGAGATCGCCGCTAGCTCCTTAGATCCATTGTCGTTTTCTCTTAATAGCCTTCTTAGCATCCCGAGCATCAATGATTGATAGAACTGGCTGACTATCTTATTATCAAAGACCTCTGCCACACTTGCCTTTCTCTCCAGAGACGGATCGTTTTCAATCCAGTTCTTCTGCGCCTGCAGTTGATCGGGATAGGTTTCAAGAACATTCTTGAAGACCCTGTAGAACGGGGAATTTCTGTCAATAACATATGGTTCAACTGCTTTCATCACTTCGCTGACGAACTCAAAATTCTCAACGGACCTTTGATAATTGAATCTCTGCGCTTCCTTCCTCGTAATATCGGCTTCAGACATGTCTTCTACCCTTGAATCATAGTAATATGGCATCTCACAAACTAAGGAAAACGTATCGGCTACGGATGAAGCAAAATCATCAGAACTAGTCCCGGCCTTGATGACGTCTGCCGGGTCCTTGTCGGGACCAAGATTCTTCTTCAGATAATCGTACTCTTGAGCCATTCCGAAAAGCTTGAAAACGGCTGGTTCAAGCTGCTCCAAAAAAGGTGCTTCGGGCTCTCCAAGAGAAAGCGGTAAATCAAACAAACCGGGAAGTTTGCTGAAAGTCTCGTAGAGTTCTGGAACTGCGTCACTCACATAATAATAGACGCCTCCAAAACCAGAATTGTGAAGAGAATACATGAACTCGGGTTTCTTCTCCTCGATAAGTTTCATAAGCACTTGCGTCTCTGGTAAAGGCGAGTGAAAGTGAAGCGTTTCATAGTCGACCGGGAAGGTCCATTCAACTTGCTCATGACCGGGCGGTCTGTAGAAGTTGGCTGCGTATTTTCTTATGGATGAAGAATCCTTGAACCAACCTTCATTCAATTTAGTACCGTCAACATCTATTACCTTAATCAAATGCCAGGTGTAGTCAAACTGATCCCGAAAGGTATCGTCGTTGGCAAGTCTTTCACTTAGGAAGTCCAGCATCATTGCGCCAATCGGTTCGTTAGGGTGCGGACAGCCAAAGAGAAGAGCATTCTTCTTTCCGCTGCCAATTTCAAGTACGTAGATTGGATTTTCTCCGCGTGATTTTCCTGCTTCGTAAACTTTGACTTTTCCAGGATATCTCTTTGCCAGCTCTAGAGATCGCCGATCCATCTCCTCAACGGTGAAAAACTCCTTATAATCGGGAACAGAATCGATAAGCTCGATGAACTTCATATCTAAACCTCCGAAATTATGAAATTGAAGATGGGGGAGAAGATCCTCTTCTCCCCCAAAGATTCTTATTGCTCGTCAATGTACCAGTTCTGAATTATCCAGCCCAAACCGTTGTCGTAGCCGGAATTGAAGCTCTTAATGTATTTCTTTGCAAAATGGGGTGTCGGCGCAACAACCAGGGGCAGAACAGGGAGTTCCTCGGTCCAAAGCGCGAAGTGCTTTTCATAGAGTGCCAGCTTCTTTTCCGGATCGAGCTCCCTGGCGGCTGCGTTGACTATTTCATCGTTTTCCGCATTTGCCCAGCCGGTGAAGTTCATTCCTCCCCAATAATTCTCTTCAGAGGGTATCTGATCAGTGGTCCAATAATTCGCCGCTTCGTCGCTGACTCCATACCCCCAGCCTGAGATATGTGCATCAAAATCCCCATAGGGGAATATCTCGGTCCAGATTACCAGCGCTGGCATCACCTCAATTTCTACTTCCATTCCAATTTGCTTCAACATTCCCTGGATCATCTGGGCCATCATCTGGTAATCGCCGCTGCCAGAGGCGAGAGAAAGGCTAAACTTCAGAGGCGTTCCGTCCTTTTCGTATATGCCTTTACTGTTAAGCTTCCAGCCTGCCTCTTCGAGAAGAGCTTTGGCTTTCGCGGGGTTGTACTCGTAGTGCTTAACCTCCGGGCTCTTGAGAGCATCTCTCATCTGGTGCAGATCGGTTATCCAGGTATCTACGACTTCGGCAAGGCCTGCGTAGACTACATTGCTTATCTGTTCTCTATTTAGACCATAGAGAACGGCCTGCCTTACTCTCTTGTCTCCAAAGATCGGATGTGGCTTAGATGTATCCTCTGGATCTCTCAAATTCAGATTCAGGTTATCATAAGCAATGTTTGGTGTGTAGAAAACGTTGAACATATCTGCTCGTTCATTCTCAAGCTGCACTGATTGTTTTAGAGTTAGAGTGTATCTTCCGAAATCGATTTCCCCATTAAGTGTGGATGCGAATACGACATCCATGTCTGGAATAATTCTCATAACCAACTGGTCGATGTTCGGTCTATCCATGTAGTACTCATCAAAAGCTTCCATTATCACATACTGGCCTTCCACGTATTCTTTTAGCTTGTACGGTCCTGTCATAATCGGATTCTTTGTCGCATTTTCCACGAAACTGTCCCAGCTTCCAGAATGCTTCGCTTCCTCGTAACTATCTCTGAAAACGTGTTCGGGGAGTTGGAACCATCCAAAGTAGTAAGCGTAAACAGAAGAACCTAGCTCTGCATTACTCAGAGGTTCTGGAAGAGTGATAGAGTATGTGTAATCGTCGATAACTTCTACTTCCGAAACGGAACTTTCGAAGTAGTTCGTCGTAACAGGAGCACCACTGTTCATTACTTCCCACTGGAATTTCGCATCGTGAGCAGTAACGGGTTCTCCATCATGCCACTTCATACCCTTTCTCAGTTCATAAGTTATGGTGAGAGAACCATCTTCATTTATTACCATTAGACCGTTCTCAAGAGACGGCATTCTCTTTATCATCCTGGGGAAATAGAACCCATCCTTATCTGTGCCGGTGACTCCATCGCCGATGATATTACAGATTGTCCATGTCAAACCCGCAGAAGTAAACAGCGTGTTGAAACCGGGCGCATCTGCAGTAACAGCTGTAGTGGCCGTACCACCCTTCGCGGGTGGATTTATTGCCATATAAATGGATATTGCCGCCTCTTTCCTAGTGATTGGCGAACTGGCCTCGATCACATGGCCGTACCTGAAGTCAAGAAGCTGGCGGTTGCTTCTGTAAGCAACGGTAAGCGCTCCCCAAGCTTCCTCCGGAGCTTCCCACTCATCGAGAGCAGTCGTACAAATCTCGTCAAATGCCTCTGCTTCGGACTGCAGTCCAAGAACTTCAACCATTGCAACTGCAAAATCCGCTCTTGAAACTTCACCCTTCCCCTTAATGATTTCTTCCTTACCAGGGAAGGCCTTTTCAATAGCCGCCTTAAACTCTGTGAAAGTTAGTGGTGACTCGTCAACTGAAGTCAAAATCCCTCTAGATTCAATTACTGGTATCGCTTCTTCTGCGGAAATCTGCGCCAAAGACAGACCCGAGAAAAAAAGAACGAGCATACAGACAAAGAGTTTCTTCATCGCGTGACACCTCCAAGAAAGATGATGTGGAACATGACAGATTTATGCAATTATATACTGGCTTAGCTTACGAAAGGCCAGTAAGCGGAATTTACACCTATTGTTTACTTTAATCGAAAATTCGAACCGAATCGTTCATCTGGCAGAGAAAAAGAGATCCTCATAAGCTCTCATGACCTTAGCAGTATGCTTGCCGCATACTTCGAAGGAGACATCATCTATAGCCCTAACGGGCATAACACGAGAAACTGTGCTGGCAAGGAAGACTTCCTCTGCATTGAAGAACTCTTCCAAGGCGATGCGCTTTTCAACGACCTCATAACCAAGATCCTCGACAAGAGAGATCACCTTCCCTCTTGTGATGCCGGAAAGAATATTGTCAACCTCGGGAGTGTAGAAGACGCCGTCTTTCACAAAGAAGTAATTTGAGCTTCCACCTTCGGTAGCGTACTTTTTTCCGTTTGACTCTCTGAACATCAGAGCTTCATAACCTCCTCTGGCGTACGCAAAATTCTTGGCAAGAACATTTGGTAATAAGTTTATCGTTTTGTGTTCACAGAGTCCGTGGCGCAAGTCGGGATATGTAAGAAGCTTGACTCCATCTCTCCAGCTAGTAGAATCTATCTTTCTTAGAGGAAGTGCAAGCATGAAAAACGTGCTCCTGGTTTCTTTCGGCGGGTATCTGTGATCTCTGTGAGGGTCGGTGCCCCTAGTGAGTTCGATATATAATTCCCCGTCTTCTATACCATTTCTTTTGACTAACTCAACTGCAATCCTCCTTGCCTCTTCAGAAGGGAATCGCATTTCAATATTGAAGAATTCGGCACTTTTTTTCATCCTTGAATAATGATCCTCAAAGAACAGTATTCTCCCTTCCAGTGTTCTAATAACCTCAAAGAGACCGTCTGCAAAAGTCAGTCCGCGGTTCTCCAGCTGAACAAGCCTTTCCTTTTCCTGAACAAATTCACCATCAAGAAATGCCCACATAGAAACCTCCTTGGGTTTTTGAGTCTCTGCAACAATATTATGCATCAAACTGGCTATCGATTTGCGGTAAGACAGCTCATCAGTGTTAGAATATAACGTAACTGTAAGCAGACTTTTCATTTGGAGGGTTTCTTTATGGACAACGTTTTGGCGCTTTTTCCCGGGGGCTCTACAGGACTCTTTGGAAGTAAGGTGTACGATGTTGTTTTAATTCCAGAGGGAATCATGTTGGTGCAGTTGACCAGAGAACTAACGAATGAAGCCATTAAAAAAGCAAAGGATGCCTCTGAAGAGCGGAAGGAAGGGTTCTTTAAGAAGATGGCATCTGTGATGTCGTCAGGCTATTCCCTGCTTGACAGATACAACGAGAAGACAAAAGAGGAGATCTTGAATGAAACACCTGGTAATCTCTTTATTCCAAAAGAATCACTCAGAAAAATCAAGGTCTCCAGCAATACGAATTCTTCTCAGGGAACTTCTTCCGATAGCACAGTAATCAAAATCGTATGGAATGAAGGCAAGATTAAGCTGACTTTCAGAACGGATTTGAATGAAAGAAAGGTTAAACGCGTTTTTGAGGAGACGTTTGGTTTGTAGCTTCATCTTGGGGAATAGTCCCTTCATCGATGGTCTGAGGCGGGAGGTATAAAATGAGGAAATCTTTACCATTCTTTGCAATTATCACTCTTATCACGGCCACCTTAATGGCTAATTGTGTTCTTGAATTCCCAAATGCTGACATTTACTATCCCGAGGGATATGAGGAAGTTGCCGTTAATGTAGGTAATACATTCGAATCGATAAGATCAAAAGCCATTGAACTAATCGGCAACGATCCTGGCAGGATAAACATTGTTCTAGCCGACTTCGGAGCGAACACAAACGGTCTGGCTCAACCTCACAATCACAAGACTATTCAGATCTTCGTGTGGCCTGCCGATACAATGCTTTCGACTAGAATGAATGAATCGAACCATTACAGGCTGCTTCTTATGCATGAGTTCACACATATTGCTCACCTGACCTACACAACGGGTTTTCCAGCCTTTGTCTCCAGGGTGATTTTTGGAACGGAAATGCTTTCACCTCAGCAGCTTTCACCATTCGTAGAAGGAGTGACGCTTTTTGCAGAATCGTCTAACTTCTTCTCCGAAGGCAGATTGAACAATCCAATGTGGGGAAGGGAAATGACTTATCAGAATTCGAAATCAAACTCTTTTCCCGGTCTTGATTATGCGCTATCCGTATCTGGCGAAGATTACCGAGGAGGGGCGCTTTATTACAATTATTTGGCCACTTTCTATGATTATCTTGTGAAAAGATTTGGAATAGAATCCGTTAAGCAATTTCACAAAGAAGTTTCCGGAAGATTTCCCATTATCGGTCCCATAAACGCCTCAAGGATTGCATTTGGTGAAACTCTCGACGATCTCTATTTAGACTGGAAAGAAGAGACCGAGTTGAGAGCAACAAAGTATGCCACTCTTACGGAAGTCAGGACAATTGAGAACGGGCAGATCTATGATATTGCAAAGACGGCAAATGGTGTAATCTTCTCTTATTCGATTTTTGGGGAAGCTACTTCCTGGAACGGCTCTGTGGAGCGCGGGATCGAAGAGTACGTCGATGGGGGCTTTTCCCGAAGGCTTTCCGATTTTGGAGCACTGACTTTGAAATGGCACGAAGGAAACATCTACTTGATGACGTCTGTTACTGAAAGAAACACAACGTCAAGAGAGATATGGTCTCACAAGCTGCCTCTATCTGTTAGACTTCTCGACAAAGGTATGATTACCGCATTTGAAATCTACAACGGAAGACTGATCAAAGCAGTTTATGATGCAAAGACAGAGATTTCAACGATCTTTTTTGATGAAATGCAACTTATCAGAATCCCATGGGTTGTCAAAGATATGCTCATCCTTGAAGATGGAAGTCTGATAATGATGCTATCCAGCAGCGGTATTAATGGAGCCATAGCAACTTTCAAAGAAGGTGAGTTCAGAGTAATTCTCGATGATCCATACCTAAAAGGAAGAGGGATTGACTATTATGAAGGCAAAGTGGTCTTCACTGCTGCCTATGAGGAAGGGTTCATGGATGCCTTCGCAGTAGATTTAGAGTCTTTGCAGATCTCTAGGCTTACTCACGGTGCAAATCTTGAAAAAGCAGTCGTTTTAGACTCCAAAGTCTACGGGTTCGGACACTCTCGTAGAGAAAAGGGTATGTCTGTTTTTGCTTTCGATTTTGAGAGTACCCCATATGTCGTGACAGCAGTCGAGTCTGATGACTTTGAGCCTTTACAAGTAGAGTACACGGTTGGGGACTACCTGAAGAAGTCCTTCCTTCATTTTTTGAATCCCGTCCTAAGAGCGCCGTTTGTATCATATGATGGCGAAAACATTTCCCTAGGATTACTTACCGTTCACCTTTCACATGATTCGAAGCACTCTATGGAGCTGAAGCCTCTATTCACTTTTGGTACCAACAAGCTTTCCTTCCAGGGGGAGTATACCGGGCAGTTCTTGGAAGGAGTAAATGTCTCTCTGAAAGTAAACTTAGGCACTCCCAACGTTCCTGTGGCAACTGCAGGGCTATCTTCTGAACTCTTCCAGATGCCTTTGAACCCCTCCACGAGATTTAGATCATACGCGCACATTGGATTTGACACATCAGGGGGAATGACAACTTCAGTTCCTTTGAGTTTGAAAGGAAATCTCTTCGCGATCTCTCTGGAACCCGGCATAAAACTCTCTGATGGGGAGATCACTCCACTGCTCTCTCTTGATGCCGGTTTTGCCCCGACTTTGGGGACTTCTGTCAATCTTGGTGTGGGTTTCTTCGACGATTTTTACTGGTATGCAAACGGCGCTCAGCTCCTGTATCGAATCGACTGGGGATGGAGTCCCATGTTCTTCCTGAAAGAGATTGGGATCGGGGTCGAAGTTAGTGGAACCAATACCAGCCTTGATCACTCTGCGCTGTACATGTTTGTGAACGTAGGTTCTACCCTGGGCTTGGGAGATGTTTTCCCGAAGATAGGAATTCAGCACAGCGACTCTGGTTTTGGGTTCTATTTCGAGTTGGATGCTAAACCTTGATATAAGACCTGACTTTTTATAACGATCCAGGTGAAAAACTACGAAAGAAAGGGGGAAACCCTTTTCTTTATCTTTCTTCAACGATTCAAAAGCTACATCTGGAGGTTAAGAGGAAGGCTCTCAATTCATCAAAACACTTACAGATAAAAGAGCTTCGGGAGCCGAAAAGAGCTTATTCTTTTCAGGTTCCAATAAGAGAAATCCGTCGAGATCATTTCATGTGATTTTCTCATTATCAATTGGTTTCGATGAAATCTGATTTAGGTCCGTTTTCAGTTATATTTCCGAGTTTTCTCCTAGTTTTGACCACGGCGGAAGGGCGTTCACTAGAGAAAACTCGGTAGCTGCCCTTTAGTTAACTTTGCTTAAGACATGACGAATGTATAAGGTATAATGCTTTTATCGGAGATAGCAAAAAGAAAGGGGGAATCAACATGAAGACAATGGGGTACTCGGCTTTTCTTATAAGCGATGCCGGTTCAGTGATTATTGAGGAATCAAAACATGACGGAATAACGCTCACATTTCCTTCCGATCCAGTATTTGCGAAGTACAGGGGCCGTCTCATGGCTGTTATCGAAGTCAAAATGGAATCATCAAAGTTCTCTCTCACAAAGAGCAAGCTTGACCTTAGCGGGGTTAAGCTTCATGGCGTCAAGATAGTTGAAGACAAGTTATTTGAAGATTCGGTTGCTCTTTGGGCCTTCGAGTCGAGAACACTCGGCAAAACTCTGAGAATTGTGTCAGATGGAGAAGCGTCAAAGATACCTGCAAAAAGGGATACGAATTTCGTTGTTCCAATTATTGTGAATACAATAGAGTTCTCCTCGAAGGAAGCGCATACTGGGAGATTGATCTTTCCGTTGCCAGATGAATGGTTTGTTCTTTCCAGTGTATATTTTGGCCAGGATGGCGCGAAAATCCGCAGGGAAAACGCAAAGATCGACTTAGATTCTCTTAGTACAGGAATAGTTGTGGAAGAACTTAGAAAACACAGGGTCTTCACCGACAACCTTTGGGACCTGTATCAACTGTACAAATCATTGGAGAGCTTTGAAACGAAAAACGAGTCTCTTCCCGAACCACTGGGAGAAGAAATCACTGTTTCGGATCTAGACCTTGAAGACTCTATACCTCAGGCTGCCGACCTTTACCTTTCAAAGGACAGAAAGACAACCGACTCTCTTCATCGCGAAGTAGTTATTCAATCGAGCATAGAAAAGGTGGGAACTTTCAGCAAAAAGAAAGCGGTTGTCCTACGGATTATGAACAATTCCGACCTCGGAACGATCAAGGGAATTCATATATCGTTCAGGCTCATAGATCCTATGGGTAAAGAGCTTTACGTTGCAGAAAAAGAACTTGAGGGATTGAGTGTCGGACCGGGAGAGGCAAAAAAACAAGTGTTCACAGACTTTCCGGAATTTGCCGACCAGCAACTGGAACGAGTAGTTGTGAATCTCATGAGTATTTCGTGGAGCAACGGTCTAAAGACGCTTAGTGATTCCTAGAAATAGCTAGATTTCTTAGTTCTCGATACCTGGCTGATTCAAGTATTCTCAGGACCCTCATGGATTTCGTATCATGGGGGTCTAGAACTTCTCCTCCTTCAATACGCCGAAGAGATTTGTCCAGATCGTCAATCGTCACTCCAAAAACATTTTCGTCAGTAACACCAGGTATGAGATCTGGACTTGGAGGTTTTTCTATTATCCTGCTTGGAATTTGCAATTGCCCTGCTAGTTCGATTACTTCGGTTTTAAACAAATGCCTTATTGGCTCAATATCGCTTGAATCGTCTCCCCATTTCACATAAAGCCCACATAACAGCTCGGTCTTGTTGGTGGTTCCCAGCACCGCGTATCCTCGTTTTTCAGCTTCAAGGTAAAGGGAGATCATCCTTACTCTGTGCTTCGATCTATAATAGGCCAGTCCCCTTCTGAATTCATCGTTTCCTTCATTACAAAGATCGTCAAGAAATGGGTCAGAAGACAGCTCCTCCCACTTGTGTTTAACATACTTCTCCTTAATTGTCTGAGGGATTAAGAATGCGGGAGGCTGAAGCTTATAGGTACCAATTGCTCTAAGAGCAGAGCTTATGTTTTTGACTTTGAAGTCTATCCCAAGAAACTTCGCGACGAGCTTCGAATCCCTAATCGTATCTCTTGAAGAGTCGCGCTCTGGCATGAGTAGTCCGAATATCTTCTCCTTTCCAAGAGCTTCGACGGCGAGTTTTCCAACAACGGCAGAATCGATTCCTCCGCTAATACCTATCACAGCTCCCTTATAACCATATTTCATAATAGAATCTCTTATGAAACCAATAATCTCATCCATAATGTTCACCTAGGAAATTATACTAGATGAATGATCTTTTCCCTTGAAAAGTCATAGCCATTTCGCAGTAAGTAATCAGACTCTTTGACAGGGAATGTTACGTTGGATGAAAATGCTAAACTTGTAATTATGAAGCTCTTAAGCTCAAATTAGGAGGACGATAATGAAGAAAATTCTGTTTGTACTTACCATCATAGTAACTGCCGGAACTCTCATGGCTTCGAATCCAATCAACCTTTATGGAAGAGATGCAGAGGGCAGAAACGGAGTTGTGGCGGCAGCAAAGCCTGAGGCTTCACAGGTGGGCGTTGCAATTCTAGAAATGGGTGGGAATGCGGTTGATGCAGCGATCGCCACTGCATTTGCGCTGGGTGTACTTGAACCTAACGCATCAGGAATAGGGGGCGGCGGATTCATGATCATCAGGTTGGCTGACATGGATGATGCTGTCGTCATAGACTTCAGAGAAACTGCACCAGGAGCGACGAGTCCTTCATTCTTCAATCTCGACGAGAACAATCGTCCCATCAACTATGAAAGTACTGTTGGTGGAAAAGCCATAGGAGTACCCGGTGAAGTAGCCGGGCTTCTATATGCGCTTGAGCACTATGGAACACTCTCCCGCGAGCAAGTTATAAAACCGGCTATAGACTGGGCGAAGAAGGGAATTCCGGTGACAACCAACTTGTTCTCGATTATCAATGACAACTACGAAAAGATAATGATGATGGAAAACGGTGCCGATATCTACCTTAAGTATGGCGGCATACCCTATGAAATAGGTGAGACTATTGTTCTGAATGATTTGGCCAACACTCTCGAGCTAATCGCAGAGAAAGGAAAAGATGCATTCTACACCGGCGAAATTGCCGAAAAGATCGTCGCCGAGGTTCAAAAACGTGGCGGAGTCATGACTCTAGAAGACCTTTCAAATTACGAAGTGAAGATCCGGAAACCAGTTTGCGGAAGTTATCGCGACTATACAATTCTTTCGGTGCCTCCCGCCAGTTCGGGTGGAACTCACGTTATTGAACTGCTAAACATTATGGAGAACTTCGATCTTGAATCACTCGGAGACAATACCGCTGAGACTCTGCACATTTGGTCTGAAGCAATGAAGCTGGTATTTGCCGACAGGGCTAAATACATGGCCGATACCGACTTTGCAGAAGTACCCCTTGAGGGCCTAACTTCAAAAGATTATGCGAAACTCCTGGCCGACAAGATTGATATGAACAGACCAATCGAATCGGTGGAGGCCGGAGACCCCTGGCAGTTTGAGAGCGGCAGCACCACGCATCTTTCCGTAATGGACAAAGAAGGAAACATGGTTGCAATAACCAAATCGATTAACTACTTCTTCGGGTCAGGTGTCGTTGTTCCTGGAACCGGCATTCTGCTAAACAATCACATGGACGATTTCGTTAAAACCCCAGGTTCCGTCAATTCAGTTGAACCAGGCAAACGACCTCTCAGCAGCATGAGCCCCACTCTGGTTTTGGACCCTGAGGGAAGACCATATATGACGATTGGCGCTCCGGGTGCCACAAGAATTATTACCACTGTGGCCCAGACAATTAGCAATATCATTGATCACGGGATGACTGTTCAACAAGCGATTCTGGCCCCTAGAGTCTTCAGATCTCAGTCTGGGCCATTTTACATAGAAGGCCGCATCTCAATAAATGCTTACAACAAACTGATCCAAATGGGTCATGAGATATCAATAAGGAATGATTATGATCCTTATTTTGGAGGGGTTCATGCAGTGCTTTTCAACAGAGATATAGGCATTCTTTTTGGCGGAGCCGATCCCAGAAGAGATGGACAGGCTGTTGCGTTCTGATGTAGCACAGAAGATCACCTCTTCGAAAACAAAGCAACGATCTTTTCTTTTTTAAGGATGAAACTCAGTAATCAAATCGGTAATCGCTCTTTGATTGTGTTTCAAATCCTTGATTATAGAACGATACATGATCATAATCTCTTCATAACGTGCGTATTGTAAAGGGGTGAGCGGTGTGTGGAAGGAATTCAAGAAATTCATTAGTCGTGGTAATGTGATTGATCTTGCGGTCGGAATCATTATCGGCGGTGCGTTTCAGGTCATTGTCAAATCGCTGGTCGAAGACATTATCATGCCTTTTATCAGCCTATTTCTTGGTGGGATTGACTTTTCAAACATATTCATCAGTCTCTCCGGAGGAACCTACGCAACTCTCGCAGAAGCAAAAGAAGCAGGTGCCGCAACTCTGAACATCGGCCTTTTCATCAACGCAGTCATAAATTTCCTGATCCTTGCGTTTGTCATCTTTATGATTGTGAGGCTCATTAACAAGATACGGGAAAGGCAGAAGAAGGAAGAGGCTGCGGCAGCGCCAACGACGAAGATCTGTCCTTTCTGTCACACTTCGATTCCGATCGATGCAATAAGGTGTCCCAACTGTACGTCTGAACTTGAAAAGAAGGCTTGAGACCCTTTTCGAAGAGAGCGACCTACGGGTCGCTCTTGTTTTTGGATATTTCCATTCGTCGCTCTTGTCCGTACCGATTTACAGACCGGACCCATTTCATTAAAAATGGATAACACGAAAACTCTTGCGATGATGGTACAATCATTCCATCTAGATCCGGAGGTTCAAGATGCGGCTTATTAAAGTCTTAACGCTTATAACAGCTCTTTTTGTTGTTCTTTGTTTCTCTCTCACTGGATGCATTAAACCCGAGGTTTACTACTCTCTTTCAGGCCAGGTCGTTCCTTACTTTCCAGAAACCTCAGCTCACGATAGTTTTCAAAGAACTGCAGCATACACTCCCATATTTTCCAGTAAAGACATAGAGCAGGGTTTCATGAGTAATCAATTTATTGTCCTCTTCGATAGAGGGTTTGATTCAACAATAATATCGGGCGTTTCTGGAGTAGAGATCCTCGATGAGTTCTTTTCAAGAGACGGTTCTGTTGGTTATGCCGTTGTGAAGACAAACGATCCATCTTCGCTGTCTGGAATTGAAGGAGTCAAGTCAGTCGAGCCTGAGAAGATCTTCACTCTTCAATCCGAGGAGAGTGTCCCCAACGACCCGCTGTATTCCGGTCAATGGAACTATCCGATGATCCAGATGCCTCAAGCCTGGACTATTGCTAAGGGTTCTTCCACTGTCGTTGTCGCAGTAATAGACTCTGGTGCTAGACTGGATCATCCAGATTTGGAAGGTATCTTTCTTCCGGGATACGATCTAATAAACGATGATGATGACCCTACAGATTATGATCCCGTTAAATCCCATGGAACCCATGTTACAGGTACGATTGCCGCGAAAACGAATAATTCTCTGGGGGTTTCAGGGATGACATGGGGAGAGTATTGCACTATCATGCCAATAAAGATTTTCGAAGCTGGGGAAACGACGGCAGGAATACTCGCTAGCAGCATTATCTTCGCAGTTGAGCACGGCGCAAAGATAATAAACATGAGCCTGGCGGGTGGGGATGATGACGTAGTTGCTGCAGCTGTAAAATATGCTAAAGAAAATGAAGTCCTAATGATTGCAGCTTCAGGAAACAAACCATATCAACGTTATCCGGCTTTATATGATGAAGTGATATCAGTTGGCGCGGTCGACAATGATATGCGATGGGCAAGCTACTCGAATTACGGAGTTTATCTCGACCTTGTCGCCCCTGGTGGCTCAAGCAGCGCTCAGATACTAAGTACCGGATACTCGACAGACGAAGGAAACACATACTCATATATGCAAGGAACATCCATGGCGGCGCCACATGTTACAGGGCTTGCAGCACTTCTTATGGCAAAAGGATACGCCGGCAAGGACGACTCGGGTGAGGAGATAATAAGGAAGATCCTGAGAGAAACGGCTCTTGATCTGGGAGAAAGTGGCTGGGATGAGTACTATGGCTTCGGACTAGTTCAGGCATACGATTCTCTTACCTACGAGGAAGAACGCAGGCCACTATTGGTTCAGATCTTGTCCACCTCGGGCGAAGTCATTAGGGAGACTGAAGTCAATCCGGACGGATCCTTTCAATTCAATGGACTCACCGAAAACTACATAAAGATAAGGGTATGGAGAGATTTCAACGGAAACGAGGAGATAGACAAGGGAGACCTGATTGGTTATTACGGGTATCAGGAATCCGACCATTATCTCGTCTGGAACCCCTCTCTTGATAACGCGGAAACTTTATCTTATCTCAGCAGCGGTAGTTACGAACTCACTAATCCCTTACACTTTTTCCCAATAATAGAATTTTCGGAATAAGACTAATTAAAAGGGCTCCCTTCAGGGAGCCCTTTTTTAAACTAAGTCGCTTAGAGTTCCTTAGCAATGACCTTAACTGGTGTTGGATTACTAAGATTGTCGGAAACCGGACATCGATCCTCTACAGACTTTACCCACTTTTCCAGGGTTTCTTCTTCGGCATCCGTATCGACTTTCATTTCGGCAATAATTTCCTTATAACCGGCCCTGTCTTCGTAGGACTTCCCATAAAGCCTTGCTGGATTCAACGGACCATAGACGTCTATCTCCAATCTTCTTATATTGAAACCCATCTCATCTGCAACGAGATGCCCTACTACATTTAGACAACCGGCCAGTGCGGCGAGAACGTATTCCACTGGATTGGCACCTTTATCTTCTCCACCAAGATTGGGTGGCTCGTCAACGATCATAGTGAAGTTTCTTGCCTTTACGGATACTCTGGCTGCACTTTCTGAAATTGCCTTTACTCTGAAACTTGCATCTGGCATTCTATTTCCTCCTTATTTGTTACTTATTTCACAATAATTATAACAACCAAGGGCTCTCAAAGAGTTAAGCCGAGATAAATTATCCGTAAATAAGGCAACTATCACTCGTTGTTTGATTAAACAGCCTTCCACTCTGCGTTTTTTCTCCGCACGCTTTTTCTTAGGCTTCAAGGAACTCTTCGGTTTTGAATTTAGATATTTTTGCAGAACGAAACTCAATGAAGAAAGACCTTCGAATTTTCGGAAAGGATTTCTTCTGTTTAGATTCAAGTAATGGGGTTATCCTTCTTACATAGAGAACAAATCGGGAAATCCCAATTTCAGGAAATATCCAGATAATTCAACGCTCGTAGCGGGAGAAAGTAGTCTTTGATTACCTTCTTCTTATCTTATACCCATCTCTCTCATCGAGTACTTCATATCCCTTTTCTGAGATCAACTGTCTAAGCTCATCGGCCTTCTCCCAATTCCGTTCCTTTCGAGCAGCATCTCTCTGATTGGCCAATTCGATAACTTCTTCTGGAATGGTCTTGCTTTCAACCTCAGAGAGGCCAAGACCAAGAACTTCGTCAAATCTGTCGATTAGGGAAAGCTTTTCACCAGGTCGAAGATCTTCGCTGTCTACTACTTTCCAAAGAACGGCGAGGGCTTTTGGTGTATTCAGATCATCATTTATAGCCTCATGAAATTCATTCATAAGATCATCATTGGGCCTGGTTTCTGATTCATTTAATTCCTTTAGCTCCTCAATTCTAGTGATGAGTTTCTTCATGGCGCTCTTCGCGCCATCAAGAGCTTCCATTGTAAAGGTCAGCTGCTTCTTGTAATGGGCGCCGAGAAGATAGTAGCGATAATCTGCAGGCTCGTACCCCCTGTCAATAAGAGTCTGAAGAGTAATGAAGTTTCCAAGCGATTTAGACATTTTTTCCCCTTCCCCAATGACGAGAAACTCCGAATGCAACCAGAAGTTCACCCATTCATGTCCGAAAGCCGCCTCGCTCTGAGCGATTTCATTCGTATGATGAACCGGAATGTGATCTATACCGCCTGTGTGTATGTCAAATCTCTCTCCAAGATACTTTGAAGCCATCGCGGAACATTCAATGTGCCATCCGGGAAAGCCCCTACCCCATGGTGAATCCCACTGCATTGCGTGGTTTTCATATTTATATCGAGTGAACCACAAAACGAAATCAAAGGGGTTTTTCTTGAAGGGGTCGTTCTCAACCCTTGAACGAATTTTCTCTTCATCAAGTTGGAGCCTTGCCAGTTTTCCATAGTCGGGAACCTTTGAAGTATCGAAGTAGACATTACCGCCGGCTATGTAGGTGTAGCCGTTGGCTTCAATTTTTTGGATCATGTCTATCATATCTTGCACGTGCTCGGTCGCCCTGCACGTAACAGTTGGAAGAATGATCCTCAATCTTTCTAGATCTTTGAAGAAAGCCTTCGTATAGAAATCAACGATTTCCCACACTGTCTTTCCCTCACGTCTCGCACCGGCTTCCATCTTGTCTTCGCCTTCGTCTTCGTCTCCCGTAAGATGGCCAACATCAGTTATGTTCATTACGTGTCTTACTTTATAGCCATTGAAAAGAAACATCCTTTTGAGGGTATCGGCAAAGACGTAAGCTCTAAGATTGCCAATATGGGCAAAATTATATACTGTCAGTCCACACGTATATATTCCCACCTCGCCTATCTTCAAAGGTTTGAAGATCTCTTTCCTTCTTGACATGGTGTTCGTCAGTCTTATTTCCATACTCTGCCTCACCTCATTCCCAGTTACCTTCTAAATATTCATTATAAGGTCGTTTCTAGTCTTCATTTCCTCTGTTCTAGGACCGTACGATATGTAGTCTATCTCCACACCGGTTTCTCTTTCAATGAACGTCATGTACTTCAGAAAGTTAATATGATCCGTGGAAGGCCAGCCGCTAATAGTTTCATAAATCGGTCTTGCCTTGAAGAAATCATATGAAGTTGAAGGCATTTCCTTAACCGCACCCTCAACATCATAAGCCACACAAACCTTGACTTCATCCAACCCATTTAACACATCGCCCTTAGTGATGACGAAACCTGTCAGGCCTGATCTTATCCTTGCGTACCTGAGTGCCGGAAGGTCAAGCCAGCCCACTCTTCGAGCCCTCCCCGTTGTTGCACCGTATTCCTTGCCTCTTTCGCGAACGAGATTCCCCACTTCAGAGAACTCTTCGGTCGGGAAGGGGCCTGAACCTACTCGAGTCGTGTAGGCTTTCAGAACCCCATACACGTTGTCAAGTTCGAAGGTCGAAAAACCCACCGATGATACACCGTGAGCCATACATGCTCCAGAAGTGACAAACGGGTATGTCCCGAAATCAAGATCGAGAAGGACACCTTGAGCTCCCTCAAAGAGTATGGAAGTACTCCTGAAGACCCTGAACATGTCTACTGCGCTGGTGAAATTGACGCTGAGCCTTTCGAGCTTAGTCTTGAGCCCATTCAAATAGGTCGTCATTTCGCCAAATGAAAGTGTGAAATCCCTGTTGTATTTCATTCTTTTCATGTGATAGAGAGCTTCAAGTCTTTCTTTCAACAGTGATTCATCGAAGAGAACGTAGAGCTTCAACCCTTCCCGGGAGACCTTGTCGGTGTAGGAAGGACCTATTCCTTTTCCTGTAGTCCCTATTGGCACCTCTCGCATCTCTTCTATGAACAAGTCCTCTTCTTTGTGCCATGGAAGAACTATAAAGGCTTCAGGATCAAGATAGAATCTACTTGAAATACCTGGAAAGTCCGCTTCCAGTGTTTCCAGTTCATCGATCAGTTGTTCTACATCTATCACCATCCCGGCACCAAGAAAACCCTTTGAACAACTACGAGGATTGATCGAAGGCAAAAGATGGTTCACGTATTTCTTGTCCTCAACGAAAATTGTATGACCGGCGTTTGCACCACCAGAAAATCTGACTATCCACTCGAAATTTTCGGAAAAGTAATTGACCACTTTCCCTTTCCCTTCATCGCCCCATTGGGCACCGACAACGGCAAGTTTCCTCACTTAGTTACCTCCATCAAAAGCTCTTTCGAATATTTGGCCGACGTTTCTCAAATAATACTCAGGTTCAAAAAGCCGTATTGCTTCTTCTGAATCAAGATACTGAGCAATTTCTTCGTTTGATAAGACGACCTCCTTGAAATCCAGCCCATTATTCCAACAATTCATAGAGAGTCTTTGAACCAATTGATAGGCGTCTTCCCTGGACATACCCCTGTCAACAAGTGACAACATAACCCTCTGTGAGAAGACAAGATTTCTAGAGGCCTTGAAGTTCTCCCTCATCCTGTCAGGATATACAACAAGATTGCTAACCAAATAGGCTGACCTTTCTGCCATGTAATAGAGAAGCATAGTGGCGTCCGGAAAGATTATCCTCTCTACACTGGAATGCGAGATGTCTCTTTCATGCCAGAGAGAGATATTCTCTAATGACGCTAGCACATAACTCCTGACTATTCTTGCCATACCTGTAAGTCTTTCACAAATAATGGGATTCTTCTTGTGAGGCATTGCGGAAGAACCTCTTTGACCCTCTCTGAAAGGCTCCTGAACCTCCAGGACCTCGGTCTTCTGAAGATGCCTGAATTCGGTTGCCATTCTCTCTATCGATGAGGCGGCTATTGCCAACCCCGTAAAAAATTCTGCGTGAACATCTCTCGGTATTACCTGAGTCGAAACTACAGTGGGTTTCAAGCCAAGTTCCGCAAGAGCAATTTTCTCAATCTCGAGTGAAATGTTGGCGTAGTTCCCAACGGCACCACTTAGTTTCCCAACCGCGCAATTCTCCGTGGCCTTCTTCAGACGATCTATTGCCCTCTTTATCTCCACGTAAAAAGATAGAAGCTTTAAACCAAACGAAGTCGGCTCTGCATGAACGCCGTGTGTCCTTCCCATGCAAACGACATCTTTATAAGCGACCGCTCTTTCTTTCAACGCCTCTGAGAGCTTTTCCAAAGCATGGATTATGAGCTTTCCCGACTCCGTAATTGCAAGTGAAAGCGCTGTGTCTACAACATCGGAAGAAGTAAGTCCGAGATGGAAGTATCTCGCCTCGTCCCCCATATTTTGTGTCACTGATTTGATAAAGGCTATTACATCATGATCAACTTCGCTTTCAATCTTCAGTATTGAGTCTAGATCCACTCTTGCTGACGATGCAATCTTATCATGCGTACCCTGAGGAACTAACCCTGTCTTCTCGTACGCCGCAACTACAGCCAGCTCCACTTCAAGCCATCTTTCGTATTGGGCTCTAAGCTCCCAGAGGTCTTTCAGGGGTGAAAGCGCATATCTTTCTATCATGACCCACCTCCATGACCAACAAATAATAGTTTACATCAAAGCTAACATCAATGTCTTTCGGAAACGTCATCCATTTCAAAAGATCCTTCGGCCCGACCGTTGAACCAAGAAAGCGAAAACTCGCAACACATAGCGACGCTTTTGCACGTCACAAGAAGTATGCGTAATTAGCTGAAGAGACTATTCACACGATCAAATCGAAGACTGAAAATTCTCCAGGAGAATGAAATGTCAATAGATTGTTCTGATTATCCATTCAAAGAGAGTGCTTATCTCTACCTTTCTAGATGTCACAAAGTCTATTGTCTGATCGGCTATCTTCGTTAATCTAAGCAGATAATCACCAGTCCCTGTCTACCAACAGATGGTTATAGCTCTTCTGGCGTCTTCTCCAATGGCAACATTTGCCATTGAAAAACCTCAGTCGCGTAGTTTCTGGCGATAGCCATTCCACCGAGGGCAAGATCATAGGAAGCAACGAGACCTCCAGCCGCAAAACACAAAGAGAAAGCAAGACCACCAAGTGTAAATATCAGACTTGATGATACTCCTCCTAGGGAAAGCAAAATGGAAAACGCTAATCCGCCAAAGCTGAATAGACTGAATGAGATACCGCCAGTGAAGAGTACACCTACTGCAATGTTTTCAATTGCGATGACTCCCCTTAGCAATACCAAAGGGGCTGGTATTAATATGAACAATCGAGTGTCCGGCAGTGGCACTCTTTGAAACACACTCATATCCATAGAGACTTCGCTTACGACCAGTAACCGTAGCTCTTGAGTATGCCTTTGGATAAAGCGGCTTCCTTTCTTCCAAAAACCTCCTTGCACACTCATTGGGGGAGGTTTACACCTTGAAAGAATTATCCATGCCACTGTCGAAAACTCTGTTTTGGATATCGTAACACATCTCTCTTCTCAGGTCTTTTTTGGAGATTCTAAAAATAGAATTCGAGCTCAAAGAGATCCGCAAGTCAAGTACTGAGAAGCCCTCTTCTCGTTGATCATTCCACTCACCGGTGTCCCATACTACAGAACCCAGCTCTCACACTCAATCATATGCTTTCATTATCGCCGGGTCTTCTTTCATCAAGTGTTCTGCGATAGAAAACATATCGGTTTTTTCCCAGAATGAAAGCTTCTGATGAGCAATGAGATATTTCATGGGAATTGGATGAGTGCCGATTACAACCGGTACTTCATAATAGCTTTCGATGAACTCCTTGAAATGACTCAGTCTCGGACATGGTGGATATCCCACTACCATTCCCGTCGCCAGGTGTATGACTTCTGCACCGTTTTTTATCATTTCCTGCGGTACGTATTCTACATTTCCACCGGGACATCCTCCACAGTAGGAATAACCAACAAGCTGCAGTTCTTCATCTTTCGGATATAATGCAAAACCCCCGACATGTTCTCTCATGGCCCTGAGACACTTACCACCACCGCAATTCTGATAACGCCCACAGATAATTATCCCTATCTTCTTCACATGAACACCCCTTCCACTCTCGAGTATCTATCATTCTCATTATAGCAAGTATTAGCAACGATAATCCTTCAACATGCATCATTGCCTATCTTCAGAAATAGCTGTATAATTTTACGGCGTTAATTTCATCGGAGGTAGTTATGAAGGATTTCACGAAGCGTATGCTCTCCATTGCCGTACCAATTACTCTTCAGAACCTTATATCTACCGGCCTTAATCTCGTTGACAATTTGATGATCGGGCAGCTGGGTACAACTGCCATAGCTTCAGTGGGTTTGGTCAATCAAGTAGTATTCATTCTCAACATACTTACATTTGGTGTGTCCAGCGGAGCCGGGATATTTGTCGCTCAGTTTTGGGGCAAGAGAGACGAGAAGAGCATTGAGAAGACCATTGGACACATGCTATATATAACCATAGGAGCCTCTGCCTTATTCTTTGTCCTGCTCTTCTTCTTGCCTGAGAGAATTCTCATGATCTTCACGACAGATGTCGAAGTGGTCAAGACAGGGGCAGAATATGCAAGGCCTGTCGCTTTCTCCACATTCCTAACATCCTTTTCCTTCATTATTGCAATGGCCTTGAGGACTGTGGAAAAGGCTAGAATTCCAATGTATGTTAGTCTTGTCGCTCTTTCGATCAATACGGTGGCAAATTACATTCTAATTTTCGGTCTTGGCCCGATTGAACCTTTAGGCGTTTTTGGAGCGTCTTTTGCAACGCTTCTCTCTAGACTTGTGGAATTCGTAATATTCGTCAGTATTGTTTACCGCAAGAAAACTCCAATAAGGCTTTCTAGATCAGCCTTAAAATTCGAAATTCCATTTTTCAGAAGGCTTATGAAATATGCTACTCCAGTAATCATCAATGAATTCTTGTGGAGCCTTGGTATTACAATGTATTCTCTGGTTATGGCAAGAATGGGCACAGAATTCATAGCTGCCAGGAACATTTCCAGTACAATTGAGAATTTTGGTTTTGTTATCTTTGGTGGACTTTCCTCGGCGACAGTTGTAATGGTGGGAGCAGAACTTGGAAGGAACAATTTTTCTCAGGCAAAATACAATGCGAGAAAATTGCTTCAGCTTACCGTCATCACCGCAGTGGCCACGGGCTTTATTATCATCCTTCTATCGAGATTTATAGTGAATCTCTACAATATAGATCAATCACTTAAGAACACTGTTCTCACTGTACTAATTATTATTGGTCTTTCACAGCCGATCAAGATGTTCAATGCGGTAAATATAGTAGGGGTTCTTAGAAGCGGAGGTGATTCCAGGGCAGCAATGATAATTGAAATTGTCTCACTATGGGGAGTTGGAATTCCCCTTGTCGCGATAACAGGTCTCGTTCTTAAATGGCCGCTTACTCTAGTTTATATTGCAATGATGGTCGAAGAGCTTTTCAAATCAATCCTGGGGATTAGGAGAACATTAACCTGGAAGTGGTTGAAAAACGTAGTTGATTGAACGCATGCAAATAACAAAGGGACCGAAAAGAATTCTTCGATCCCTTGATTGTCATATCTAAAAAATTAAAACGATTATGACTGAAGGAATCTCAGGAACAGCTGAGCGTATATTCTCGAAACAAGAAGGAGATCTTCGATCGATACTCTTTCATTTGGCTGGTGTGCCATCTCAACATTTCCAGGAAAAAGCGCTCCGAAAGCCACTGCGTTTGGTACGGCACGCGCATAAGTGCCACCGCCGATAGCTATTGGTTCTTCATCATGTCCCGTTACTTCCTTGTACACCTCTCTGCACATCTTAACGAGTTCAGAGTCTGGAGAGATGTAAAGCGGCTTCTGGTGATGAAAAGTCTCGACGCGAAATCCTTTGAAGGCCTCTTCTATTTGTGATCTAATCATCGATTCGTTGAAGAAAACCGGATACCTTATATTGATAACTAGCTTCAATACACCTGCTTGAAGTCTTAGTGTACCTGCATTCAAAGTCAGTTCACCAGACATAGAATCCTTTCCAGAAATTCCTAGAGATTCACCATAGAACTCATAACCGATCTTGGACTTTATAGCAGTAAGAAAGTTTTTGATTTCAGAGTCTCCCAGTCTAAGATCGGCCAGAAGATCTACAATAGCAGCTATAGCACTTTGCCCTTTGTAAGGAGTCGACCCATGAGCGGAAGAACCTGTAATCAAGATTTCGACTTTATCCTCCGATCGGGTTAACTTCAATTTTGTATCATTTTTGGGCGAAAAGGCTTCAATCTTCTCATAACTCTCGGCATCCACACCCCGAAGTACTGCCCTGGCCGAAGATGCAACCATGTTCGGAGCCTCACCGGCAGAAAGAACCTCTACTGATATTCCTTCCCCTCCGTTGTGCGCGGGTGCTGATATCCCGTAATTAACGATACCTTTCTCTGCAAATATAACAGGAAAATCAGCATCTGGAGTCACTGACATGTCCGGGATCTCCTCGTGTTTGACGTAGTATTTCATGCACTCCCACCCAGATTCTTCGTTCGTGCCAAAAATCAGTCTTATCCTCTTCGAAGGCTTCTTCACGTACTCTTTTACAGCCTTCAGAGCGTAAAGGGCTGCTATCATAGGGCCTTTGTCATCCTGGGTCCCTCTTCCCCAGATTTCCCCGTCCTTTACAAGTCCGCTGTATGGTGGAACTTCCCAGCCTTCTCCTTCTGGAACTACATCGAGATGTCCTAAAACGCCGAACGTCTCTCCAGATCCGTAATCAACTATCCCAACGTATCCATCAGCGTTTCTGGCTTCAAAACCGAGATCCTTTGCCAACTTCACTGTCTTTTCAAGAGATTCCTTAACACCTTTACCAAAGGGGCCGCCATCAACAGGTGTGTCCTGAACTGACTTGACCCTAACTGAATCAGACACAGCACTTACCAGCTCATCTTTAAGGGCGATCACCATTTCGTCAAGTTTCCTATCCACTTTTTCTCCTCCTTACTTTATTATCTCCTTTATATCTTGTGACTCTCCTCGTCTGCAAACCAACGTTCCCTCACTGGTTGCTACCAATATGAAGCCTTCAATTCCCGATACGGCTAGTTTCTTCTGGGTATGATTTATCAAAAGGCAGTTCTTCACGTCCTTTAGAGAAAACTCCCCCTCGACTGCATTCCCGTTCTTGTCTTTGATCAGCAAATCATAAACTGCATCCCACGAGCCAATATCGTTCCAGTAGAAACTTGCCGGTACAGTTGCTACTTTTGAGGACCTCTCCATCAAACCATAATCAATTGAGATCTTTGGAAGCCTTTCGTAGATCTTTTCTATGTCTTCTGGTCTCTTACTAATCTCCGAAATTGCAGAAAACAGATCCGGGAAGTTCTTCGAGAGCTCCAAATCGAAAACGCTCTTCTTCCAAACAAAGATGCCGGAATTCCATAGAAATCTGCCGGATTGGACATAATGCTGAGCAGTTTCATAGTCTGGTTTTTCATGAAACTTCTTTACCGAATATACTTCTTCATTATCATCAACAGCATTCCCCCGCTCGATATAACCATAACCAGTGTAAGGATAAGTGGGGGTAATCCCTATCGTAACTAGCGAATCATTTGATTCGGCGTACTTGATTGCCTTATTCAGAGTCTTGAGGAAACTCTCTTCATCTCTTATAACATGGTCAGCGGGAACGACAACCATGATGTCATCAGGGCTAAATCTGGTACTGCCCAATGCTATTGCGGGAGCTGTATTTCTTCTCATGGGCTCAAAGATTACGTTCTCTCCCGGGAAGAGCGGTAGATAGTACTGCATCAAAGGAAACTGCTCCCTTGTTGTTATAATGATTATCTCATCTGTTACCTTTTCCATTCTTTCAATAGTCTCTTCAATCATTGTCTTCGATGAACCAAACTTGTGAAACTGCTTTGGCCTTTTCTTAACACTTACAGGCCAAAGCCTCTCACCTATGCCGCCTGCCATTATCAAGGTCCTTACCACATACATCTCTCCTTCCCGCCGCATCCCGTTATCTATAGCATACCAGAAAGCCAGACCTTTACCCCGTGAAGTTCGGGAGGCTATTTTCGGAAAAATCGTGTATAACAGAATAGGAAGAAAGACTTAGAGACGAATGTTCGACTCTACAAGCCTTTAATCACCGGCCTCAAGCTTTGCGACCGTCACAATTTAGAGGCACAATTAAATGAGGGGGCGAATATGATGACAAAAGTCATGATCAGGTTGCGAATGAGTCTTAACGATGCTCACTATGGAGGCAACCTAGTTGACGGGGCAAGAATCCTTCAGATGTTTGGCGATGTCGCCACAGAACTTCTTATAAGAAACGATGGAGACGAGGGCTTATTCAAGGCCTATGATAATATCGAATTTATCGCGCCGGTTTATGCGGGAGATTACATTGAAGCCACAGGAGAGATTATTTCGTCCGGAAATACATCCAGAAAAATGTTGTTTCAGGCATTCAAGGTTGTACAGACCAGGCCTGAAATAAACGATTCTGCCGCAGAGTTACTGTCAGAACCAGTACTGGTATGCAGGGCAAGTGGGACATGCGTTGTCCCGAAAAGCAGACAGAGGAAGCGCTATGAATAAACTCATAATTACTGCTGCATTAACGGGCGCAGAAGTAATGAAGGATCAGCAACCCGCTCTTCCGATTTCTCCTGAAGAGATCGCTGATGCAGCGTATGACTGCTTTCTGTCAGGAGCAAGTATTGTTCATATTCACGCTAGGGATTCTTCGGGGAAACCTACGCAGAATTTAGAAGTTTACCGAGAAATCAAGGAGAGAATCGCAGAGAAATGCGATTTGATCTTTCAGCCTTCAACTGGCGGAGCAGTGTGGCACAAAGTAAGAGAGAGGGCTCAGCCTCTAGAGCTCAATCCTGAGATGGCGACTCTTTCGGCAGGTACTTGTAACTTTGGTGAAGATGTTTTTTTCAATTCACAGGATACTATGGAAACTTTCGCACAGGAGATGAAAGCAAGAGGAATTAAACCTGAGATTGAAGTTTTCGAGAGGGGAATGATTGAAAACGCTTTGAAATTGCTTAAGAAGGGTTTGATAGATAGCCCCATACATTTTGATTTTGTCCTCGGTGTTCCTGGAGCTTGCCCCGGGAATATTGAAGATCTGATTCACATGGTGAGAGCAATTCCTCAAGGAAGCACGTGGACGGTGGCCGGAATTGGAAGGAACGAGCTTGTTCTGGCAACTGCCGCTATTCTCCTTGGAGGGCATGTTAGAGTTGGTTTCGAAGACAATATCTACTACAAGAAAGGTGAGCTGGCAATTTCGAACGCTCAACTAGTCGAGAGGGTTGTAAGAATTTCGAATGAACTGGGTAGGGACGTAGCCAGCCCCGAAGAAGCAAGAGAAATCCTTGGAATCAGGAGGAAGAATCAGTGAAAGGATGCCCTTATGGAAGTCACAGAGTGATCGAGCCCGCGGGATTCCTTCCGCAGGCAGCGTTAAGGATCGACAACTCTTTGGACCTATACGATAATGAAATCCTGGTGGACGTCACAACTTTAAACGTGGACTCGGCAAGTTTTACTCAGATAAGAGAAGCCTGTGAAGATGATGTGACAAAAATCTCGTCCATGATTATGGATATAGTAAGGGAGAGAGGTAAGCTGCAGAATCCAGTTACGGGTTCAGGGGGGATGTTTATCGGAAAAGTGTCAAAGATCGGGAAAGACCTTTTGAGACGAGATTTAGAGATAGGCGATACTATTGCGTCTCTTGTTTCGCTATCGCTGACACCTTTAAATATCGAAAGGATTGTTCAAGTACATCTCGAAAAGGACCAGATAGATATTGAAGGAAAGGCAGTGTTATTTGAAAGCGGAATTTACGCACGGCTACCGTCAGATATCCCCCCTAAAATGGCCCTGGCGGTACTTGATGTTGCTGGTGCACCGGCACAGGTTGACAAACTAGTAAAAAAGGGTATGAATGTAGCAATTCTTGGAGGCGGCGGAAAATCCGGCTTACTCTGTTGTTATGCAGCTATGAAGAAGTGTCGCGATTCGGGGAAGGTTGTTGTAGTAGAATATTCAGTGGAGAATGCAGAGAGAATTCGAAAGCTTGGCCTTGCCCACGAAGTTATCATTGCCGATGCAACAAAACCTCTCGAAGTCTATGAAAAAATCACTGAGTTTACACAAGGCGATCTCTGTGATGTGGTGATTAATAATGTCAATGTTCCCGGAACAGAGATGGGGTCTATTCTATGTGCAAAAGACAACGGAATTGTATATTTCTTCAGCATGGCTACATCTTTTACCAGAGCCGCGCTGGGCGCTGAAGGTGTTGGAAAGGATATTACAATGATGATAGGGAATGGATATACTAAGGGCCATGCTGAGTTTGCGCTAGGAATCTTAAGGGAATCTAGTGAAATTAGAAGGCTTTTTCAAAAGCTATACATTTGAGGTGGCGTAAATGCGTGACTACAGAGAAATACCAATGTGGAGAGATGTAACACCTGCTCAGTGGAGTGACTGGCGGTGGCAGGTAGCCAACAGAGTCAAGACCGTTGATGCGTTAAGGCAGATTATCGACATCACCGAAGAAGAAGCTCATGGAGTCGCCGAATGTCTCAGAACGCTACGAATGTCAATAACACCTTACTACGCAACGCTGATGGACCCCAATAATCAAAGATGCCCTATACGAAGGCAGGCCGTTCCAACCGACAAAGAGCTAAAAATCGACAAATGGGATATGATAGATCCGCTTCACGAAGATGAGGACTCTCCTGTACCAGGACTAACTCACAGATACCCCGATCGTGTCCTCTTCCTTATAACCGACCAGTGTTCGATGTACTGCAGGCATTGTACTAGAAGAAGATTCGCTGGACAGCTCGACAGGGCGAGAACCCGGAAGGAAATCGATGATGCTATTGAATATATCCGGGAAACTCCTGAAGTAAGAGATGTCTTGCTTTCCGGGGGAGACGCATTACTTGTTGGAGACGATTATCTGGAGTACATTCTCAACGAACTCAGGGAGATCCCCCATGTTGAGATTATTAGAATTGGAACTAGGACGCCCGTCGTTCTCCCACAGAGAGTTACTCCAGAACTCGTGAAGATGATCAGAAAATATCATCCCGTATGGATAAATACTCACTTCAATCATCCTCTCGAAATCACTCCCGATTCAACCAGGGCATGCGAAATGCTCGCAGATGGAGGTATACCACTGGGAAACCAGTCGGTACTCCTCAGAGGAGTTAACGATTCTCCATATATAATGATGGAACTAGTGCATCAGTTAGTCAAGATCAGAGTGAGACCGTATTACATATATCAGTGTGATCTCTCTCAGGGAATCGGTCATTTCAGAACCTCAATTAGAAAAGGTATTGGAATCATGGAATCATTGATCGGCAACACGTCGGGATTATGCGTTCCAACATTCGTCGTTGACGCTCCAGGTGGGGGCGGTAAGATTCGAGTAATGCCTCAGTACAATATTTCCGAATCAGACAGAGTCGTCGTTCTGAGAAACTACGAAGGAGTAATCACCACATATCATGAGCCAGATGACACTTCTAGCGATGTTGATGACAGAGTGTACAGAGAGAAATACGAGTTCACAGGAGTATCAGATCTTCTTTACGGAAATTCGATGAGTTTCGAGCCTACGACACTTCAAAGAAGAGACAGGATAAAGAAGTGGAAGGAGAAGAAGGTGAGAAAATGAAATTCGAAGACTTCTTCGTGGGCCAGAGTTTCTCAACCAGAAGAAAAATTACAGCCGAAATGGTTGACTCCTTTGCGAACTTGACCGGAGACAGGAATCCCGTTCACACAGATGAGGAATTCGCAAGAAAGTCGCGTTTTGGCAGAAGAATCGCTCATGGAATGCTGTCTGTGGGGATAATTTCCGCGATTCTAGGAAATGAATTCCCTGGACCCGGCTCCATATACATGAAACAGGAGGTAAGATTCCTCAAACCAATATTTCTTGAAGAAGAAGTGTTAATTACTATAGAAATCCTCGAAATCAAAGTTGAGAAAAAGAGATTATCTGTAAGAACAACCGTAGAAAAAAACAACGGAGAGATGGCAGTTGACGGAGAGGCGCTTCTACTATTCGAGGGAGAATGAAGCGTCGGATCAGAATATCAGATTTGGCCGAGGGAATTGAAGTAATATCGGTGATCGGTCTTGAGAAGAATACAGGAAAGACTGTTGTTTTGAACCAAATGCTAAAAGAATTTCGAGAAAAGGGCACAACTGCAGGAGTAACATCTACCGGCCTAGAGGGTGAAAAGAGAGACCAAGTTTACCTTAATGAGAAGCCGGAGATAACTCTAAGCAGAGGGACTTATTTCGTCACATCTGAGAGGGATTTCCGTCATCGAAGTTTTTCTGCTACCGTAATAGATTTGAGAGACTACAGATCTCCTCTAGGAAGAACGGTTTTTGCGCGGGCGGAAGCCGATGGGAAAGTCATAATATCGGGGCCATCTATTCTTGAATATCTGAGTGAAGCTGTAAACACAATGAGATCCTACGGTTGTGAAAAGATACTGATCGACGGCTCAACTTCAAGAATGAGTCCGGGTACGCCTCTAGTTTCGGACGGAGTTATTCTCGCCACCGGTGCGGCATTATCGATGAATTTGGAGGAACTGTGTAGGAAGACCAGTTTTGTAGTGAGATTGCTTTCTCTTCCAGGCACAGAACTCGAGCTCCACAAAAGAATTGCTCCGCTAGGAACCGGTTTGTGGGTAGAGAAAGACGGAGTTTTCGAAAGATTAAGCCCTTCTCCATTAACAGCAAAATCCTTGAAGCATGAACTTGCCGGGAGAACGATTTACATTAATGGTTCGCTTACATGTTCAGTTCTTCTTGCCTTAGCAGAAAAGAATACTAGAATCATCTTGAAGGATTTTTCACAAGTTTTCTTTGACGAGTTAACTCTCGCAAAGTATGAAAGAGCGGGAGGCCACCTAGAAGTCTTGCATCCGACGCACCTGATCGCAGTCACAGTGAATCCGTTAGCACCGAACGGGTTCAAGATTCAATCAGATAAACTTATAAAGTCACTTGAAAGCAAGATTGATGTGCCAGTACTAGACGTTTTGGAGGAGAGTTCAAATTGAAGTATTTGGATTGTGGATTTGAGTACATCCTCTCTCTCATTGATCCCGTTACTCCTATGGGCAGAGAGGAATTGCGCGCTATGACCTTCTTGAAAAGGGATGAGGATATAGAGGCTTTTCACAAGAGACAGCTTGAGGTGAACGAGAGAAAATCACAAGTAGAGTCCCTCAAGTCTATTCTAGCGAGGGTACGGGACATTAGGGGAACTATTTCAAATCTCTCCCCTGGGAAGATTCTCGACGATATTGAACTGTTTGAGATAAAGAGCTTCGCCTATTGGTCAGAAAGACTGAGAAGTGAGATTGGAGAGTGCAGTTCGTGGATGCAGCTTCCCGACCTGTCAGTTGTGTTTTCTTTTCTAGATCCCGACGATGTTGGAACAGAGAGTTTCTACATTTCTGACAAGTTAGATAATGCTCTCGCGGTTGTAAGAAAAAAGCTTTATAGACTTCAGAGAAATAGAGAAGAGTATGACGAAGCGAGTCTCAATGAACTTATCCGTCTGAATTTTGAAATCGAAGAGAAAGTAAGAGCTGATCTTTCCGGCAAGCTCATCACTTATCGAGAAGACCTTCAAAGCTCTGCAACAACAATCGGGAAGATTGACCTGATCGTAGCGCTAGTAGAGTTCAATAGGAAACTCGGTCTCAGTAAACCGGAAATCAGTTCGGGAGAATATGAATTTGAAGAACTGGTCAATCCTGAATTAGCTGCATCCCTTAACAAAAGCGGCAGGAGTTTTCAACCATTTAGCGCCAGTTTTGACAGAAGATCCGTTATTATCGGAGGCAACATGACCGGCAAATCGGTTCTTCTCAGAACTGTTGCTCTCCTTCAGACAATGTTTCAGCATGGACTTTTCGTGCCAGCGAAGAGAGCCTTTATTCCTGTATATGATGCGATTGTCTACTACAGTGGCGACAAACAGTCTTTTTTGGATGGGCTGTCATCGTTCGCCGGAGAAGTAGACCATCTGAAGAAGGCTCTAGAGATAATCCATATGGATATCAGAGGCCTGTTTTTGTTTGATGAAATAGGAAGGAATACAAACCCCGTAGAAGGTCCGGCATTTCTTATGGCTTCGGCAGAGTATCTTAGTCGAAATCAGAGATGTCGAACCATCCTTACATCCCACTATGAAGAAGCCCTGGAGATTGAAGGAGCGAAGCTGTTTATTATTAAAGGGCTTGACCGTGAAAGAATGAGAAATGAAATCGGAAGGGAAATCTCTTATTATGTGGATCATTCACTTGTAGAAATAGAAAGCAATGCGGCCTTTCCTAGGGAGGCAGTAACAATAGCGCGTCTTATGGGATTAGACAGAGAGTTCGTTGAACTGATAATAAGAAAGCTGAAGGAGAGTTGCGAATGAATGGAAAGCTGAATCTGAACATGAACAAAGTCAAAGAAGCAAGAGATTATGCCCAAAGGATTGCCAGTGAAGTTCATAACTTTGTTGAAGAGCACACGACAGTAA
Source organism: Mesotoga prima MesG1.Ag.4.2 (assembly GCF_000147715.2). Classification (NCBI taxonomy): domain Bacteria; kingdom Thermotogati; phylum Thermotogota; class Thermotogae; order Kosmotogales; family Kosmotogaceae; genus Mesotoga; species Mesotoga prima. Next base: position 2,249,481 of record NC_017934.1, on the reverse strand, counting down.
GTATCGAGAGGGCGATCTGCAGGTTTTTTGGTATAGATGGTGTTGACGATTATGGAATTCCAATCCCAAATGTCGTAGTAGATCACCTTAAATCATCAAACCTAATTAATGATGGTGCTGCCTATGTGATCGGAAATGCGATTCTCGAAACGGGACTTTCGCCGCAAAAGATTGCAGAAGAAATCTCATTTGGAAGACTCGATCTCAGAAGTCTGAGTTACAGATCTCAAGATGAAGTTTTCGATCGCATCGACCGACTCGTGAATGATGCTGTAGGAAAAGTCCAGTTGAATCGAGAAAAACGTGAGTCTTTGATCGGTGAACTGGGTGAGGGAAAAAAGCCCTACCTGTATGTGATAGTCGCGACGGGAAACATTTACGAAGATGTTATTCAGGCAAGAGCAGCCGCAAGACAAGGAGCGGACATAGTTGCTGTAATCAGGTCTACGGGCCAGAGTCTCCTTGATTATGTGCCTTACGGGCCAACAACTGAAGGATTTGGAGGCACATACGCTACACAGGAGAACTTCAGAATAATGAGGTCGGCTCTCGACGACACCGGAAAAGAGGTCGGTAGGTACATAAGGCTTTGCAATTACTGCTCCGGTCTGTGCATGCCGGAAATAGCTGCAGTGGGAGCCATCGAAAGACTGGATGTAATGTTGAACGATGCTCTCTACGGAATTCTATTCAGAGACATAAACATGAAGAGAACTTTGATAGATCAGTATTTTTCGAGAGTAATAAATGGATTTGCGGGCGTCATAATAAATACAGGAGAAGACAATTACCTCACGACGGCAGATGCTTTTGAAGAAGCGCACACAGTACTCGCTTCTCAGTTAATAAATGAAAGCCTGGCTCTCATGGCAGGTATACCCGAAGAGCAGATGGGGCTCGGTCATGCCTTCGAAATGGATCCATCAATTGAAAACGGTTTTCTGTATGAACTTGCTCAAGCACAAATGAGTCGAGAGATCTTCCCGAAGGCACCTTTGAAGTACATGCCCCCTACAAAGTTCATGACTGGAAATATCTTTATGGGCTACGCCCAGGACACCTTATTCAATGTGATATCTATAATGACAAATCAAGGGATTCAGCTTCTGGGAATGCTTACCGAGGCAATTCACACTCCTTTTATGAGCGATAGGTACCTTGCGATCGAAAACGCAAGATATGTTTTCAACAATCTGCGCGATCTAGGCGATGAGATAACCTTCAAAGACAACGGAGTAATTCAGACTAGAGCAGCGACGGTTCTTGAGGAAGCTCTTCAACTGCTAAGGGAAATCGAATCGATAGGTCTTTTTGAAACGCTCGAAAGAGGCACTTTTGCAAACGTCAAGAGATCCCCACATGGAGGAAAAGGTTTGGATGGGGTAGTAAGAAAGGGGTCGAAATACAGAAATCCATTTATCGAGAAAATGCTTGGGGGGCGCAATCATGGATAACTGCTCTGAAAAGAAGAATCAATTTCCCTCTGAAATAGACTTAACAAGAGTAATTCCATACGGAGACACGCTGAATGACGGCAAAGTCCAGCTCAGCTTTACTTTGCCAGTGCCTGGAGGGCCCGAGGCCGATGAAGCAGCTAAGCAAATGATACACAAGATGGGGTTGAAAAACCCGCAAATCGTCTTTTCAAAGGAAATAACAATCGGATTCACATTCTTTGTCGCCTACGGAGAATTTTCTCACGCTATTGACTACACAGCAATTCGAGTGCCAAAAATTACGCTTGAAAAGATGTCGATGGAGGAGATCGACAGATTTATTGAAGAGAGAATAAAGAGAAGAATCGTTGTTGTTGGTGCTAGCACAGGTACCGACGCTCATACAGTTGGTATTGACGCAATTATGAATATGAAGGGTTTTGCGGGGCACTATGGCCTCGAACGTTACAGAAATATCGATGCCTATAACCTCGGCAGTCAGGTTCAAAATGAGGAGTTAGTCTCAAAGGCAATAGAACTTGATGCGGACGCAATTCTCGTGTCTCAAACTGTTACGGCCAAAAACGTCCATCTTAGAAACATGACTTCGCTCGTCGAGCTTCTCGAAGCTGAAAACATAAGAAAAAAGATCATTCTGATAGCCGGTGGAGCGAGAATTACTCATGAATTGGCCAAAGAACTTGGATACGACGCCGGATTCGGGCCCGGAACTTTCGCTGAAGATGTTGCAGCCTTTATAGTTCACAAACTGGAATCCATGATCTGAAAAGTTGTGTTAAAATCAACCATCGCGGCATAGGCGGAGGTAACACGATTGAAGACCCTCGTAGTAGTTAACCCAAATGCTAGTCACGGTGAAGCCGGCAGGGACTTTGAAAAAAGCATTTCCTCATTGCTCCGAGAGGAAATAGCTGACTACGACATCCACATTACTACTGGTCCTGAAGATGCTCTAAGTTTTGTGACAAAAAACCCGAACTACGATCGAATAATCAGTGTGGGGGGAGATGGCACACTAAACGAGATCGTAAATGGGATGATAAAGGGAAAATCGAATGCTTCGGTAGGCATCATCGCTCTGGGCTCCGGTAATGATCTCGCTAGAACGATCAATCTAAAGCACAATTATCGAGAAATGGTCAAGATAGCTGCGGGTGAAAACGTTCGAAAAATCGATCTGCTTAAGGTGTCCTATGTAGACATGAACGGCGTGAAAGCTTCACGGTACGCTGTTAATGTAGTTGGAGCCGGATTTGACGCAGCAATTACAGTTAGAATGATTAAATCAAGATTCAAGACAAGCGGCAAGATGGCGTACCTGCTTTCTTTTCTGATCGAATTCTTCACTTCGAAAACTTATCCTTTAACTTTCATTGTCGACGGAGAAGAAACTTCAGGCAGCTACTTCTTCTTGACCATGGCCAACGGAAATTACTTTGGCGGTGGAATGAGGATAGCACCCAAAGCCCTGGTGGATGACGGATATTTTGACGTTGTGGGTGTTTCAAAGATGTCGAAATTGCGTCTGCTTTATCACTTTCCGAAGATCTATCGAGGGGAGCATTTGGTAGTTAATACAGTAAGCTATCGAACCGCCAAAAACATCTCTTTGAAAAGCGACAGAGATGTAATTATTCAGATGGACGGAGAAGTCGTAGGAAGCCTACCTATGGAAATCTCGATTTGTGAAAAGGCTTTGAAGATAGCTTCAGCGTAAGACCTTCAAATTCATTATTGCGCTTTCCAAAGTAATGTAAGAACTGAAATCAAATGAAACACTTTCGAATACATATTCTTCATTGCCTGTATAAGGTAAATCCGTTTTTACGTTCTTTATTGCAGCGCTAGGTTTAAGAATCGCCCGAATATTCTCCGGTATGTGGATCTCTGAATTGATTATCGCGGCATTGACCTTCATATTCGTAAAGCCCGCTGCTGACATAGAAACAATTGCCTTGACGATCGCTCCGTTAATTCTAAGTTCATCAACTCTAAGCTCCCCTAGACTAAAATTGCAGTTCATGACAGCCCCGTTAAACTTTAGAACATAGTCATAAGCGGGATTAAGTTTCATAACGACTGTACTTGTTCCCAACCATGAAACGTTCGATTCCGGTTTCATTATGAACCTCTGCGACAGCTGAGTTATATCCTGTTCAATTTTAAGACCTGAACCACGTACGGCATAATCGACCACGGCAACCGTAGAAGATGCTACTTCATCTCTTAAGGGTTCTAAACTTATGTTCGACATTGCGAGGTCGACTTGAATTTCGATGCTCGCTGCAGAATCGGAACTCTCCAATACTACGGTATCGCTAACGGCCTTCTTACCGGCAAGAAATGGAGAGGGCCAGAAGAAAACGAACAGCACAAAAGCTACAATAAGTATTGTATTCAAGTATCTGATCCACCTGAGTCCCCTAATGCTAGCAAGTATGCTCATTCCTACCAGAACAAGAATGATCGGCCAGAAATTCGCCAAATTGACCAAAGCATTTAGAAGAGTGTCTCCCGTAAATAGACCGAAGATCAGCAAAACACCAACCAGGACAAAGATCAATCCCAATGCGATCTTCATAGGATCATCCCCTATTTATTGATTTATAGATCACAAATCCTCCACCTGCAATCAATACAACACCTATAACGGTTTTCCAGAAGATACCGCTGAAAATGTTCCAGGGAGTAAACGATCCTAAAAGAAGGGCTATCCCAAATACTATGAGAAGCGCCGCGATGATCAGTTTACTCTTGCTATCAGAGAATTCTTCCTTTTTTCCCTCTTCTATCGGCTTCCCCTCTTCATCCATTATCACGACGTTGTTCTCGCTATTGATAGGTGCCCTGGGTACTATAAACATACCAATTATGTATATAATCAATCCGGCACCACCTGCGAAGATCAGAGCAACAAACACCAGCCTTACAATCACCGGATCTACCCCCAGATACTCTGCTATTCCACCTGCGAGACCATCTATTACTTTGTCCTTTCTAGACTTGTATAACCTCTTCGTATCACTCACATAACCACCTCCGTTAATGCTTAAGTAAGTAACCGCATAACTTGATCTCATCCATTATAGTACGATCGATATTTTTCTAGCATAACCGGCTAGATCATTCACTAATCTTTAACAGAAAAGGGAATTAGCACTCACTTGTTCCAAAACGTCTCGCCGTTATCCTTATGGATTTGCCCGTTAAGTGAACTGCGCGACTGCAGAAATGGATGCGATTGGATGAGATAAAAGCACTTAATTGCCTTTCAGCAAAAATGATCAGCTTCATTCGAAGAAAATCGAGTTTTGGCAAATAAAAGAATGATGATACACTGTAGTTAAACGATTAACTAAACGTTTAACTGGCAGGTCAGAGGGGATAGATTTAAATGGCGAACATGAAAGATGTTGCTAAGCGTGCAGGGGTATCGGTTGCCACAGTGTCAAATGTTATGTCTGGCAAAAAATACGTCAGCCCGGAGCTAAAGAGAGTTGTTCTGGAATCTATAGACGCTTTACAGTACAGACCGAGCAAAATAGCGAGAAGCCTCAAAATCAGAAAGTCCTTTCTCGTTGGTCTCTTGGTTCCAGATATAACAAACCCCTACTTCGCCGAGATTGCCAGGGGGGTAGAGAGCATAGCTCTCGAGCACGACTACCAGATGTTTCTTTGTAATAGTGATGGAAGAAGTTACAGAGAAGAAGAAACCTTGATTTCTTTTCTTGGACATGGAGTAGATGGTGTCATAAATGTGGCACCGAGAATGGATGAGGAGCTTCTAGCCGATCTCTCCAATGGAATGCCTATGGTAATCCTCGATAGGCACCTCAAAATAGAAAACCCGTTAATTGATGTAGTATACACGAATAACTTCAAGGGTTCCGCTCAACTGGCAAGGCACTTGCTGGACAAAGGCCACAAGAGATTCGCTTGTATATCTGGTCCTAAAGATGTTCCAAGCGCAGTCAGGAGGCTTCAAGGCTTTTGTAGCGAATTAGAAAAGGACGGTATTAAAGGCGAAAACCTGAAGATCTATTTTGGTGGTTTCAAGTACGAAGATGGTTTCAAGATAATGAAGCAATACATTTTGAAGCTTAAGATAAGGCCTACAGCCGTTTTTGCTGGAAACGACATGATGGCGTGGGGAGCGATCGAGGCGGCAAAACAAAATGGTTTGAAAATCCCCGAAGATATCGCCATAGCCGGCTTCGACAACGTTCTGTATTCATCGCTGGTGATTCCGTCAATGACCACTGTCGATCAACCTAAGTACGAAGCTGGACGGACAGCGATGAAACTGCTTCTAGAAAAGATTATTAAGAAGCAACATGGAGAATACGTCGACACAAGAAAGATTGAACTCGATTCACATCTTATTGTAAGAGAATCAACGCAAGTTTGACAAATCTTTGGAGGTGAAATGATGAAAACAAAAGGCATTCTTCACAACGATCTTTCGAGAGAAGTCGCGAGGCTTGGGCACGGTGACATGCTGGTAATAACGGATAGAGGTTTTCCCTTTCCTAGGCATGGGAACACTGTATGCATTGACGTGTCAGTCGGAAGAAATCTACCAAGATTCGTGGATGTCGTTAAAGTCGTTCTTGAAGAGCTCGAGATTGAAAAGGTAATCATTGCTGACGAGACCAGATCAGTAAGTCCCGAGATCTATTCTCAGCTAAAGGAGATAGTCTCTAAAGTGAAAAACAAGGGCAACGACATTATTGAAGAGAACATTCCTCATCCGGAGTTCAAGGATCTCGTTTTAAATGGAAGTCTTCAGGGCAAAGAGGTAAAAGTCTTCGTTAAGACTGGGGAATTCACCCCATATGCAAACATAATCCTGGTTTCCGGAGTCGATTTCTAGATTTTGGCAAAAGGCTCAGTTCAAGTATCACGATTTCATCTGCGCCAAAAGAAAAAGAGGTGGTTATGTGAGAAGAGATAGGGAAGTTCTAAGCAGCATATTCAAAAAAGGCAAACCGATTATTGGAATGATACATCTGCGTCCCCTTCCAGGATCACCGAGATACGATCCCGAAAAACTGGGCATGAAGGAGATTCTCAGGATCGCTATTGAAGAAGCGAGAATTATGGAGGGATGTGGTGTTGATGGACTTCAAATTGAAAACATCTGGGACTTTCCATATCTCAAAGGGGAAAGGATCGGTCACGAGACTTCCGCTGCCCTGGCAGTAGCGACTCAAAGTGTGAGAGAAGCCGTCAATATACCTGTAGGTGTGAACTGCCATCTCAATGGAGGAAAGGCAGCACTCGCCGCCGCAGTTGCTGGTGGCGCAAAATGGATAAGAATCTTCGAATGGGTCAATGCGTATGTTTCTCACGCGGGTTTGACGGAAGGCATCGGGGCAGAGCTTTCTAGATACAGAAAACTTATAGGCGCAGAAGAGATTAAGTTCATGTGTGATGTGAATGTGAAACATGGGAGTCATTTCATTATTTCTGACAGAAGTGTTGAGGAACAGGCTCATGACGCCGAATCGGAAGGGGCAGAAATTCTAATCGTTACGGGATTTGAGACCGGGCAGGCACCTAACGCAGAAAAAGTAAAGAGTTTCAGTGAAGCTGTAAGCATTCCGGTGATGATCGGAAGTGGTTTGACAAAAGAAAACGTAGGTGAACTTCTTAGGTTTGCCGATGGAGCAATCGTCGGAAGCTACTTCAAGAGGGACAACAACTGGAAGAATCCCGTTGATCCAAACAACGTCAGAAGCTTTATGAAAACCGTTGAATCCCTTAGAGAGGCGGGCTACGATGATTGATTACGCATTTAACGGAGAGATTCTCTGCATGGGAAGCATGAACATGGATCTAGTGATGGTAATGGATAGACTTCCTGAGCCTGGAGAGACTGTTCTCACAGACAACTTCAGTACCTACCCGGGAGGAAAGGGAGGAAATCAAGCAGTTGCGGCGGCAATCAGTGGCGCGAGAGTTCAGATGTTTACGAAACTTGGTGGTGACGGATTCAGTGAAGAACTGATCCAGATGATGAAGGAAAAAGGGGTAGACACTTCCAGAATACTTAGGGATCCCGAAAGCACAGCGGGTATTGCAATGATAAGAGTTGACAAAAATGGGCAAAACTCGATTTCTTTTACCCCGGGTAGTAATGCGCGGCTTTCTCCTGAAGACGTGGAGAAAAACTCTGATCTCTTCAAACGCGGGCGTATTCTTTTGCTAACAATGGAAATAGCACAGGAGACAATCTTCAGGGCAATCAAACTGGCCCATGAAAATGGAATGTTTACGATAGTCGATCCCGCGCCTGCTCCTAGAAATGGGTTCCCCGATTCCATCGCGCCTTTGATCAATTTAATAAAGCCTAATGAATCCGAAGCGAGGATTCTGACAGGCATAGATGTCCACGACAGAGAATCTGCGCGGATTGCCCTCCAAAGACTAAGTTCAATGGGCTTCAATCTACCAATAATTACTCTTGGCGAAAAAGGCGTTGTTGGAGTTGATGGCAATGACTTCATGGACTTGAAGCCCTTTGACGTTCACTGTGTGGACACAACTGCGGCTGGAGATGTCTTTTCAGGGGCTTTGGCAGCTGCTTTATCGAAGGGTATGCATCTGAAGGAATCTCTAGAGTGGGCAAATGCAGCAGGAGCATTGAGCACTACAATCTCCGGTGCTCAAACTTCTATCCCTGCTCCGAAAAGCGTCGAGAAGTTACTAAGAAGGCAGGTGTAACAGGTGCCAGATATTGCGCTGAAACTGGAAGGAATATATAAATCTTTTGGTGGAATCCATGCTCTGAAGGATGTAAGCTTCGAGCTGAGCGAAGGTGAAGTACATGCGCTCCTTGGCGAAAACGGAGCTGGAAAATCTACACTGATAAAGATCCTGACCGGAGTTCATAAAATGGATTCGGGGACTATTCAGGTCCAAGGAAAAACAGTAACGATTGAAGACCCCGTAGACGCACGACACAAAGGAATAGGCGCAATATATCAAGAACTAAGTCTCGTGGACTCACTAACAGTCGCCGAGAATATATTCCTGGGTCACGAACCTACCACATCCTTCTTTGGAACTTTAAGAAAGAAAGAGCTCATTCGAAGAGCAGCGGAGTATCTATCTTCCTTCGGAATCGAAATAGATCCTAGCACTCTTGTCAGAGACCTAGGTCTTGGGCAGAAAAGGATAGTGGAAATAATAAAAGCGCTATCGATAAACGCCAATATCCTTCTTCTCGATGAACCTACAACCGGTATGAGCAGAGTGGAAATCGATACTCTGTTTGAGATTATGGATGATCTGAAACTAAAAAAAGTGAACATGATCTACATCTCCCATCATCTTGATGAAGTCTTTAGAGTGTGTGACAGAGCCACCGTACTGAGAGACGGTCAAAACGCCGGAACCTTCGAAATTGATAAGGTGGATCTAAAGACGCTGGTAAAATCAATGCTTGGAAGAACCTTGAAAGAAGAGTTCCCGGTACGAGAGGGGAGACCATCCGAAGATACACTGTTGGAAATAGAAGAGTTCAAGACCGACAAGATGCTTGCTCCAGTCAGTTTTAGCTTGAAAAAAGGCGAGATCCTCGGTATAACGGGAATAATCGGTTCTGGAAAAAGCGAACTTGCCCTCGGTTTGTTCGGAGCAGACAGGGCTATAAAGGGAAAGCTCTCAATTGCTGGCAAGGAAGTGAGATTAAACTCGCCCGATGATGCAAAGAGACATGGTATCTCTTTCATTCCAGAGGATAGAAAGGAACAGGGCTTATTTCTTAGGCTCAACGTAGAACATAACATCTGTGTTGCAAACATCGATCTCGCCATTAAGAACGGAATAATCTCGAGCAAAAAGAAATCAGAAATTGCAACGGATACGTCAGAAAAACTAAAAATAAGACCTTTAGACATAAAAATGGCAGTCCAGAATCTCTCTGGTGGAAACCAGCAGAAAGTTGTTATTGGAAAATGGCTTTGTGGTGAACCAGATATCTTGATACTTGATGAGCCGACTCGCGGAATTGACATCGGTGCAAAGACAGAGATCTATTCTCTGATCAACTACCTTGCCGATAGGGGTACAGGAATATTGATATTGTCATCTGAATTCCGGGAGATGAGTGCGATATGCGATCGAATCCTTGTGATAAGAAAAGGAACAATTGTCGCCGAACTTGAAGGTAAAGATTCATCTACAGAGCAGTTATTGACACTGGCGCTTGGAGGTTAATGCACATGGAAAATGAGACTGAGAAAAATGACAGATCGGCGTTTGTTAACAAATTTTTGAGATTGCTAAAGGGTGAACTAGGGCTGATCTTAATCCTTGTAGCATTAATGGTGGTTTTCTCATTGATGTCACCATATTTCTTCACCTCTAGGAATCTGCTGAACATTACCAGGCAGGTGTCGATAACTCTAATTGTCGCTATTGGAATGACCTTTGTAATCCTCACAGGTGAGATAGATCTTTCTGTTGGTTCTTCTGCAGCATTAGTTGGAGTTGCAACTGCGGCGGTTCTTAATGCAACGGGCTCCATCTTCCTAGGCCTGATTGCGGGGTTGATACTTGGGGTCGGAATCGGGTTTGCGAATGGCGTTCTGACTGTTTACGGTCGAGTCCAATCCTTCATAGTGACACTTGCTATGATGGGGATTGCAAGGGGAGCCGCACTGGTTTGGACCGGAGGAAAGCCGATATCCAGATTGCCTGTAGATTTCGCGATAATGGGTGCTGGCTATCTCGGACCAGTACCGGTTTCAACGATAATAGCTGCCGGAGTCTTCATTCTCGCCTTCTTTGTTCTGAACAGAACAAAACACGGAGTGTATGTGAAGTCAATTGGAGCAAACAGGGAAGCAGCTAGGCTATCAGCGATACCAGTGAGGAAATACCGGGTTCTTGCCTTCGTCATTTCCGGTCTCATGAGTGCGCTTGGTGGCATTCTCATAACTTCCAAATTGCTTTCCGCTCAGCCGACTGCCGCCGAAGGACTTGAGATGAATGTAATAGCGGCTGTAATACTTGGGGGAGCATCTCTTTCCGGAGGTGTAGGTACAGTTCTGGGCACTCTCCTGGGCGCCATGGTAATAGGAGTTATCGATAATGGAATGAATCTCGTAGGAGTATCATCGTTCTTTCAACAAATAGTAAAAGGAGTAATAATACTCGTTGCCGTACTGGCAAAACGTAGTGATTAAGATTCTCTATCAAAAAAGGAGGGGTAACATGAAACGAATGCTTTTGGTAGTTCTTGTGATCGGATTGTTTGCGCTAACAGGCTTTGCTGCAAAAACCATCGGTTTTTCAGTCTCTACACTTGCAAATCCCTTTTTCGTAACTATGAAGGAAGGGGGAGAGGCAAAGGCAAGCGAACTGGGTTTGGAGATGATCGTTTTGGACGCTCAGGATAAGCCAGAAACTCAGTTTGCTCAGATTCAGGATCTCATAACGAGAAGAGTAGATGTGTTGATCATCAACCCTGTTGACTCTGACGCAATAGTCTCGGCAGTTCTTGAAGCAAACGCAGCCGGAATTCCGGTTATCACTGTGACAAGACCTTCAAACGGTGGAGTAGTGGAACAGCATCTAGACATCGATAACAAGGAAGCAGGTATGCTCGCCGCAGTAGCATTGGCAGAAGCACTTGGCGGAGAAGGAAAAGTAGCCGTCCTTGAGGGGATACCCGGAGCACCGTCGGCAGTTGACAGACAGAAAGGTTTCATGGACGAACTTAAGAAGTACCCAGGTATCGAAGTAGTAGCATCACTGACAGCCAATTACTCAAGAGAAGAAGGTGCAAGAGTTACGGAAGACATTCTTCAAGGTAACCCGGTGCTGGACGGAATCTACGCACACAATGACGAGATGGCACTCGGCGCGGTTAGGGCAGTGGTTGCCGCGGGAAGACTGGACGAAATAAAGATTGTCGGAATTGATGCCACAGATGATGCAATTGCAGCCATAAAAGCCGGTGAAATGGTTGCTACAGTTCAACAGCAGCCTTATCTACAGATGCAGATGGCAGTTATCGCGGCACAGAGAATCATCAACGGCGCAACTGTGGAACCTAAGGTAATAATTCCACTGAAACTTATAACTATCGACGTTCTCCAGTAATTAGCTGATCTACAAGGAGAGCGGCATATGCTGCTCTCCTTTTTTTGTGAAAGCATCAGGAAGAAAAAGAAGAGTTCATTCATTTGATTTCTCAAAATACTCAACTTTGCGATGATCCAAAACTCTTCCATTTCGTTTCCACGCTACTAAAAAAACAATAGAAATCCAGGAAACGACTTTTGAACAATGGCCTCCTTAATTTCAAGTTAACAATGCTGTTCAGCTATATCGAATCTTTGCTTTCAGAATACCACAAGGAGTATAATGTGACTGATTAGTCATATGACTTGTCGGTCACAAAGGAGATGTTTGAGTGCCAAAGGAGACTTTCTACAACTTGCCGAAAACGAAGCGAAAACGAATTTTGGAAGCCGCCATAGATGAGTTTGCAGAGAATGGATATGAAAATTCAAGAGTCAACGAGATAGTCCGAAGATCTTCAATCCCGAAGGGTAGCTTCTACCAGTACTTCGAAAACAAGTCTGATTTGTTCAGATATGTTCTGGACATTATCTACAAGAAAAAGATGGAGATTATGACGGGCATCGAAATCTCACACAGAGAACTGAGTGTATTTGAAACATTAAGGGTAATGGTTGAAGCAGGAATTAAGATGGCCGAGGAAGATCCTCGGCTTTTGAAGATCAGTGACAGTCTCGTTGCAAACAAACCTTTGATGGATGAGGTTCTGATAGAATATGCTCCATCAAGCGATGATTTTATTATTTCCTTGATTAGACGAGGAAAGAATAACGGTGAATTAGCTGATTGGGTGGATCCGGAGCTATCTGCGAAGTTGATTACTGCCTTCATGCTCTCACTGAGTGAAATGATAAGATCCAGCAGCAATGGGAAGATTACTGACGAAACGAGGAAGAAGTACCTCTCTCTAATTAATCTTCTTGAATACGGTATGAAAAGGAGAGAAGACTATGATTCAGGTATGTGATCTTTACTATTCTTACGGGAAAGACGAAGAGTTCGCCGTAAATGGCATCTCTTTCGAAGTCAAGGAGGGAGAGATTTTCGGTTTTCTCGGTCCAAACGGGGCAGGAAAGTCGACGACTCAGAGAATATTAACGGGCCTCTTACCGGTCCAAAAGGGAAAAGTAAGGGTCATGGATGTCGATTTTTCTGCAACTACCCCTGACTTCTATAACAACATAGGCGTCTCCTTTGAAAATCCTAATCTTTATCTCAAGCTGACTGGTATCGAGAACCTTGAGTATTTTGCCAGTCTGTACGATGTACCAACAGAAGATCCAGCCCATATGCTTGACATGATCGGCTTGAAAGACGTTGCTAAAAAAAGGGTAGGAGAATACTCCAAAGGGATGCAACAAAGACTGGTCTTTGCTCGTTCTCTCATTAACAATCCGAAAGTCTTGTTTCTGGACGAACCTGTTTCCGGGCTAGACCCATCAACTTCCGCAGCAATAAAAGAATTAATCAAAGAGAAGAAGAAAAAGGGCACAACGATCTTTCTGACGACGCATAATATGCACATCGCCGATGAACTATGTGATAGGGTGGCATTCATTGTTTCTGGAAAGATTTCGCTCATTGACTCCCCGAGGAATCTAAAACTACAGCATGGTAAGAAACTGGTGGAAATTGAATACAGGAAAAATAGTTCTCTGAAGAGGGAAAGCCTTTCTCTTGTTTACGAAGCTGATCGGCAGAAGCTCAATTCTCTTCTTGACCATGAGGTGATTGAGACGATTCATTCTAAAGAAGCTACCCTTGAAGAGATCTTCATTAAAGTGACCGGAGAGAAGTTAGAAATATGAGACTCTTCACGAACATCTCTAAGGAAATAATACTAGGTTGGAGGAGTCACTTCTTCCTGCTTACCGTAATGCTGGCTGTGGCCTACTTCCTTTTGATGACATTTCTGATTCCCGAGGATCTTTCAACCAGCACACAGCTAATTCTTCTAACTGAAAACGAGGAAATCGCGAGAGCGATCGAAGCCAGTGATCGTAGTTCCGAATCGTCACTTTCATTTGTCAACAGTCGTGATGAGCTCTATGAATCACTCAATAGAAGTTTCAATAGTGTTGGCGTAATTATGAGAGGCGATACAGCTTCCCCATCATTTGAGCTGGTTTTCCAGGGACATGAAGACACGAAAACCAGAGAGCTTGTGAAACTAGTGGTTGCCCATCTTCTACATGGTTCAGATAATCAGCCGATTTCCAGCAACAGTGTCCAGTACCTTCAGGGAAAACAAGATGATGGACTCGATATCCCCTTTAACAAGTCTTTTCTTCCGATCTTCCTGATGTTTGAAGCCGTAATGATGGGTATGATAATGGTCTTTGCAATGGTTTTCAGCGAAAAATCTCAGAAGACCCTCGACGCATTTGCGGTGACACCGGGAAGAGTCTGGGAATATCTGGGAGCCAAAGTGATCTTTCTCATGATTTTAGGGATAGTTTTCGCGATCATTCTCACGGCTCTCACGGTTGGCCTCCAAGCTGAGTACTTGCAGTTTGTTTTGATTGTCTCAGTTGGGAGCTTCCTCTCGACATCCGTTTCTCTAATAGCTGCAAGTTTCTATGAGAACCTATCTCAGTCAATTGCGGCTATGCTGACATTGACGGTAATTTTCTCATTACCGATACTTTCATATTACCTGGAAGGATTTTCTCCCTGGTATCTGAGAATACTTCCTACTTTTCCCATTCTCTTCTCGTTGCAAGGAGCTGTTTTCCCTCATCAGGGTTCAACAGGTATGTCCTACCTGATATTGGTAGCGGTCGAAGCGGTGTTGGCTTTTGTGATAGCAGTCAATCTCTATAAGCTCAGAATACGAAGGGTTCGGATGTGAGATCATGAGAATGAAAAGGATACTCAGTGTTTTCAGAATAGACACCATCAACGGTGTTAGAGATAAGATGGTGATATACATACTCGTGGCCCCGATAATCTTCTCATTCTTTTTCAGAATCATAGCTCCTGATTTTCAGAGTCTTTCTTTATCGTTCGTTTCTCTGAAAGACCAGAAGGCCACTTTGGAAGCTCTTGAGAAGTTTGGTAGCGTCGAACCCGTCTCATCCGAAGCGGAAATGAAAGAAAGAGTCGGACGATCTGATGACTCTGTGGCTATATACAAGAAAGACGAATCATTTAATCTCTTTCTTCAGGGTAACGAATCGGAAGAAATAGAAGAGATTGCAAAGATCATCCTCACAGGACTTCAATCTGATACGACGAGATATATCGATTTTAAAGAAAGCGATCAAGGAAGATTTGTCGCACCGGTAACAGTATTCGGATTCACCTTCGTTGTAATCATCTCCTTTGTTTTGGGAGGAATGGTAATAGGGTTTAATATCATCGAAGAAAAAGAATCAGGAGCAATGAGAGCTCTCATGGTAACACCAATAAAAAAGAGCGAACTCATTCTCGGAAGAAGCATCCTTGGGATTATCATTCCTTTGATTCACTCATTTCTGGCCGTTCTGATTCTCGACTTGCCCACTATGGATTATCTGAAACTAATAATAGTTACCATTTCTAGCTCAATTATCGGTATTGTCGTCGGTTTTCTCATCGGAGTAATCTCGTCTTCACAGATGAGCGGGATTGCAAACATGAAGATAAGCGGCTGGTTACTCCTGATGCCTGTAATACTTGGCTTCATACTTCCCGAAAGACTACATTTCATATTCTTCTGGTCACCTACATACTGGTCATTTGTCGTACTCAAGGATATCGTAAATCGCAGCATTAACTGGTCAAGTTTCACCATTCAGATTCTCTGGATATGTCTAACGACTGCCATATTATTCCTCTTGATGATGAGCAGAATCAAGAAGGGGCTCCAGACTTACCTCAACTAAGGCGGGTAGCCCGCCTTAGTCTTAAACTGATAAATATTTTTATGGGGCAAAAAATTAAATCGATGCTGCGAGAATTCACTTGAACATCCTATAGGCGCTTCAGGAACGATCTGAGATGATTATTCTTCATCTGATGAAAACAGCAAAAGTCAATGCAGTTTCTCGCAAAATTCTTTCGTTTTTCACTCGTTCTTTTGGTCAGATGCAATGCAAGAATTAGGTCTGGTTTTAGCTATAATTTTAGAGAATAGGAGAAATTCCTTATCTTCTTAGTGTTTTGTTCGTAAGAAAACATCATATACGAGAGGTGAGAGAGATGATTGAAGGCAAGGAAGTCGCCTCTGCTGGTCAGCTAAGATATGGAATGGTAGGCGGCGGCGAGGGTTCGTTTATCGGTGACGTTCATAGAAAGGCAATAGCAATCGACGGCCTTGCAAAGCTTGTAGCCGGATGTTTTTCGATTTACTATGACGACACTGTAAGAACGGCCAAAAAGCTTGGAGTTTCTGATGATAGAGTATACAAGGACTACAAAGAAATGGCGAGAAAAGAATCTGAGCGAGAAGATGGAATTGACTTCGTAAGTATCTGTACTCCAAATGTCACTCACTTCCCAATTGCCAAGGAATTTCTTGAAGCAAATATAAACGTCGTTTGTGAAAAGCCTCTTGCAATCGACGAATCTGAAGCACAGGAACTTGCGGATTTGGCAAAAAAGAAGAATTTGCTTTTTGCCGTTGCATACGCTTATTCCGGTTATGCAATGGTAAAACACGCAAGGGAAATGATACAGAATGGAGCAATAGGTGAAATTCGGGTTGTCATGGGTGAGTACGCTCAGGACTGGCTAGCTACAAGACTGGAAGATACCGGCAACATGCAGGCAGCATGGAGAACGGATCCCTCACAGACCGGAAAATCGAACTGTGTCGGCGATATTGGAAGTCACATTGAAAATACAGTTTCCTACATCACGGGCCTCAAGCTCAAGTCGCTTTGTGCCAGTCTCGACTCGTTCGTCCCGGGCAGAACCCTGGATGATAACGCCGAAATCCTCGTTAGATTCAGCAATGGGGCACGGGGTGTCTTCTGGGCTTCCCAGGTTGCTGTTGGTCATGACAATGGCCTTAAAGTCAGAATATTCGGAAGCAAGGGATCAATAGAGTGGGAACAGGAAAATCCAAACTACCTGAAGATAGCATACGTTGGGGAACCGGTCCAGATTCTCTCAAGGGGTGGTGGATACATGCTGCCCAATGCTGCAAGCGTTTCTAGAATTCCGGCCGGACATCCAGAAGGATATTATGAAGCCTTTGCAAACATCTACCGGAATTTCG
This sequence comes from Mesotoga prima MesG1.Ag.4.2, assembly GCF_000147715.2. NCBI lineage: Bacteria > Thermotogati > Thermotogota > Thermotogae > Kosmotogales > Kosmotogaceae > Mesotoga > Mesotoga prima. The sequence continues at coordinate 2,232,726 of NC_017934.1, read as the reverse complement.
CAACAACTCTTATAAAGAAGAAGAGTGGAGAAGACATGTCTGGAGCCGATTTCCCAACAGTCGAAGACGGCTTGGCAGGAGTGAGGTTTATCGGAAAGGCAGTTGAAAGCTCTCAGAAGGGGAGTATCTGGGTAGACATCTAGTCAGGAGGTTATGATATGGGAAATAGACCAGTCACATTGTTTACGGGGCAGTGGGCCGACCTCACTTTTGAGGAAATCTGCAAGAAAGCCAGTTCGTGGGGATATGATGGCCTTGAGATTGCCTGTTGGGGAGATCACATGGATCTCGAAAAGGCCGCTAAAGATCCAAATTATGTCGAAAAAAGGAAGGAGATTCTCGAAAAGTACAATCTGAAATGCTGGGCCCTCGGTGCCCATCTTATGGGGCAGTGTGTGGGAGATCTTTATGACGTAAGGCTCGATGGATTTGCTCCTGCCAGCTGTAAAGGTAATCCCGAAAAGATTCGAGCATGGGGAATAGAGCAGATGATGTACGCTCCTACAGCTGCAAAGAACATGGGCTGTTATACTGTAACAGGCTTCACAGGCTCTCCTGTATGGAAGTTCTGGTACTCGTTCCCCCAAACAACGGAGAAGATGGTTGAGGACGCCTATCGGGAAATCGTTGATCTCTGGACACCTATTTTTGAGAAGTTCGATGCTGAAGGCATTACATTCTCACTTGAAGTTCATCCCACCGAAATCGCCTTTGATTATTACACCGCAAAGAGGCTGTTAGAGGTATTCAATTACAGAAAGACGCTTGGATTCAATTTCGATCCAAGCCATCTCATCTGGCAGGGAGTAAAACCCCACCTCTTCGTAAGAGATTTCGCAGAAAGGATCTATCATGTACACATGAAGGATGCAGCAGTTACATTGGACGGAAGGGCAGGGATACTTGGATCAATGATGACCTTTGGTGACACTAGACGGGGATGGAACTTCAGGTCTCTCGGTCACGGCCACGTAAATTTTGAAGAAATCATCAGAGAGCTAAATAACATCGGTTACAGCGGTCCCCTCTCGGTGGAATGGGAAGACAGTGGAATGGAAAGAGAATTCGGTGCCAAGGAAGCTGCCGAGTTTGTCAGGAAAGTTGATTTCGAGCCTTCAAACATCGCTTTCGACGATGCAATGAAAAGCTGAGGAGTGAACTAATGGGTGAGGTCTTGATAGAGACCAAAGGGATTTCAAAGGAATTCTCAGGGGTTAGGGTTCTCGATAACATAGACATAGGAATAGAGAGGGGCGAGATTTTCGGGATCATAGGTGAAAATGGAGCCGGAAAGTCGACTCTCGTTAAGATCCTCAGCGGAATCTACACACCTACCGAAGGAAAGATCTTCTTCGAGGGCAAGGAAGTGGAGATCAAAGACCCTTTGCACGCGAAAATGATAGGAATCTCTATTATCCCTCAGGAATTCAACTTGATCAATGAGCTCAGTGTCTATGAGAACATCTTCCTAGGAAGTGAGATTACACGCAAGGGGTTCCTCAACACAAGAGAGATGAAGAGGCGAACCATTTCTCTTCTGGAGGAGTTGAAGAAATCAATCGATCCCGAAGAGAAGATTGAGAGGTTGAGCGTGGCCCAGAAGCAAATGGTTGAAATTGCGAAGGCCATAGCTTACGATTCAAAGCTCCTGATAATGGACGAACCGACGACTGTTCTTACTCTCAATGAAATTGAAATCCTCTTTGACCTCATGAGAAGTCTAAAGGAAAGAGGGGTTACCATCATCTACATCTCTCACAAACTGAAAGAAGTCAGAAAAATCTGTGATAGAGTGATGGTTCTAAGAGACGGCCAAATGATCAGTGTAAGTCAGACTGGTGAGGTTGACGAAGAAGAAATGGCAAAGAGAATGGTAGGACGCGAGCTGAGCCAGATCTTTCCAGATAAAGTTTCACCGTCTGACGAAGTTGTATTCGAAGTCGAGAACCTGACAATTAATGGTCTTCTAGAAAACATTTCCTTCGGACTTCGTGAAGGGGAAATTCTTGGCTTTGCCGGTCTAGTGGGTGCGGGAAGAACTGAACTAGCCGAAGC